>JBOGNA010000001.1:0-16570 GCA_050746925.1 Candidatus Acidiferrales bacterium
AGCTCGTCCAGGCTCTGCCAGAATCGCCTCCCGCCGCTCTTCGCGAGCCTGGCCCGCGCTGCGGCCAGATCCACCGTCGCGTTCAGCGCTTCGTCCTGGAATTGCTTCGAGTTGGAATTTTCCGTCATCGCTCCGTTTTCACCGGTGGCACGTCGAACAGTTCTGCAAGCTCTGAATCTTGTATTCCTTCACCAGTTTTCGCCCCAGTTCCAGCTGATTCTTCGGCGCCGCGTAGTAGGGATTGAACACCTCGGACTTCGGCCGCACGTATTTCTCCGGTTCCCGGTGGCACTCCAGGCACCACTGCATGTAGAGCGTCCCCGCGCGCCACGTCAGCGGCATCTCGGCGATCGGTCCGTGGCACGTCGTGCAGCCGACGCCTTTGCTCACGTGGATGCTGTGATCGAAGTACACGAAGTCCGGCAGTGCGTTCACTCGCGTCCACGCAATCGATTTGTCGTCCCGGTAGCTCGCTCGGACCGGCTCCAGCATCGCCGCATTCGTCCAGATTCGCGAATGGCAGGTCATGCACGTCTGCGTCGGCGGCAGTCCCGCGAACGACGATTTCTCGACCGACGTGTGGCAGTACCGGCAATCAATCCCCAGCTCTCCCGCATGGTGCTTGTGGCTGAAGGGAACCGGCTGCTCCCGCGCCACATGCTGGTCCGTGTACCACGGCGATAGCTCGATCCCGTACAGCGCAGCTCCCAGCAACCCGAGGATGAACACACCCCCGTAAATGCTCAGCCTCGAGATGACGTTCGTGCTGTGATGGAATATCTGTGCCATTGCTTCTTCGTCGTCCTGCTATTTCTCCGGCTTCTCGTCCGTTTCCCGCACCAGCGACCTCATCTCCACGATCGAAATCATCGGAAGGAATCGCACGAACAGCAAAAACAGCGTAAAGAACAGCCCGAACGTCCCGATGTACGTCATCCAATCCCACTTCGTCGGGTAGTACATGTTCCAGATCGAAGGCATGAAATCGCGGCTCAGGCTGATCACCACGATCACGAACCGCTCCAGCCACATCCCCGTATTCACCACCAGGGAAATGATGAACAGCGCTGTAATGCTCGTTCGCACTTTCCTCGACCACATCGCCTGCGGGATCACGATGTTGCACGCAATCAGCGACCAGTACACCACCGCGTACGGCCCCGTCATCCGGTTCATGATCAGCGAGCGGTCATACAAATTGCCGCTGTAGAATGCCATGAACGTTTCCATCATGTACCCGTACGCGACGATCATCCCGGTGGCAAGCATCACCTTGGCCATGTTCTCCAGGTGCCGCATCGTCACCATGTCTTCCAGGTGGTAGAACTTGCGGATCGGGATCGCCAGCGTCATCACCATCGCGAACCCGGAATAGATAGCGCCGGCCACGAAGTAGGGAGGGAAGATTGTCGTGTGCCATCCGGGAACAATCGCAACCGCGAAGTCGAAACTCACCACCGTATGCACCGATACAACCAGAGGCGTCGCGAGCCCCGCCAGCAGGAGTGACGCTACTTCATATCTGCTCCAGTGCACCGCCGACCCGCGCCAGCCCATCGCAAATATTCCGTAGATGATTCTCGCCGCGCGATTCTTGGCCCGGTCGCGCAGCGTCGCGAGGTCGGGAATCAGCCCCACGAACCAGAACAGCAGCGAAACCGTCGCGTACGTTGAAACCGCAAACACGTCCCACACCAGCGGACTACGGAATTGCGGCCACATCCACATCGGGTTGGGATACGGCATCAGCCAGAAAAAAAGCCACGGGCGCCCCATATGCAGCAGCGGAAACATCCCCGCGCAAGCCACGGCAAACAGCGTCATCGCCTCGGCAAACCGGTTGATGGATGTGCGCCACTTCTGGTGTAACAGGAGAAGAATTGCGGAGATAAGTGTTCCAGCGTGCCCGATTCCGATCCACCACACGAAATTGACGATCGCGAATCCCCATCCGATGGGAATCTTGATTCCCCAGATCCCCACGCCCTTGATCAGCAGGTAGGTGACCGCCACGTTGAACATCATCAGCAGCGCCAGCGCGACCGCGAACCCGAACATCCAGCCCTTCGACGTGCCGCGGCCCAGCACGATCGAGCTGATTTTGTCCGTTACGGAAGCAAGCGTTTGCCCCGGCTCAAGGACCGGCGCCTCACCTGCTCCCGCTATGTTCTGTACGCCCTCAGGATCCACGAAGAATCCTCGCTGCTGTTTTTATGGATGCCGGCGAACTTCATGAAGAGGCATCGAATGGTTAATGAAAAGCAGTGCGTTAACTTTTCACGCGAGTTCGTCTGTCACTCGCCGCTCCCGAACGAACCAGATACGAGGTCCTCGCACCCCTCGTAAATCTAAATTCTTCCTTTCGTTCGGTTTCAAATGCTCGCGGCTCGCTTGGGACGAGACAGGATAAGTCCGAAGGCAACACGAAGCAATATCAAAACCCCAAAATTGTTGGTGCACGGGGGCTCTCGTTTGTAACACGGCCGTAACGTCAAATCGGGAATTCAATTCGCAACGCAAAGCACGGTGTTTCGCGGATCGATCAGTATTTTTACGGGTCGGGTCTTTGTAACAAATCGGAATCGTGTCTCTGTTCCATTTGTAACGACTGTTCCCAATCGCTCCATTTTCCCGCCAGCTCTTGCGGAATATAACGGTATCGAAGCCGTGAACACGTCATCCACTCCCGATTGCAGCAGCTTCCCAGTCACCAGGAATCCGCCCTCGTGCGGCTTCGTCTGAAACTCAACCGCGTACCGAGGTATTCCGGTCCCGCGCACCCATTCGTCGAAAAACCAGCCCATCGAATGTGTGCCTTCCAGGTCCATCGCCGGCGTCATTCGCTTTTCGATGGCTGTCTGGAAATCCGCCGTCGAGAGCGCCGCAAAGCGGTGCTCCTCGAGAATCGACTTCAGTAGTTCCCGAAAGCGGGCGTCCGGATCTCGCGCGCCCGGATCCTGCATCATTTCCCTCAGCATGTGAATCACCCAGGTGCCTTTGCCGTACGTGATCGCCTCATACGCATTCGGAGCCTTCGCCGAGAGCAGCCGCCAGCCGAAACTCAGCGGGCCGGCCGATTCCACCGTGCGCGTCTTGCCCGGGATATTCGCAGTCAGCACTTCGCGGTAGTGTTCCAGCCAGCTCTTCAGCCGCTGATCCCCGGGACGCTTGCTGTCGGCGTAAAGCAACGCTAGATAATTGGCCATCGCCTCCTGTATCCACGCGTCGCGATACTCGGCCGATCCTGCCACGTTGCCCCACCATTGGTGCGCCACCTCATGGAACGGCATCAGCTCGCGGGCTTCTTCTTGCGCTCGCTCGCTGAACCCCGCCTGCTTTTGTGTCTCTTGCGGCAAGAAAACCAGCGTCGAGAGGTACACCAGTCCCGGCCAGCCCTGTCCAAAGTTTCCGGGAATTTGCGACACATCGAGATGATCAAACGGAAACGGTCCGTTCAGTCCCTCGAAAAACCGTATGGAATCTGTCACCTGTCCGCCGAGCCGCTTCAATACCGCCGCCGGACTCGGAGGCGGTGCGTCGGGAATCGCGCCCGACAATCCCCGCTGTCGTGGCGTCTGAAACATCCCCGGCAGCGCGTCCGCATCCGTGTTCGGATTCTGCTGAAGAAGCGCGAGTATCGCATCCTCGAGCTGCCGGTTCGCATAGAGTTCCACTTTGGGGTGCTCTCCGCCCGCCGTTTCCACCTTGTACTCGCCAAGATTGAATCCCGCCACCGCAAACGGCACTTCCGACTGCCAGCGTCCGATCTTCGCGTCGCCCTCTTCACGTAACTCCGTCCGCGCGCCTGTCGCAACCAGCGTCAACCGTTTCGGCCATCGGAACGAAAGATCGAAACGTGCGAAATGGTCGCCTCCGCCCACATGCGCGTACCATGTTCCGTGCTCTCCCACGAACTCCACGTCATTGCCGGCGTCGCTGATCACGTTGCCGCGGTACGTCACTTCCAATCGAATCTCTTCGCCCAGCTTCGTCGCTGACGGAAGCACCGCCACCAGCGCGTCGTTCCCGCGCTGCAAAATGTCGTGTCGGCTCATGTCCGCATTCTGAAAGAAAACAAGCGGCGGCCCGTTTTCAATTCTCACCGCCTCCACCGCCAGGTTCCGCGATAGCTCCAGCGGAACGATTCGCTCACCCGCTCGCAGCGCCTTCAAGTGCAGGGTGGTTCGCCCCTCGAGCGACAAATCGTTGTCGATCGTCGTACTCACGGCGTAATCGATCGGCGCAAACATCTCGATCGGTATCTTCGGCGCATCCGCCGCCTTGAACGAAGCCCACGTGTCGTAAAATCGCACCTCATTCTCGATACGTGGTTGCCCCAGCAGCACCTGCTCGTTCCGCCGGCTATCCACCAGCACGTCGAACGCTCCGATCCGATCGTTCTCCACGCCCGCATAAAAGTAGGGCAGCGGGTCCGCCGATAGCAGGTCGAACATCACCCGCAAGGAGTGCCACGGGTTCAGGCTCACCACCACCGGCCCCCAGCTCTCCGCGAACAAAGGATCGCTCGCTTCGCTCACTTCCGAGCTCGCCATCTGCCGCCGGATCTCCGCTGCCGTTTCATCCGTGAATCGAAAGTAAGCGCGGTCAAAATCCTGCCCCACCATCGGCACGCCCAGGTACTGCGCGATCGACTGCCTCTCCCCCCGATCGTGCGGCGTCGCAAAAATGTGTCCGTGTCCCGTAAACACAGCCCCGGTCACCCGCCCGCCGATCGCCTGAAAAAACGCCAGCTTCCCCTCGATCAGCCGCACGTTTAACACGTCCCTCCGCAGATTCACCTCGCGGACCGTGTAAACATGCGTCCCGTCGGGTCGCAGCTCGTTTAGCGCTTGATACAGCGCCCGCGGGTCGCTCGTCTCAATCGCAGCCCCTGCCGCGCTCGGCTCGGCCTGAAACGCATCCGCCACCGGCGCGCACACCAGCAGCGCCGCCGCAATCGCAACTAGCCCCGCTCTCCGGAAGATTTTCGCCTCCCACCGCATACTTGGGACTATAGCCACTTAGGGCATGAGCGAACAAGGGCGCTCGCAATCTCTCCGCAGAGCATTGGTAAAATTAGGTTGTGCATCGCGCAGCGCCAGTCGCCGCATTGCTCCTGCTCGCCGTGTCTTCCGCGGCCGCCGACACGATTGTGCTCAAGAACGGCCGCCGCATCACCGCCTCCAATGTCACCGACGACGGCGAGCACGTCAGCTACGAAACCTCCGCTGGCCGCTTCTCGCTTCCGAAATCCATCGTCGCTCGTGTTGAAAAGGACAGTTTCGGTTACTCCTCAGCCGCCGCCCGCGCCGCCGCCGACCCGCCCGTCTCCGCTCCGCAAATCGAGCCGGTCCGCGGCTACGACGACGTCTCTCGTCTCGCCGTCCACGACGATTCCATCGACTTCGCCTACATCGCGCGCCTCGAAGGCGAAGCCCGCTCCGGCTCCGCCTCTGCAATCGAAAAAGTCGCCGCCGCTCACTACACCGCCGCGCAATTTCTAATCGCCAAAGGCGAAGTCGATCCCGCCATCGACCACTATCGCCAGGCCCTCACCTTCGCGCCCGATAATCTCGGCCTGCTCTTGAATCTTTCCGTCCTCTATCTGCGCCAGAGCCAGTTCAGCGCCGCGCTCGATCCTCTCGAACGCGCCCGCCGCGTCGCGCCGAATTCCGCCGACGTCGCGAAGCTCACCGGCTGGGCCTACTATGGCTCGAATAAAATGGATTTAGCGGTCGCCGAATGGCGCCGCGCCGAGCGCTTGCATCCCGACCAGGAAGTCGAGCGCGCTTTAGCCAAAGCGGAAAAAGACAAAGCCGAAGAAGAAAGCTACCGCGAGGGTGAAACAGCCCACTTCGCGCTGAAGTACAACGGCACCGCGACTCCCGATCTCGCCCGCGATATTCTCCACGTCCTTGAAGACGATTTCCGCGACATCGAATCCCAGCTCGACTACACGCCGCCCGAAGCCATCGGCGTGATTCTCTACACCGATCAGGCTTTCGCCGACATCACCCGCGCTCCCGGCTGGGTCGGCGCGCTCAACGACGGCCGCCTTCGCATTCCCGTCCAGGGCCTCAGCAGCGTCACCTCCGAGCTTGCGCGCGTCCTCAAACACGAATTGACTCACAGCTTCATCGCCCAAAAAACTCGCGGCCGCGCTCCCACCTGGCTCCAGGAAGGCGTGGCGCAATTCATGGAAGGCCGCCGCAGCAATAATTCCGCCGGCGCGCTCGTCGAACTCGTCGGCCAGGGCCGCGCCCCCAGCCTGCAAATGCTCGAAGGCTCGTGGATGGGCTTGTCCGGCGGCGCCGCCTCGTTCGCCTACGCCTACGCTCTCGCCGCCGTCGAATCCATCATCCAATCCGGCGGCATGAGCGACATCAGCCGCCTCCTCGATCGCATCTCCACCGCCCCCTCCATGGACGCCGCCCTCCGCGACGCCCTCCACTCCGACTACGCCGACCTCGACCAGCAAACCATCGCCTACCTCCGCCACGAATATCTCCGCTAACCACTCGCCGGCCCTTGTGAACTTGTAGCGGCCGCCTTCAGGCGGGCGCCTGTGCTTTTTCTTGCGTCCTTGCTCGCGCCGTCGCCCCAATTTCAAATCGCTGGTGCCGTTGCCTCTATTTCAAATTTCAAATTTTAGATTTGAAATCGCTTGTGCCGTCCCCCGATTTTCAATTTTCCAATGACAATTTTCCGCTTTCCTACAGCGTCGTCAACAACCCCGCGATCAACGCCGCTCTCGGCGCCATCTCCCGCACCACCACATACTCCCGCACACTGTGCGCCCCGTCTCCCACCGCCCCCAATCCATCGAGCGTCGGCACTCCCAGCGCCGCCGTAAAATTCCCGTCCGACCCGCCGCCCGTCGCCGCTTCGCCCAGCGCCCTGCCCACGCCGCGCATCAATTCCTGCGCCGCGCGATATAGGCCGCGCACTCCAGCCGTGCGCTCGAGCGGCGGACGCATCGCCCCCACGCGCACTTCCACTCGCGCCCCGCGCAAAATTGGACGCAACCCGCGAAGCCTCCGCAAAATCCCGCGCGCATCCGCCGCCCGCTCGAATCGCACGTCCACCATCGCACGCGCCCGCGCCGGCACCACGTTCGACGTCGTCCCGCCCTCCACCACCGTCGCCTGCACCGTGATCCCGCGCCGCCGATCGTTCATCATCATCAACCGCGCAATCTGCAGCGCCAGCTCGTGCACCGCGTTCACGCCTTTCTCCGGCTCGATTCCCGCATGCGCCGCGCGCCCCGTGACGATCATTTCCGCGCCGCCCACACCCTTGCGCTGCGTCTTCAATTTCCCCTCGCGCCCGAACGACGGCTCGAGCACCAGCACCGCATCGCTCCACCGCGCTTCGCGTTCAATCCAGCGGCGCGAACTCTCGCTCCCAATCTCTTCGTCCGACGTCCACAAAAAGACCACCCGCTTCCGCGGCCCCGCTCCCGCCGCCCTCAGCGCGTCCACCGCCCCCAGCGCCAGCACCAGCCCGCCCTTCATGTCAAACGTCCCCGGCCCCCACGCCTTCCCGCCCGCCACGCGAAACGGCATCTTCCCAATCGTCCCCAGCGGATACACCGTATCGAGATGCCCGAGCACAAGTATTTGTCCCGCGCTCTCACCACGTCCGCGCCCATCCCGCGCCGCCAGCTCCACGCGCAAATGATTCCCGCGCCCGCGCTGCCGCAAAACTTTCACCTTCGCCCCGCGCCGCCGCCACTCGCTCGCCACCATCGCGCCAAACCGGTCCACCGCCGCCTTGTCGCAGCTCGGCGATTCGCACCGCACAAACCGCCCGAGCAGCCGCACCATCTCGCGCTCGCGCCCCCGCGCCAGCCGCAGCAACTCCCGCATCAAAATCTTTTCAGTCGTCATCGACCGTCCGCGCGTTCAATCCTACACTCGTCCAAACACACACATTCGCCTCTGTAGCACGTCTCTCGCCTTCCATTTGAAATTTGAAATTCTGAAATTTCAAATTGCCTTGTAGGAATCGAACTCGAAATTGAATAACCAGCGCAGCCGCCGCCCGATCTCGCCGCCGCCCCAAAAAAGAAGCCTGTCATTCTGCCTGCCCTGACAAAGGAAGGGAGGCCGTCCGACCAGGATGGCCGAAGAATCTCAGCGCAAAATTCAGTCTGCGCGTATCCCGAAAGCGGATCGTGTGCGCCCGCCGGCTCTTTTGACTTTCATTTGAAATTTGAAATTCTGAAATTTGAAATTGCCCGTGGAATTTCAAACCTGCGCGTATCCCGCAAGCACCCCGAGCGCCCGCCCGAGCCTACAACGAAATCCTACCCCCGTCCCCCGCCCGATCTCGCCGACGCCGCCAGCACCAGCTCCGACAAAAAATCCCCCAGCCCGCGCTTCGGCGCCGCGCGAAATTCCTCGTCGCGGCTGGCGCGGTCCACCCAACCCAGGCAAATCAGCAGCGCCAGCTCCGACCACGCCTCCGCCGCCCGCGCCGTAAATCCCACGTCGCGCAGCACCGCAGCAATAAATCCGCGACGCTCCGCTTCCACCGCGCGCGCCCGCGCCGCAGCCCGGGGATCGCGTCGCGCCCAATCCCGCGCCGCCGCCTCAAACCGGCTGTGCTGCGCGTCCGTCAAATGTTTCACCAGCTCGGCCCACCGCGCCGCCGCGCTCCGCTCTTCGGCCGCCGCTTCCCGCAGCCATGCCGACTCATCCTCGTCCCACTGCTCCAGCATCGCCCCGGCCAGCTCGTCGCGATCGCGAAAATGCCAGTAAAAGCTCCCCTTGCTCACGTGCAAATCGCGCGCCAGCACCTCGACGCGCACCGCGTCCATCCCATCCTGCGCCAGCCGCGCAAACGCAGCCCGCACCCAATCCCCGCGCTGCAGCGACGCACTCTTCGGTGCCCGTACCGGTGCCGGCGATGCCATAGTCGTTCCCCGCCTCGCATGCCACCCGCAGCACGCTCGCCTCGGACGATATAGCTCCGCCCGCCCCCCGTCAAGCATTCGAACTCTTTTGGGATTTCTAAGCTGCGCTGTTGAGAGCTCATATTGATAGACCATCGAAGGTGAGAAAACACGGTTCATTTCCCAAGGGCGATGATATGCAGTTGAACACCTGGAAGAGTTGCGCCTTTTGATAGAACTACAGAACTACTTGACTCGCGAAACGATAACCTGTTATGACTCTACCAGCTTCTCGCGATAAGGAGACGAATCGATGAGACAGCAGGTCTTAGCGCTATCCTTGGTTCTCTCATTCGCGGCCTTCCCTTGCCTTGCCCAGGTGCAGTATCACAGCAAACTCGACCCGCGAGTGAGCGGTGACCAGGCGGATGATCGGAAAGTTGGGGATTGGTCGGTCAAGGAATACATGGACAAAGTTGTGGGCTCAAATGCCTATCAAAATAATGATTTCCCGCCGGGCAATTCGGACGCCCGGTTTGGTGTCGGGTTCGATTCTCTCTTCGCTATAACTAAGCAACCATGCGTGGTCTATAGCGGAAACCCAAATGAACTGGCTTCTGTGGGCGGAACAGGACAGAGCGCCACTCTCAAACTTACGCATGCCACGACGAGCCAGGAATTCGCACAATCGTTGAAGGTCGGCGGCTCCGCATCATTCGGATTTGGGGTTTATAGCGGAAATCTCGCGGTTGACTACTTCCAGAGCCAGAGATATTCCCGCTTTGCAGAATTCCTGACCGAGGACCTGCACGTCGAAAATCAAGCCCAATTTTTGAAACAGGCTGTTCTGACGCTTGAAGCGAAGAAGGCGGCGGCCAAGGGATTTGCCGCGTTCCAGTCTCTTTGTGGCGATCAATATATCGCTGGACTTGTGACAGGAGGCGATTTCACAGCAGTGCTGGAAGCCACCTCCGACTCGGAGCAGGAGCAGCAGCAAATGTCAGCGAGCTTTAGTGCGTCCGCTTGGGGAAACACGGTTAGTGGAAGCGTCGCACAGCAAATGCAATCGTGGAAGGATTCCGGGAGGCTTTCTATCAGTATCGTGCGCAAGGGGACGTTTGAGCCCCTGCCGAGTTTCGATGTTCAGGCTTTGCAGGACTACATTCGAGGATTTCCGCCCAAAGTAGTTCCGGAACCAGCAGGCCACCCATGGGCCGTGCTAGTCGTGACTAAGAGTTACGATGGGTTGGTTAGTTTTGCAATAACCGACACGCAAAGACGCGCACTTGAACAAATGTCGCAATACCTCGCGGATGTTTTAAAGCGGCGCGCAGGACTCGCTTATATCGCGGCTCACGAGGACCTCTTTGGAGGAGTCGACGAAGCAAAACTCACTGCCGAACTAGGCATACTGCAGAAGACGATTCTCAATCTGACTAGCGACGCCAAGGATTGTGCAGGCAGTGCAGCAAAATGTAAGACTACCACCTATCCAGATGTCGCAGAGTTGCCACAGAGGGTTCTCTGGCAGCCGGTCGACCCGAAATCGAGTGCTAGGCTCTTCGTTGGAACTGTGCCTAAGAATGCGAAACGAATTGTTGAGGTGAGAGGTTTTTGGAGCCCCTACGACCGTAATCCTGGCCCAGGTGTCCAAGAATGGCTGGGCCCGGGTCAAGCTGAAGCGATCTTCTTTCATAGCAACGATACTGGCCAAGATTCCTCCGCCACACCTACTATGCCCCTCCCCGTTCCGAGCAATTCGCTTGTCTATTTCTTTATTGGCGACAGCTATTACGGGGATAATCGCACTTATCCTCCAGATCCCGTACGGGTTGCCCTTTACCAACCTGTTTACTGAGCATACGGAACCTAACTTGATCAGTCTGATCTGGAATTGACTATCGCTGTCGCTTGCCCTGCGCAACTGTCAAAATGGCATCGAGGGAAGTGGGCCTTTCTGAATAGCGAGGAATGTAAAAAATAGGTAAAACCGAATCTCTTGCGGGCATCAGAGTTCCGATACGATATCGAATTATCAAACGCCATGTTATAGCATTTCTCCAATGCTCTCCGAAATTAAACTTGAGAACTTTAAATGCTTTAGAGAACACACCATCCCGTTCCGCCCGGTCAGCATAATTGTTGGGCGAAACAATGCTGGGAAATCCACGATTGTGGAAGCCTTGCGCCTAGTTTCCATCATAGTCAATCGCCTGGGACACCTTCGCGTTGCTGATGTGCCACCATGGCTCGATATTCCGATCGTGAATAAGGGAGTCGTTCCCTCCCTCGATCACCAAGACTTCGATTTCTCGAATGTCTTCCACCGGTACGGCGATCCGCCAGCGAGAATTACGGCCTCGTTTGACAGAGGCTTAACGATTATTGTTTACATCGGAGGCGAAGAGAAGCTGCACGCGGTACTCAAGGATCGTCCTACTCGTTCCGTTATCTCGCAGAGCCAAGCACGGCGACGTTTGGCAGATGCTAGCGTCGGAATTCTTCCTCAGATATCGCCGGTCGCTCCTACCGAGACAATTCTCGTCCCGGAATATGTTCGGCGCGCTCTATCGTCGAATCTTGCTTCGCTTCATTTTCGAAATCAGATAAACCTGCTTTACGATGAAGCATTCGCCTCTTTCAAGCGGATATCGGAGGAAACATGGCCGGGGCTTGAGGTACAACAATTGGCGGGCAGGGGACAGCGGCAGGGAAGGGAACTCGAACTGATGCTCCGCAACGACGACTTCGTAGCCGAAATTCGCTTAATGGGTCACGGTCTCCAAATGTGGCTGCAAACGATGTGGTTCCTGGCGCGTTCCAGGAATTGTGACACAGTGATTCTCGACGAGCCCGATGTCTACATGCATGCTGACTTGCAGCGAAGGTTAATCAGATTCATGGAGGGACGCCACCCTCAAGTTATAGTAGCGACTCATTCTGTGGAGATAATCTCGGAAGTTGACCCGGAGAACATTCTAGTGGTCGACCGCGACCGACGACAGGCGCAATTTACGACTGATATTCCGCAGGTCCAACAGGTTGTCGACCAAATCGGTGGTGTGCAAAACCTCCAACTCACTAGACTGTGGAGTTCACGCCGTTGTCTTTTTGTCGAAGGCGACGACCTAGCGCTTCTCAAACAGTTTCAGAAAATACTGCTCCCGAGAACCGCGGACCCTATCGACGCGATACCAAATATGTCTGTCGGCGGGTGGGGCGGATGGAACTATGCGGTTGGTTCTTCGATGCTCATTAGGACGTCGCTCGGCCAAAACATCAGATCATATTGTCTGCTGGATTCAGACTTCCACACGTCCACTCAAATCGCCGAGCGCCTCCGAGAGGCGGATGAAAAAGGCGTCAACCTCCATATATGGGCACGAAAAGAGATCGAAAACTATCTTTTGGTTCCGGATGCAATTCTGCGAACCGTTGCGGGCAGGACGAGAGACGGCGGGCCAGAACTGAATACTGAACGAATTGCAAGCAAGTTGTTTGAATTTGCCGGAGAATTCGAAGATGACGTGACGGACGCATTTGCCTTCGAATTCTTGGCAGAGAATCGGGCGGCGGGCCCCACCTCTGCAAATCGATTAGCGAGAGACCGAAAGAATCGCGATTGGAACACTGTCCAGGGGAGACTTTCTCTCGTCTCGGGGAAACAGGTGCTGGCGAAATTATCGCGGTGGATGCAAGAAAGTTATGGTGTGGCAATAAGCTCTGTCCGTATTGCACGTGAACTGCGCCGTGGCGAAATTGCGGTCGAGATCGTAGAAGTAATTACTGCGATCGAAAACAATACGTCATTTTAGGAAAAAACCTCGCATCTGGGAAGACATGGCGGGATCTGCCAATATTTCCTAATTTCCGACTTTTCCACAGACCGTAAGTAGTTCTACGGATTTTCAACCGCCCCAATCCGCGCTACCGGTTGTCGATCTGGCATGAACGCGAAATGCCGCGAATTTGCCTTTGCAGCCTCGAATCTAGCGAGTAAAATCGACCCATGAACGTCCGCCTTCGCCGTGAAATCGAAGATCTGATTCAGCAAGATTTGGAGCGCGGTCCCTACCAATCCTTGGACGAGTTCGTCGAAAAAGCCGTCACCATGCTTCACGAGCAGGAAGCGTGGCTCGCAGCGAATCGCAGCGACATCAATCTAAAAATCGAAGAAGGCTGCGCTGCCGCCGAGCGCGGGCAACTCATCGACGCGGATGAAGCACGTTCGCGAATGACCCAACGGAAACGCGCGCCGCTCTCCAAGTAGCGCCGAATGAGCGAGTATCGTTTTACTCCTCAAGCTCTCGATCACCTCTTCGACATCTGGGCCTTCATCGCGCGCAGTCTCCCCACGATGCTTGCGTAGAGAGACGTAGAGCTCTCCTGTCCGCGTTTTCCACATTTCCACATCCCCCCCGCAAAGCTGCGGATTCCACTGCGTTCAAATCCGCGCTACCATTCGTCGTTTTCATATGAAGATAAAAACACCACTATCGGAAGCCGCTCTCGATGAACGGGGAGGAATCTACCCCGCGCCGGACCTCTGCGCCTCTCCAGCTGGTGCACGGTTCACGAGTCACAAGTCACGAGTCGCTGCCTTTCCGTGTCCACCGTGGCACTCGGAGACAACCCGGTACGCTGCAGCAGCGCATATTCCTGCCGCTGAATCCAAACGGCTTACGGCAAGATTTCTAATCGCGAATACGGGATTAGAATTTCGCCTAACTCGCAGAAAACAAAGCCTGCTAAAAATTTCTAATCGCGAACGGATTGCGATTTCTCATCTCATTTTAGGAGCGAGGGGATTGATCCCCTCCGTAAACGATCACAAACACGGACCAGTACCGATTCGGCATTTTCACCCGGGCAAGCCGTCGCCTTCTCGCCTACCCGGCGATCTGAAACGGATTTCGACTAGCGGCCGCGCCTTTCGCACGGGTCGCGGAGCGCGGATCACAGGTCGCGGGTTAGGGGTCGCGGCCTTTCTAATCGGCACTTCCCCGATTAAAACTCCGCGCAAACCATTGAATCAAAGCGATATCACAATTTCTAATCGGCGCCAGAGCGGGGGGATTGAAATCCGCGGCGACGGAGAAAGCCCACGACGAGAAATGCGTTCGTCGTGGCTACCTTGGCGAATTCGCGTGGCGGGCGATCAGAGCGAGCGCGGCGGCGGTGGTTTCTTCGGCGTCGCCGAAGGATTCGAGCCAGTGGACGTCCGCCTCGCGGCGAAACCATGTGAGTTGGCGCTTGGCGAAGCGGCGCGTGGCTTGCTGGATTCGGGCGATCGCATCCGCCAGCGTGACGCGGCCTTCGAGGTGGGCGCGGAGGTCGGCGTAGCCGATGAACTGGAACGGCTTAGCATCCGCCGGCACACCGCCTGCTTTGCCGCGGGCGACGAGTTCGCGGACTTCGTCGAGCCAGCCGGCGGCGAGCATGGCTTCGACGCGCGCGTCGATGCGGGCGTAGAGAGCGGCGCGCGGCGGGAGCAATCCGATCTTAGTGACGGCGTAGCCTTCGAGGGCATTTTTGCGCGGTCCCTCGGCTGCCGTCGCGCGCGCTCCTTCTCGTGTTGTCTCGCGGGCGTCGTCACGCAGCTCGACATGCGCCTCGTCGCGCAGCTTGTCAACCACCGCGCCATCTCCGCTGTTTTGCGCGCTGTCGCGCACGCCGTCATTCACCGTGTCACGCACCGGGGCGCTGTCAGGGCGCTCGGCGCTGAAAATTTCGGCTGCGGGTTTGCCGGTGAGGACGCGCATCTCGATCGCGCGAATGATTTTTTGCGTATCGCGCGGAGCGATGCGCGCGGCGGACTCGCGATCGAGGCGCGCGAGAATTGTGTGCAAGTGCGTCGGGCCGCGTGCTTCCGCGATGGCGCGCAAGCGAGCGCGCAATTCTTCCGAGCGCGTGGGCGCGTCCGCAAGGCCTTCGAGCAGCGCGCGCAAATAAAGTCCCGTCCCGGCGGCGAGGATGGGGAGCTTCGAGCGGCTGCGGAGATCGTCGAGTGCGGCGAGGGCGTGGCGGCGGTAGTCGCCGGCGGTGAAAACCGCGTCTGGCTCGACCAGGTCGATCAGATGATGCGCGATATTTTTCTCGCCCCGGCGCCACTCGCGCTCGGGAACTTTCGCGGTGCCGATGTCGAAGTGGCGATAGACTTGTGTGGAATCGCAAACGAGAACTTCGCCGTCGAGTTTTTCAGCGAGCGCGAGGGCGAGCGCGGATTTGCCGGAAGCGGTGGGGCCGAGGACGACGATGAGGCGTTCGGTCGCGTGCGGGGGCGAAGGAGAGACGTTCAACAACGACGAATCGGTCGTCTTTGTCTTCGGAAACGAATCTGTCATCGCCCGAATTTCCAGCGGAGGAGGAGCGCGCCGAGCGCGAGAGCCGCGAGCAGGAGCGCGCCGAGCACTTGGGTGCGATTGAGGGTAGTTTTCACAGACTATTTTCACCGAATGCGTTTCGCCGAATACGTTTCACAGAACGTTTTTCGCGGAACGCGTTAGACGGAGCGATTACTTTCGCACAATCGGCGAGCGCGGAAAAGCCCACGACGAGCGACGGCGCTCGTCGTGGCTACCGAGTCAAATTCGATTGAGGCACGAGATGGACGGCGGTGCCGCCAGCAACCGAGGGCAGGGCATGCCGTGCCCCTACTGTAAGAATGCGAGCAACAAAAGCGCGGCTAGCGCGTGTTCACCGAGTCGGGCGGGATATTGTAGAAGTAAATGAAGCGCAGCTCGATGAATTCGCCCTTGAATTGTGGCGGCAGCGGCTCGAACGGGCTCGACGTGCGGATCGATGAGAGCGCAGCGGAATCAAGCGGCTGCTTGCCGGATGTGCGCTCGAGATTCGGATCGGGAAGGGGCACGCTGCCGTCGCGATTGATTTTGAACGTGAGCATCACGATGCCGCGGTCGCCCATGAGCGCGGACTCGGGCATCACGGTGTACCAGTTGCGCTTCACGGTGGCAAGCAGGCGCTGTATGTAGCTGTTGAAATCGACGCCCTGCGTGTCAGTGAGGATTTGCGCGCCGGGCTGCATGTTCTGCATGCCGTGGCCGCCTCGGCCGCCGAGTCCTCCGCCACCGCCGCCCCCTCCTCCGCCTGCGCCAGGCACGTACACGGTGCCGCCGCCATTTTTGATCGCGTCTTGAATTTGATTTTGAATGGCGCGGCCGGGCGACGTGTTCGGAATATTCAGATTCAGGCGGCCGGGTTGCGAAGGCGGCACGGGCAGCACTTGCGACGGTGTCGGGTTCGGCTGCACGGGCACGCTCACCGCGGGTTGATTTGCGGAGTCATGCGGCGTGGGCGCCGAGGGAAGCTCGGGCTTGGGCTGCTCCGGATTCACGATCGAGGGCGGTGCGATGGGCGCGTGCGATTCCGGGCGCGGCGGCGCCACTTTGTTCAGGACTTTGTTGTTGATGCGAACTTTCGGGCCGGGCGGGCCGGGAGGGAGCGCCGGAATGTCGTCGGGCGAAATGTAGGTGATGCCCAGGCTCTTGCTGGCCATCTCGATTTCTTTCGTCGTGGGAATGTGCGGCGGAAACATTTTCGGAATGAAGATGATGAAAATGATCAGGCCGATGTGGACGACCACGGAAGCGGCGCGGGTGATGGCGTCCCACTTGGCGTCTTTCTTCGCTTCGGGCTCGATGAGCAGGTTCGCGT
>JBOGNA010000002.1:0-75233 GCA_050746925.1 Candidatus Acidiferrales bacterium
GCCCGGTGCTGCACTGTGTGGACGGCGCGAAGTTCGGCGAAGTGAATCGCGGCTTTGGAACGCTGGCGCTGATCTTGATTTTGTTCGCCGCCGGCCTCGAACTCGATCTCCGAAATTCGCTGAAACAGTTTGGCGCAGGGACGGCACTCGCGCTGATCAGCTATGCGCTGGCGTTCGCTGGAGCCGCGTACTTCTGCATCTACGCGCTGCGACTTGCGATGATGCCGTCGCTGCTCGTCGCCGCCACCCTCGCATGCATGAGCGGCTCGATTGTTTTGCCGGTTCTCGAGCAGCTCGAGATGCGGCAGACGGTCAGGACGACGCTGGTGATCGAAGCGTCGTTTGGCGATGGGCTCGGCGCGCTGGGCGTTGGCGTACTGATCGATCTGGCGCGCGGCGGCGCTGAAATCAAAAGCGGACCGCTGGCGGATCTTTTCTCGCGGGTGGGGCTGGCTCCCGGAAGCCACGGCTCGGTGACGGGCGCCGTCACCGCCATCGTTCTGTACAAATTCGTGATCGCGCTGGCCGTGGCGTTCGTGGCGGCCTACGCGTGGTTGCGGCTGCTGCCGATCATCTCCGACAAAGCATTCTGGCAGGTGCTGACGTTCGCGGCGGTCCTGCTGCTGTTTGCCGGGATCCACGCAGTCGGTGGAAGTCCACTATTCGGCGTGATGGCGTTCGGCGCCGCGCTCGCCAACTTGCCCGACCCCAGGAATTCGGCGGACTCATTCGTGTTCCGCATTCTTCCGCCTGACCCCAGCAAGGCGATCCATTCGTTTCACGCCGAGCTGGCGTTCCTGGTGCGCAGCTTCTTCTTCGTGCTGCTCGGCGTGCTCGTCGATTTCCGTGGTTTGCGGAAGGAGATCCTGGCTTCACTGGGAATCGTCAGCGTGCTGTTCATCGCTCGGTTCGTCGCGGTGCAGATCAGCCGGGTCGGTTGGCGCGGAACAACGGCTCGCGAGCGCGAAGTCGCTACTCTCTTGATCCCGCGCGGGCTGATCACGGCCGTGCTGGCCCTCGACGCCGTTCGCGCGATGCCCGACCAGCTTGCATTCCTGACGCCGCTGGCCTTTGCCGTAATTCTACTTACGAACATTTTGGTACTGCTGGCAGCTGTGCGCGCCAAGGACATGATCCTCGAAACCGCCGCGGAGCCCGCGGCCGCCCTCCCATCCTCAGAAGCCACTCCTGCGTAGCTCGGAAGTGCCGATAGGCTATCTGATTGGCAACAAGTTGCTTACGTTCTGTAGAAATCGCATGTCCGGGATGCTACAAGAAGAATTGGCTTCGAACAGGTGTGTCTGTGGCGGAAACCTGCACTTCCAAAGGATGCAAAATGCCTGTCCCGGCAGGGCTTGCCGAGGACCATCTGTGCGTGCTGCACTACACGCTCTTCATCGAGCAGGAGTGCGCCGAGATGCGCCGGGAATCGGCGCTGGGCAAAAATAGTCACGAGCGGCAGAACGACTTCATGAGCAAAATTGCCAACCGGGGCGACCGGCTCGTACACGTAGCGACGAGCGGCTTCCCGATGTCGGATGAAATCAAGGCGCGGGTGCTGAGCACGCTGCTGACGCTGATGAACACGCGAGAGAATTTAGATCGGTCTGCCATGCGGCAGTCGGCGCTGCGCCGTTTTGTCGGCTGAGAATTTTTGGAAATTCGTTTGGCTGATCGACAGGCCTTGAACGCGACCCTACCTGTAAGAATCCTCCTCGATACGCCGTGCAAATATTCGACGATGTGCGGCTGGCTACGCGGGCACGGCATGCCGTGCCCCTACTACGAACAAGACCATCCACTGGATTCGAATCTCTCAAGAACCGATGTAGCGCGCGTAGAGTGAGCGTGCGATGGCGGGATCTTGCGTGCCTTTCACGATGGCGCGGCCGTCGGGAAAGACGGTGAGTTCGTAGGGCGCGACGCGGAACCGGAGTAGAAATTCATTGTTGCGCACTTCCGAAGCGGAGGCGCCTGTGACGCGGCGGCCGAGTTCGGTGAGATCGAGGCGGCGGCTGCGCTCGTGAATCTGCACCGAGTCACGCCCGCAAAGGCTGACGTGCGGCTGGGCTCGACCTTCGAGATAAATCAATTCGCGGCGGGCGCAGGCCCTGCAATGCGGATTGCGCGCGACGCGAATCGATTGAAACCTTCCGGCCCACACATCGCATGAGATCAACTTGCCGTTGAGAGCTTCGGGGCGGCCGGCGAGAAGCTTGGTGGCTTCCGCCGCTTCGATGGACGCAACGACGCCCGCTGCCGCGTTGAGGATCCCGGAGGTATCGCAGGTTTCCTCCGCACCGATCGCAGCCACTTTTTCGCCACCGTCCGCGGAGCTTTCGACCAGGCATGCAAGGCACGCCGTCTCACCCGGGCGAATCGTCATCGTGACGCCGTAGCTTCCAACCGCGGCGGCGTAAATCCAGGGAACACCGAGCGAGATGGCAGCATCATTTACCAGCAGGCGCGTTTCGAAATTGTCGGCGCCATCGAGGATCAGCGGAAAGCCCGCGAGAAGATCGAGAGCGTTCTCGGACGTTAGGTCGGCCACGACGCCTTCCACGCGCACACCGGAATTGATTGCGTGCAGCCGTCGCTCGGCGGCAATCGCCTTTGGCAGCGCATCGCGCGCGTCCGCTTCCTCAAAGAGCGTCTGGCGCTGCAGATTCGAGGCTTCGACGAAATCGCGGTCGATGATCCGGAGGTGTCCCAGTCCGGCGCGCACCAGGAGATTGGCGGCGACTGTGCCCAGCGCGCCACAACCGACCAGAACCGCGCTCGCGGAAAGCAGTTTTTCCTGCCCCGCTTCGCCGATGCCGCTGAATAAAATCTGCCTGGAGTATTTTTCGAGCTGTTCGCGATTCATCATGCCGTCGATGACTCAAACGTGATGATAGCGCCTTTTCGCGTCCGGCAGGCAACGGGGCTATGCTAACCTGCCTTCTCACTCTCTGGCGCATGAGATTCCCATGGAAAACATCGATTTCAGGGGCAAGGACGCGAGTCTGGATGATGTTCGCGTGGCTGGTGATGGCGTTCGCCTGCAGCTCGGGAATCTGCCGCGCCGCGGACGTGGAGGAAACTTCTTTCGAAGGCCGCCGCATCACCGTAATCCGCATCGTCGATGAGCACGGAGCGAGTGCGGGCCCGAAAACGCCGACGCTTGCGCTCGTGGCCGGCAAAGCGTTTGACTTCGCCGACGAACGCGAGAGCCTGCGCACGCTGTATCGCACGGGAGATTTTTCCGACATCCAGGTAGCGGCGGCGGCGGATGAGGACGGGGTTCGAGTCGATTTCATCGTTCACCGCAATTTTTACAACAATGTGGTGCGGATCGAGGGGCTGAAGGAACCGCCTACCGTTCCCGCCGCACTGGCGGCGATGCGCCTGGGGCTGGGAGAACCATTCCGCGAAAGCGCGCTTCGCGAAGCGGTCGATCGGCTGCAGGATACGCTGCGCACCGAAGGCCTCTTCCTCGCGAAAATCACGTGGACTCTTGGCCCTCACGACGACACGCGGCAGATGGATATTACGGTACAGATCGACCCCGGACCGCGCGCGCTGCTCGGAAACATCGCGGTGACCAACGAAACTCGCTTCACCAATGACGAGCTGATTCGCAAGTCCAAGATTAACGCGAAGAATCCGCTCACGTCCGCTCGCCTTACGCGCGCTTCGCAGCGAATCAAGAAATATCTCGTGAACCAGGGATTCCTGGGAGCGGGAGTGGTGATTACTCCCGAAGCGTACGACGCAGCGGCGAATCGAGTGCCGCTGAAGATGGAGGTGACGGCCGGCTCGCACGTGCGAGTGGAGGTGACCGGCGCGCGCCTGAGCAAAGGCAAGCTGCGAAAGCTGCTGCCCATCTACGCCGAAGGGGCCGTCGATGAAGACCTGCTGCAAGAGGGACGGCGCAACATCCGCGATTTCTTTCAGAGGGAAGGCTACTTCGACGCGGACGTGACCGTGAACTCGCGCGAAGACGCGAAGACCGGCGACCGCGTGATCGGCTACGAAATTTCGCGCGGCAACAAATTCCGCCTTGCGGCCGTCAACTTCGAAGGGAACAAGTATTTCCTCACGTCCCTGCTTTCCGGGCGCTTGCTGCTGCAGACGGCTTCCTTCGCTTCGAGCGGGCGGTTCAGCCAGTCGCTGATGCGGGCCGACGCCGATTCCCTGAAGAGTCTCTACCTCTCAAACGGATTTCGCGACGCGGAAGTGACCGCTGCGGTGGACGACAACTACCGGGGCAAAAAGGGAAATCTGCTCGTCCAATTCCATATCGTGGAGGGCGCGCAAACGCTGGTGAGCAGCCTGGAGGTGGAAGGCAATCACGCGCTGAGCACCAATACGCTTCTCGCCGTCTCCGGTTCGACGCCCGGCCAGCCTTTCTCGGAAGCGGGCGTGGCGAGCGACCGCAACAACATTCTCGCGATGTACTACAACGAAGGATATCCCGAAGCCCATTTCCGCGACGACGTGCTACCCGGAAGCGATGCGACTCACGTGCGCGTGGTGTTTCACATCACCGAGGGAACCCGGGTGGATGTATCGAAGGTGTTACTGACGGGCTACCAGTACACGCGGCCGGGAGTGATCGCGCGCCAGGTGCAGATCAAGCCGGGGCCGCTGCGCGAAGGAGATGTTGTGGAGACGCAGCGGCGGCTCTACAACCTGGGAGTATTCAATCGCGTGACGATCGCTCCGCAAAATCCCAACGGCACCGATCCCGAGAAGGTGATGGTGGTGGATGCGCAGGAAGGCAAGCGCTACACGTTCGCTTACGGCGGCGGATTCGAAGTGCAGCGGCTCGCGGGCGGAAGCTCGAACCCAAGCGGCACGATCATGGGAGCCAGCCCGCGGGGAATCCTGGAGCTTTCGCGCTCCAACATGTTCGGAAAGGCGCAGACGCTCTCGTTCAAAGTGCGCGTCTCGACGCTGCAGTATCGAGCGGTGATCAGCTACGTGGCCGACAATTTCCTGGCGAACCGGAAATTGAGCCTGCAGCTGACCGGCTTTGCGGACAAGACGCAGGACATCAATACGTTTACTTCGGTGCGATACGAAGGCGCCGTGCAACTGGTGCAAACGCTCACGCCCTCGAGCACGCTGGTGTACCGCTACTTTTTCCGCCGCGTGGACGCTTCGGACCTGAATATCGCGCCCGAAGAGATCCCGCTGCTGAGCCAGCCGACGCTCGTTTCCGGGTTCGGCGGCACGTATGCGCGCGACCGGCGCGACAATCCGGCGGACGCGAAACACGGCAGCTTCAACACGATTGACGCAAGCATCGCGCTCAAGTCGCTCGGATCGGCAGCGAGCTTTTTCCGCGGCTCGTTTCAGAACTCGACATTTACCACGTTTGGGCGGGCGTTCGTGTTTGCTCGGTCGGTTCGCTTCGGCGTGGAGCAGACGCTGCCCGGAACAAAAGAAGTAGATGTACCTCTACCGGAACGATTCTTCGCCGGGGGCGGCACGTCGATTCGGGGATTCTCGCTGAACCAGGCGGGACCGCGCGATCCGGTAACCGGATTTCCGATCGGAGGCCTGGCGCTGCTGGCGTTCAACCAGGAGCTGCGTTTTCCGATGAGGCTGCCGTTCATCGGAAACCGGCTGGGCGGCACGCTGTTTTACGACGCGGGAAATGTTTACACGGACGTGAATCACATCTCGTTCGCCTGGAAGCCGCCGGCGAACAACAATAATCTGCCGTATTTTTCCCACACCGTGGGATTCGGCGTGCGCTATCCGACGCCGGTGGGCCCGGTGCGCGTGGACTTCGGGTATCAGCTCAACCCGCCGCACTACCTGGGACAGGAATCGCAGCCGCCGCCGGGACAGCCGCCGGTAACACGAATTTTCGGGCTGCCGCATTTTCAATTCTTTTTCAACATCGGACCGATTTTCTGATGCGGCGAATACTTCTCATTTTCGGATTGATGATGTGGCTCGCCGGGCCGGGGCTGAGGAGAATCTCGGCGCAAATTCAGCCCGCACCGGAAGCAGCGGGGCCAGCGGCGGCATCGTCTTCAATTTCCGCAACGAGCGCGAGCGGCGGCACGCAGGTGGTGGACGGCATCGCGGCGCGGATCGAAGACGACATCATCACCGAGAGTGAAGTCCGCGAGCTCACCGCGTTCCAGCAGCTCGTCGATGGCAGCGCGAAACCCCGCATCGAGATCATCCAGCTGCTGGCGAACCAATGGATCGTCCACGGAGAGGCAGCGCTTGCGGCATATCCCGCGCCTTCGCGGGAGGATGTGGACCGCGCGTACGCGGAATTCGTGAAACAATTTCACTCGCCGCAGGAATTTCAGTCGCGCTGCGCCGCGGTGGGACTTACCGAAGCAGCCGTGCGCCGCATCCTCGAACAGCAACTTTTCCTCTCGCATTTCATCGACTATCGGTTCCGTCCCGCCGCTCAGGTGGACGAAAAACAGATCGAGAGCTACTACAACGATGAGTTCACTCCGCAACTGAAAGCGAAAAACCAGGCGGTACCGGCGCTCGACGACGTGGAGGATACGATCCGCGAGGTGCTGATCCAGCGCGCGATCACGGACCGCGCTACGAAATGGCTCGACGACACGCGCGAACATCTGAAAATTGACGTGGTCGCGCAGGGGGCCGGCTCGTGAAGATTCGCTGGCGACGCTGGCTTTCTTTCGCACTGTTCTCGCTCGCGGCCATCACGGTGGCCGTGATTCTGTTTTTCGAGACCGGGCTCGCCGAACGGTGGGTGCGGCACCTGCTCGTCAACCAGATCGAAGAACGCACCGGGGCGCGGGTGGATCTTGGCGGCTTTCATCTTCACACCTGGCATCTGCGCGCCGAACTTGACGATCTGACGCTTCACGGCCTTGAAGCGGCCGGCACGCCGCCGCTTTTTCACGCGGCGCACGTGAATATCGCGATTCATATCCTCTCGCTCTTCGGCAAGGAGATCGCGATCGACGAGTTGATTTTCGACCAGCCGCAACTCGCCGTGCGCTTCGACAAATCCGGCAAGAGCAATTTGCCAACGCCGCGGGTGGCGCCGAGCAATCGCCCTTTGCAGGAGACGCTCTTTAGCCTGCGCATCGGCCACCTGGAGTTTCGCGACGGCAGCGCCAGCGTGAACGACCGGAGCACGCCGCTCGCCATGTTGGGGAAAAATCTCTCGTTTCGATTGCAGCTTGACGCCCCGTCACCGGGGGCTGAATCCTACGTGGGCAATCTGCAGTGGCAGCAGATCGAGCTGGCGGCGCGGCGCGATTTGCCTTTTCGCTTCGACGTCTCCGCGAAATTCGTGCTGCACCCGAACGCGTTCGATCTCGACGAGCTGGTGTTGAAGTTTCCGCGTTCGGAATTGAATCTTCGCGCCGAGCTGCCGAGCTTTGCCCAATCCGACTGGAATTTGCGGTATCGCGGGAGGCTGACGCTGGCGGACGCGCGCACGATTTTCCGTTCGCCGCTGACGCCCGATGGCATTGCCGATTTTTCAGGCCAGGCGCGGTACGCGTCGGGCAATTGGACCGCGAGCGGGCACTACCAGGGCCACGACATCGGAATGGGATATAAATGGTTCCACGCGAAGGGGCTCGAGTCGTGGGGCGACTACGAGATGTCGAAGAAACTTCTGGTGATGAAGAAATTCAACGTGCGCGCGCTGGGCGGAGGCATCACCGGCCGGTTGGAGATGGACACGGACACGCTTGCGTTCCGCACGCAGACGCAATTACGCGGAATGAGCCTTGCCGCGGCCTTCACCGCCACGCAGAACGCCAGCTTCCCCGTGGTTCCGCTGCACTGGGACGCGCGCATCGATGTGGACTCAACCAATACGTGGGTCGCAAACTTCCTGCATTTCCGCTCGAAAGGCGAAAGCCGGTGGTCGCCGCCGGACAATTTGACACCCGGGAAAATTCCCGTGACGGCGCGGCTCGAATACGACACGTCGGAAGACGGGCGCGGGATTGCGCTGGCTTCCAGCGAAATTTCGACGCCGAGGACGAAGATCGAGATGGACGGGTTTCTGGGCGCGGGCGATTCCGCGCTCGAATTGAAACTTCGCACCGACGACGTGCTCGGCTGGGACGATTTCATCAATGTAATTCGCGGAGCGGATTCGACGCCCAGCCGGATTGCGGGGGCGCTGACGTTTCGCGGGCGAATCGTGGGACCGCTGGGCGGGCCGAGTTTCATCGGACACCTGAGCGCCACCGATGCGCGCTTCGACAATTTCTATTTCGAGACGCTCGAGGGCGACCTGGAATATTCGCCCGATGATTTCCGGCTGACGAAAACGGCGGTGCGGCGCGGGCAGACCACCGCGGTCGTTGAGGTGTTTCTGAAGCTCGATGGCGACTGGGGCTTCCTGCCGGAAAGCCAGTGGACGTTTGACGCGGAGATGCAACGCGCGCAGACGAACGACCTGCAGCAGCTCTTCGGCATGAATTATCCGGCGACCGGGCTTCTCAGCGGCATCTTCCACGGCTCCGGCACACGAGATGCACCCGAGTTCGACGCGAATTTCATACTCGAGGACGTGGAAGCGAAGGGTGTCCATCTCGACCGGCTCGGGGGCAAGCTCCATCTGGCTCACGATGAATACCGGCTTTCGAATGCGGACATCCGCAACGGCCAGGGCCACGTCACGGGAGATATTTTGTACCGGCCCCTGGAAGCGGAAACGGAATTCAACCTCACCGGCACGAATATTCCGCTGGACAAAATTGCGGCGCTGCAGACCGCCTCGATTCCCGTGGCGGGGATGCTCAATTTCGATATACGAGGCAAAGGACCGATTCGCGCTCCCGTAGCACAAGGCAGCGTGAGGCTCGTGGCGCTGCAGGTCGGCCCCGATGTGCAGGGAAATTTCCGCGGCGAAGTCGCCTCCGATGGACAGACGGCGAAAATCTCGCTCGCGTCCGAAATGAATGCGGGCAAGCTGCGGGGCGAATTTTCCGTAGGCTTGCAGGGAGACAATCCCGTCACGGGTCAGCTCACCGTGAAGCAGTTTCAGATGGACGCGTTCATCGTGTCGGGACTGCACTTGAAACAATTGACGGGGCACAGCAGCGTCGATGGGCGCTTCACGCTTTCTGGAGCGCTGCGCCGCCCGGAAACAATCGAAATCGGCGCGGACATCGACCAGATTTCGTTTAACTATGATTTCGTCGAGCTGCAAAACGACGGGCCCATCAAGCTCACGTACCGGCACAACGAGGTGCGGATCGACCAGGCGCGCCTGCACGGGCCGAATACCGATTTGCAGTTCAGCGGTTCGGCAAGATTCGATCGCGATCGCCCGATGCACTTCACTCTTTCCGGGAGCGTGAACCTGCGCTTTCTCGACCGCGTGATTCCGGACATGTTCGCGCTGGGCCGGGCAGACGTGAACGTGTCGGTGGAGGGAACGATGTCGCGTCCGCGAATCACGGGGCGCGCGAGCCTGAAAGACGCGTCGGCGACCTATTCGGATTTTCCGGCCGGCTTGAGCCACGTGAGCGGCGATCTGGTGTTCGATCGCAGCCGGATGCTCTTCGATCGCATCACGGCGCAATCGGGCGGCGGCCAACTGATTCTGAACGGCGCGGTAACCTACGGCGAGGGGCCGCTACGGTATGAAATGAACGTCTCGACTTCGCTCGTTCGCATCCGCTATCCCGCCGGAATGAGCTGGCTGGCGAGCGGCGCGCTTCAGCTTTCCGGGACGAGCACGGCCGCAATTCTTTCGGGGAAGATTCAGATTCAACGCTTGTTGCTGGCGGAGGGCGTGGACGTGGCGTCGCTTTTCACCGCGGCGTCGGAGACCAGCGCGAGCCCGCCCTCGAGTTCGCCGATCATGCGGAATCTTACGTTCGACATCGAAGGCCAAACCACGCCGGGAGCACGAATCGAATGGAGCGGCGCCCAGCTGGAAGTGGACGGGAACGTGCGGCTGCGCGGCACCTGGGATCGTCCCGTGCTGCTGGGACACATTCACCTGCTCGGCGGCGAGATGGCATTTCGCGGCAATAACTACCAGTTGACGCGCGGCGACGTCAATTTCGCGAACCCTTTCCGGCTCGACCCCGTTCTCAACGTCGAGGCGACATCGACGATCGGCCAGTATCAGGTGACCATCGATTTTTCCGGGCCGGCCAGCCGCCTCACCCTCAGCTATCGCTCCGACCCGCCGCTTCCGGATTCCGACATCATCGCGCTGCTCGCCATCGGCAGCACCGGCCAGGAAAGCGGACTGCGCTCGTCCGGCGCGGGCTCGCAGAACTACGGGGCTACTGCGTTGCTTTCGGAGGCTATTTCGAGCGGGCTCGGCGGGCGCATCGAGCGGCTGTTCGGCATCAGCCACTTCCGCGTGGATCCATTCCTTGCAGGAACGGCAACGGAATCGAACGCCGCCGCGCGCGTGACGATTCAGCAGCAGTTCACGCGCAACCTGACCGTGACGTACTCGACAAACGCCGCGACCACGAACCAATATCAACTGATCCAGGTGGAATACGCCGTGAAGCGCGACATTTCCGTGATTTTCATACGCGACATCAACGGCACGTACGCCTTCGAAGTGCGCTTCGTCCGCCGTTTCAAGTAACCGTTTCCGCCGACGCGGCGCTATTCCGGCATCACGAACAACGCCTGCGGTGACAAACGTACATACCACGGAAACGGCCGGTCGCGGAATTGCTGCCACTTCTCTTTTGTTACTTCCGCTTGCAGTTGCGGCGTCTCGGAATCGGACGCCGGTCCCGGCGCTCGCAAGCCCAGATACAAAGTGATGCGAAAAGGCGTCTCCGAAGAACGCACCAGCCAGCACGGAACAGTGTTCTCGGCGTGCGACGACTCGGCTGATTCCGTGAACTCGATGTGGTGGGCGCGAATCGCCACATAGGCCGGCGATCCTGCGATCTCCTGCGCCACTTGGAGCGTGTAGCCCCAATCGAGCGCGTCGATCGCGTGATCGGAAATCGCCCGCGCGCGCGAAATATTCTTGCAACCGGTGAGCCGCGCCACTTCGGCCGACGGCGGGCGCCGGAATATTTCATCCTTCGGGCCGGACGCCACCACGCGGCCTCGCGAAAGCACGAGCATCCGCGAGCCCAGCCGGTACGCTTCCTCGATGTTGTGAGTGACCAGCAAGGAAGGACGCCGGTACGCCGCAAATGTTTCCTGCAGCTGCGCTTCCATCTGGCTTCGCAGGTGCGTATCGAGCGCGGCGAGCGGCTCATCGAGCAGCAACGCTTCCGGCTCGATCGCAAGCGCACGCGCGACCGCTACGCGCTGCTGTTCTCCGCCGGAAAGCTCGCGCGGGTAGCGATCCTCTAGCCCGGCAAGATGCGTCCGCGCGATTAGATCTGCGATTCGCTTCGCTCGTCCATCGCGTGGAGAGCCATGCAAACCAAATGCGATATTTTCCGCAACGCTGCGGTGCGGAAATAGCGCGTAGTGCTGGAACAACATTCCCACCCGTCGCTCCCGTGCGGGCACGCGAACGCGTTGAGCGGAATCGAAAAATGTCCGGTCATTCAGCGCCACCCGCCCCCGATCCGGCCTTTCGAGCCCCGCAATGCAGCGCAGCAGCATTGTCTTGCCCGCGCCCGACGGTCCTAAAATGCTCAGCGTCTCATCCGCGGCGCTGAACGACACGTCGAGCGCGAAATCGGGAAGCTTCTTCTCGAGTTGGACTTCGAGTGGCATGTCAGCGCCGCGCCCACCGCATGCGTCCCGGCCCTTGCAAGTGAGTCCAGTAGTACAGACCGGCAAGGAGCGCGAGAGAAATTCCCACATCGATGAAGCACCACGTGGCTGCCTGGCGCATATCATTTGCTTCGACGGCGAAATAAATCGCGATCGGAATGGTTTCCGTCTTTCCGGGAATATTTCCGGCCAGCATCAGCGTGGCCCCGAATTCGCCGAGCGCCCGCGCAAACGACAGGATCGTGCCCGCCAGCACGCCCGGCCATGCCAATGGAAGTGCCACCGCGCGGAACACTCGCCACTCCGTCGCGCCGAGCGTTCGCGCCGCTTGCAACATCTGCGGATCCACTTGTTCCAACGCCGCCCGCGCCGTGAGGTACATCAGCGGAAACGCCACCACGGTGGCCGCAATCACGGTGGCCGGCCAGGAAAATACAATCGTCGCGCCGAACTGGAGAAACAGTTTTCCGAGCGGCCCATTGCGGCCAAAGAGCAACAGCAGCAGAAAACCAACCACGGTGGGGGGCAGCACGAGGGGTAGAAGAAAAATTCCATCAATCAGCGCCATCGCCGGACCCGTCCGGCTCTCGCGCCACGCCGCGGCTGCAAGCCCCAGCACAAGCGTCGCGACCGTCGCCGTCACGCTCGTCGCTATCGATATCCAGAGCGGGGACCAATCCATGGGGACAGGATTGTAGCTGTATCAGCCCGTTCCGGCGCATTTTTTGGAGGGCGCGAGGCGCGCGGGAAGAAGTGTTTATGCCTCGTCGTAGGCCTGTTTCAGCCTGGCTATGTCCAGCTTCGTCATCTGCATCAGCGCCTTCATCACGCTCGCTGATTTCTTGGGATCATTGGTGTGCAGCAATTCGCGTAAAGCCTTGGGAACAATCTGCCACGACACGCCGAACTTGTCCGTCAGCCAGCCGCAGCGATCCTTTTTCCGCCGGCCGAAAGCTTTTCCCACAGCTCGTCCACCTCGAGTGAAAGCGTCGCAACCACGACAATTCCCGCCAGCACCGCGGCGATGCTTTTCAGCCATTTCATCGGCGCATCTCCTGCAGCAATTCCACCAGCCGATCGTAGGACTGATCCATGCCCTTGGCCATCCCGGTCTTCAGAGCGGAGTCCCGCGCAGCGCGAGAGGAATATTGCACCGTCTGCGTCGCGGTTGTCTTGCCGGATTTCTCGGCGAACGTCATTGTCACCAGTGTTTCGCCGCCCGTCCAATCTTCATCGAAGATTTCCGTCCACACCAGCCGGCCGGGCAGCGCGATCTCGCGATACACTCCGCTCATTCCCATGATTGTTCCATCGTGGTGATGCCACTCAAAGCGAATCGCGCCGCCGACTCGCAAATCGATCCTGCAGACTTTGAGCCTCCAGTCCTCCGGCCCGTAGAGCCAGCGCTTCAGGAGCTCGGGCGTGGTCCAGGCCTCCACGAGCAGGTCACGGGGCGCATCGAATTCTCGCGACATCGCGAGCTCGCGGTCGCCCAGCGCCGTCACCGCCAATGATCTACTCTTTTTTGCGGCGTTTTCCATCGGATGTCTCCTATAACGATGCTCTTTCAGATTTTCGCTGCCGGAATCGCTGTCGCCAACTTACTTTTTCTTGTGCCGGCGCTTTGCTTTTTCAGCTTTCATCTCTGCAAGCAAAACGTCGAGCCGCTGATAATTCGCTTCCCAGATTTCCCGGTACCGTTCGATCCACACATCCAGCTCCCGGAGCGGCGCCGGCCGCAGCTCGTAGATTCGGCGCTGCGCGTCCACGCGAACATCCACCAAGCCCGCCTCGCTCAACACGCGCAGATGTTTCGAAACTTGCGGCTGCTGGAGATGCAGGCGGTCAACCAGTTCTCCGACCGGCTGCGGCCCGCGCCGCAGGAGTTCGACGATCTGAAACCGGTTGGGTTCCGCCAGGGCACGCAGGGTAGCCATCATGTTAGGAGTTAATATGCCTTTACACGTATATTCCTGTCAAGGCATATTATGCCTGCACGTCGCGGCCAACCGAGGTGCGCCTTCCTAGTCTTGCGGTGCGAGCTTCGGTGCAGCCGGTGTACCGGGCGCGACCGGCGCCTTCGGCGCAGTCGCCGCTTTCGGTGCCGGCGCAATGGACGGAGCGGGGGCCGCACCCGGCGCCGGCGCAGCGGCGGGTGGTGGCTCTTCCGCCGGCAGCATCGGCCTGATCTCCGCATATTCCGCGGACATTCCGCGCAACACGACGAGCGCGGCGTTCTGGTCAATCTCGATGCCGGTTTCCTGCGATTCCGCGCTGACCTTCGGCATCGTCTTCACCACGCGCTGCCCCAGCGGCGATTCGTAAAATCGAATCAGCTCTTGAATATCTTCCATCGAGAAGTTCTTTGCATAGATCGGCACCAGCGCATCCGTCACGGCGCTCGCCGGCGCGCTGGCGTTGAACTTCGCCGTAAATGTGTCCATGAATTTTTGCAGCCGGTCGGGTGCAATCGCGTCGCCAGCAACTTTGTGCACGCGTTCCGTGACGTACACCTGGAGGTTCTCGCCCATCTTCGACGTTTCGGTGATGTCCATCAAATGGCGAATTGCCGCTTCTTTCGCCGGGTCGAGTTTCGCCGCCGGAGCGGACGCTTGCGCCGGGGCGGCCGGTGGCGGCGCGGATGCCGTTCCAGCGCCGGCGGATTGTGCAAGCACCGGACTCGCCGCCAAGAGCGCGGCAGCCGTCACACTAACGAGCAGGGCCATGCGTGATTTCATTTTCGATGTCTCCGTTTCATGGGCCCGAACTGGCGTCCTGCCCCGAATTCAATTCGTTCCTGCTTTGCGAATCATCGCACTGAACAGCACTCTCAGATGCAATTTTGCGAATTTGCGTCTAATGCTGGCAGCTACTCCGGGCCCTGTGATAGCTTCAGACGAGATGAAGCTCGCGAGTTTTTTCTCGCCCCGGGGTACTGGACCAATGAGAGCCAGCGGAGATGCCGCTCGCGGCGCCGCTGACGGTTCCTGCCCGGCCACCGACTTCGAATCCGCGCGTTGCGAGATGGTCGAACGCCAGCTCCGCGGGCGGAGCATTCGCTCACTGCGCGTTCTTGATGCGATGGCTTCCGTTCCGCGCCACCTGTTTGTTCCGCGCGAGCACGCCGCCGAAGCCTATTCGGATTCGCCGCTTCCCATCGGCGAAGGGCAGACGATCTCGCAGCCCTACATGGTGGCGGCGATGGCCGATGCTCTCTGGCTCGAAGGCGGCGAGAAAATCCTGGAAATCGGCGCCGGTTCGGGATATCAAGCCGCCGTGCTTTCGCTGCTCGCACGCAACGTAATCGCCATTGAATCGCAGCCAGCGCTTGCCGCATCCGCGCGCGATCGTCTCGCGCGCCTTGGTTACAAGAATGTGCGCATCGAATCAGGCGATGGCTCGCTCGGCTGGCCCGTCGAAGCGCCGTACGATGCAATTCTCGTCACCGCGGGCGCGCCCTCGATTCCTCCTCCACTGATCGAGCAGCTCGCCGAAGCAGGCCGTCTCGTCATCCCGGTTGGCGGAGCCCGGCAGCAGGAGCTGGTTCGCGTGGTGAAGCGCGACGGGCGCACAGCGGAGGAATCGCTTTTCGCGTGCCGGTTTGTTCCGCTCCTCGGACGCTACGGATGGCGCCCGGACGCGCGAGCGCACGAGCAGGGGCCTTCCCGCGGATGAGCGCCAACACCGCCTCAGCTCCCGATCTCTCGCTCATCATCCCGGCCTACAACGAAGAGCGCCGCTTGCCCCGCGGTCTCGCGCAAATCCGCGACTATCTGGCCGCACGCAATCTCAAATCCGATGAAGTCGAAATCATCGTCGTGGACGACGGCTCATCCGACCGCACGGCGGCACTCGTCGAAGAGTGGAAGCGCGAGCTGCCGTCGCTGCGCCTCGTCTCGAATGGGGTGAATCACGGCAAAGGGTATAGCGTCCGCCACGGGATCCAGGAGGCCCGCGGGCGCGTTGCTCTTTTCACCGATGCCGATCTCTCTGCTCCGATCGAGGAGGCCGATAAGCTTTTTGCCGCAATCGACGCAGGAAACGAGGTCGCCATCGGCTCCCGAGCTATGAATCGCGCTCTGATCTTCGGGCATCAGTCGCGCCTGCGCGAGGTGGCGGGCATGATTTTCAACGCGTTCGTGCGGCTTTTCACCGGGCTGCCGCTGCAGGACACGCAGTGCGGCTTCAAGGCTTTCGTGCGCGAGCGTGCGCGTATCATCTTCGATCAGCAGCGCATCGAAGGCTTCGGATTCGACCCTGAGATTTTATTTCTTGCGAAGCGTCATGGCCTGCGCACCGCCGAAATTCCCGTGCGGTGGGCGCACGATCCGGCTACCAAAGTCCATGTGGTCCGCGACAGCCTGATTATGTTTTCTGACCTGGCTTACATTCGCTGGAACTGGTTGCTCGGCCGCTATCCCAAGACCCGCCGGCAGAAGCACACGCCGCAAGAATAAATTCCGCGAAAAGAGCCGGTTGCTACTCTTTCGGCTTCGCCGTCGGAGGCAGCAGCCCGTTGAGCCGCAGATAAATCGCGGCCATGCTGTAGTGGTCGGCAAAATCGCTCGTCAGCGCAATCATGGCCCCGGCGCGCGAAGCCTGCCGCCCGCCGAAGAGCGTCAGTTGCTCGCCCAGATTCGAATCGTCCACTTTCGCAAGCGCCTGCGTGCAGTAATCGAACGAAGCCTTGAGCGCCGCGACGAGCTTTTCTTTCGGATCGGTCTCGCTCAATTTTTCTTCCACCGGAGCCGGCATCCCCGAAATTTTCGAGCACAGGAAATTGTTGGACCCCGCCATGTGCTCCACCAGTTTCGCAAACGTCATTTGCGCCGGGGTGGGATGGAACGAATACTTGTCCGCCGGCATCGTATCGGCCGCCGCCACCAGGTTCTTCGAAGCCCGGTCAACGAGCTTGCGCACCGTGTTCGAGACAGGGTTCGCCTCGTTCGCTCCGGCAGCAGCCGCGGACTTCGTTTCCTGCGCTCCCGCCGCAAGCGCGGCGATCAGTAAGAACGCCAACACCGTCACACTCTTCTTCATGTGCTCTCCTCCCTCGATCCAATTCCGGATTCGAGAATAGTCTCAGGCGCTGTTGACTCACAAGAGCCAATGCGGCCGCTTTGCAAATCAAAGTACTTGACGGATGAAGGCTTTCCGGCTATCCTCCGTTCGATGGTTCAACCCGACCAACTCCCCGGCCGCCGGTCCTCCCCCGTCGCTCTCGACGACCGCGCTCGCGACAATATCCGCTTCATCCGCGAGACGATGGAGCGCGCCGGTTCGTTTACCGCGGTTCCCGGCTGGGGCGGCGTGGCGCTCGGCATCACCGCGCTCGGCGCCGCGGCGATCGCTTCCCGCATGGCGCGCCCGGAATCGTGGCTGCTGATTTGGCTCGGCGAGCTCGCTGTGGCCATCGCGATTGCCGGTTGGACCACGCTCTCGAAAGCCCGGCGCGCCGGCACTTCGCTTCTCACCGGCCCGGCGCGGCGCTTCGCCTATAGTTTCGCGCCGCCGATATTGGCCGGCGCGCTTTTGACGGCGGTGATGGTGCACGCAGGGCTCACCGGCGTGGTCCCCGGCATGTGGTTGCTGCTCTACGGCACAGCGGTGGTGACGGCCGGCGCGTTTTCGATTCGCATCGTACCGCTGATGGGGCTTTGTTTCGTGGTGCTCGGCGCGGTGGCACTTTTCTGCCCGTGGAATTGGGGTAATGTGTTTCTGGCTGCCGGTTTCGGCGGCCTGCACTTAATTTTTGGCGCGGTGATTGCGAGGAACTATGGCGGCTAAATCAGGAGCGTTCCGCGTCTCACGGGACGACAAATTCAAGCGCAGCACGTCGGGCGCACGGCTGCAGGAATCTACGGCCACGAATCTCGACCGGCTGATTCACGAACGCACGCGCCTGGCGATCATCAGCGCGCTCGCCGTGAATACCTCGCTCACCTTCAACGAGCTCAAAGAATTGCTCGGTGCGAGCGACGGCAATCTGAGCGTTCACGCGCGCAAACTCGAAGACGCCGGCTACGTCTGCTGCACCAAGTCGTTCGCCGGCCGCGTACCGAAAACTGAATTCAAGCTCACCGCCGCAGGGCGCCGCGCGCTCGAGAAATACCTGAACCACATGGAAGCTTTGATCCAGGCCACACGCGAGGGCTGAAAGCGTGCGACAGATTTTCGAAAACTTGCGGACCGGAAGCGAACGATGACGCCAAAACGAATTCCGAGTCCTGGCTTACATGTCGCCATCCTTCTCGATGGCAACGGCCGCTGGGCCGCGCTGCGCGGACTTCCGCGCTCGGAAGGTCATCGCGCCGGAGTCGCCGCTGTTCGCCGCGTTGTCCGCTCCGCCCCCTCGCTCGGCATCGGCAAGCTCACGCTCTATGCTTTCTCCTCCGACAATTGGGCGCGGCCCAGCCATGAAGTCCATTCGCTTTTTGGCTTGCTCGAGGATTTTCTGCGCAACGACGCCGCCGGATGCGCTGCCGAAGGCATACGCCTCCGCGCAATTGGCCGTCGCGATCGCATTCCCGCATCGCTCGTCGATGCCATCGAATTTGCCGAACGCTCTACCGCCGCCGGCCGCGCCCTCGAGCTCCGCATCGCGCTCGATTACTCCGCGCGCGACGCAATCCTTCGCGCCGCCTGTTGGATGATTTCGAGCCTGGAAGTCTCCGAACGCGAATTCTCGCGCCGGCTCGGTGACGTCACGCACGCCGGCGGCCCTGCCTCCGACGTCGATCTGCTGATTCGCACGGGCGGCGAGCGCCGCTTGAGCGATTTCATGCTGTGGGAATGCGCCTACGCAGAATTGCTTTTCACGCCGCGCATGTGGCCCGAATTCGAGGCCGCCGATCTTGCCGCCGCGGTCCAGGATTTCCTCGGCCGCGAGCGCCGCTTCGGCCGCCTGCCCGAAGCCGCCGCCAGCTAATAGTCGCAAGCGGACCTGATCGATCGTGAGGCAATTCGGTGCGCCTAAGATGATGTCCAAACTTGGTCTAGCAGCGACGGGGATTACTGCCTTTTTGCTGGGTGTCTGCGGCTGCCTGATCGTCGGCCATTGGTTGCCAGCCGCATATTCATCCAGAACTTTGGCCGGGGATGAAGAAATGCGGGTCACTTCCCCCAACGGTCGATTTGATGCGGTCATTACGCGAGAAGCATACGGCGGGGCCGCGGGCGGCTTCGAGTGGTTTGTAAACATCGTTCCGAAGGGGAAATCCGTATCTGGCAACAGAAGTCTGTCGCTATTTCAGGCGGGAACGCTCGATGGAGAAAAACTCGTTTGGACCGAGCCACATCGCCTCGACGTGCTTTTTGATAGGGCCGAGATCGAGTCTTACCGCAATTTCTGGGGATCGCATGAAGTAGAAGACGTCGGACCAAACTTGGAGCGGGACTATCTCGTCGAAATACGTTTGGTTCCTTCATCTCCTGATTTCTCATGGCTGACCCCTCGGGGAGATTTACGGCCGCGACCCTAGCCCGGTGGCTACCGAGCGGCCCCGCTCCGCCCTCGGGCCATCTCAAACGCCCTCCGAATCACTCGCGTCGCCGTCGGTGTCAACGAATACTGCGCCAGCTCTTCCTCGCGCGCCCAAGCTACATCCGTCACGTCGCTTCCTGCCCGTGCTTCTCCCCGCACCACCTCGCACAAATAATCCAGAATCACAAAATGATATTTCGCACGCCCGTCCGTATCCCGCGTAATCCGCTCGAACACCTCGATCAAATCCAGTACTTTCACTTCGATCGCAGTCTCCTCCGAGAGTTCGCGCCGCACACCGTCCGCGATCGTTTCGCTGATCTCCAGCATCCCTCCGGGAATCGACCACTCGCCTTCGAGCGGCGGGCTTCCCCTTCGGATCAACAACGTGCGCTCGTCCCGGACGATTACGCCGCCGACACCCACCATCGGCCGCTCCGGATACTCGCGTCGCCCCGTCACCTTTGCGCGTCCCCCCGCTTTCGAGAAAAGCTTGACACCGGCGTTATATAATACCCTCGCATGTGCACTAGCGCCCCAGGAAGGAGAGAACGGCCGTGACGAAATGTCCCGAATGCGACGCAGAACTCGATCTCGATGAAGACGAAGTGGAAGAAGGCGAAATTCTGAGCTGTCCGGAGTGCGACGCCGAGATGGAAGTCACGCAGACGCATCCCGTCCATCTGATCGTGATTTCCGATGATGAGGACGAGGAAGAAGAAGACGATGAGGACGACGAAGAAGCCCTGGTGAAGAAGGACAACGAAAAAGAGGAAGAGGAAGAAGAGATCGAATGACCATTCCCCGGGCCCTCTTCTCGTTTTCTTCCGATTCAAGCCGCCGCGCGCGTGTTTCCAACCTGCGACGCGTGGGCGCTCCGTTGCTGCTTGTCCTGCTCGTCGCGCTCACAGCGGGCGCCCAGGATAAGAAAAACGATCTCCAGCTTCGGACCGTTCACGGCGCGGTTCTCGACCGGGACGAAAATCCGGTTCCTTCCAGCGTGGTTTATCTGAAGAATGTGAAATCGCAGGGCGTGAAAACCTACATCGCCGACGATACCGGCCACTACCGCTTCAGCGGCCTCGATCCGAACGTGGACTACGAAGTCCACGCCGAGCACAACGAATTGATGTCCCCCACTCGCACCGTTTCCAGCTTCGATTCCCGCCGCGATATGGACGTGCCCCTCAAGCTGACGAAAAAGAAGCCGGACCACTAGCTTCGGCAGCTATTTCCGCTGCGCGCGGACTCCTGCGGCCACCCGAATCATTGCGTCGAGTGACCGTTCGACGTCATCATCCGTGGTGGCCCACGACGAAACCGCAATCCGCATCGCCGCGCGCCCGTGCCACACCGTTCCGCCGCACCAGCACGTTCCTTCCGCCTGCAAAGCAGCGATCGCGGCTTGCGTCTCGGCGTCGGTGCCAAATGAGACGAGCACCTGATTCAGCACCACGTCGTTCAGCACCTCGTATCCCGCCGCTTTCAGCCCCTCTCCGAAACGCGCCGCCATCCGGCAATTTCTTTCGATCAAATTCGCCAGCCCGTTGCGTCCCAGCGAACGCAGCGCCGCCCACACCTCTACGCCCCGAGCGCGCCGAGACAATTCCGGCGTGTAGGTATTCGGATCGCGCTTTTCGCCGCGCACCAGGTATGCGGCGTTCGCGGCCATCGCGGCTTTCAAGTGGCGCTCTTCGCGCACGAAGGTAATCCCGCTGTCGTACGGCACGTTGAGCCATTTGTGCGCGTCGGTGGCCCAGGAATCCGCGTCCGCAAATCCTGTCATCAAATGCGCGAGCTTCGGCGCTGCCGCGGCCCAAAGCCCGAAGGCGCCGTCCACGTGCACCCACGCCCCAGCCGCGTGCGCCGCGCGGCAAATTTCACTCGCCGGGTCAAACGCACCGGAGTTCACGTTGCCCGCCTGCATGCACACGATCGCCGGTCCGGCAATTTTCGGCAGTAATTCTGCCCGCAGGCGTCCTTGGGCATCGGCCGGCACTCGCACGATCCGATTCCGCCCCAGCCCCAGCATTCCCAGCGCTTTCACCACGCTGACATGAATCTCATCGCCGCCGATCACGGTGATCGCAGGCGCGCCGATTAGTCCGTCCGCTTCCACGTCCCAGCCCGCGCGTTCGAGCACCGCGTGCCGCGCCGCTGCCAGCGCTGCGAAATTTGCCATCGTCGCGCCGCTCACGAATCCCACTCCGCACGCCGCTGGCAATCCCAGGATCTCAATCAGCCAACGCGCCGAAATTTCTTCCAGCGCGGCGCTCACCGGCGACAGCACGTCCAGCCCCGCGCACTGGTCCCACGCCCCGGCCAGCCAGTTCGCCGCCAGCGTCGCCGGCACCGCGCCGCCCGTGACGAATCCAAAATATCGCGGCCCCGCCGACGCTACAGTGGCCGGCGAACCAAACTCATCAAGCATCCGCAGCACTTCCGTCGGCTCCTCACCATTCGCAGAAAGCGCGCCGCCTAGATTCTCGAGCTGCTTCAGAGCTTCGGACGAAGGAAACACGCCCCGCGCCTCCAGCGTTTCCAAATATCGATTTGACCGCCCTGCCGCCTGTTCCAGCAATTCTCGCGTTTCGCTAACCACTGCTTTCATCTGATCCTCTCAATGCGCCCCGGTCTCCTATTTTCGATTCACAATCCACATCGGACCACTTCCACAGTCTCTCGCGCTCTCATCCGCCCGTCGCCGCAGGAGCCATCACTCGAATTGCTCCCGGCAGCACCTCAAACTCCGCCGGCGATTCTCCCAGCAGCTCCCCGTCGCCATGCACCATCACGGCCCGATCCGCCCGAAGCAATACGCGCCGCGAACGAAACCGCTTCACTTCGTCGAACCGCAGATCGCCGGTCGTCAGCACGATCGGAATCGCTTCCGCCAGCCGCGTCCACGCAACATCTCCTACCAGCACCACATCGAGCCACCCGTCGTCCATCTTCGCGTCCGGCGCAATCCGCACTCCGGATCCATAGCTCGTTGCATTCGCCACCGCTGCGAAAAGCGCTCGTCCGGCCCATCGCGCGTCATCCATCTCTGCCACCAACTCAAATGCGGGCTGACGAAAGAACGTCGCAAAAGCTCCGGCCAGATAACGCGTCACGCCCGGCCACTTCTTGAATCGCGTGTTCGCCAGGTGTGCGGCTTCAGCGTCGAGGCCCATCCCGCCGGCGCCCATGAAATGGGCGATGCGCCCGTCGCTGAAGCGCACGCGAATCAAATCCACCGTGCGCGGCTTCGATTTCAGGAACGCTTCGGCCGCGCTCACCGGATCGGGAGGAATTCCCAGGTCCCGCGCGATATCGTTTCCGTTCCCCGCGGGGAAAAATCCCGCAATCGCGCCGGTGCCGAGAATTCCCTCCACCAAATGATGGAACGCGCCGTCGCCGCCCAGCGTAACCACATAGCGATACCCCTCCGCAGCTGCCTTCGATGCCTGCATGCGAATGTCGTCCGAGCTGCTCGAATGGACAATTTGGATGGACTTCGACTGCGCGGCGAAATAGCTGGCGACGAGCGGCTCAGCCCGCAGCGCGCGTCCGCCGCCGGAAACGGGATTCACGATGATGAGTGTGTCGGGACGCACAAGATCGGCCGCCGAAGGATAAAACGATTCAGCCGCCGCGCCGAGCGTTTACTTCTATACCCGATCGCAATCCTTCGAGCTGCGTTGCGATCACTTTGCTCCAACCTCCGGCCCCGGTTGTGCCGAAACGGCTTCGAGACCTTGCGCTCGGTGTCCGGGAGAGGTAAATTTGCGCGTGACGCGATGTCCGAGCGCGAATCCAAGCGGAGAATGGTGACGCGCCGGACGCCCGATTCAGCCTGCCAGCGGCCGCGAAATTAAAGAAAGCGAATTCAAAAACTCCCCATGAAAAATTCGATTGCGAAGATGTCCCGGGCCCGGCTTTCGCCGGCTCCGCGAATCAGTGCCTTCATTTTGCTCTGCATGGCTGCGCTGCTCGCCGCCGGCCCCGCTCCCGCGCAGATTTCGGCCGACTCGGATAAGCTCCTGCACCGCTTGTTCGCTTCATCCGACTTCGAGGTGAAAACATTCGGACCGGCCAGATGGCTCGATGGCGGCGAGTTTTACACCACCGTTGAGCCGTCTGTCGCCGTGCACGAAAAGGGCGCGAAAGACGTGGTCCGCTACGAAACGGCGACGGGCAAGCGCGACGTGCTCATCTCCGCTTCGCAACTGATTCCGCCCGGCGCGAAATCTCCGCTCACAATCGACGATTACGCCTGGTCGAACGACAAATCCCGCGCACTCATCTTTACGAACACCGCGCAGGTATGGCGCCACAATTCGCGTGGCGATTACTGGGTTCTCGATTTGAAATCGGGCGCGCTGCAGAAACTCGGCGGCGATGGGCCAGCCTCCTCAATGCTGTATGCGAAATTCTCGCCGGACGGAACGAGGGTCGCTTACGTCCGAGCCAACAATATCTACGTCGAGGAGCTCTCGGGCAGCCGCATCCTGCAGCTCACGCACGACGGCTCCGCCACCATCATCAACGGCACGTCCGACTGGGTGTACGAAGAAGAGCTTGCGCTCCGCGATTGTTTTCGCTGGAGCCCCGACGGCCGCAAGATAGCCTACTGGCAGTTCGACACCAGCGGCGTGGGAATTTTTTCGCTCATCTACAATCTGGGACCGCAGCGTCAGATCGTTACCGGCTTTCCGTATCCCGGCCTCGGCGCGTATCCCACGATCATGAATATCGCCTATCCGATTCCCGGCTCGCAGAATTCCGCTGTCCGAGTCGGCGTGATTGACGCAGCCGGTGGCGATACTCGCTGGCTCGACGTTCCCGGCGATTCGCGCGACAACTACATCGCCCGGATGGGCTGGGCGGGAAGCTCGAATGAAATCGTGCTCGAGCACCTGAACCGGCTGCAGAACCGCAATGAAGTTCTTCTCGCGGACGCTGCGAGCGGTTCGGTCCGCTCCGTTTTTATCGATGAAGACGCCGCCTGGGTCACCGTGATGGACGACATTCCGTGGCTGCGAGGCGGCGCCGAGTTTCTCTGGCTTAGCGAACGCGACGGCTGGCGCCACGCCTATCGCGTTTCAAAATCCGACGGCAAAGCGGCGCTCGTCACCCACGGCGCATTCGACGTGGTCAAACTCGACGGCGTCGATGAAAAGGGCGGCTGGCTCTACTTCCTCGCGTCGCCCGAAAACGCCACCCAGCGATATCTCTACCGCACCCGGCTCGATGGCTCAGGCGAAGCCGAACGCGTGAGCCCCGCCAGCGCGCCCGGCACGCACGGCTACGATATCTCTCCCGATGCTCGCTGGGCGTTTCATACGTATTCGCGCGCGGATTTGACGCCGGTCACCGATCTCGTCGCCCTGCCCGACCATCACTCGGCTCGCGTCCTGGAGGACAACGCAGCATTGCGTGCGAATTCCGCGGCGGTGGTCGCAACTCCCGTGGAATTCTTCAAAGCCGATATCGGCGATGGCACTGCGCTTGACGCGTGGATGATGAAGCCGCCGCATTTCGATCCCGCGAAAAAATATCCGGTTCTCGTCTATGTGTACGGTGAGCCGGCCGGACAAACCGTCCTCGACGCCTGGGAGACAGGACACCTCTATTTCGACCGCACCGCCGCTGCCGCCGGTTACGTCGTCGTCAGTTTCGATAATCGCGGCACGCCCGCTCCGAAAGGACGCGCGTGGCGCAAAGCAATCTACGGTTCGATTCATCCGGTGGTGGTGAAAGAGCAATCCGCGGCGCTGCGGAATTTTCTCGCCTCGCACCCTTTCGCGGACCCGGCTCACGTAGCGGTGTGGGGATGGAGCGGCGGCGGGTCGAGCACTCTGAATCTGATGTTCCGCTCGCCCGATCTCTACAGCGTGGGAATGTCGGTGGCGCCCGTTCCTGATCTTCGCTTGTACGACACGATCTACCAGGAACGCTACATGGGCCTGCCGCTCGATAACGTGGAAGGCTACCGCAACAGCTCCGCCGTGAATTTTGCCAACGGCCTGCGCGGCCACCTGCTGCTCGTCCACGGCTCAGGCGACGACAACGTTCACTACGCTGGAAGCGAACTGCTGCTCAATCGCCTGATCGAGCTCGATAAGCCCGTCGATTTCATGGAGTATCCCAACCGCACGCACTCCATCTCGCAGGGATCCAACACCACGCTGCACATCTACAGCCTTCTGCTGCGATACTTGGAGGAGCACATCGCGCCCGCCGCCCATTAGAAGCGGAAGCGATCAGGGCGCTAAAACAGAAGGCAGGCAGTCGAGCCGCGTCTAGGAAACAGGCTTGTCTTCCACGGCTTGACTTGCCCAGCCATCGAATTTGTTCACCGTTCTTGAGCGCGATTCGCGCCAATCGCTCGAATTCGATAATGCCTTAGCTGACCTTCTGGCTACAAGATTTCACAAACAGTAAACAAGCCGGGAGGAAAAGGAATAATCAAGGTGAGCAACAATGGAAGTTGTGGAAGCTTGTTCCGGGGCGATTCCGATAACCGGACGTCCGGTGCGTTGTAGCAATAATTCTCAATCGAGCGAGACGAAACCTTCATGAAGAAACTGGCCGTTCTTTTTTTCCTGTGCGCCTCACCGCTCTTCCCGCAGAGCAATCGCGGTGAACTGCGCCTCAAGGTGACCGATCCCGCCGGCCTCGGCGTCCGAGTGAATGTTCAGATCACCAGCGAAGCGAATGAGTATCGAAATATTCTGGCGACCAGCGAGCAAGGCATCGTAGATGTGCCGCGCCTGCCCTACGGCATGTACCAGCTGGAAATCAAGGAGCCCGGTTTCGCTCCCGTATTTCAATCGCTTGAGATTCGCTCATCGATCCCCACCGACCTCACAATCCAGCTCAAACTGCCGACGGTGACTCAATCCGTCGATGTGAGTGCCGCCAATACTTTGATCGATCCCGATCGGCCCGGTTCCGTCAGCGAGATCGGTTCAGACCTCATCGAAAACCGGCTCAGCTCCGTGCCGGGGCGCTCCCTGCAGGATCTGGTGAATACCCAACCCGGCTGGCTGTACGAAGGGAATGCCGTGTTGCACCCGCGTGGTTCGGAGTATCAGACGCAGTTCGTCGTCGATGGAATCCCGCTGACGGACAATCGCTCGCCTAGTTTCGGACCCGAGATCGACGCAGACGACGTGCAATCGATGACCATCTATACGGCCGGCATCCCCGCCGAATACGGCCGAAAAATGGGCGGAGTGGTAGAAGTGAATACGCTGCAGGACCCGCAAGCGGGCTTTCGCGGCCAGGTGGTGCTATCCGGCGGGAGTTTTTCTTCGGCCGGCGTTTTCGCGCAGGGACAATACGTGTGGGGCAAGAACACCTTCGGCGCAAGCGCAAGCGGCAGCCAGACGGACCACTATTTGAACCCCGTAGTTCAGCAGAATTTTTCAAACACCGGCACGCTGGGCGATTTTTCGGCCCACTACCAGCGCGAGCTCACACCGGACGATCGCCTGAGCTTTATCGTTCGCCACGAAATCTCGCGCTACGACATCCCGAATGAAATGCTCCAGCAGGCGGCCGGCCAGCGGCAAACGGCGGACAACATCGAGACGATGGGAATCGCCTCCTACCAGCACATATTTTCGCCTCACGTGGTGGCCGACATCCGCGCGATGGTGCGCGACAACGCGAATGATTTCAATTCCAACGAGAACTCGACTCCCATCGAAGTCTTTCAGCACAATTGGTTTCGTGAAGGATATTTCAAGGGCGCCATCACTGTCGATCACGGCCGGCACGAATGGAAATTCGGGCTTGAGTCCGACAATACTTTTCTGCACGAGAATTTCAGCTACATCATCACCGATCCCACGCGGTTCGATCCGGACACTCCTCCCACGTTCATGTTTCCGCTGCCGGGCCAGGCCAGCGCCGCCCACCGTCCCGGCCTCGAGCAATCGGCGTTCGTGCAGGATTTAATCCGGCTGGGCAATTGGACCATCAGCGCCGGACTTCGCTGGGACCATTACCAGTTGCTGCTCAACCGGCAAGCGGTGGACCCGCGATTTTCGATCGCTCGCTATTTCCCGTCCGCCGATCTCGTGGTGCATTTCTCCTACGACCGCGTGTTTCAGACGCCGTCGTTCGAGAACATCCTGCTTTCGAGTTCCACCGCCGCCACGGACTTGAATCCAATTTCCGTCCAATTGCCCGTCGAGCCTTCGGAAGGAAATTATTACGAAGTGGGAGTCACGAAGTCCTTCTCGGGCAAAATTCGGCTCGACGCCAACTATTTTTGGCGCCTCGTAAACAACTATGCCGACGACGATCAGATTGAAAACACGACCATCAGCTTCCCAATCGCTTTCCGCAAGTCCATCATCTATGGAGCCGAGGCAAAACTGGATGTTCCCGTCTGGCGAGGCGTTTCAGGCTTCTTGAGCTATTCCTACGAGGTGGGAAATGCATGGTTCCCTGTCACCGGCGGCCTGTTTCTCGGCGACGACACCGTGTTGCCCAGCACCGGGCATTTCCCGGATTCGCAGGATCAGCGCAACACGATTCGCGGCCGCGTTCGCTATCAAGTGAATCCGCGCTTTTGGGTCGCGGGCGGAATTCAATACGATTCCGGCCTTCCATTCGAGTTCGACGGCGACCCCGAAACCGTGCTCGCCCAGTACGGGCCAAAAGTTCTCGATCGAATCAACCTTAACCGCGGCCGAATCTATCCCGCGTTTCAGGTGAATGCATCGGCGGGAGCCTTGCTCTATAAATCCGACCGGTTGAGGATGCAGATTCAAGCCGACGGGCTGAACCTCACGAATGTGCTGAATGTCGTCGATTTCGGCGGGCTGTTTTCAGGAAATGCGATCGGGCCATCGCGCAGCTTCGCGCTGCGCTTGACGGCGAGCTTCTAACAGATATTCGCAAACCCTTCGTTCGAATCCCCTCGCGCGCAGCTACAGGAAAATCCATCGGCCCAGCCGCTTCGTACGAATCGTGCTCCGGATTCACATCACGTAGCGAGGAAATGGTGCCGGCGGGGGGAATCGAACCCACGGCCTAGGGATTATGAGACCCTCGCTCTACCACTGAGCTACGCCGGCACGCGCGCAATCCGCGCGGACGATCCGCGCAGATGGTTATTTGATGCTAAGGTTCGCTCCGCGAAGTGTCAAGACGCCGCACCACGAGAGAGGCCGCTTCGATACTTTGCGGCGCGGGCGGCGGATGTACTACGATGGCCGCTCTGTAAGGGCGTAGCTTGCACGTCACCGTACCGGGTTGATTCGAAAATGAACGCCGCCAACTCCAATCCGAGCGCGCCTGCCGGCGAAATGCTGTGGGGATTCTGGTATCCGGCGCTGCGCAGCGACCAGGTGCTGGGCCGCAAGCTCGTGCGCGCGACGCTGCTCGATGTCCCGCTCGTTCTCGGGCGTGATATTGCCGGCAAACCGTTCGCTCTGCGCGACGTCTGTCCACACCGCGCGTTTCCCCTTTCCTTCGGCCAATTTGACGGCACGGCCGTTGAATGCGCTTATCACGGCTGGCAATTTGACGCGCACACCGGCCAGTGCCGCGCAATCCCCTCGCTCACCGAGGATTCAAAACTGAAGTGCGAGCGAATCTATGCGGGCAGCTTTCCATGCGAGGAGCGCGACGGCTACCTTTGGGTGTTCATGACAAATCCCGAAGGGCGCGCGCCGTCCGATAACGCGCCGAGCGCGATGCCGTCCGTGCCCGAGCTTCCCACCTTCAGTCCGCGCTACCAGATCGCGCATCTCTCAGCCGATCTTCCCTGCACCGTGGACCACGGAATCATCGGCCTGATGGACCCGGCGCACGGTCCGTTCGTGCATCAAGCCTGGTGGTGGCGCTCGCGCCGCAGCATTCGCGAAAAATCAAAACAATTCGAGCCCATCCCCAACGGCTTCCGGATGAGCCCGCACACTCCGTCCTCCAACAGCGCCCCCTACAAAATTCTGAAGCTCATCACCGGCGAGCCTGCTACAACGACGATCGATTTCGTCCTGCCCAACCAACGCTTTGAAATGATTCGCGCCGGCCGCTACTGGCTGACGAGCCGAACGACTGTCACGCCCATCCGCCAAAATCTTAGCCGGCTCGATTTCTGCGCCGCCTGGAATATTCTTCCGTGGTTCCCGGTGGTCTCCTTCATCCTTCACGTGCTGGGGCCGCGCTTCATTCGCCAGGACGTGGAAGTGATCGAAAAGCAGGCGCTGGGATTGAAATACGGTGACCGCATGATGCTGGTGGACGATGCTGATCGGCAGGCGCGCTGGTACTTCGAGCTGAAATCCGCCTACGCTGAATCGCAGCGCACCGGCGCGCCCATGCGTCATCCGATGGACGGCCCCGTCACCCTTCGCTGGCGATCCTAGCTCGCACAACTTCACATAAGCTTCATTTCCACGCGTTCTGTTTGCGGTCGGTAGACTAAAAAATAATAGACGATCTGGCCCAACGGCAGCGTGAGCAACATCATAAGAGCCTGAAGGAGTCTTATCGGCTTCCTGGCGGTATCTAATTCCAGGCAATACCATTCCATTGCCAAGAACATTGGCAAGCCACCCAAAAGTGCGGGCAGCAACGATATGACTTCCACGAATCTGACGGCGAATGGCTGTCGCTCGGCGTCGAACAGGTCCGGACGATATGTCATCACCGCAAAGACGACTCCAAGAAGGAGCGAGCAAACAGAAAGGATCATGAACCGGCGATGCGCGTGACGCGAGACCATCCAAGCCTTATCGAATTGCACGATTCTAAACATTTCGTGATGCTCTCTCAGTCCGTAATGCCGCTCAGGAACGGATAGTGATCCGCCGCGCCCATGAAGAAAAGCATCGGAAAGGAAAGCCAGAATCCCACGCGTGACGCGATGTAAGACCAGCGAGCGAGCCGCTCGGCCTCCGCCGGCATCGGCACACCCTGCTCCACGCTCGCGCGCGTCCACACGATCAGCTTCTTCTGCGCGCGCCACACCACGCCCCACGTGTTCATCAGCATCAGCAAGCCGATCCCGCCGCCCACGCTGATGGAAAGATGGCTGTTCGACGATTGCGGCCCGCCGTTCAAAACAAGCGCGACCCATGCAGCGGCGAGCACGATGGCAGAAATGGCAATCGTGCGTATCCATGGATTGTCGAGGATTCCTTTACTCGGAAGCTGAAAGGGATAAATCAGCGCGTACGCAACGAGCCAAACCACCAGCCATTCGCCGAACCAGCGCAGCGCAAGCCGCGAGTTGCCGGCGTTCTGCGCATCCGCGGCAAGGATGATCCAGTAATAGCGCAGTCCGGCGGCCACCGTCCAGAACGCCGACCAGCGGAACCAGCCCATTGCGCGCGACATCAGCACCGGAAACAATTTCCCGCGCACGGATGCGTCGAGCTGTTTCATCGTCGGAAAGCCCACCAGATTGAAAAAATACAGCAGGCCGATCCACATGAAGCCGCCGATGAAATGCATCCAGCGGAGCACAATCTCCTCGGTGGCGGTGCCCTGCGGAAAACTAAAATGCGGCGCGACCGCATGAAAAACAATCGTGCACAGCAGCGAAATCATTGCCAACCTCCTGCCAGCCGGCGCGCCAAACGAAAGCCGGGACCGCACCTGGAAGTTACCGGACTTTAGAATGAAACGCCAACGAAATGTCCTTGTAGCGAGAGCTTCGCGAGCGCCCAGCGAGCGTGCTCGGCGATCAGCGCATCGTTGGAATCTGCCAGGCGGCTGAGCAATAGCGTCACTCGGCCGTACGCCTCCGACGCCCGCGCCACTTGCGAATTCCCCAGCGCCACGCAAGCATTCCGCACCAGCCCGCGCCATTTGGCGCGCTTCACCGCACTCGACCGAAATATCCGGCTGAAGTCCTCCTGCGTGAGCGACGCGAGCCATTCGAGCTCAGGCGAAAACAAAGAGTGCTCGCCATTTTCCATTTTCTCTTTTCCATTTTCCGCCATCTCCGTCCGCCGGGGCTGGAATGCGGCGAGCCGCGACGCCGGCGCCTTGCGATTCCACGGGCACACATCCTGGCAAATATCGCAGCCGATCACCGCGCGGCCCATGTCCGAACGCAAATCCTCCGGAATCGCGCCGCGTAATTCAATCGTGAGGTAGGAAATGCACCGTCGCGCGTCCAGCACATACGGTTCGGGAAACGCCTGCGTAGGGCACGCGTCAAGGCACAGTCGGCAGTTGCCGCACAGATCGGGCGCGGGCGGCTCGCCCGGCGCGAGCGACGGCGCAAGCTCTAGCGTCGTGACGATCACCCCCAGGAACAGCCACGAGCCAATCTCCTCGTTGATCAGACAGGTGTTCTTCGCGAGCCACCCGAGCCCCGCGTATTTCGCGGCGATGCGCTCGATCACCGGGCCGGTATCGACGTAGAAGCGCGCATCGAAAGCGTCCCGAATCTCCGCGCGCATCGCGCCCGTCAGCGCCTCCAGTTTCTCGCGCAGAATTTCGTGATAATCGTCGCCCCACGCGTAGCGCGAAATCCAGCCGCGCGGAAATTCAGCGGCATCCCCGTCGGCTCGCGCCGCGCTCGGCAGCACTTCCGTTGAATACGGATACTCCGTGTTGTAATTCAGCGCCACGACGATCAGGCTTCGCGCCCCCTCCAGGACTCGCGCCGGGTTGGCGCGCCGCGGATCGTTCAAATAGTTCATCTCGCCCGCGTACCCCCGCGCCAGCCACTCCGGCAACCGCGCCAGCTCTTCGAGTGCCGCTCCCGCTTGCATGTCCGCCGCACCCAACGGTCCAGCAACCGAAACGACGCCACAAAGATCGAACCCGGCCACGAGTGCCCGTTCGCAAATCCACCGAGTTCGCTCCGCCGGAGTCATACGTCCACCAGGACTCATCATGCCACGACCTGGCTCTGCCGGAATCGCTCTAAACACTTTCCTCCATTGGCCTATCTCTCCTTCGGCGCTACAATGCTTCCACATGGCCGATTGGCGACAGATTCAGGCGCGCATCCGCAAGGCGAAAAACAGCCAGGACGCGCCCTCCAAACTATCCGAACTGTATCAGCGCACGCACGACGCAATGGTGGCCTGGGAACTCGGCGCCATCGAAGAGAAGGCTGGCCGCAACGAAGAAGCCGGCAGCTGGTACATGATTTCCGCACAGCGCTTCCGCCGTGCCGACTGGAAAAAGAAAGCGGAAGAAGCGCTGACGCGTCTGGGAATCGCTCTGCCTGTTCCCGGTGCGGAGCCTTCGCCGGAACCGCCGCCCATCCGCAGCCACGCTCGCGAAGAGAGTGATGCGCAAACGCAAGTCCCCGTGCTAGGCGAAATTCCCGACGTTTCGTCGGAAATGAGCGGCGCGCAGCTCGATACCGATGACGAGGCTGCTGAATCCTCCGCATCCGCGCCGGGCGATAGCGCCGAAACGGAAACTGCCGCAGGCGGCGTAGGCAAGAAAAAAAGGCGCCGTGGCCGCCGAGGTGGACGCGGACGCCATCGCAAGGGCGCTGCAACCGCAGCGCCGGGCCTGCCGCCCAGAGCGTTCGCCGAATCGAGTGCCCCGGCGGAATCGCGGCCGCAAGCTTCCCGCATTGACGCTCGTTCGGAAACTCGCGTGGAAACCCATTTCGATCCGCGCCTGGAAAGATCGGCGGACATCCACACCGACGACGTTCGGCCTTCCGCAGTCACGCCCGCCGCGTCGCGTCACTCGAGCGCGTCTTCGTCGATGTCTCGACGAGGAGGCATGGAGCACGCCGCGCCGATGCTGCCGTCGGAGCGCACCGCGCACGGCCGCGCCGGCGATCCGGCCTTGGCCTCGCGTCTGGTCCATCTTGAGTCGATGCTGCGCAGACTCGTTTCCAGCCCGCTGCACAATCTCGAGCAGGCGGACGAAGCCCCCGCCGGCCCCGGCGTCTTCCTGCTGTCGGATTCGGATCAGATTTCGTCGTATTACGTCGAAGCGTGCCAGACTCTGCGCGTCGGCATCGGCAACCTCGTGCGAGGTTCGCGCGGCAGCAAAAGCCCGCGGGCAGGCGGCCGCGGCTTCCCCGATACCAGCGGCCTGAAGGCCAAACTCGCCGAGCACCTCGAGATCAGCGAAGCCAAAGTCTCGCAATACCTGAAGGACCACTGCGTCATCCGCTGGATCCAGCTCGACGATGACGCCCCGCTCCTCGCACACTTCGCGATCGCGGTCCTCCGCACTCCGCTAAACATGGAGTAGCGGCACACCTCCGCCCAGCCTGTTCGAAATTCACCTTCGTGGCACGAATCCCCTGCGGCGAAAACCCGCGCTCACAGCACCGCGCCTGTCAGTTTGGCTGCGAGAAGTGCTGGAACAGAGTGAGATATCGCCGGACGTTCGTGACGATCAGGAAGTTTTCGCGCACGTGCTCGCGCCCCTGCTCGCCGAGCTTCTGCGCGATCGCCGGATTGGAAAGCAGGAAGCGAATCTGATACGCAGTGCCTTCCACGGAGTGCGCCAGCAGGCCCGTGTGTTTGTGGATGATTTGCGTGGGAATTCCGCCCACGGCCGACGCGACCACCGGCTTTTTCTTCCACAGCCCCTCCGTGACCGTCAGCCCGAATCCTTCGCGCAAGCTCTTCTGAATGATCACGGTCGACGCCCGTTGCAGCGCATTGATTTCAAGCGCGCTCCACGGCGGCAAGTCCAAAATGTGGATGTCCGGATCCTTGCCGGCCACCTCGCGCACTTCGGCCAGCACTTCCTGCCCTTCCGGATCGTCCGCCGCGCCTCCGCCTGCCAGCACCAGCTGGCAATCGAAATACCGCTTCACGATCTGGTAAGCCCGCACCACTCCCACGGGGTCCTTCAACCGGTCGAATCGCGAAATTTGCGTCAGAATCGGCCTGCGCGGATCGATCTGAAACCGGTTCAGCACTTCCGCGACATATTCCGGATCGAGTTCCCGGTTTTTTTCCGACAACGGATCGATCGAGGGATAAAACAAATATTGCGGAATCGGCAGCTTGCGCGCGAATGACGGTGACGAAAAAATCGCCGAATCGTAAAGGCTCACGTACGGCGCAAGAAAATCCCACACCCGCCGATTGGGATGCGAGAGATCGATGTGGCATCGCCACACCCAGTGGCCTTTCCGGTTCGGCTTGGAATCGATCAGCGCAGCGGGTTGCGGATCGTGAATCACCGTGAAATCAGATTCGAACTTCAGCCGCCCGCGGTTCTGCTCGGTGTACGCAAGGAACGTCTCGAAGCTCTGCTCCGGCAGATTGTAGGCTTCGCCGTGCAGCGAATTGTGAAACGCCTTGGTGATCGCAAAAAAATCGTCCCCGCCCGTAATCACGTCCCATTTCACCGCAAGTTCCAGCTCACCCATCAGCGGAACCACTCGATTCAACATCTCCGCCACGCCGCCGCCCACCGAGGTTGAATTCACCATCTGCACCGACGAGCCCTTCAACGGGCAAGCGAGCGAGCGCAATTCCGCGATCTCGCCGCTGCCCAGCAGCGCGCTGTAATCGTCGAGTGAGTTCGTCCGCTTCTCCGTTGGCGCGGGCGCGGAAGCTTGCGCCGGAACCTGTGTTCGCGTTTGTGTTTGCGTCATCGGCCGATCTCCCCCTTGAGAAGTTCTATGATTCGGGTCCGTGCGCTGTCCAACGTGTTCGTATAGATGTCGATCTGATCCACTCGCCGCGCCAAGTCTTTTTCCCCCAGATACTTCACGAGCCAGAACGAAAAGTCGTTGGTCCGCAAATGCAGCCGTAGCCGCGACGTGATGAAATGGAATTGCAGCGAAGCGTGGGGAAGCTGCTCGATGCAATCGCGAAATTCCTCGAGCGTCCAGGCTTCCAGATGCAGCGGCGTTTCCTCTTCCACGGTCTCGCAAAAATAGAACGGCTCAAACGCCGTCTGCGCCGCCTCCCGCGGATTTGCGACGCAATATTCGTTCACGATCCGCAGCAGCTCCTTGCGCAGGTCCGCCAAGGACACGTAGTCGCGAATATCCACCGACGCGAGCTGCTCCGCCAGTATCGGACGGTTGCAGGAAGCCAGCACCCACTGCGCGAATTCATTCGAAAAGCCCTCGGTCAAAAAGTGATACCTGCCGAGACTCTGGAACGTGTGATAGAAAATCGAACCGTCACTGCAAGCCTCGATCCCCTTTTCCAGCTCCAGCAAATTCGTGCTCTCATGATTCCCGATCTGTATCAAGTACGAGGCAGTCTCAAACTTAAACGGCTCGCTGGCTCTTACCGCAACTCTTTCTGCATTTTCGACAGGCACCGCAACACCTCCGCTGGATTTCGCAAATAAAAATTGGCCCGTGTCTCGCGCGGACCTCCCACCTTCACCGTGATCTCGCCGGGCAACACCGCAAACGCCTCCTCGTCCGTTTCGTCGTCGCCGATGCAAATCGCAATCTTGGGCTCCGGCAATTCCGCAAACAATTCCAGAGCGGCGCTGCCCTTTCCCTGAAACTCCCGCGGCAACACTTCCCACACTTTTTTGCCGCACAAAACGCGCAGCTGCTCGTTTGATGCTGCGAGAAGCCGTTTCACGATGCTGCCGGCCGCCTCCGCGCCGGCCTGCTTCGCCCCTCGATAGTGAACGGCGAAACTGAGGCCCTTGTCCTCGATCGAGATCCCGGGAATCGCTTTCAATTCGGCTCGCGCAGCGCTCTTCGCGCTGGCAATCGCATCCCGCGCTCTCGCGCTCAGCGCCTTCGACTTTCCTCTTCGTTCGGCGCCGTGTAATCCGATGTATTGCACGCCTTTTACTCCCACGAGCCTCTCGATGCTTTTCAAATCCCGGCCGCTCACCACGGCCACCGAAATGCTTCGCAGCGCAGCGAGCTGCCGTAAGATGATTTTCGCGCGTTCGGACAGCCGCACGTCTTCCGGGCGCCGCCGCAACCTCACCAGCGTTCCGTCGAAGTCGAGCATCAGCAGCCGGAACTTCACTCCGCGCATCCGCTCGATAATCTCAGGCCACGCTTCCAGCAGATATCGCGCGTTCCTTCCGCTTTGTCGCTTTCGCGGCGCCAGTGCCGGCCGCTGCGAGGCCTCGTCGATGGATTTTCCCCGAGCCTTAATCCCCACTTCCCATGCCTTCCCTTCGGGACACGATCTCCAACCCGGACTTGCGAGCGCTCGCTTCTTTTTCCTCCCGCTGCGACGCCTCGTCGGGCCCGGCTTCGATCCGAATTTCGGATAGATCCGTTATCAGGTTCCCCGCCCATCGATAGACGTTGTGCTCTCGCACGGTTCGCCGCATCCGCTGCATGCGCGCGTGCCGTTCAGCCGAGTCCATCTCCAGCGCCGTCCGAATCGCATCGCTCAACTGTTCGGTGTCATACGGATTGACCAGGATCGCGTCCCGCAGCTCCCGGCTCGCTCCCGTAAACTGGCTCAGAATCAGCGCGCCTTCTTCATCTTCGCGCGCCGCCACAAATTCCTTCGCCACCAGATTCATCCCGTCGTGAAGCGAGGTCACCATGCACAGATCCGCCGCCTGGTAATACGGAAGGATCTCGTGGTGCTCGTGGTGGCGATTCAGCAGCACGATCGGTTTCCATCGTGGCGTCTGAAACCGCGCATTGATTCGCGCGGCTTCCGCCTCCACTTCCTCAATGAATTCGTGGTAGCGGGGGATGTGGGTTCGGCTCGGCGCGCCGATCTGGACGAACGTGAACTGGCCCTGATAGGCCGGCCACCGCTCGAGGAACCGGTCGATTCCCCGAAACCGCTCGATGATTCCTTTCGTGTAATCGATCCGGTCGACCCCGATTCCCAAAAAGCTCGCTTCGATCCCGAGGTTCTTGAGCAGCGACGTCCGCAGCACGTACGGCGAAACATTCGTCGCCGATTCGAGCGACTTCTCGCGGAAATCCACGCTGATGGGGAATGGTCGGACGAGCGTCGTCTGCCCGCGGCGCTTCACCGCAAATCGCTCCCATTCAATCCGGGATTCCAGCGCCCGATTTACGGTTTCCAGGAAATTGTTGCAGTGCGCCTGAATGTGAAAACCGATCAGGTCCGCGCCCAGCAATCCATCCAGCAGCTCTTTTTGCCAGGGGCAGATTCGAAACGCTTCCGGGTTCGGCCACGGGATGTGCCAGAAAATCGCCACGCGCGCATCCGGCCTGGCTTCCTTCACCATTCGCGGCAGCAGCGCGAAGTGATAGTCCTGCACCAGCACCAGCGGATGTTCGGCGCCCTTAATCTCCTCGAGGACAGCCTCGGCGAACTTGCGATTCGCCTCCTGGTAATACTTCCAGTCCGACGCGCGAAATATCGGCCGCGTGTAAGCGATGTGGCAAAGCGGCCAAAGGCCTTCGTTCGAAAACCCGTAGTAGTAGCCTTCTTCCTCTTCCTTCGTCAGCCACACGCGCCGCAGTGTGTACTCGGGCTTGTCGGGAGGAACGCGCAGGTGGTCGTGCTCGTCCACCGTTTCGCGGTCCCCGTCACCCGATCCCGACGCAATCCATGTCCCGTCGCAAGCCCGCAAAATCGGTTCGAGCGCCGTCACCAACCCGCTCGCCGGCACAATCGTTTCGATTTCTTTCCCCCGATGAACGTGCATATAGGGTTCGCGGTTCGAAACGACCACGAGAACACTATGCTGGGTTTTGCTCTGAATGCTGATCCGCAGCCGCTCCGGCGTCCACAGCGATTGACCGGTCTCGCGCAGCCGCGCTTCTTCTTCTGCCGCCGCGCGCGCTTCCGCCAGGCTTTGCGCCAAGTTCACTACTTCCTCCGAAAACGGAGCCAGGAAGTCCTCCTTGGGGAGCTCAGGTCTTGGAAGGATTCGGCCCACCCGCACCTGTTTCATCCACTCCGCCGTCCGCGAAATCGGCGCGATGATCGTCCACCTCACGATCAGCACCGTGATCAGCACGATCAGCAGCACTTGCGCGATCACGTGCCACAGCGTGTCCCGCCAGATGCGCGCGCTTTGCGCCTGGACGTAGCTCGCATCGTGGTAAATCGCAAGCAGGCCGTCCACCGCTCCCTTCCGGTGCAACGGTAAGTAAAATACGTGCAGGTATTTGCCCCGGAGGTCGATAAATTGGCTTACTCCTTCTTCGTGAGACTTCACTTCTTCCAACGGAACGGGAAGCGGATCGAATCGCGTAATCAGACTCGAGCTTTCGGCTAAGACGCCTCCCTTCGCGTCATACACCACCACTCCCGCCAGCCGCTCCCGGTTCCCGAATCGCTCCACAATGTGCCGGAGCTGGTTGTGCGAACCCGATTCCAACGCAGGTTCGACGATCTCTTGAAGGCTCTCCGCTAAGATTTCGGATCGCCTTTCCAGGTCCGCGCGCAATCCTCTCTTTTCCGAGCGCACTTGGTTGCGGGCGACTACGAACGTGACCAGCGTCACGCTGACTACCAGAACTAGTATCAGCCGCAGGCTGAGCTTCACGGCGCTTCCTCTTCGAGCTTGGATTTGACGCCATTGCAGCCGCAGCCGGAGGTCGGGAAGAGCTCTTCCTTCCCAGATCTCCCTCTGGGGCTATCGGGCAGTTGCTATTTCGATGTGGTCGATGCGAATCGTGTTATTACTCGCGACCAGAACGCCAGTTACGCGGACTTTCTTTCCTGCGAATTTTTCGGCGGTCTGCTGATCGTCCAGTTGATAGGTCGCCTTGCTCGATTCGTCTCTCAGGATGAACGTGCTGCCGTTTTTGGAGACGGTCCCCGTAAACGTTTCGAGCGGGGCGGGGCCTCTTGACTGGTACCCTGCCGCGGGTGCTCGGCCCACAGAGCAGGAGTTCAGGTCGTAAGTTGGGCGTGCCGTGAGGGCTGGGACATCGAACGCAACTGCCAGCGTCATCACAATTATAACATTTCGCATCGCTCCCTCCTCCACGAACATAAAAATAATTCGAAATCTGAAGTGCATGGCATGTGCCAATTCGCGCATTCTCAATGCGTTGCAGCCATACGAGTTATTGTGTTCCAAGGATTTGCTGTAGGAAGAATCGTCACAACCTCCGAAGTTTCTGCACAGCCGCCTCCCCATCAGCCCGAACTCCGCACGCCCAATTCCCCGGCAGGGGCGGGTCTAAGACCCGCCCGCGCAAAATTCGATGCAACCCGCGCCCCTCACCCTACGCTTGCCCGTTGCCGCACCCCCCGACTCCACCACGGAGAACCCGCCCCATTAGCTGCTCCAAAACCCCGTTCAACCACCCAGTTGCGCACTTGGACGCAGACAGCTAGACGACCGTCCCGAATCGGCGCAAACTTTAGTACTGTAACTAGTTACGGGTGTCGCTCACCCGTCGGGGTCAGGCCATTCGGGGGATCCACCAGTCGCTCGCGTTACAGGCACGTTAAAGGAGAGGTGGCGTAATAATGGCGAATACAGTTTCCAACAAGCTCTGGAAGTCGTTCGATTGGGCGCTCTGCAAGTCGGCCGGTGTCGCCTTCGATACGATCCAATACTTCAACAAGCACAATCCCAACCCTTCTTTCACGCCGAAATGGTCGGAGAAGCCGCTGCTGAAGTCGTGGGAGAAGTCCAAGCCCACGCTCGGCTGGCCGCGCACCACGGACTCTCTGTGTCCGGATTGTGTGCGCGAAGCGCGCGATCTGATCCTCAACGGCAACAAAGACTGGACCGACCTCGTCCACGAAAAAGTCGGCGAAATCAAAGCGCAGATTATCGAGCGCGACGGCCAGGTCTGGATGGTGAAAGAGTGCCCCATCCACGGAAAGTTCGAAGACCTGATGGCCATCGACGCGAAGTTCCTCGAATGGATCGAAGGAAACTTCCCCGGCCGCGATATCCCGGCGCACAACGACGAAGATTTGCACCGCCACGGATCGAGCACCGTCCGCCACGGCCGCGGCTCCGTTCTCACCGTTGACCTCACCAATCGCTGCAACATGATGTGCGATCCCTGCTTCATGGACGCCAACCAGGTCGGTTACGTCCACGAGCTGAGCTGGGAGGAAATTCAGGAAATCCTCGAGAACGCCACCAAGCTCAAGCCGCGCCGCCAGATGTCCGTGCAGTTCTCGGGCGGCGAACCCACGATGCACCCCTACTTCCTCGACGCGGTTCGTTACGCGCGCAAAGTGGGCTACAACAGCGTGCAGGCCGCCACGAACGGCATCGAGTTCGCCAAGAGCAAGGATTTTTGCAAGAAGGCTTTCGAAGCGGGCATGCGCTACGCCTACCTGCAATTTGACGGTATCGGCAACGACGCCAACAGCCATCGCCAGGTCGGCAACCTCTTCGACGTCAAGCTTCGCGCCATCGAAAACATGCACGAAGCCGGCATCGAAATCGTTCTGGTCACCACCATCGTCAACAACGTCAACAACGACCAGGTCGGCCCCATCGTGAAATTCGCGATGGACAACCCCAAGAAAATCTCTTTCGTTTCGTTCCAGCCGGTTTCCTTTACTGGTCGCGACGAAGAAATCACTCCGGAACGCCGTATTCGCCAGCGTTATACGCTGTCGCACCTCGCGCAGGACGTCAGCAATCAGGTCGGCAAAGTCGAGCCTACCCGCGACTGGTTCCCGATTTCCTACATCGCCACCTTCGCGGGCTTCTCCGACCTTTCGCACGGCCCCGATTCGCAGTGGGGATCGCTTTCCTGCGGCTGCCACCCGAATTGCGGCGTCGGCACCGCTCTGATGATCAACAAGGAAACCAAAGAATGGGCGCCGGTTCCGCGCTTCCTGAATGCTCCGTCGCTCACCAAGGACGTCACCGCCATCACCGACGCAGCGCGCGGCAAGAAATTCTCAAACTTCATGATGGCTCTCGCCATTCTGAAGAATTACAGCCCCTTCCAGGCGCCGCCGAGCTTGCGACTGAAGGACTTGTGGATCAAGTTTGACAAGACGTGGGCGCTCTCGAAGAACGCGGACAAAAAGTACGGCCGCACCAGTCCCGACCGCACCTTTGAAGACGCCATGAAGCGCCGCAAGGAAGATCCCTGGAACTTCCTCTTCATCGCCGGTATGTGGTTCCAGGATCTTTTCAACTACGATTTCCGCCGCACCGAAATGTGCATCATTCCCTACGCCACGCAGCAGGGTGAAATTTCCTTCTGCGCTTACAACACCGGCGTGGGCTGGCGGAAAATCATCGAGAACATGTACAAGAACGCGACCGTCGCCCAGTGGTACAAGACGCACGGCAAACACGACATCTTCGCCAAGGGCAAGAAAGTCGACCTCGAGAACTACGAGCACTCGCTGCGCATCGATGCCGATGACGCCGCCCGCGTCCGCCACCTCGAGCACGATATCCCGCTCACCGCGGCCGAAGAAGACCGCGCCCGTCGCCGCAAGGCCAACGAAGAAGCGGCCAAAGTTCGCCGCATCTATGAAGAGCTCGTGCTGAAGAAGTCCTCCGAGCCCGTCGTCCAGATCGGCTCAATCCAGCAGATCCAGATGGCCGTCCCAGGCGCCACGGTGAAGCCTGCCTCGCCGGCAGGCGGGCCGGTGCAGATCGCCCCGGCCAACGGCAATGGCAACGGTCACGCAAACGGAAACGAAGCCGAAAGCGCAGCCAAGCCCGAAGCCGAAGCCGCCGTCGCCGGCGACTAACCTGAGACGGCGTCGCAGGGGCGCTGCTTGCTGCGCCCTCGTCGGAGCCATCGACAAACCCCAGTAGGGGCGGGACTAAATTCCCGTCCGCGTCAACTCCAAGCACGCTCAATCATTCGTCCCCAACAGCCCCGGCCAACCCCGGGGCTGTTGCTTTTTAGAAACGAACTCCTCCGCTGAATCATGCGTCTCTTCGTTACCGGTGTCTAATACAAGCACGCATGCCTTTGCACGCAATCCAATATGCAATGAGCTGGCTCGGGCTCCTTTCTCCGACCCTGATTCCGGGCGGGCTGATTCTCGCAATGTGGATTTCGCTGTCGCATCGTGGTGATTTCGCGCTCACAAACAAAGAGAAATTACTTCGGCTGGTGATTTTCGTCTGCGTTTTTGTCCTTCTTGCCTTTTTGATTTTCTTCGTCTCCCAGTTGGGTCAGAAACCCTTCGGATGGGACGACACGGCCGTCTAAGGGTGGCACCCTTCTCGCGAGGGCAGCGCTTTTCCCACTCACTTTGTTACAATCGTCAATCGAGGTCCAAATGCCAATCTACGAATACATCTGCGACGACTGCGGCGCCAATTACGAGCGCATCGTCCTGAACCAAAAACAGACCATCACCTGCCCAAAATGTGAAAGCTCGAAGCACAGCATAAAGCTCTCCGTCTTCGCCGCGCACGGCAACGGCGCCAAATCCAGCGGTGGCTCCTCCTCAGGCCCTGCGCCCAGTTCAGGTGGAGGCGGGTGCTGCGGCGGCGGTTGCGGCTGCAACTGACTGAATTTCGCCATGCCGGCCAATCCTGAACTACCGGATCGCCGTTTCGCTCTGCTCCTCCTCTCGGTTTTCCTTTTTCTGCTCGCTGCTCGCGCAACCCGCGCGCAGGGCGGCCCTCCGCTTCTCACCAACGATCCCGGCACGCCGGGCAACGGCAACTGGGAAATCAATCTCGGCGTGATGCCCGTTCTCCGGCACGATGTAAATCAATATCAGTTGCCGCAACTCGACATCAATTTCGGACTCGGCGATCGCATTCAACTCACCGCCGAAGTTCCCTTCATCGTGCAGACCGTTCCCGGCCAGGCCCGCGAAACTGGATGGGGCAACACGTTTGCCGGCGTGAAATGGCGATTCTTTCAAGACGAAAAATCCGGCTGGCAAATCTCTACGTTTCCGCAATTCCAGGCGACGGGGCCGCCGCGATCGGTGAAAAACGGTGTGGCCGAAGGTTCGTCGCGCGTTTTTCTTCCCATCGAAATTACGAAGGCATTCTCCAAAATCGATCTCAATTTCGAAGTCGGTTACTTCTTCGCGTGGGATTCACACCCGGAACGAATTCTTGGATTCGCGGCGGGGCATCAATTCACGCCCAGGCTGGAATTGATCGGCGAGGTTTACAACGATCGGGTGTTGGGCGCATTGCCGCACGACACCACGTTCGACGCAGGCGGCCGCTTCCGCCTCGGCAAGGGATTCATTTTGCTCTTCATGGCCGGACGCAGTTTCAGCTCGAATACGAGCGGGCAGCCGAATTTCCTCGGTTATTTGGGCCTGCAAATTCTGCTGAAGGACTACGGAAAGCGCCTGCAGGATGCGCCCTAGATCGCGCGCGTGAAAATATCTTCAGCGGGCGCGGCGCTGCGACATTAGCCACTCGGCCACTTCCGGATCCGCGAACGCCTTTTCCCACACCGCGTGCCCCGCGCCCGGCACTTCCGTGTACTTCGGCTCGCCGCCCGCCTTGCGCAGCGCTGCCACCCACTCGCGCGCGCGTTCCACCGCAACGATCGGATCGGCATCGCCCTGCCAGATCCACACGGAAATCCTCGCATCCGCTGCGATCTGCTCGTCGAATCCGTATCCGCATAGCGCGACCGCCGCGGCAAATCGTCCGCGCGCCGATGCTAGCGCCGCCCACACTCCTTCGCCGCCCATCGATTGCCCCGCCACGTATTCGCGGTCGCGGTCGATGGCATACTCCTTTTCGATCGAATCCAGAATTTCCAGCGCGAGACGCAACGACACCGGCTCCGTGTTCACGTGCGGCCGCGACCACGTCTTCGTGTTCTCCACCTGCGGCGCCACCACGAACGCGTGATATTTCGATTGATTTTCCGGTGTGGTCCACACATGCGTCCCCGAAAAATTCCCGCCGGAAATCTGCAGCAAGTTGTCTGAGCCGCGGCCGTTCGCGCCGTGCAGCCACAGAACGATGGGATATTTTTTCGCGGCGTCATATCCGGTCGGAACGAACAGCCGGTATCGCATCGTCTCGCCGCCGGGACTGTGGTACGAGCGCGCCAGAAATCCCTCAACGGGCGATGGAGTATCCTGCGCAGCGGCGGGCGAGCCAGATCGCAAGTGGGCGCGCGAAGCGGAGAAACCGGAAAGCGCAAGCGCCAAAAGAAAAGCCAGCGCCCGCAGCGAGCGCATCAGCGCTTGTAACCGCTCGCGTAGGCGGGGGGCTCGATGCCCTTCGGAAGACGCGGATCGGGAATCGGCGCACCGGCGGTTATTTTCAACGGCACCACGCCGGCCCAGAGCGGCAGCGCGTAGTCGGCCTCGTCGTCCTTCGGCGGACCCGTGCGAACTTTTGCAGAAACCTCTTTGAGCGGAAGTGCAAGCACGAGCGTGCCTTTCAGCTCCGCATCCGTTGTTTCGCGCAAATCCTTCCAGCGGCCGGGCATCACGTGCTCGCTGAAGGCGACGAGCGCTTTCAATTTTTCGTCCCGCCCCTCCACCTGCTTCGCGTTTCCCAGAATCACGACGGATCGGTAATTCATCGAGCTGTGAAATCCGGATCGCGCCATCACGATTCCATCCACCAGCGTCGCCGTGACGCACACCTGCACTCCCCCCGCAATCGTGCGAAGCATCCGGCTCGCCGCCGACCCGTGAATGTAGAGCGTGTCGTCCACGCGCGCGAAGCCCGTGGGAATCACAAACGGCTGCCCGTCCACCACGAATCCGACGTGGCAGATGAACGCCTCGTCGAGAATTCCGTACACATTTTCGGGGTCGTACTTGCCGCGTTCGGGCAGGCGGCGCACTTTTGTGCGCTCGGTGGGCGTGAATTCAGTCATGCAAAGAGGCTAGGCTCTCGCCAGCCGTGCAGCAAGAGCCAATCTGGATGGTGCTCTGTCAGTTAGGTTTCGCCACTGGCGTCACAATTTTCGGTGGCTCGTGAACCACGCGAAATCCGGTGTACGCGGGATCGGCCGGCCGATCGTGCGCTTTCGAATCCGCCGCGCGGTCGGCGCTTCCACCCATGGCTTTCCCCGTGCCAACGGTGGCAACGATCCACTCAGCTACATTGCCGCTGAGATCGAACATCAACGCCTCGCCCGCGTCGCCTTCGCCCGCAAAGCTCCCCACTTCGCGCAGCAGCGGCGCGCCGGCGCCGAGCTCCTTCAGTTTATCGTCGAGCTTCTGCGCATCATCCGGATTCAATGCGTAGCCAGCCCAGTAGTCCAGCGTATTTTCGCCGGGCCGCGGTTTGTAGAGGTCGCCGATTTCGCCCTCTTTCGGCAGCCGGTAGGTTTCCGCCGTCAATTCCGTCAGCCACTTGCAGTAGGCGACGGCCTGCTCGAAACTGATTCCGTTCGCCGGGAAATTATCGGTGCCGGAATCGAATTTGTAGTCTTTGTCGAAGGCAGCGTATTGCGCGCGCGTGACTTCGAAGCGCCCGATCTCGATTTCCCCGCGGCGGACCACTTCGGGAAGCAGCACGGCTGGCGCAGGATTTTCAGGGATCGACGGCGGCCGCCACGCGACGCCGTATTGCGCTCCCGCTTTCTGGAACGAAAGCCGCCGCAAAGCCAGATCGAGCGGCGAGCCTTTCTTGAGCGCTTCGTTTTCCGGCGCTTTCACGTGGAACAAGTACGTGTCGAACCAGGCCGATTCTTCATCCAGCTTCCGAAGTTGATGCGAAAGCTTTTTCGGCCCGTGCGCTTCGCCAGGGAAAAGAATAAATTTCACCGGCGCTTTGCCGATCGAATACAGCGCGCGATAGTGCGTCCATCCTTCCTCGGTAGGAACCTGACGGTCCTGCGTGCCGAAGAAAATCAGCGTCGGCGTCTTCACGCGGTCCACTTTGAAGAGCGGAGATTTCTGGATGTAAAGCTGCGGATCCTCGAGCGGTGACTTTCCGAAATAATAGTTGTCGAAAGCCTCGCCGAAATCGACGTTGGCCCAGTCGCTGATCCATTCCACGTCGCCGGCTCCCACCGACGCAACCTTGTATCGATCCGGATTCACGATCGTCAGCTGAATCGAAAGAATCGAGCCATTCGACCAGCCCATTGCGCCGATCTGGTCCGCATCTACCAGCCCTCGCGTGATCAAATGATCGACGCCGCGCTCGATATCCGGAATTTCCAGGTCGTAATATTTGCCGCAGCAAATCGATTCCACCCATTTCAATCCGTAATCGGAGCTGCCGTGATAGTTGGTTTTCAAAACGAATGCTCCGCGCTGCGTCAAAAGATTGGGCGCGTACGACATTCGCTCTTCCCACCGGTCGTGATCCGCCCCCGCCGGGCCGCCGTGCGTTGCGACAATCAACGGATAGCGCTTTCCCGCTTCGTAGTTGTCCGGGTAATAGAGGATACCTTCCACTTCTTCGTCGTTCGCGCCCGGCCAGTGCACGATTTCCGTTTTGGCGATCGTCTTGGTCTTGAAGGAGGGATTCAACTCGGTAATCTGCGCAGGCGATGTGATCTTCACGCCGTCGAGCCGCGCGCGAAACCACTGGCTCGGAATGCTCGCGGTCGAATATTCATACACCAGCGTGTGACCGTCTTCGCCCAGCACCAGCTCGGCGTAGTTCTTATCGGTCGCGCCCGTAATCGATTTGCGCGACCACGTGGTGCCGTGGCGCGTGTAGCGGACCGGCTTTGTATAGACGCCGTCGGCCAGCAGCGCGATAAAACCGTCGTCGGTCACTTCGAGCGAGCCGCCCATCGCGCGGTCCCAATCGAGATTCACTTCGCTCACGGCCGCCGAACCCAAATCGTAGTAATAGACTCTTCGGATGGTGGCAGTAAGAAATCGCGAATCGGTGGAATACGGCGCCACCACGTAGAAGCCGGAGCTGTCGTGCGCCCAGTGAACGCTGTTGGGCTGAATCTTGCCGTCCGCGAAGATTTCGGTGCGCTCTCCGGTCGCCAGGTCAACCAGCCACGTGGCCGGACGGATTTTCTGGTCCCACGCGTAACTGAGTTCCCGCCGCTCCACCGCGACGGCCTTCTTCCCGTCGCGCGAAACCTCAAATCCGATGATCCAATTCGTGTTGTCGGTGAGGCGCGCGATCTTCTTGTCCTTCACCGACAGTTTGAATAGGCGCACGGGAGCGGCGTGCGCGGCATCATCGACCACGTCGCTGTCGTCCTTGCGCTCCTTCGTCTGGCTCTCGTAGAGAGACGCGTCTTCTTTCGCGCTGAACAGGATCGTCCCGTTATCAATCCATTCGAACTGCTCGACGCCGTGTTCGAGCTCGGTCACCGGCCACGCCTCGCCGCCCGCGGCGCTCATCACCCAGACTTGATTCCCCGTCGGGGGCTTCGATCCAGGCTTGGGATTCGGCAGCGCGCGTGTGGAGAGAAACGCAATCGCATCACCCGAGCGAGACCAGCGCGGATGCGATACTTCGTCGGTTCCGCGCGTGAGCTGCGTTTCTTTCTTCTCGCTGAAGCTCGCGAGATAAAGATTCGCCACGCGCAGATCTTTTTCCTTGTCTCCGGTGCTCTTCACCCACACCGCCGATTTGCCGTCGGGTGAAATTCGAAACTCAGTGGCAAATTCCTGAAAGACGATGTCTTCGGGCTTCCAGGTAGCCTGCTTGGCGGGGCTCTCGGCTTGCCGCTCGCCGCCGGCGGCTTGCGCGGGCGCAATCGAAGCACCCAGCACCATCCAGATCGCCGCCGCAGTTGATACGCGCAGAAACTTCGACCTCATCCATTCCTCCACGATGCGGATTTTCAGGAAGCGCCGCCCCAGGCGCGATTATGGATTGTAGCGCGCAAGCCACGCGGCAATCTCGCGAAACACATCCGCGCGCTGCTCCCACAATTTCGGGAAGTGCGGCGAGCCGGGATACGTGACCATTCGCACCGTTTTCCCGTGCGCCGCCAGAGCCAAATAATACTCGTGCCCCTGATACGTCGGAACGCGCTCATCCGCTGCGCCATGCAGAATCAACAGCGGCGTGGTCACTGCTTCGGCATGCATCACGGCGGAGAATTTCAGGAAGGCGTCCGGATCTTTTTCCGGCCAGCGCGCGTCGTAGTCAATCTGCTGCACGTCGCTCGTCCAAATGAAACTCAGCCAGTCCGTGATTCCCGCCCCTTCCACCGCCGCACGATAGCGGTGCGTCTGCGTCACGGTCCACGAAGTCATGAACCCGCCGGCGCTCCAGCCGAAAATCGCGAGTTTCGCCGGATCGGCCCATCCCTGCGCGATTGCGAAGTCTGTGGCGCTGTCCACGTCGCTGTATGCCCGATCGCCGAAGTGCTGATAAATCGAGTTCAGGAATTCCGAGCCGTATCCGGTCGAGCCGCGGTATTCCGGTTGCAGAACTACGTAGCCCGAGGCTGCGATGAGCCGCGCAAAGGCGTCGAACGTAAACGTGTCGTTCGCTTCCGGCCCTCCATGCGGAAACACCAGAAACGGATATTGTTTGCCGCTCGCATACCCGGCAGGAAAAGTGGCGATGCCCTCAAGATGAATTCCCTGGTTCGATGTCCAGTGCACGATGCTGGACGGCCCGAGTGCGACGCCAGCCAGTTGCTCGTTGCCTTCGTTTGTGATTTTTTTCAGCTTTGACCCGTCTTCGATTGCCACATTCGCCGAGTGTTCGGGATCTCCCACGGTGAAAACGAGCCGTTCCGGCGCGGAGGTGACTTCCGGAAACACGGGAATGTCTTCGACGATGCCGCCGGGCCATTCGAATGCCGGCTTCAGCTCGTGGTTGGCAAAGGAATCGATTTCGCTGCGCACGCCGCGAGCGACGCTGACCCAGATATTTCCGCGCGTATCACCTACGATTCCCATAGCCGAAGCCGCGAGGTTGGGCGTGCGGTCCACTGCCGCGCCTCCCGCAACCGGCACCGTCCACACATGGTCGGGCGTCAGCACGTCGGTCGTCGTGCTGAGAAAGGCGAGCTCTGCGCCGTCGCGCGTCCATGCAATCCCGCCGTAGCCTTGCGGCGCCTCGGACACGGACGCATTCTGAATCTCGGTCACACGGCGCGTTTCCGACGCCGAGCAAACGTCGATAAAGCTGTGAACGTAGTGAAATCCGATCATAGGTGTCTGCGAGAGAATCGCAATCGACGATCCGTCCGGCTTCCAGGTAATCTCGGCTACTTGCGTGAGCGACGAGCACCACCATCCGCCGCCGCTCCCGTCCGCGTTGATCACGTACACGCTCGCAGGCTTGTTTTCGACAACGGTGTGAACCTCCGCCAGCGGATCTCGCGGGCGCGGACTGGCGATCATCGCGAACCGCGATCCATCCGGCGAAATCACGGCCGTGCTGAAATCTTCCGGCACGGAAGTGAACGTAACTGGTTTCCCCTCCGGAGCCGTAATGGACACGATCTCGAAGTTTTTCGTCTTGGCTTTCTCGTCCTCGACCTCGCCGTACAGGCCCGAACCTTCGCGGGTGAATCCGAACGGCCTAAAATGCTCGGGCAGCCTCAGCGTGCGACGATTCGAGCCGTCCGCCGCGATGAGCCTCCATTCATGCTGGTCGAGGCCTTTGGCGCCGCCGAAATCGACGCGGTAAAGAATCGTCGCGCCGTCCGGCGCCATGGCGATCGCGGTGGCCCGGCGAAGTCCTGCCCAATCGTCTATTCCGAACGGATGCTTCTCCGTCGCGCGGGCCGGCAAACACCAAAACAGCAAAACGATCACGCAGACGCTATACTTTTTCATGCAACACCCCTTAGGATTGCTTGGAGATTTCGCCGCCAGGAGCAAGTTCAATGGCAATCAGCCGCGAGCAGGGCCGCAAAGAACATACCGCGAGCACGGGACATGAGCAGTTCAGCGAAACAATTTACGGCGTGGTTTGCGCCGCGTGCCACAATTACATTCTCATCGACCACACCAACGATCCGCGCACCTGCCGCGAACATGAAACCTGCCGCCAGGCATATTCCTGAACTCCGGCCCCAAGCAGTCGGCTTTTTCCTCTACTTGTTCGCCGCACGGGAGCGTGCCAGCACGCTGTTCTTTCTCCCGTAACCGAAATAGATCCCCATTCCAAGAATCAGCCACACGATCAGCCGGAGCCACGTGCTCAGCGGCAGACTAGCCATCAGCGCGAGCGAAATTCCCATCCCGAGGATCGGCGTCAGTGGCACGAACGGCGCTTTGAACGGCCGCGGCAGGTCCGGGCGCCGCACGCGCAAAATCCACACGCCCGCGCTGACGATTACGAACGCCAGCAGCGTCCCGATCGAGGTCAGTTGTCCGAGAACGTTGATGGGAAGCAGGCTCGCAAAAAGCGCCACGCAAAACCCGACCACGATCGACGAAATCCACGGCGTTCGAAACTTGGGATGAATCCGCCCCGCCCACTCGGGCAGCAGGCCGTCGCGCGCCATCGAATAGAACACGCGCGATTGGCCCAGCAGCATCACGAGCATCGTGGTGGTGAGGCCGGCGAAGGTTCCAAGCATCACCACGATGCTGCCCCAGCGCACGCCCGTCGCTTCGATACCCACGGCCACCGGCGCGGCCGTGTTCAACAGTTTGTAGTTCACCACGCCCGTGAGCATGGCTCCGAGCCCGATGTACAACACGGTGCAGATCACGAGCGAGCCGAGGATACCGATGGGCATGTCGCGCGCGGGATTTTTTGCTTCCTGCGCGGCTGTGGACACGGCATCGAACCCGATGTACGCGAAGAAAATCACGCCCGCCCCGCGCGCCACACCCGACCATCCGAATTGGCCGAACTCGCCGAGGTTGGGCGGAATGAACGGATGCCAGTTCGCCGCGGAAATCGAAGGATGGCGAAGCAGGAAGGCCGCCACGACGGCGATAAAGGTAATTACGGTGGCTACTTTCACCATGACGATTGCGGAGTTGAAGTTGGCCGACTCTTTGATTCCAAAGACGAGGATCGCCGTGATGATGGCGATCACAAGATATGCGGGCAGGTCGATGATTCCTCTCGCGTGCGGCAGCGTGAGCGGATCGATGCCGGCCTGCTGGAGCGCCGGGCCAATCGTCGCCAGGCGCGACCACACGCCCTGGTAGAAGACCAGCGTCATGCCCGGCGGCGCGGTGATCTGCGGCGGAATTTCGATTCCGAAGCTCTGGAACAGCGCGATCAGGTTGCCGCTCCATCCCGCAGCCACGGTGGCGGCGCCGAACGCATACTCAATGACGAGATCCCAGCCGATGATCCACGCGAAAATTTCGCCCAGCGTCGCATACGCGTAGGTGTAAGCGGAGCCAGCGATCGGAATCAGCGAAGCAAATTCCGCGTAGCACAATCCCGCGAACACGCAACCGAAGCCTGCCAAGATAAAAGACAGTACGATGGCGGGCCCGGTGAAGTTGGCGGCCACGGTTCCGGTCAGTACAAAGATTCCGGCGCCGATGATCGCGCCAATTCCGAGGGTCACCAGATTGACGGGGCCGAGAACGCGACGCAGTCCGCCTTCGCCTTCATCACCTGCTTCGCGCATGAGTGATTCGAGCGGCTTCGTCGCCAGCATGTCGGACATTCGGGTTTTGTCCCTTCGTGACGCGATGCGCCGCCCCAGCGCCGCGCGTGCCGCGTTTCCGCGGGCGGGGCGTATTGTAGCCAATTTGGCCGGTTTACGAACTGAAATCGTCAGAAGCGAATCACGGAGAGGTTCCGCGCGAGTATCCGGGCGACTTTCGTTGACGCTCTCGCGCCCGATGCGTAGGATGAGCCACTCGTGCCTGCTGCTTTCATCGGAACGAAATGAAACGAATCGTCAGCGTCCTCGTTTGGACGGGCATCGCGCTCGCAGGCGCCGGCGCGCTCGCAGCGATTGCGTTTGAGCGCAGCGAACCGCTGAACGCCGTGTGGTTCGTCGTCGCCGCGCTCTGCACCTACCTCGTCGCGTATCGCTTCTACTCGGCGTTCATCGCCGCGAAAGTTCTTGCGCTCGACGATCGCCGGGCCACTCCGGCCGAGCGCCACGAGGACGGCCGCGATTTCGTTCCCACTCACAAATGGGTGCTCTTCGGCCATCATTTCGCCGCCATCGCCGGGCCGGGCCCGCTCGTGGGACCCACTCTCGCCGCGCAATTCGGCTACCTGCCGGGCACGCTGTGGCTGATCGTGGGCGCGGCGCTCGGCGGCTGCGTGCAGGATTTCACGATTTTGTTCTGCTCGATTCGCCGCGACGGAAAATCGCTGGGCCAGATGGCGCGCGAAGAAGTGAGCAAGCGCGGCGGGATGATCGCGGTGATCGCCGTCCTCGCCATCATGGTGATTCTGCTCGCCGTCGTCGCGCTCGTGATCGTGAAGGCGCTGAAGGATTCTCCGTGGGGAACTTTCACGCTGGTCATGACGATTCCCATCGCCGTGCTGATGGGAATTTATCTTCGCTACCTGCGGCCGGGGCGCATCCTGGAAGCGTCGCTCGGCGGGCTGGCGCTGGTGATTTTCGCAGTCTTCGCCGGCGAATGGGTGAATGCTTCGCCGGCGTGGTCGCGGGCGTTCACGTTTTCAGGCCCGGCGCTTGCGATTGCCATCATCGCCTATGGCTACGCCGCATCGACGCTCCCGGTGTGGCTGCTGCTCGCGCCGCGCGATTATTTGAGCGCCTTTATCAAGGTGGGCGCGATTGCGGCGCTGGCTGCCGGCGTCCTCTTCGTGCGTCCGGTGATCCAGATGCCGGCGCTCACGCGCTTTGTCGATGGCACGGGCCCCGTATTTGCCGGCAAAATCTTTCCCTTCTGCTTCATCACGATTGCGTGCGGCGCGATCAGCGGCTTTCATTCGCTCATATCTTCCGGCACCACGCCGAAAATGATTCTGCGCGAAGGTCACGCGCGGACCATTGGCTACGGCGCGATGCTCATCGAATCCTTCGTCGCCGTGATGGCGATGGTGGCCGCTTGCTCGCTGCAGCCCGGCGTTTACTTCGCGATCAACAGCCCGGCGGGAATCGTCGGCAAGACGGCGGACGCCGCCGCGAAGACGATCAGCTCCTGGGGTTTCGCGCTCGATCCCCAGGTGATGGCCAGCCTCGCGCAGCGCGTCGGCGAGCGCACCCTGCTCGACCGCACCGGCGGCGCGCCGTCGCTCGCCGTGGGCATGGCACAGATTTTCAGCGGCACGATCGGCGGCGAACATCTGCTTGCCATCTGGTACCACTTCGCGATCATGTTCGAAGCGCTCTTCATTCTCACCGTGCTCGATGCCGGCACGCGCGTCGGCCGTTTCATGGTGCAGGAATTTGCCGGCCATTTCTGGAAGCCGCTCGGCCGCTCGGGTTGGGTTCCGGGAGTGCTCATCACCAGCGCGCTGATGGTCGGCGCGTGGGGATATTTTTTGTGGCAGGGAGTGATGGACCCGCTCGGCGGCATCAATTCGCTTTGGCCGCTGTTTGGAATCGCGAATCAGCTGCTTGCGTGTGTCGCGCTTGTGGTCGCCACCACGATCCTGCTGAAAATGGGCCGCCGGCGATGGATCTGGGTAACGCTCGTGCCGATGGCGTGGCTCGTCACTATCACGATGACCGCCAGCTGGCAGAAAATCTTCAGCGCGCAGCCGCGGATCGGATTTCTGGTGCAGGCCCATGCGCTGCAGGATCAGATCGCCTCGGGCGCGATTCCGGCCGCGCAGCTGACCATGATTCATCGGCTGATTTTCAACAACTGGCTCGACGCAGCCGTCACGGGCGCGCTCGCAGTCATGGTTCTGTTGCTGCTGGTGGAGGCAATCGGCGATTGGATAGCCATTCTTCGAGGCAGCCGGGAAGCCGTATTGCACGAATCGCGGTACGTGGAAACACGCTGGGCGGAAGGCGACTAATTGATGATTCTGCGCATCCGAACAAGAAAGTTTACTGGGAGTTCCAGCCGCAGGAGAATCTTTATGTTAGTGCGGCAAGCTGTTTTTGCGACCTTGCTGTTTTCGGTCTTCGCCACATCGGCACAAGCGCAGGACTCTGCGCCGCCATCCCCAGCGGCCGCCGAGTTAGATCCTGTTTTGACTCACAGACTCACTTCAGAGCCTAGAAAATCACCCCCACAAACTGTTGCGTTGACGGTTCCGAAAGGCACTCCCCTCCAAGTGATGCTCGATAAAGAAGTGAGGATCGGCGAAGTAGACCAGCCGATTCACGGATTCATCGCGGAGCCCGTTTATGCGTTTGACAAGCTTGTGATTCCTGTTGGCAGCGGCGTCACGGGCAAAATCACCGAAATCGGCGGCGTCTCGAACGGGAAGCGCGTCCTCGAAGCACTCGATGCGGATTTCACGCCGGCCCGAAAGATAGACATCGAATTCGACGCGATCGTGCTCCCCAATGGAACCCGGATTTCAATTCAGACCACCGTCACTCCCGGTTCAGGACAAGTCATCGAATTCGTCACCGCAGCCGAGCAGGACCACAAGAAATCGGTGAAGGATGTCGCGTCCGAAAAATCAAAGGAGGCTAAGGCCGAAGCGAAACGCCAGTGGGACAATGCAATGGCGCAGGTGGAGGAGCCGGGAAAGATGCACCGCATCGGACGCTACGCGATTGCACAACTCCCTTTTCACCCGCAGTACATCGAGGCCGGCACTGTCTATTTCGCGGAGTTGCAGAGTCCGCTCGAGTTCGGCACCGAATCGCTCACCCCGGAGATGGCCGCGTCCATTGGCGGTCCCGCGCCTGCAGGAAGTTCGGTGCACGCGCGCTTGAGGACGCCGTTGACCTCGGCGACAGCCAAGAAAGGCGAAGAAGTGGAGGCCATCCTCTCGCAGCCAATGTTCGATGGCGATCGGCTGATCCTGCCGCAGGGAAGCCGAGTGGAAGGATCCGTGGTTCAGGTGCGGCCGGCGCGCAATATGAGCCGCAACGGACAGCTTCGAGTAGTCTTCCATGAACTCGTACCGCCCGACGGTATCGAACAAAAAATTGAAGCCAGCCTCGAAGGCGTGCAGTCGGGCAAGGGGCAGAATTTGAAATTGGATTCTGAGGGCGGAGCCGAGGCTCGGACTCCGAAAACTCGATATCTGCAGACCGCCATCGCGATCGGGCTCGCGGCTGCGTCTTCCGGGGATGACGGCCTCAATCGCGTGGAAGGCGGAGCAGGTGGATTCAAAGTGGTCGGGATGGTGCTCGGCGCCACCGTTCGCTCGCAGCCGGTCGGAATGGCGATGGGAGCCGTGGGCGCGGGACGCTCGATCTACGTACATTTCCTGGCGCGAGGCCGGGACGTTATCTTCCCGAAGGATACCGCAATGGAGATCGGACTTGGCACACGAGAGGAAGTTTCGCCGGTGAATCCAGCTAGCGAGGAAATAATTCAATGGTGAGGACCACTCGGCTTGTCTCGAGAGCGATACGTGCTGCCATGCGTCGCGCCATCTGGTGGCTGCGCCAGGCAAGCGGCGATGCCGCGTACGAAAACTATCTCCGTTGCGTCGGCCGAACCGCCACATCCGGCGCGTTCCCCCCGCGTAGGCCCCTCTCGCGGCAGGAGTTCTACCTCGATTCCGTGCGCCGCCGCTTCTCTTCCGTCTCGCGCTGCTGCTAAAAAACATCTCGCTCGCTCGTTGACGCAACCGCCAAACACCCCGTATAATTGGGGTTTGTCACTAGCTTCGGGAGGCAGCATGTACGCCGTAATTCGCAGCGGGGGAAAACAATATCGCGTCGCGCCGGGCGAGACCATTCAGGTGGAAAGCCTCGAAGGCAAGGTCGGCGGCAAGGTGACGTTTGAAGACGTCCTCGCCGTCAGCAAAGACGACAAGAAAATGATCTCGGGCGGCGACGTAGCCAAGACGAAAGTCGTCGGCAAAATCGTGGCTCACGGCCGCGGTCGCAAGCGCAAAGTGCTGAAGTACAAGACCGGCGGCCAGTACAAGATTCAGACCGGCCATCGCCAGAACTATACGGCCGTTGAAGTCAGCGACATCCAACTCGCATAGAGGCTCCTCATGGCACACAAAAAAGGTGGCGGGTCATCCACAAACGGACGCGACTCCCACGGTCAGCGGCTCGGCGTTAAGCGTTTCGGCGGTCAGCTCGTCACCGGCGGCAGCATCCTCATCCGCCAGCGCGGCACTCGCTATAAGCCGGGCAAGAACGTCGCGCGCGCCAAGGACGACAGCCTGTTCGCCCTCATCGATGGCGTGGTGCGATTCGACGACAAAGGCGGCAAGGGCCGCTTCATCAGCGTCCTGACCATCGAAGAAGCCGCCGCGGCGCTGGAAAAGAAAGCTGCTGCGACAACCGCTGCGGCCGCCAACTAGCTTCCGGAACTCCATCACGCGCCTCGATTGTCCGGGGCGCGTTTTTTTATTTTTTCTCGCGACCCTGGCGTATGCTCTCTCCCAGAACCCTCGTTAGTCGAGTCTAGGCGGGCACATCGTGTTTGCGGACGAAGCGAAAATCATGATCAAGGCCGGCGACGGCGGCAACGGCTGCCTCGCGTTTCGCAGGGAGAAGTACGTCCCGCGCGGCGGCCCTTCGGGCGGCGATGGCGGTCACGGCGGCGATATCTACCTCGAAGCCAATCCGCACGACAACACGCTTTTGCGCTACCGCTACAATCGCGAATTCAAGGCCGGCCGCGGCGGACACGGCGAAGGCTCCGATTGCCACGGCGCTTCCGCCGACGATATGGTGCTGAAGGTTCCCGTTGGCACCGTCGTCTTTGATTCCGAAACCGGCGAGCAGCTCTTCGACCTCGCGCAACCCGGTCAGCGATTCCTCGCCGCGCGCGGCGGACGCGGCGGACGCGGCAACGGCAATCCCAAATTCGTTCGCCCCTGGCATCAGGCGCCGCGCGAACACGAAGACGGCCGTCCCGGCCAGGAGCGCCACCTTCGGCTCGAATTAAAGTTGCTCGCGGACGTGGGCCTCGTCGGATTTCCCAACGCCGGCAAATCCACCTTGATCTCGCGCATTTCCGCCGCGCGTCCGAAAATCGCGGCCTATCCTTTCACGACGCTCGAACCCAATCTCGGCGTCGTTTCCGCCGACCCCGACGCCGCCCCCGGCGCAGGTCGCACATTCGTCGTCGCCGATCTGCCCGGCCTGATCGAAGGCGCACACGAAGGCGCAGGCCTCGGCACGCGCTTCCTCAAGCACATCGAGCGCACCCGCCTGATCGCGCACCTCGTCGATACCAGCGACGCCAACGATCGCGATCCCGTGCGCGATTTCGAAGTGATCGAGCACGAACTCGCATCGTTCAGCCCTCTGCTGGCGGAAAAGCCGATGATCGTGGTCGCGACGAAGCTCGATGCCACCACCGACCGCACCCACTTGGATGAATTGCGCGTGTTCAGCGCCCAACGCGGCCTTGAATTTCACGCTATTTCCTCCGCCACCGGCGAAGGCATCGTCGAACTCGTTCGCGCCATGGCGGACGCTCTCGATCGCATTCCCAAGCCCGAGGTTCCAGCCGATCCGAACGAAGTTCATCTCGCCGATGCCGCTGCCGCGCCCGATTCCGAGGAACCGCATCCCGCCGTGCCCGACGGAGAGGATCGTTGACGTCCCACTCCGCGCACAAGCCGCACGGCCACGCCCAACCGCATCATCGCCGCTCCGTCGCGCTCTTCGGTGGCACCTTTGACCCGATTCATTCCGGCCACATCGCCGTGGCGCAGGCCGCGCAAAAACGTTTTCACCTCGACGCCATCTATTTCGTCGCGGCATCGCGCCCGCCGCACAAGACCAAGCCCGCGCTCACGCCCTTCGTTCACCGCTACGCCATGGTCGCGCTCGCCTGCGCGGACCACGCTGGATTCATTCCTTCGCTCGCCGAAGCGCCCGTGGACGGCGCCGCACCGCACGTTATCTACACGATCGACACCGTGCGCCGCTTCCATCGCGAGCATCACGACGATCATTTATATTTCATTCTCGGCGCCGATCAGTTTCTCGAAATCGCCACCTGGAAAAATTACGAAGCCTTGCTCGATTCCTGCGATTTCATCATCGCCAGCCGGCCCGGATTTCGCCTGGAAGCGCTGCGCCTGGTGATCCCGCCCGAAAAACTCGGCCGCACGCCTTCGCACGACCCGCACAAAATCGTGCTGCGTAAATCCACGGTCCACCTGCTCACCACCGTCGCGAGCCATGTCTCGTCCACCGAGGTGCGCCACCGCCTCGAGCGCCACCAAACCATCCACGCACTTGTGCCCGCGCGCGTGGAGGAATACATTCTGGGACAGGCCCTGTACCGGTGACGCTCAACTCTCTCCGCCCCGAAATTCGCCTGGCCGTGGAAGCGGCTCAGGACAAGCAGGCCGTGGACATCACGGTGCTGAAACTGGCCGGCGTCGGCGCATTCGCCGAATATTTTCTGCTGTGCTCCGGCTCGAGCGAACCGCAGATTCAGGCCATCGGCGAAGCGATTGAAGAGCGGCTCCGCAAGCAGGGAATCCGCATGGCGCATCGCGAAGGCAAGCCAGGCGCGGAATGGGTTCTGCTCGACTACGGCGATTTCGTCGCGCACATTTTTAGCGAACGCGCGCGGCAGTACTACGACCTCGAGCGGCTCTGGCGCACCGCGGAGCGCGTCGATTTCCCCGCGCCCACGCGCCCGCCAGAATCGCGCGGTGAAGCCGAGAGCGGCGCGACGCATCAATGAATCCTCCGAATATCGAATGGGTCGCCGTTGACCCGGCGTCGCGCGCCGTCCTGGAACTCGCGGCCAAGCTCGCCGAGCCTTCCACCACTCTTCTCATCACCGGCGAAAGCGGCACGGGCAAAGACCAGCTCGCCCGCTGGATTCATCAAAACGGTCCGCGCCGAGATGCGCCCTTCCTGAAAATCGATTGCGCCAGTCTCCCGGCCGAGCTCGTCGAGTCGGAACTGTTCGGCCATGAGCGCGGCGCGTTTACCGGCGCCGTCGCGCGCAAGCCCGGCCGCCTCGAGATGGCCCACGGCGGCACGATCGTTCTCGACGAAATCGCCGCGCTCACTCCCGGCATGCAGGCCAAGCTCCTGCGGGTGATCGAAGAGCGCACCTTCGAGCGCCTGGGCGGCACCGATACTCTTCGCATGGACGCGCGCCTGATGGCGCTCACGAACACCGATCTCACAAAAGCCGTCGCCGCCGGCCGCTTCCGCGAAGATTTATATTTCCGCCTCAACGTGCTCGCCGTTCCGGTTCCGCCGCTCCGCCAGCGCCGCGCCGATATTCCCGCTCTCGTCGCGCATTTTCTCGCGCGCCTCGGCCCGGTCCACGGCCGTCCTGATGCTGTACTCGATCCGGCCGCGCTGCATTTGTTCCAGTCCTACGCTTGGCCGGGAAACGTGCGCGAACTGAAAAACGCGATCGAGCACGCCCTCGTCTTCGGTAAAGACGCGCTGCTTCAGCCGCACGACTTCCCCGAAATCATCAGCGCCGCGCCCAGCGTCCCGGGATCCACCGGCCCGCTTCGTTCGCTCAACGACCTCGAGCGCGAAGCCATCAAAGCCACTCTCGAAGCCACCCGCTACAAAATCGGCCGCGCCGCCGAAATCCTCGGCATCAGCCGCAAGACGCTCCTCGAAAAGCGCAAGAAATACGGCTTGCTTGAGTAACCATCGTGGAGCAGCTCTGCGCAGCTGTCATCCCGAGCGGAGAGCCGGCCGCTTTTGCCTTTCGTCCCGCTGTTTGGGACGGCCGGCTCGCAGTCGAGGGATCTCAGCTTGAAATGCTTGGCGCCGCGACGAACCCGCGAGCCTCGTTCTCGCATCCTGTCATCCGCAGCGAAGGATCTCAGCGTAAAATACTCGGCGACGCCACCCCATGAAACTCCGCCTCCTCATGCTCGGCAAAACCCGCCGCGAAGAAGCCCGCGCTCTCCTCGACGACTACATCGCGCGCATCCGCCACTACTCGGAAATCGAAATCACCGAGCTTCGCGACGCCGGCCCCGCCGCGTTCCGCAAGATGAAACTCGACTCGGCCGCCAACATCGTCCTCCTCGACGCCGCCGGAAAACAATTCACCTCGCAGCAATTCGCCAAATGGCTCGCCGACCTCCGCGACCGCGGCGTGCGCGAACTCGTCTTCCTCTGCGGCGACGCCGAAGGCTTCCCCGCCGAGCTCCGCGCCGCCGCCAAACAGAAACTCTCGCTCTCCACTCTCACCATGCCCCATGAATTCGCCCGCGTCGTCCTCGCCGAGCAGATTTATCGCGCCTTCGCGATTCTCGCCGGCCACCCCTATCCGAAGTAGCCGCGCTTCTGCAACAATACCGGTCATGTCGATAAAGATCGCGCACGATAAAGCCGCTCCGACCGCATCGATCGAGCTGATGATCTCGAAGCCCCTCCCGGACTACGATCTCGAGGATATCGAAGCGCCTATCCCGCGCGACGTCGATCCCATGCTCGCTTCGCAGGGCTTCAAAGATCTCCTCGACGAAGTGCGCGCGATCCTCGATCGCGAACTCGCCTCCGGCGCGCTCGAAATCGCCCAGCTCACCGGCGCCATCTGTCACGACCAGGCGATCTACCGTCCCGGCGTTTGGCTCGTCCTTCGCGAGCGCGCCGCCGCCGGCGCAATGTCGTCCCCCGCGCGCGAGCGCGTTGCCGCAATCGCCGAACTCCTGCGCCGCGACCTCCAGATCTCCTGAAAGATCATCCGCGCTAAAACAAAAAGGGCACGGAGAACCGTGCCCTTTCCGCCGATCTTCGTTCCTTCATCCCACCGCTTCGAAATTCCAGCTCTTACTTCGCTGCCACCTTCACCGACGCATCCGTCGTCTCCCACTTCATGTGCAACGTGCAGCCGGCGCCTCCGCCGTCGAACTCAATCGTGAAATTCTCCACCGGCCCGGCCGTCTTCCCCACCGCCATTTCGACGCGCGCCAGATCGTTCGCCTCTCCTGGATACGCCGTGCCCCACTCGCCCGTCTTCTTGCTGATCACCAGCGTCCACTTGTCCGCGTTCGGCACCGCAAAGATGGTGTAGCTGCCCGCCGGCACAGCCGTTCCGCCCACCGTCAGCTCCGTCGTCGTCACGAACGTGGTCGATTCGTTCGCGCCCGCCCGCCAGATTTTTCCGTACGGCACCAGCTCCCCAAAAATCTTCCGGCCCTTCATCCGCGGGCTCGAGTATTCAATCGTCACTGACTTGCCGCCGGCCAGCTGGCACTCCGCCTTCGCCGGAGGACTCGGCCGCGCGCTCTTGTCCTGCTGCGCGCAACTCGTCGCCGCAAAAATCGAAAGCCCCATCAACGCCATTCCACACACCGCCAAAATCCTCTTCATGTCATCTCCTTGAATAACTGCCAATTTGCCCGCGCTCTCGCAAATCCGCTATCGATTCTGCCCGCCCTAACGCCGCGAGTCAAACCGTCAGCCCCTCCGCGCCGCCCGCGCATCCACATCTCCGCCCGTAGGGGCGCTGCTCGCTGCGCCCGTCTTTCGCCTCCTCCACCGTGGCGGAATCCTCCTTCGTCCCCACACTCACCAATCCCCATCGGAGCGCAAACGCATTTTCCCCAGTAGGGGCACGGCACGCCGTGCCCTCTCGACCCACGGCACCGCGCCGCAAAGCGCGCGCCTGCGTCCAAACACCCACCTCCGACATCCAATCTTTGACGCCGCTGAACTCATCTCAATTCCCGCAAAACCAAACTGGCAATCGCTCCCCGCCGCAAAATCCGGCCAATTCAATCTCGGCGGCGATCTCCCCATCAACCGCCTCGGCTTCGGCGCCATGCGCATCACCGGCAAAGGCATCTGGGGCCCTCCCAAGGACCGCAACGAATCGATCCAGGTTCTCCGCCGCGCCGTCGATCTCGGAATCAACTTTATCGACACCGCCGATTCCTACGGCCCGGCCGTCAGCGAAGAAATGATTGCCGAAGCGCTTTACCCGTATCCCGCAGGCCTCGTGATCGCGACGAAAGCGGGGTTCGATCGCCCCGGCCCCGACAAATGGGTCACCAACGGCCGGCCCGAACATCTTCGCGTCGCATGCGAGAGCAGCCTCAAGCGCCTGCGCCTCGACCGTATCGATCTATTCCAACTTCATCGCATCGATTCGAAATTTCCCGCGGAAGATCAGCTCGGCGCTCTCAAGGATTTGCAGTCGGAGGGAAAGATCAAGCACATCGGTCTGTCGGAAGTCAGCATCGCTCAAATCGAACACGCCCGCACGATCGTTCCAATCGTCTCGGTTCAAAACAAGTACAGCGTAGTCGATCGCGCCGCCGACGACGTGCTGGAATACTGCGGGCGAGCCAACATCGGTTTCATTCCGTGGTTCCCGCTCGATTCGGGAAAAGTCTCAAACGCCGGCCACGCCGTAGAAGACGCCGCGGCCAAGCTGAAAATCACGCCCTCACAACTAGCCCTCGCCTGGCTCCTCCACCGCTCCCCGGTAATGCTCCCCATCCCCGGCACCTCGCGCGTAGATCATCTGGAGGAAAACACCGCCTCCTCCGCCATAAAACTCGACGCCACCACCCTACGCACCCTAGACCAACTAGCCCGCACCGCCTAATCGTACAGACGCGTCCAAACTCACCCGCCAGTTTTCTGCAGGGCCGTTCCCAGTAGGGGCGCGCCTAAGACGCGCCCGCGCAGCCCACAGCTTCAACGGTTTCCGTCAGGGCACGGCTTTTTACCCTGAGATACGAAGGGCAGCCGTGCCGAAAAAGGTCTCCGTATTTCAGGGGTTTTAACCCCTGAGTCTCTCGGCACCGCTCCGCCCAATCATTCAACTCTCCGTCCGTAGAGGCGCTGCTCGCTGCGCCCGCCTTCCGCGTCCGCCGTAGCGGAATCCTGCCTCGTCCCCACACCAGAGCATCTGCCGTTGCCTTCCGCCTCATTTCAAATCCACAATTTCAAATTTCAAATTGCCTTCCCCCGCCTTCCCGCCCCCGCCCACCCCAACCTAACGCCGATGCGGCAACACCGCCCGCAGCCGGTTCTCACGCAAATAAATCCCCAGCCACGCCAAAGCGGCCACAAAGAACGGAATCACAAACATCCCCTGCCCCAGCCGCACATGCGTCGCGATCGCCCCGCCCATGTACCCGGTGATCAAAATCGCCCCCAGCGCGCTGGTCCGCGGAATCGCGTACAGCACGATCGCAGTAATCAGCGCGATCAGCACAGGCGTCGCAGCCGACGCCGGATACCCCATGTCCGTAAAACCTTGCCGCGACATCTCCGGCTTGAAAATCCCAAAGCCCACCGCGAAAAGCAACAGGGCAACAATCAGCCCGCTGATGATTCTCCCGGTCCACAGCATTCCCTTCGAAGTGCCGGCGTTCTCCGCTGGCATGAATTCCTCCTCCGCGCCTCTCATTTCGTAGCCCGTCGATGGTAGCGCCCCCGCGGCTCTCCGTCCTTCGCCGGCTCTTTCGCGGATCGAGCGCGTCGCCTCAGCCCGCTGAAATCGTCACACCAAACCGTGATTTGCAATCCTTCCATCCCGTGTGCTACCGTAACGATTGAGTTATGAATGGAAGTCAAAACTCGGGCAAGCGAAGGACCCCCCCGCAGATTTGCGGGCCCCCTCACCGCTTTCAGTCGCCGGCGCGGCGCGCCTGGGCGCTTCGCAACACCTGCCGGACGGCCGCGATTCGGTCAGCCCGTCGGCGCTGCAAGGGCTGCGATTTTCCTGAAACTCTCCGCTCAAAACAAACCACTTCCAGCCCGATTTCTAATCGCGAATACGGGATTAGAATTCTCCGTAACTCCAACAAAACAAAGGGTCGGTCCACTTTCTAATCGCGAACGGATCGCGATTTGTCATCTTGTTTCCGCCTCTCCCACATTTCCATCCCCGAACTTGACCTTTCCCGGCGCTGCATCCACTATTGTCAGCTCACGCGCGGAGCGCGATCGAATGCCGGAAGGCAAGGGACTCCTGATCGTCTATACCGGGCCGGGCAAGGGTAAGACCACCTGTGCTCTCGGCACCGCCTTTCGCGCCGTGGGGCAGGGACTGCGCGTGCTGATGGTCCAGTTCATCAAAGGCTCGTGGCACTACGGCGAGCTCGACGCGGCGAAAATGCTGGGCGACGACAAATTCGAAATCCGCCCCATGGGCCGCGGCTTCGTCAAGGTAGGCGGGACGGATACCGATCCCGAGGACATCCGGCTGAGCGAGGAAGCCTGGGAATACGGCCGCCAGCAGATTTACAGCGAGAAGTACGATCTCGTCGTGCTCGATGAAATCAACTACGTGATCAGCTATAAGATGCTCGATGGTGACCGCGTCGCCGAAGCGCTGGCGAAGCGCCCCGAGCGCATTCACGTGATCTGCACCGGCCGCAACGCGCATCCGAAGCTCGTCGAAGCCGCCGACCTCGTCACCGAAATGCGCGAAGTAAAGCACCCGTACACGAAAGGCATTCTCGCCCAGCGGGGAATCGACTACTAGCCATGGCCTGGTTCAAGCGCGAAAAAAAACCGATCGAAAATCCCACGCCGGTGGAAGAGCGCCGCGTCCGCACCGAAGGCATGTGGACGAAGTGCAGCTCCTGCCTCGCCATCATCTGGAAAAAAGATCTGGAAACGAACTGGGCCGTCTGCCCCAAGTGCGATCACCATTTCCGCCTCGGCGCGCGACGGCGCCTCGAGCTTCTGCTTGACGAAGAGCGTTACGAAGAGCTCGACGCCGACCTCGCCTCGAGCGATCCGCTGCATTTCTCTGACACCAAGCCCTACGCCCAGCGCCTGAAAGACGCGCAGCACAAGCTCGGCATGAAAGATGCAATCCTCACCGCCGAAGGAAGCATCGACGGCCGTCCCGTGATCTGCTGCTCGATGGAATTTGGCTTCATCGGCGGCTCGATGGGCGCCGTCGTCGGTGAAAAAGTAGCTCGCGCCATCGAACGCGCGATCGAGCGCAAGTGCCCGCTCGTTGTCGTCAGTTGCTCGGGCGGCGCGCGCATGATGGAGGGCGTGGTCAGCCTGATGCAGCTCGCCAAAGTTTCCGCAGCTCTCGCGCGGCTCGATGACGCCCGCGTTCCGTTCATCTCGATTCTCACCGACCCCACCACCGGCGGCGTCACCGCCAGCTATGCCATGCTCGGCGATCTGAATATCGCTGAACCCGGCGCTCTGATCGGCTTCGCAGGCCCTCGCGTGATCGAAGATACGATTCGCCAAAAGCTTCCAGAAGGCTTTCAGACCGCCGAATTTCTGCTCGATCACGGATTTCTCGATGCCATCGTCCCGCGCAAAGAATTGAAGCCGTACGTCAGCCAGGCGCTCACTTTCTTTCTCGATTCCTAAATGAATTACGAAGATTCCGTTCGCGCTCTCCTGGCGCTCGGCAAAGAACTCGCCGCGCCGCAGCAGGCCCGCGTCCAGAAATTCGGCCTCGAGAATATTTCGCTGCTCAGCTCCGCTCTCGGTAATCCGCATCGCGCGGTCCCGTGCGCGCACATCGCCGGCACCAACGGCAAGGGTTCCACCGCCGCGATCCTCGAATCGATTCTTCGCGCCGCCGGCCTGCGCACCGGCCTTTACACTTCGCCTCATCTCGAACGCATCAACGAGCGCATCCGCCTGAATGGCGAGCCGGTTTCGGACTCCCAATTCGCCGCTGCGTGGACCCGCGTGCACGCCTCGATCGAATCGCTCATGGCCGCCGGCAAACTCACCGCGCACCCCACGTACTTCGAGTGCGTCACCGCCATGGCCTTCCTGGTTTTCGCCGAAGCGCGGGTGGACTTCGCCATCTACGAAGTGGGCCTCGGCGGGCGCCTCGATTCCACCAACATCGTCACTCCCGAAGTCGCCGTCATCACTCCCATCGATTTCGACCACGAGAATTTCCTCGGCCATTCCATCGAGCAGATCGCCGCAGAAAAGGCCGGCATCATCAAGCCCGGCGTCACCGTAGTCAGTTCGGTGGTGCGCCCGGAAGCCCGCGCCGTAGTCGCTCAAAAGTGTGCCGAGGTCGGCGCGTCACTCATCGAGATCGACGAAGCGTGGCGCCTCGACAAGGTTCGTTCCGATGGCGGCTTTTATCGAGCTGTCGCCACATCTACTACGGAAAACTCGCATTCGACTCTCGCGCTCGCGCCGGCGCTTGCCGGGCGATTTCAGCTTCGCAATGCGTTGGCCGCCGCGACCGCCGCAAGATTACTTGCGCAACGCGGCATGCGCATCCCAGTCAGCGCGATAGAAGGCGGGATTGCCAAAGTGCAATGGCCCGGGCGGCTGGAGCGGCTGTCGGAGCAGCCTGAGGTGTATCTCGATGGAACACACAATCCCGCCGGCGCTCGCGAGCTCCTCAAATTCTGGCAGGAGAATTTCGCCGGCCGCCGCGTGATTCTCGTGTATGGCGCGATGCGCGACAAAGCCGTAGACGAAATTGCGGGAGTGCTATTTCCTCATGCCGATGCAGTAATTCTCACCGAGCCGAGCCAGCCCCGCGCGATTTCCGCGCCCCTACTTTCAGAAATGACGGCGCATCTCGCTCGAAAAGCTATCATCACGCGAGATCCCCATGAGGCCCTCGAACAGGCAATCCAGATGGCTCGCGGCGACGACGCAATCTTCGCCTCGGGTTCGCTCTACCTGGCCGGCGATCTGCGCACCTACTGGCACCACCGAAAGCAGGCCTTATCCCGCGCGCGTTCTTGAATCTGGTACGTCCGTGATTCCGCGACTCATATCCGCAATCTAGATTCCCGTATTCGCTGCAGGAGAACCCTTATTTTTGCCTCAAAAACGGGCATTGTGCGAAACCGCAAAGCCCGAATGCGCGTCCCAACCTCGAACGAAAAGTTCCCGCGTTCGAACGGAACTATTTCTCTTCTGCACGGAATCTACAATGTGCGGAAACAATTAACGCCTTTTCTTCGTTTATTCAATGACGGCTTGGCAGCCAATATGCAACTCCAGGCGTCTAAGTCGAATAGCAGGAGAGCCCAATGACACGTGAGGAGCGACGTAACAAACTGGAATCTTTCGGCCGCGCACCCGCTTTGCTCGCCGGCGCGCTTCGGCAGTTCCCGAAGAAGATGTGGCTCTATAAGCCGTCGCCGGAAAAGTGGAGCATCCACGAGACGATCCTTCATCTCGCCGATAGCGAAGCAAGCGCCTACGTGCGCTGCCGCCGCTTTATCGCCGAGCCTGGCAGCCCGGTGCTGCAATTTGATGCAGCCCGCTGGGCCGGCACTCTCGGATATTTTCATCAGAGCACACGCGAAGCGCTCGAAATCATCCGCCGCCTGCGCAAGATGACGTTTCAATTGTTGATCTCGCTTCCCGATCCCGTCTGGGCTCACACCGTCGAGCATCCCAGCGATGGCCTGCTGCGCCTCGAGGACTGGGTCGAAATTCAAGAGCGCCACGTGCCGCATCACATCGAGCAGATGAAGCGCAATTACGACTTCTGGCTGAAAGCGAATCCACCTCGGAAGTCTGCTTCGCCTTCGGCGAAGTCGGAAACGCTCTCGCGCATGATCACGCTTTCGGCAGGCCTCTAGGATTCAACACCCGCGCGAGCGAACGAGATTGCACGGGTGTGTCTTCCGATCAATCTCCCGCCCGCGCACTCCGAATGGGTGTACCATATTCTTCATCGAAACTACGTAATCTGTAATCATACCTTCCGATAGAGCTTGTTGCCCCGGGACAAGTACCGCCAAAGGAGAAGCGTGCCATGACAAAACGGCTTGCTGTACTTGCTTTCCTCTTCGTGCTTGCCTCGATCTCGCTGAGCGCGCAGACCAAACCTTCGTTGGTCGTGGGAACCTTCACGCTTGCGAACGGAGTGAATTGGCCCTATGACCTTAACCAGATGCAGCTTCAAACGATCACAGAGTTGAAGATCAAAGACGGGCAGGTTTTCAACGTCATCACCGAAGCCCCCAAAGGGACTGAAGGCAAAGTCTACACCCTTGACGGAGAGGTTCTTGAATGGCGCGCGGGCAATAAGGCCAAACGAATGGTGGTCGGTATGGGGTCTGGGCGCGAAACCGCTAAAATTCACTATTGGCTGACGGACGTGGCGAGCGGCCAGAAGGTGTTCGAACACACGGATACAATTCGACAGGCGTTCTGGGGCAATGCCTACGCATCTTCTGTCGGACAGCTCGCGCAGCCCTTTGCAGACAAGATTGCCGACCGCTTAAAGGAGGCCAAGCTCACCTAGGACTCACTGCTATCCCACCGTCGCAGCACCAGAGCGCCAAGTCACCTGCGGGTTGCCGCTCGCCTCCCGCGATGGTAGGATGTTGAATTCATGGCCGCCGAATCAGTTCACAAGCCGCGCTTAGGCATCCCGTACCGCACACGAAAAGAAGAACTTACGCGCAATCGCTCCAAGTACGACAAGTACTTCCAGGCCGTCCGCCAAGCCGGCGCAGAGCCTGTGGAAGTCTCTCTCTCTCTGCCGCCGGATGAACTTCGCTCCCTGGCGCGAACCCTCGATGCCGTGGTGCTGCCCGGCAGCCCCGCAGACGTAGATCCGCAGCGATATCACGCGGCGCGGAATCCCGCCTCCGCCGAAGCCGATCCCGACCGCGAGTACACCGATTTCGCGCTTCTCGAACATGCCTTCGCCGAGCACAAGCCCGTTCTCGCGATCTGCTACGGCACGCAGAGCATGAACGTGTTTCTCGGCGGCAGCTTGATTCAGGATATTCCGAGCGAACTACACACACCGATTCAGCATCCGTGGTCGAACCGCGACAAAGGCGCTCTCGAACCGTTCCACTCAGCGAAGATCGACTCCGGTTCGCGCCTGCGGGAATTGGCGGGCGCGGACGAAGTTCGCGTCAATAGCTCCCATCATCAGTCGGTCCTCGAACCGGGACGCAATCTTCGCGTCGTAGCGCGCTCCGCGGATGGTGTAGTCGAAGCAGTCGAATGGACCGGAGATTCGAACTGGGTGACGGGCGTGCAATGGCATCCCGAGCGGATGGTGGAATCGGATTCGCTGGCGCAGCGCCTGTTCAGCGGCCTGGTGGCAGCGGCGCGCAAGACGCCGGTTAAGCTCGCTTAGCGAGCGGCTGTCGGTCTGATGCGGTCCGGCGAGGGTCGCCTAAAAACCTCTGTTGCGCGTACAGCGAAGCAAGCGGGCGCGAGGGAAACCGCGGCGGCACCTGTTTTTGAATCCCTGGGGGAATCATGATTTCGCTGGCAGGCAAAGCGGCACTCGTAACGGGCGGTTCGCGCGGCATCGGAGCCGCCACCGTGAGGCTGTTTGCGCGGGCGGGCGCCGACGTGGTGTTCAACTACCACCGCAGCCACGACGCGGCTTCGCAGCTCGAACAGGAGGCCCGCAAGCACGGCACGCGCATCGAATCCTTCAAGGCCGACCTCGGAAAGATGGCCGACTCGAAGAAGCTCATCGAATTCACGCGCGAGCGCCTGGGGCGCATCGATATCCTGGTGGCGAACGCCGGCATCTGGAACGAAACGGACACCCCGATCGAAAAACTCACCGAACGCGAGTGGGACGAAATGATGCGCGTCAACGTGAAGAGCGTCTATTCCGTGATTCACTACGCCGTGCCGCACATGATCGCGCAACGCGCCGGCCGGATCATTGCCATCAGCTCCACGGCAGGCCAGCGCGGCGAATCGTTCCACACGCACTACGGCGCTTCCAAGGGCGCGATCATCAGCTTCGTGAAAGGCCTTGCCACCGAACTCGCGCGCCACAACATCCTCGTGAATTGCGTGGCGCCGGGCTGGGTCGACACGGACATGTCCGCCTCCGTGTTGCGCAGCAAAGCCGGGCTGAAGCAGGCCGCAGCGGCGATTCCGCTGAAGCGCCCCGGAACGGCGGAAGAAATTGCCGGGCCGATCCTTTTTGCGGCTTCCGATTTGGCAACCTTCATGACCGGTGAAGTAATCAATGTAAACGGAGGGGCAGTCCTGTGCGGATAAACTCGCGCTCGTTTTTTTGTTCGGTTTTGCTCGCAGCCGCTGCGATGGCCGCGCCTTTGTGCGCCTTCGCGCAATCGCCACAGGACATGATGCCGGCGGAAAGCGCCGCCAAAGCAAAAGAGATTCTACAGTCGGCGGTGCAAGGCCTCGGCGGGAGCGCGTACCTCAATATCCGCGACGTCACCTGCATAGGGCGCCTGAGCCAGTTTGGGCACTCCGGTGAGCTCAACGGCTTCGAACATTTCGAGGACTTCACCGTCCCGCCCTTCAAGGACCGCACCGAAAATATTCCCAAGCGCAATATCATTCAGGTGATGAACAACGATAAGGGCTGGGTGCTCGATCGCGGGGGCGTCTCGGACGCTTCCGGATCCGACGTCGCCCAATATCAGGAAGACATCAAGAAAGATATCGACTACATCCTGCGCCATCGGATCAAAGAGCCGAATATGATTTTCCGATACCTCGGCCCGGACATCGTGGACCTTCGAGAATCCGACTGGGTTGAGATTGTGGACAGCGAAAACCGCTCGATTCGAATCGCGATTACGCAATCGAATCATCTGCCGATTCGAAAGATCGTCGATACGCGCGACGCCAACACCCGGATGAAGACCGCCGAAACCGAGTACTACTCGAACTATCACCCGATTGACGGCGTCCAGACCCCGTTCCAAATCACCCGCGAGCGCAACGGCAAGAAGATCTACCAGGTTTTCTTCGATAAGTGCGAGTACAACACCAATCTTTCCGATTCGCTCTTCACCAAGGAATCCCTCGACGAGCGCTGGGAAAAAGTCGGCAAGAGCGCCCGCAAAAAAGCCGAAAAAGACGCCGCCAAGAACAAAAGCTAGCCCCGAGCCATTCTCCGTAGGGGCGCGTCTAAGACGCGCCCGCGCCGCCCACACCCACGCCGCGCCATTCGCCTCGCACAGCCATCCGATTCGCCGATTTTCCACCCGCGAGGTATAATCTCCTGATGCACACGAAGCGAAAATCTCTTCAGATACGCAGCACAACCGTGCTTTGCGTGCGCCGCGACAACAAAGTGGTGCTAGCCGCCGATGGACAGGTGACTCTCGGCGAAGGCGTCATCAAGCACAGCGCCAAAAAGACGCGCCGCCTCTACAACGACAAAATCCTTGCTGGATTCGCCGGCAGCACCGCCGACGCGCTCTCGCTCTTCCAGCGTTTCGAAAACAAGCTGCAGGAGTTCCACGGCAACCTTTCGCGCGCGGCCGTCGAGCTGGCCAAAGAATGGCGCACCGACCGCTCGCTCCGCCACCTCGACGCGCTCCTTGTCGTGGCCGACGCGAAATACACGTTCCTTCTCTCTGGCAATGGGGACGTGATCGAGCCCGACGACGGCATCACCGCCATCGGCTCGGGTGGCCCCTACGCTCTTGCCGCGGCACGGGCGCTCACAAAATTCACGAAGCTCGGCGCCAAAGACATCGCGCAGGAGGCCATGCGCATCGCCAGCGAAATCTGCATCTACACCAACGCGCAATTCAGCATCGAAGAACTATGACCGGTAAATCGGAGAAAGACATGGTGATCTACTTGGCGGGAGAATCGCAGACGACGGAGCCGGAACCGCTTCCGTCGTTCGACGAGCTGACGCCCCGCGAAATTGTCGTCGAACTCGATAAATACATCGTCGGCCAGAATGCCGCCAAGAAAGCCGTCGCCATCGCGCTTCGCAATCGAGTGCGCCGCCAGAAACTCACGCCCGAGCTCGCCGAAGACATTCTTCCCAAAAATATTCTAATGATCGGGCCCACCGGCGTTGGCAAGACGGAAATCGCGCGCCGCCTCGCGCGCCTCGCCGGCTGCCCCTTCGTGAAAGTGGAAGCTTCGAAATACACGGAAGTCGGCTATGTAGGCCGCGATGTCGAATCAATGGTTCGCGATCTCGTCGAGACCGCCATCGACATGGTCCGCGAGGAAAAGCTCGATGAAGTAGCCGAGCGCGCCGAGCAATCCGCCGAAGAGCGCCTGCTTGATCTGCTGCTGCCCTCCACGCCCGTTCCCGCCGACGCCAATCAGGCCTCCGAAGCACAGCGCCGCGAGCAAGTGCAGCGCACGCGCGAGAAGCTTCGCGTGCAGCTCCGCGAGGGAAAACTCGATCAGCGCATGGTCGATCTGGAAGTCCGCGAACGCTCGATGCCGGCCTTCGAAATCATCACCAATCAGGGCGTCGAGGAGATGGACATCAACGTGAAGGACATGCTCTCCGGCATGTTCGGCCAGCAAAAAAAGAAGCGCAAGATGACCGTGGCCGAAGCCTTCGACTATCTCATCCAAGAAGAAGAGAACCGCCTGATCGATATGGACCAGGTGACGCGCATGGCCGTCGATCGCGTGGAACAGATGGGAATCCTGTTCATCGACGAGATCGACAAAATTGCCGGCCGCGAATCCGGCCACGGACCCGACGTTTCGCGCGAAGGCGTCCAGCGCGACATTCTGCCGATCGTCGAGGGCACCACGGTGAATACGCGCTACGGGATGGTGCGCACCGACCACGTTCTTTTCATCGCCGCAGGCGCGTTCCACACCACCAAGCCATCAGACCTGATTCCTGAATTGCAGGGCCGCTTCCCGATTCGTGTGGAGCTGAGCTCGCTCTCAGAAGCCGATTTCATCCGCATTCTTACCGAGCCCAAGAACGCGCTCATCAAGCAGTACGTCGCGCTGCTGGATACCGAAGGCTTGAAGCTCACTTTCACCGAAGACGCGATTGCCGCCCTTGCCAGCTTTGCCGCAAAAGTGAACGAGCACACCGAGAACATCGGCGCGCGGCGTCTCCATACGATTCTCGAAAAAGTTCTCGAAGAAATTTCCTTCGAAGCGCCGGAAATGAAAAAGAAAACCATTAGGCTCGACGCTGCTTACGTCCAGAAACAGCTCGCGAACATCGTCAAGGACCAGGATCTAAGCCGCTACATTCTGTAGCACTAAAAAATCGAAAATGGCCAATCGAATAGGGGACTTTGCACCCGAATCAGCCCCGCACGCGGGCGCGCCGTTCCTCCCCACCTTCTATTTTCTCTTTTCCCTTTTCCTCTTCTACGGTTGCGCGGCTCCCGGCGAGCCGATCGAGCGCAAACCTCCGACTCCGAATGCTGTCACCGATCTCGCCGCCTCCCAGACGGGAAACGACGTCACGCTCACATTTACTTTGCCGCGCGAGTCGATTGAAAAACACCAACTCCAGCAGCCACCCACGATCGAGGTCTATCGCGACTTCGCCCCCATCGCCTCGATCATCACGACCGCGGCTGCCAATTCGCCCGCCGGCGCCGCCGCGGTGCGCCCGCACCCCGCCCTGATTCTCACCGTTCCGCCGTCGATGGTGGACCACTTCGCCACCCAAGGCCACATTCGCCTCCTCGATTCGCTCGCTGCCGAAGATTTCACGCAGCATCCCGCGAGCGATGCGCTCTACACCGTACGCACATTCATCTCGCCGAAAAAACGCTCCGCCGATTCGAATGTCGCGGCGCTCCCCATCTATCCCGCTCCCGATCCGATCTCCGACCTGAAAGCGGAAATCACTCCCGCCGGCGTCGCGCTCTCGTGGACTCCTCCGCAGAAGACGCTCATCGGCCCCGCCCCGCCCATTGCAAGCTATCGCGTCTATCGCGCCGAACTCGACACCAGCGCCGCGCCCGAAACTCCCAAGCCGAAATCGCCGCTCGCGCCCATCGCGGAACCTGCATCGTCTCCCTACACCGACACACAAACCGAGCTCGGCCAAACTTATATCTACACCGTCCGCAGCCTCGCGCAGTATCCGGCACAGACTGCCGGAAAAAATCTCGAATCTCTCGATTCGAATTCCGTCACCATCACGCCGAAAGACATTTTTCCGCCCAGCGCTCCGCAGAATCTTGTCATCGTCTTTGTGCCGGCCGCCGCCGGCGCGTCCGCGCATCTGGAGTTATCCTGGGCGATCAATCCTGAAACCGACATTGCCGGTTACAACGTCTATCGAAGTGAGGAAGAAACGTTTCCCGGCGCGCGCGTGAACTCCGAATTGTTGCTTACGCCCGCATTTCGCGATATGAATGTTGTGGCTGGCCGGCGTTACTACTACACCGTCTCCGCAGTCGATCGCTCCGGAAACGAAGGCCCCGCCGGCGCTTCTGCTTCTGGAAGCGTCCCTGTGGAAAATCAGTAGAAGAATCATGGATGAGATAACTCAACCTCCGATTCCGGATCCGCTCAAGGTAGGCCGCAAAGTTCTGGCCGCGCAGAACCGCTCGAGCCTCGAAACCGGTATCTACATGGGCGGTCTTCTGATCGTCGTTATGGTGGCCGCTCTCTTCATCGCCAATCGCGTCCCAGGCACCGAGCGCTACGCTCTCGAGCGCAACGCCGCCTTCGTCGCGGTGTTCTTCATCGTCATGCTGATTCCGATCGCGCGCTATTACAACCGGCCCGTCCCGATGTTTGCTTCCGCGATGATCGGCTGGGTCAGTTTCGTCATCGCTTACGACATCGCCGGCATGTTTTACCAGAATCTCTTCCAGGTGTTGCGGCGGCCGCTCGAAGCGCTTTTTGAAGGCGCTATTGTGTATGGCGTCGCCGCCGTCGGTGCCTGGGTGATCGGGATGGTTCTGCAGGCGCGCCACGCTCCGATTGCACCGCGCCGCCGCCGCACCGATCATCTTCACCAGCAGCCGTGACCCTTCCCCGTCGATGAAACTCTGCCGCTTCCAACCTCAGGAGTTTTTCGCCAGTGACGTCGCTCGCGCACCGCACGACGTTCATCCCCAATCGCGCCACGGAATCATCGAAGGCAGCGCCGTCCATGAATTCAGCGGCGAGCTTTGGGGCTCGCGCGAACGCACCGGCCGCAGCTGGCCGCTCGACTCCGTCAAATTCCTGCCGCCCTCGACGCCCAGCAAAATCATCTGCGTCGGCAAAAACTACGCCGACCACGCAGCCGAAATGGGCGGCGTGCCTCCGAAAGAGCCTCTCATTTTCATGAAGCCGCCCTCGGCGATCATTGCGCCCGAGGAACCCATCGTTCTTCCGCGCGTTTCGCAGCGCGTCGATTACGAAGGCGAAATCGCCGTCATCATCGGCCGCCGCTGCCATCTGCTCGGGCCCACCGACGACGTCCGCCCCTACATCCTCGGCTACACCTGCCTCAACGACGTCACCGCCCGCGACCTCCAAAAACTCGACGGGCAGTGGACGCGCGGCAAAGGCTTCGACACCTTCTGTCCGTTCGGCCCGGTACTGGAGTCCGAGCTCCATCTTGCCGATACACATTTAGAGACCTTCGTGAACGGGGTGCGCAAACAATCCGCCCGCGCTTCAGAAATGATCTTTTCCGTTGATGTTATAATTCGCTGGATCGCGCAAGTGATGACGCTCGAGCCCGGCGACGTGATCGCAACGGGAACTCCCGCCGGCATCGGCACTCTCGCTGCCGGCGACGTAGTGGAAGTCAGCGTAAGCGGAATCGGAACGCTACGCAATCCAGTAACACAGTAGGGGCACGGC
>JBOGNA010000003.1:0-2510 GCA_050746925.1 Candidatus Acidiferrales bacterium
TCCCTGCCCAGAGCGGGTTCCATGCACACGTGAGTAAAAGTATTTTGCATTTGCTGGAAACTTTCCCAAACTGGCCGGGTTCTAACTCGTAACTACTCGTCGTTTCACGCACAATGGCAGGACGAAACTCTTGGTGTCACCAAATCCTTGAACGGGACGTGGAGCTGTGTTCTCCAGCGTTGAAATACGTCACCTGCACGCAGTCATTGCCTTGGCCGAAGATCTGAACTTCACACGGGCGGCGCAGAGACTGCGCATAGCCCAGCCTGCCCTAACAGCCCGTGGTGCAAGTCTAGATTCGAGTAAAGAGAAAGAGGTGAGGAATCCACAGGCCAAGTCCATAAAATACGGGTATGGCGATGAGCAAGCGGAGCAGCGAGGGGCAGCAAGAGGAGATTTGGATCGCGCACACAGAGTTGGCGAGAGCACCGGGACATCCGTTTTATGAGCGGTTGAACGAAGTGATAGAGAAGGCGGGGTTCGACGAGTTTGTCGAAGGAAAGTGCACACGCTTTTATCACGCGCGGCTGGGTCGGCCATCGCTGCGGCCGGGCATTTACTTCCGCGCGCTGCTGATCGGGTACTTCGAAGGCATCGATGGCGAGCGTGGGATCGCTTGGCGGATCGCCGACTCCCTGGCACTGCGGCGGTTTCTGGGGATGGGTTTGGCGGAGGGAACGCCGGACCATTCGACGATTTCGCGCACGCGGAGACTGATCGATATCGACACGCATCGCGAGGTGTTTTCGTGGGTGCTGGGGTTGTTGGCAGAGCGTGGGCTGCTGAAGGGGCAGCGGCTGGGCATCGACGCGACGACGCTGGAGGCGAATGCAGCCATGCGGTCGATCGTGCGGCGGGACACGGGCGAGAGCTACGAGCAGTTTCTGTGCGGGTTGGCCAAGGCCTCGGGGATCAAGACCCCGACGAGGGAGGACCTGGCGCGAATGGACCGCAAGCGCAAGAAGCGGACGTCGAACAAGGAATGGAAGAGTCCGGCGGACGAGGATGCGCGGATTGCGAAGATGAAGGACGGGCGCACGCATCTGGCGCACAAGGCCGAGCACGCCGTCGACATGGATACGGGGGCGGTGGTGGCGGTCACTCTGCAGCCCGCCGATCGGGGCGATACGACGACGCTGGATGAAACCTTGTGCGAAGCCGGGGAGCAGGTGGCGGAGCAGATCGGACGCGAGGCCGAGTTGCGCTCGAAGGAGGAGCCGAAGGTCAACCTGGGCGGGATCGAAGAGTTGGTGACGGACAAGGGCTACCACAGTAGCGCGGTGGTGAAGCGGTTGAAGAGTTACGAGGTGCGCAGCTACATTCCGGAAAAGAAGCAGAAGGGACAGCGTCACTGGCAAGGCCAACGCGGCGAGCAACAGGCGGTGTACGAGAATCGGCGGCGGGTGCGGGGCGAGTACGGCAAGAGCTTGTTGCGACGGCGCGGCGAGTTGATCGAACGCAGCTTCGCGCATTGTTATGAAACCGGTGGCCTGCGGCGCTGTTACTTGCGGGGCCGGGAGAACATTCTGAAACGGCAGTTGATTCACGTGGGAGCATTCAACCTGAGCTTGATTCTCCGGAAACTGCTGGGAGCGGGTACGCCGCGAGAGTTGAGAAACCGCGCTGGGCGAGTGTTTTGGCAGCTCTTGCGCCTTCTGACGGGCCTCACGACGACCGTTTCACCCACACGGCTGCTCACTCCATCTATAGGAGCGTTGCGCGCAACATTCTTTCGCTGCCGCCGAACTCCTCATCGCTCACGAACTTTCGGGAGTTCCGCCACGGGCTGTTAGGCCCGGCCGAAGCGCAACGGTGTCAGGTCGGCCACGTCACCTCCCCTGCCCGTCTCAAGGAGATACGCATGTCGACCACAACGACCACCCCGGCGACCCCGAGCCCGCCGGAGGTAAAAGTGGCACCTATTAGCCTGACCCCCAATGCCATTGCCAAAGTAAAGGGAATCATGGCGCAACAGAATCCCGCGCCGGCTGGCCTGCGCGTGGGGGTTGTGGGAGGCGGATGCTCGGGCTTCTCCTACTCCCTGCAGTTCGACACCAGCGCCGGGATGATGGACAAAGTGTTCGATATGGACGGCCTTAAGGTGTTCGTGGATGCCACCTCGATCATGTACCTGAACGGCTGCCGCGTGGACTACGTCGAGACCCTGGAGGGCGCCGGCTTCAAGTTCGAGAACCCGAACGTGAAGAGCACCTGCGGCTGCGGGTCGTCGTTCAACGTCTAGCCAGAATAGCGCAAGAACTATGGAAGCCTCGTCGCAGGATGAGGCTTTTTCATTGGTTGACGCTTTTTTTCATAGGATTGTCATTCCGAGGTCGGCTTTAGTGGGTGAGAAAGGGCTGTGCTTTTGCGCGTCAAGTTTTCATCGCGTTCTGCGAGTCACCACGGCGATTGGAGATTTACGGTTGACACTTTTGCGCTGCGACCTTGATGCTCGGCTTGTGGCACAGCTTCCGGTTGGAATCGATGCCTGCGGTGAAAACGGAGAATTT
>JBOGNA010000004.1:0-34581 GCA_050746925.1 Candidatus Acidiferrales bacterium
GCCGTGCCCCTACTGAAAATCAAGGTGGATCATGTACGAAGTTTATGTGGACGAGACTTTTGCCGCGGCGCACAACCTGCGCGGGTACAAGGGGAAATGCGAGGATTTGCACGGGCACAACTATAAGGTGCGCGTGACTCTCGCGGGGAAAGAGCTCGATTCCGTGGGTCTGCTTTATGATTTTGTGCATTTGAAGCAGGTGATTCAGAGCGTGATTCGTTCGCTCGATCACAAATATTTGAACGAGTTGAAACCGTTCGATGTGCTGAATCCTTCGGCTGAGAATATCGCGCGGCATATTTACGATGAGACGGCGAAGCAGTTGCGGCAGACGGTCAACGGGACGACGGTGGCGAGCATTACGGTGTGGGAGACGGACGTGACGGCGGCGACGTACCGGCCTTGAAGCTTGAAACCCGGGAAGCGGAAACGCCGCCCGCCTGAAGGCGGCCGCTACAAAGTCAAAAGATGAATCGAGCGTTCTACATTATTGTGGTTCCTGCGGTCGCTACCTCCTTTGGCTGGATCTGGTTTGGATGGGGATTGCGGCCCGCCGTGATTGTCACGGGCGTGGAGCTTGTCGTGGGGATTGCGGCTGTGGTGTGGTTGGCGCGGCGGCAAAATGCTGAAAAGGCTAGTTCTGAAGCGAGCCGCTGATAACGGAAGCATCGAGCTATGGTCATCACGGAAATTTTCAAATCCATACAGGCGAGGGAACACGGGCGGGATTGCCGTGCATATTCGTGCGGCTGACCGGGTGCAATCTTCGGTGCACTTGGTGCGATACGGCATACGCGTTCTACGGCGGAACGAAGATTCCGGTGGATGAAGTGCTCGCGAAGCTACAGGAGCCTACGGGCAACGGAGACCGGCGCGTTTCGCTGGTGGAAATAACGGGAGGCGAGGCGCGGAACTGGGCGCGCCGCTCGAGCGCACGTGGTCGTGCTATCAATTTGAGGACGAGGCGTGCGGAACGTGCGATAGTTGCCGGCCTCGGCTGCGGGCGTTTGCGGAGGCCGGAGTGCCAGATCCGATCGAGTATCGGGTCGCAAACCGGGCGGGAGTTGCGCCATAATTGAATTGCGCCATGATGTTGCGCTTGGTAGATTGCGGCATCCAAATAACGGCAGGAGGATTTACCACATGCGACGAATGATTCGGGCTTGTGTAGCGGTGGCCCTGGGGCTGGCCATGTCTCTGGTATTTGCGACGATTGCGGCCGCGCAGGGTACGGGCCGAATCGAAGGCGAGATATTGGATACGAACGCGAAGCCTTATCCGGACGTCAATGTGGAGATCAAAAATCCCGACACAGGACAGACGTACACGACGAAGACGGATAAGAATGGAAGATTCACGCAGCTTGGATTGCTGAGCGGCGTGTACATGGTGACAGTGACGAACGAGAAGGATCATATGAGTTTCGCGGTGCAATTCCGCGTTCAGCAGGACCAGGAAAACTCGTTCAGACTGAACCTGAAAGATCACAAGAGCGAGTTGGGCCCGAGCCCCGAGGAATTGAAAAAGCGCGAGGATGAGGCGAGTAAATTCACGAACATGAAGGCACACTTCGACGCCGGTAAAGCGGCGATGGACGATGCAGCGACGCTGCGCCCGCAGCTCAAGGCTGCCCCGGCGGACCAAAAGAGCGCGATCCAGGCAAAGTTGAGCGCCGACTATCAGACCGCAATTACGGAACTGCAGCAGGCCGAGCAGGGAGTACCGCCGAAGGATGCAAAAAGCCATGCGACCGTGTGGTCCAATCTCGGGCAGGCGTACGAATTCGCCGGTAAGTACGATGAAGCAGCGGGTGCGTTTGGGAAGGCGATCGAACTGCAGCCGTCGGCGCCGTTCTACGAGCATCTGAGCACGAATCTGGCGAACGCGGCAGTTGGTCAGCCAGTTCCGGACGCGACGAAACTCGCAGATGCGGGCGCGGCATGCGACAAAGCCGCGGCGATTGACCCAACCTCTGCAGCACGCTGCTGGAAGAATATCGGCATCATCTTGAGCAACAAGGGCCATCAAGCGGAGGCGGTGACGCCGCTGCAGAAGGCCACGCAGGCCGATCCGAAGGACGCGCAGTCCTGGTTCCTGCTGGGCGGAGCGCTCTCGGCAACGATTACGCCGAAACAGGAAGGCGAGAAGATGACCTACGTGATTCCGCCGGGAACGGTGGAGGCGTATCAGAAGGCCATCGAAGTGGCGCCGAGCGGCCCGTACGCGCAGCAGGCGAAAGACAGCCTCGACCAGCTCTCCGCGCTGAGCGGCGGAGAAGCTACCTCCATTTCCTCAAAGAAAACCAAGAAGAAATCCTAACAGCGTTGACCGAGCGCTTCGACTGACGCGAGCTACAGGACTCCTAGTCCGGCGAAAGTTGCGTTTGGTGCGCAAAAGTTTTGCGAGAGACAGTAGTTCTGCGCTCTCGACCCATACGCGCGAGAATGCTATGCTCGTGTCGTCGAACCTTCAGGGAAAACGGTGCCAGAAGTGGACCCAATGCAGTCCAGTACAGAGCGGCGACGAAGCGCACGTGTGTCCAACTCTCTTCCTTTGGTGATTCGCGGAAGCGATCTTCTTGGGCAGCCGTTTGAAGAACGCACTTCGACATTGAATTTCAATCTTCACGGATGCCGCTACTCGTCGAAGCATCACCTGCCGAAGAATACGTGGCTCACGCTCGAGCTTCCAAAAAATTCAGGGCACCGAGACGTGCGGGCGCGCGTGGCGTGGATTCAACGGCCGCATTCGGTTCGCGAATTTTTCCAGATCGCGGTGGAACTCGAGAGCCCGGAGAACATCTGGGGACTCGACTCTCCCCCAGAAGACTGGACGCTGGATGCCACGGCGGGGCAACCGGCTGTGGTAGATCCGACTTCCGCCAACAGAGACTTGCGTGGAACACGCGAAACGAGTGGCAGCGCGAGACCTTTAAGCTTCTCTATGGGAAAACTCATGCCCGCTATGAAGAACTCGCCTCTCGAAACTTCGGAGACAGAAATGCCAACTGGGCCTGAATTCACTCCGCCGCCGGACAGCCCGTTTCTGCGCGAACTGCGCGCGGAACTCGACCGCCATGCTACGCGGGCGGTAGAAACGGCGGCTGCGCAGGCACAGGAAAGGCTTGAGCAGAGCGCGAGCCAGTTGGAGAGGACGCGTGCGGCGGGCGGCGAGGATTCACTGCGGAAATGGAGCGAAGAATTCGCACAAGCGCAGAGTGAAGCGCGCGAACACTACATTGAGGAATTGGCAGCGCGGCAGGACGAAGTCCGAAAACAGCTTCAAAGCGAATACGATCAAGTCACCGGGCGGGCGCGCCAGCTGATGGGAGAGTTTGACAGCCGGCTGAAAGCATTGCGCGAAGAAGCCTCGGCGGCGCAGGAAACCATCAGCCGAATGGCACAGGCGCGTCTTCAGATGGAAGGGACGGAAGTGTCGCGTGCGTCGAAAGCGTCCGCGGAAGATTCCAAGGAACACAGCCGCGTGGCGGAGAGTGAACTGAGCGCGTGGCGCGATCGTTTGCAAGCGGAAATGAATCACGCGCAGTCGCAATGGAACGAGCTGCTGCAATCTTCGCTGGATAGCAGCTTGCAACGCCTGGTGGAGCAGCTATCGGAGCGATCGCAAGAGGTTCAGCAGACAGCCGAGCACCGGTTGACCGGGCGATTCGGCGAACTCATCCAGCCGGTGGCGCAGGCGGCGTCGAAAGCCGGAGAGACGCTGGCCGAAATTCGAACAGCGCTCGAACAACAGGTGGCGGCGGCGCGCGGTTCGCTGGACGACGTGGAGCGTACCGCATCGCGCATGCGGGAAAACTCGGCGCAATTTGAAGCGGCCAGCCACGACAGCCTGAACGAATTGCACCGGCGCCTCGAAAACATGCTCGACGCGCAGACGACGGAAATGGGGCGGCGGATCGAAGTGCTCGCCTCCGGGATGTCGCAGCGCATTTCACCGGCGATTGAAGCGATGGGTGATCAACAAGTGGAGCGAGCCGCCGCTCAGATGGAGGCGAAGCTTGCGCCGCACCTCGAGCGGGTTCCCACGCTACTCCGCGAACTGGCCGCGCGCGAAGTGCAGGTGGAAGAGGGGCTGCGGCTGCATCGGGAGAGGCTGCGGCAGGCGTCGGAAAACAATCAGCGGGACGTGGCGTCGCGGATGGTATTCACGCTCGCCGAGCTGCACAAGGATTTCGAGTCGGCGCGAACGCTGGCGCTGGCGAAGTGGAATGAGGAGCTGGACGCCAGTGGCGTGCGAGCGTCGCATTCGGCTGCGGAAGCGTTGAACCGCACCTCGGAGTGGTTCCAGCAGGAGGCGCGCTCGCGTTTGCAGGTGCTCGTAGAGCAGGCGCTCGCAAGCACAAGCGCCGCATTGGACGAGAGATTGGCCGAGGCGTTTCAAAGGTTCGACTCCCAACTGAACGACAAAGGCGGCGACCGGATGGCGCAGTTGAGTCAGGACTTGGAAAAAATCGGCGCCGACATCACGGATCGAACCATGACCCAAATCGAGAGCGCGGCCGCGGCCGCAGCGAATTCTTTCGGCGAAGTTCTGCACGGAATTTCCGATCAGGAGATCGAGTTCTTCGGCCAGAAAAGCCGCACGGCCTCCCAAGAACGGTCTCAGGAGTTCGAACGCACCTCAAACGATCTCCTGCAAAACCTCGCTGCCAATGCGCGGACGTCTCTCGATCAATTCAACGCTCGGATGGGATCTGACGTCGAGAGCCGGATCGCGCAGGGGCGTAGCGCGCTCGCAGCGGAATTCGGCGCTGCGATGGAAGGCCACCGAGTGGAAAGAGACGCTCACGAGCAACAATGGAGCGCAAGGCTCAACGAAATCATCGCTGAGGCGGAGCGGAAGTATCAGGAACGGCTCGAGAACGCGTCCGATTCCTGGAGTGTTTCGTCGGTGCGACGGCTCAACGAGCATGGCCAAAACGTAATCGAATCGCTGACGCGTTCCGCGGATCAGGCCCTGCGTAATTCGTTCTCGAAGGTATTCGACGGATTGTCGGAGATGATTCGAGACCGCGCGCCGCTGAACACGAGCGAAACACCAGGTTCTGCTCCGGCGGCCAACCGCGAGGCAGGTGAACAGAATCCGCAGCGCAATGATGCGAGAAAACGCTCGAACGCCTGAGATCTCTCCCCCTCGCCCAAGCACCTATTCCACACGCACTGTTCCCCGAGCCGCCAGCACGCTCTTTCCCTCTGGTAGATACGATTTCTTCCACCGTACGCCGAAGCTGTCAGTGGCTTCTATTTCGTTCCGACAATTTCCAAAACAGACGTGGCTACGTGCGTGACTTGCCCGGCCGTCATGCCGGGATGAATCGGTAGGCTCATCACGTGTTCGCAAGCACGCTCGGCCAGCGGAAAACTGCACGGAGGATAGGCAAGCGAGGAATAGGCCGGCTGCAGGTGCAGCGGTTTGGGGTAGTGGATGGCGGTTTCAATCTCGCGCTCGGCTAGCTTTGAAATCACGGAATTCCGGTTGTTAACGTAGATCACGAACTGGTGGTACACGCATTCATCCCGCGGGTCATCAACGGGCAATCCCAGGCGCCCATTCGCGAATACTCGGCGATACTCGCGCGCGATTTTCTGGCGGCGCGCCGTCCAGCGATCGAGATAGCGCAATTTGATGCGGAGCACGGCGCCCTGAAATCCGTGCATGCGGTAGTTGTATCCGACGAACTCGTGCTCGTAACGGGCGGTCTGCCCATGCGAGCGAGCCGCGCGTGCGTACTTTGCAATCTGGTCGTCGTCCGTAGTGAGGGCGCCACCTTCTCCGTATGCGCCCAGATTCTTTGTGGGATAAAAGCTGAAAGCCCCAGCATTCGCAAGGCTACCGACGCAGCGGCCGCGGTACCTTGCGCCGTGAGCCTGGGCTGCGTCTTCCAGGATCAGAAGTCTGTGCCGCTCCGCTATCGGACGGATGGCATCTATGTCCGCTGGCCGGCCGTAAAGATGAATGGGAATAATCGCTCGCGTGCGAGGAGTGATGGCGCGCTCGAAGCGCGCAGGATCAAGGTTCGCGGTTGTTGCATCGATATCTACGAATACGGGTCGCGCGCCACAGTACGTGATCGCTTCCGCGGTGGCGAGAAAAGTGTTCGTGCTGGTGATCACTTCATCGCCGGGCTGAACTCCCAGCGCGAGCAAGCCGAGATGCAGCGCGGCGGTGCCGGAGCTGAGAGCAACGCAGTGTTTGGCGCCGCAGTAGGTTGCGAATTCTCGTTCGAAGAGTTCGACCTCTTCGCCGAGAACGAATGCAGAATTCTCGCAAATGCGATCGAGCGCGGGAAGGATCTCGTCGCGTAGTCCGTCGTATTCGGCTCTTAGATCCAGAAGCGGAACTTTCATTGAGCGGCGCCCTTGACCCCGTAAAAACTGTACTGTACGCGCCCGCGATTCACAAGGATGGCTGCCGTTCACAAGTGAATTGCTAGATGTGAGTGAGGGTGCCGGTGATTTTCGTTCGGCGGAGCGCCCATCCAAAAACCGTGAACGAGAGCGGCAGAAGAATCGCAGCGAAAATCAGCAAAGCAAGAATGGAAGGACCGATCTGGCTCCAGGGCGCGCCAGCGATGAGAGCGGCGCGCATCCCTTCGAGCGAGTAGGTGACTGGTATCAGGCGAGCGATCAATTGAAGAGGGTGCGGCAGAACGGAGATTGGATACATCATTCCGCCGAGCAAGCTGGAAACGCCGAGGACAATCCACTTCGCCGGATTTCCGCGCTTGAATAATATTTGATAGCTCGCCGAAAGAATGCCGAGCCCCGCAAATGCCAGTATGGACGCGAGAAGAACGATCACGGCCGCGGGCCAGTTCGCCGACCGCGGCGCGAAACCGAAAAGCAGCGCACCCCAGGCGAGATAGACGCACGTCCGCAACGCGAGCGCAAAGAAGGGATACAGCGCGGAGCCGGCGAGAATCAACTGCAACGGCGTTTGGGTGACGAGCAGGGCTTCGAGCGTGCGATTCTGGCGCGCTTCTTCGAGGCTCGTGTCGAAAGCGTCGATCGAGACATTCAGATAGTCGAAGAACGCAAAACCTACGAGAGCAAATGCGAAGTAGCTGCTACCGCGTGGAAGCGCGTTTGTGAGTTCAGGCGAGTCCACGAAGCGCGAAAGGTAGTAATACGTAGCGACGCCGAAGAGCGCTTCGAGCGTTTCGAGCACCAGGGCGCCACGATAGGCGCGTGCGATCGCGAAATCGCGCCAGAAGAATGCGGCGATCTTGCGGAGATTGTGCGCCACGTTCACTCGTGCGACTCCACAGGTTCGGGATTCCGGACGAGGCACGAAATAGCTTTGTCGAGTGTTGTTGTTCGGGTTGAATCACAGAGCCCGCGAGGCGAGTCGTTGGCCACGATCTGTCCTTCGTCGAGAACGATCACACGATCGGCAATCTCTTCCACTTCGCTCAAGGTGTGCGAAGCAAAAAGCAATGTGGTGCCCTGCCGGCGGACAATCTCATCCTTCAGCAGGCGGCGAAATTCGGAAGCGGCGAGCGGATCGAGGCTTCGGGTGGGCTCATCGAGCAAAAGGATGCGCGGCTCGTGCAAAAGCGCCCGAGTGAGGCCGAGGCGGTGAATCATTCCAGTGGAAAACGTGCGGACCTGGCGATCGAGTTCATCCCGGATTCCCATCTGGCCGGAGATTCGTGCGATTCGCTCGTTCGCCGTGGAGCCGGTCATGTTGTTCATCGCCGCAAAGAATGTGAGATTTTCGCGAGCCGTAAGGCGGCCGTAAAAGCCTTCATCACCTCCGGTGTGATAGCCGAATTGCTTTCGCGCGCCGGCGCCCTCGCGTTCCACGTCAAATCCGCCCAGAGTCGCGCGTCCGCGCGTAGGAATAATGAGAGTGGCGAGTATGCGGAGAAGAGTGGACTTGCCGGCACCGTTCGGGCCGATCAACGCGACCGCTTCGCCGGGTCCAACCGAGAAAGAAATCCCTGCCAGTGCTCTCTCCGTGGGCCGCGCGACCGGTTGGAGCAAGGCTCGCCACCCGGAAACGGCAGGCGGAAAAAATTTCTCGATGGCCTCAATTGCAATCGCGCGGGAATCGGTCACGCGTCCCGTTATACCGGCTTTGCCGGGGCGAATCCAGTTCCGTCGTTGATGTCGGACGCAAGTCCCGGTAGAATAGGTATTGGGCGTGTCGGACGGACGGGGCCGTCGGACCTGCGGAGTCAACTCTGCAGTGAGCATGTGTCTTTCTCTTCAGTCTCGCCGATGATCGCCAAGGGTGGGATTCGCAGTATGGACGAGTCTCTCTGCTCACGGTCAATTGTCGTCATGGGCGCCGAACAGATTTCCTGCCCCCTCGGCGAAGAATCTGCAATTCTGAACCTGAGAAATAGCGTGTATTATGGATTGGACCCGGTAGGAGCACGGGTTTGGGCGCTTCTGCAAGAGCCTCGAAGTATTGGCGAGCTTCGAGACACTCTGCTCTCGGAATATGAAGTAGAGGCCGCGCAGTGCGAACAGGATTTGCTGGCATTGCTCGAAAAAATGCGCAGCGAGGGATTGATTGAGGTTCGAGCCGTCTCGGCAGCATGAGATTAGGCGGCAAGTTGTACCGGCGGTCCTTGTGGCCCACGAGGACGAGCCTTCACTCCAGCCCTGGGCCGTTCCTGGCGTTATGCACTACTTTATTTGAGGACATGGGTTGAAATGATCATGAGGACCTGGCGCAGGTTCCGCAGCCTGACCGGCACCGAGCGCAGGATTGTGCTCGAAGCGGCGGCAGCGTTGGCGGCAACTTGGCTGGCGATGCGCGTGGGCGGTTTCAACATGTGTAAAGCGGCTGCACTGGCGCGCCCTGGCTTCGTCGCCGGCGTGGAATCGAATGACGGAAGTGCTATCGAAAATGCGCAGCGGATCGCGCGGTTGGAAGCGGCAACGGCGCGGAATCTTTTTTTTCGGGCCAACTGTCTGGAACAATCGCTGGCGCTGTGCTGGATGCTGCGGCGGCGCAGGATGAACGCCGAACTGCGCATCGGAGCACGGAAAGAAGCGAATCGATTGGAAGCACACGCGTGGGTGGAGCTGAGCGGCAGCGCGCTCGGCGACGCGAGCGAGGAACATTTGCATTTCGTGCCGTTTGAAAAGCTGCGGACTTCCTCTTCGATGGAGGCGCAAACGCATTGAGCGCGATCATCGGTATCTTCGACCGAAGCGGAGCGCCGGTGGACCGGGCGCTCTTGCAGGCGTACGCGCGCTTCCTCTCCTATTGCGGGCCGGATTGGCGCGACGTCTGGTGCGATGGGCCAATCGGGTTCGGCCACGCGATGTTGCATACCACTCGTGAATCGCAGAACGAACGGCAACCGGGGAGCCTCGAAGGACGATACTGGATCACCGCTGACGCCCGGCTGGATTGCCGCGAAGAGCTGGAGGCGGAGCTCAAAAAGAACGAGCGCAACTATTCGCGTCCGGCGACGGATTCCGATCTCATTTTGCAGGCTTATGCGGCGCGGGGCGCCGAGTGCGTTCAACACCTGCGAGGCGATTTCGCTTTCGCGATTTGGGACCGGCGCCAGAAGACTCTTTTCTGCGCGCGCGATCATTTTGGAGTGAAGCCGTTCTACTACGCCGACCTCGACAATTCTTTCGTGTTCAGCACCGTTTTGAATTGCGTGCGATTGCACGCGGGAGTTTCCGAAGAGCTGAACGAAGCCGCGATCGGAGATTTTCTGCTGTTCGGCTTGAATTGCGACAGCGCGACGACCACGTACCGCGATGTGCGGCGCCTCCCTGCGGCGCATTCACTGACGATTTCGGGAGACGAGTTCCATCTGCGACGGTATTGGGCTCCGCCGACGGACGGCCGCATCCGTTATCAACACGCCGACGATTACATCGAACACTTTAAATTCCTGCTGCAGGCAGCGGTGAAAGACCGCCTGCGAACAGAGCGTGCCGGGATACTTTTGAGCGGCGGATTGGACTCGGCCGCGATCGCAACGACGGCGCAAAGCCTTTCCAAAGAGTCTGGCGCGCAGCTCGATCTGCGCGCATACACGATCGTGTACGAATCGTTGATCCCCGATCGCGACGGCGTTCATGCGCAGCAAACGGCGGAATTCCTGAAGATTCCGATTCGCTACCTCGCGATGGACGATTTGCTGCCATTCGAGCGCTGGAACGATTCGGACTGGGTCTGCCCGGAGCCTGCGGAGGATCCTTTCTATGCCGGGTTGTTCGATCAATTCCGCATGATTTCAGAAGACTGCCGCGTCGTCTTGTCCGGTGAAGGTAGCGACAATCTGATGCACTTTGAAATGTGGCCGCACGTGAAGGATTTGTCTCGACGTCAGAACTGGACGCGATTGTTCGCCGAGGTGCCGCAATACTTATGGCGGCGGCCGTCGCCGCTGCCGGGACTAATCCGAAGAATCAAGGGCGTTTTCGGCAGGGACCGCAGCGCGCCGGCGTTTCCGCGCTGGATTGCACCGGAATTCGCGAGGCGCACGGGACTCGAGCACCGGTGGCAGGAGACAAACAACCTTCACGCATCCGACCGACATCCGATTGTTCCAGGAGCTCACGCCTCGCTGGCTTTGCCGAATTGGGCAAATTTGTTCGAGCAAGAGAACGCAGGCGTGACGCGATACCCCGTCGAGGTGAGACATCCGTTTCTCGATTTGCGGGTGGTGAATTATTTGCTGGCGCTGCCGCCTTACCCGTGGTTCTACGAGAAGACGCTGCTGCGCGAAGCGATGGCCGGTCGGCTGCCCGAGAGCGTTCGCCGAAGGCCGAAAACGCCTTTGGCGGGCGATCCGCTCGCGGAGTGGATGAAGCGGCCGGAGTCGAATCGGATGAATGTCGCTGCGTGGAGTGCAGAGATGGATCGCTTTGTGAATCGTGACGCGCTTTCATCGTTACGCGGAACTGGGAGCATCGAAGAAGTTTCTTCTTCGGTGCGGCCGGTTTGTCTCAACTTTTGGTTGCAGTCCGCTCGCCGAGTCCGGTATAACTTTAGTGCGGAGGCCCGTAATGGCTAAGCTTGTCCAACAGGGTCCTAAAAGGCCCTATTCGACCCCCATACTAACCGTTTACGGTACCGTCCGGGAACTGACTCAGAAGATCGGCGCATTCAAGCTCCGCGATGGCGGAAGATTTCCCCGAATCCGAACCAGCATCCGCTAAACGCATTTGGACTATCATTACTCCGTTTTCGGCCTGTCGATTCGATCCGACCGACCTCTCCCCGGCCTTCAGCCTGTCGTAAATCTTCCAATCCGCCCCGATATTCAAGTGACACTTGGAACGTCACCGCGCAACGACGGCCAACCCATTGCCGGAGCTGAAACGTTGACATTTACGAGTTCCGACTTGGGAGAAGACGGCCAACCCGCTTTGCGAATTTGGCGCGTGGGGGAGGGCGGCTTCAAGCATTTGTCGTACTACGACGGCGTAGAGTTCTGGATCGACCGGCTCGGTGAAAGGGTCTGGGCCCAATGGCCCGAGCAATCGTCATTGGAGGACACAGCCAGCTACCTGATTGGTCCAGTTCTCGGCCTTCTGCTACGGATTCGCGGGATCAACTGCCTGCATGCGAGCGCGGTGCGCGTTGGCAATTGTGCCGTCGCCTTCGCGGGAGAGGAAGGTACGGGAAAATCCACCACCGCAGCTGCGTTCGCGCGACGCGGATGCGGCGTGCTCTCCGACGACATCGTCGCCCTAAGCGAACAGGACGGGACATTCTGCGTGATTCCGGCGTATCCGTACCTGTCTCTGTGGCAGGACTCGGTCGAGATGCTCTACGGACCGGACAAGAAGTTGCCACGATTTTCCGAGAATTGGGAGAAACGGCTTCTTTCTCTCGCCGGGAACTCGCTGCGATTCGAAGAACAAGCCCTGCCGCTCGGAGCAATCTACATGCTCGGAGAGAGAAGTTCCGCACCCGAAGCCCCCTTCCTCGAGGAGATCACCCCAAGAGAAGCGATGCTCGGGCTTATTGCGAATTCTTACGCCGCCAGCCTGCTGGACACGCAAATGCGGGCTCGGGAATTCGATCTGCTCGGCAGAATGCTCGGGAAAGTAATAGTTCGAAGGCTCAGGCCCCACACAGATCCAGCGCGAATCGATCAACTTTTCGACCTCGTCCATCTGGCAAGCACTCCGCGGTAGAACTCCGCTGTAGGCTCCGACACCCCCAAATCGAACCATTTTAGTACCGTGTAGGGTTCGGCACACCGGACAGTTTTGGTCATTCACGGGTAACGAGAGGGTGTGCCAGAATGGTTTGCGCTATCGAAGCGAGTTGTTCGGGGGTTTGAACTGGCAACAAAATAAAGGACTTAGTGGTCCGAATTTACAGGAGGAAGTTGCAGATGAAGAAGCTAATAGGGCTCTTGGGCTTGGTCGCGCTGTTCAGCCTGCCAACGCTCGCGCAGGACACTCCCGCGTTTGAAGTCAACGGCGGGTATACGTTCCGGTCATGGGACACGCCGGATTCGCCTCGGTTCAAGATGAACGGATGGAATGCGGGCGCGGACTTCAACGTAAATCACTGGTTGGGAGCCGTAGCAAGCTTCGATGGGACCTACAACCATCAGAGCGCTGACCTCGTGAACAACTTTCCCCCTGTGGACACCAGCATCTACACCTATCTCTTCGGACCACGCGTCTACCCGTTGGGACATCACAAGCTCACTCCGTTTGCGCAGGCACTCTTCGGAGGCGGGCACGTCCGGGCGTATTCTCCCGCATACGTTTGCGGCGATGCGCGGAGACAGAGATCAGGTACTGGCGGCACATGTCCTGCTCTCACAGAAACGGACGACCGGTTTGCATTTTCCTTCGGAGCAGGCCTCGACGTATCGCTCGGCAGCCACTGGGCAGTCCGACTCGCCCAGGTTGACTACGAGCGCACCGGTTTCTTCGGCTCCGGTAGCCAAGGCGCTCCGTATCAGAACAACTTCAAATACTCGGCTGGAATTGTCTATCGCATCGGCCAGAGATAACCTCTACCCTCGGAAATGGGGCCGGGCGCTTCGGCGCCCGGCCTTTTTTCTTTTTTAGGCCCGCCACACGTACTTCTTCCATCCTGCGAGATTTCCAATTACTCTTGCGTGCCCGGGTGCAACAGGAGACCCTTTGGCGGGCGGCGACATCATAAGAGCCTTCGGGCATCGAAATGCAGAGGAGGATGTTGCGGATGAGGCGACTGGTCGTATTTTTTGCACTCGTTTTTGTTGTTGTACTGCCGGCCAAAGCGCAGCAAACGCCTTCCTACGATGTCGAAGGCGCATACCTGTTTCGTTCCTTCTATCCTACGAATGCGCCCCGGTTCGGCACGAACGGATGGAATGCTTCGGTCGATCACAACATCAGGCGTTGGCTAGGGGTAGCGGGCGACTTTACGGGTACCTATAGCGATCAAGGAACAAACGGGAAGACGCAAGTGTACACATTCATGGCAGGCCCCCGCATCTATCCCTTCGGCCACCGGCACAAGCTGATACCTTACGGCCAAGTCCTATTCGGAGCCGGTTACGACAAACTTACTTTTCCTCTCGCTTCCGGATTTCCCGAAACCACCTTTACCAGCGCGGCATTTGCCTGGGCGGGCGGCGGCGGCGTGCAGTTGCGAGTTGCGCCAAAATGGGCGGTCCGGTTGATCGAATTCGACTACGAGCGAACGCGGTTCACCAACTACCCGAATCAGACGCTTAACACGCAGGCAAATTACCGAATATCGGTCGGAGTCGTCTATCACATCGGCGAAAAATAGATGACCTCGCCGGGGCGCACATGCCGCGACGGCTAATCCCGAAACGCTCCGTGAAATAAGGCCGGAAGGTTCCGCACCCGATTGCCTTCAGATAGGTCTTGCCGAAGAGCCAATTTCCGTAGGAGATTACGAAGGATATGGAAACGCCGGCTGCCTCGACAAACCCGCGATGGGCGCTGCTCCTCGTCTGTTTCGCCGCCGCAACAATCGTTTCATACCAGGCGCTTCGGATTTGGCTCGCGGACTATCGCGTCCACACCGACCGTGTAGAACAGATGGAACGCGGCGCGGAGCTCGAACCGGGAAACGCAACTGCTTGGGACCGCCTCGGTCGCGTCAGACAGGCGGATTTCGAGAATCCCGATCCGGCGCGCGCCGTCGCGGATTTTCAGAAGGCGGTGCAACGGGATCCCCGGTCCGCGGATTACTGGATGGACCTGGCCGGCGCTTATGAGGCCACGGGAAATATTCCGCTCGCGAGGGAGGCGTTTGGCCGCGCCCGGGCCGCCTATCCGGCTTCGGCACAGGTGGCCTGGATCTACGGCAATTTCCTGCTGCGCCAAGGTCAGTTTGACGACGGGTTTGCGCAAATCAATCAGGCGGCGCGAGCGGATCCAAGTCTCCTACCGCTCGCTATTTCTCGAACCTGGCATTCAAACCAAGATGTCAATCTGCTACTCGATCGCGTTCTTCCCGCGGACGAAAATGCATATTTTCAGGCCATCGATTTCATGGCATCCAGACGGGAACCAGCCCCCGCGCTCGCCATCTGGCAGAGGATACTTTCGCTTGGGAAGCCCATCGCGCTGCCGCGCTCATTTCCACTTCTCGAACTCTTGATTCAAAGCGGCCAGGCGGTGGATGCGAGCCGCGTTTGGCGAGAGGCGTTGCGCGCAGCCGGACAGCCACACGATGAACCGGCGAATCACTCGTTGATATGGAATGGCGACTTCGCGCGAGATTTCGCGGATGGCGGCCTGGACTGGCGCTGGAATTCCCCGTTTGGCGCTGCGATCGATTTCGATGCCCCGCCCGCTTCGGGGGGGCGGTCGGTACGCCTGGATTTTGGAGGAGCGGCCAATGTGGATCTCGATCAGCCGCTGGAGTTCGTCCCGGTTGAACCTGCGCGTTCCTATCATTTTCACGCGGAGATTCGAACGGAAGGGATCACGACCGAGAGCGGCCTTTTGTTCGTGATTACCGACCCAAACCACCACGGCGCACTGAACATACGCACGGAAAATCTCACCGGTACGCACCCGTGGAGCCCGATCGACGCGGACTTCACGACCGGACCGGAAACACATTTCGTGGTGGTGCAATTGCGCCGCTTTCCGAGCCGCCTGTTTGAAAACAAGCTGAGCGGAGCCGCGTGGATCGGCGCGGTGTCCCTGATTCCATCGAGCACGGAGGAACAGCAACCATCGCAATGAGAGCCATTCGCATCGGGATTTGTGCGCTGCTCGCGTTCAGCGTGTTTGCTCATGGAGTGGTCGAGGTGTGGTCAGAATCACTCCTCGAAATTGGAGCTTCGATCCTTCTGATGTACTGGGCCTCGCTCGCGTACCGGGACCGAAAGCTGGTAGTCCATCGCAGCCCGTTGGTCTGGCCGCTGCTCGGATTTCTGGGGATTGGCGTCTTCCAGCTTGTTTTTCATCTGACGGCGAACCCATTCCTGACTCGGACCGAGTTGCTGAGGCTAACGGCGTACCTCGTCATTTTGTTCCTCACCACGCAGGTGTTCCGGGAGCGGGCGGAGTTTGTAAAGCTGGCCTGGTTCCTTATTTTTCTGGGATTTTCGGTCGGCTTGCTCGGGATCATCCAGCATTTCACTTCGGAGGGAACGATCTACTGGATTCGGAGGCTTCCCCAGGGCGGCGATGTATTCGGCCCCTATGTAAACCGCAACCACTTCGCCGGCTTTGTTGAACTGGTGGCGCCGGTCGGATTAGGACTTCTGGTCTTTCGCGGCCTGCGCAGGGACCTTTTTCCGCTGGCCGGTTTACTGACAATCCTACCAGTGGGAGCGCTGATTCTTTCCGGGTCCCGTGGCGGAATCGTTTGCTTCGCATTTGAGGTGGGCGTGCTGGTTCTTCTGGCTCGGACGCGAAAGGGGCCTGAAGGCGCCACGATGGTTGCGATTGCGTTTGTAGCACTCGCTGCGTTCGCACTGATTGCCTGGCTGGGTGCAGGAAAAGCGATTGAACGGTTCTCACGGACGCGAGTGGGCGACGTCACAAACAGCCGCCGCGCTTCCATGTTTCGGGGCGCGGAACATATTTTCTTCTCGCATCCAGTAGTAGGTGTCGGACTCGGAGCGATCGTGAGCGTGTTCCCCCAGTACGATGCAGGCTACGACGGACTCGTCGTCGATCACGTGCATAACGACTACGCCGAAGCTCTCGCCGAAACGGGGTTACTCGGCGGCCTGTGCGGGTTTGCCTTTCTTTGGCTGCTGTACCGCGAAGCACGCAAATCATTCACGGCCGAGCAAGGGCATTTCTCTCGCGCGATTCACGCAGGAGCAATCGCCGCGGTGTGCGGGCTTTTGCTGCACAGCTTCGTAGATTTTAATCTCCACATACCTTCCAACGCGCTGCTTTTTCTGCTGATGGCATATATTGCGACATCCGCGCCGATTCCTTCGGAAAGCTCGCTTCCTCGCCGGCGAACGCGGCGGCGCGAAGAAGCTTTCGCGACGAGCGAACCGTAATCTCGCGACGCGCTTCCGTGAGGCGCGGCCCGCATCTTCCTGCCCCTTGCGACAATCGTAGCCGCGGCATGGGCTGCTGCTGGAGATGCTACTTAACACTTGACGTGTGTACGTGAGCTGTCCGAGTGGCCAGTAGAGACGCCTAACCTCGCGGTTGACAGGATTGCGGACGCTAGGCATAGTAATTAGCGGGGTTATCCATCTTATGGTTGTCACAGTCCGTTGGGCGATGGACTGGCTGGGGAAGCCTGTTTTTGCCGCACTCATATTAGTCGGTTTATGCCTGCAGGCTAGCTACGGCCAGAATACAGACGAGACGACGCAGCAGACGAACGAAAAGATTCGCGCGCTGGCCGGCCTCGGAAAGCCGAATTTCACCGATATTCCGATCGGCACCGGCGACGTCATCCACGTCGAAGTTTTCGACATCCCGGAACTCTCCCGGGATATCCGCGTCAGCATAACCGGCGATATCAGCTTTCCGCTTGTTCACGAGCGAATCCGGGCGGCTGGTGTTTCGCCGTTTCAGCTCGAGCAAAACATCCAGGAAATGCTCATTGAAAATGGGCTGGTCTCCCACCCCCAAGTCTCCGTCTTCGTCAAAGAGCAGAACAGCCAGCCCGTGACGGTTCTGGGCGCAGTGACCAAACCGATGACGTATCAACTCATCCGTCCAACGTCCCTGCTTGAACTCCTCGCGGACGCTGGAGGCATCGCAGACAATGCCGGAACCGTGGTTTTGATTACGCGTCATTTGAAGAAGGAAACGGTTAAGCCGGTTTCCGACACGACCAGTGGCGATTCAGATTCGGACGCGCAAACGATCAGAATTCAGCTGCAAGATCTGCTGGAGACGGGCAACGCTGCGTTTAACATCCAGGTTTATGGCGGCGATATCGTAAATGTTCCTCCGGCGGGGATTGTGTATGTGATGGGTGGGGGAGTCTCGCAGCCCGGAGGCTACGTCGTACAGAGCCATGGGGAACAAATCACAGTGTTGAAGGCGGTTGCGCTGGCCCACGGACTTGGCGGTTACGCAAAGCCGGATGAGGCGCTGATTTTTCGCGTGAATCCGAAGACCGGCGAGCGGGAAACAATCCCGGTCCATATCAAGCAAATCCAGAAGAACACGTCGGAAGATATGGCGATGAAATCAAACGACATTCTTTACGTTCCCGACAGCCTCGCCAGAAAAATTGCCGCCAAGGCCGCCGAAGCGGCAGTCAGCGTCGGCACGGGCGTGTTGGTCTATCGCTCAGGCAAATAATAAAGGACAGCTCGCTCAATGGAAGAAGCTTCCAGGCTCGTTGCTCGAGATCGCAAAGCCGCCGATTCGCTGACGGTGATTCCCGCCCCGTCGCTGCTCCCGTGGGACCAGATGCCGCGCGAGCCGCACCTGCTCGACTACTTCATCATTCTGCGCAAGCATCAATGGTTGATTCTCACATTTCTGCTTACCGTGGTCACGGTGGTCACCATCGCTTCGTTCAAAATGAAGCCGGTCTATCAGGCGGCTGCGCGCGTGGAAGTGGACCGTGAATCGCAGAACGTCTTGCCATTCCAGGGACCGAACTCTTACGACGAATTCATGGATATGGAAAATTACCTTGAAACGCAGACGAAGATTCTGCAGAGCGAGACTCTGGCTCTGCAGACGATCAAGGCAATGGACCTCGGGCGATATCCGGAGTTCGGTGGGGTGGCGAACACCCTGGCGTGGACGCACGGCGCGCTCTCCCAAAAGCGCCCTGCAATCCTCAGCGCATTTCTCGGCCGGCTAAACGTAAAGCGGGTGCCGAACAGCCGCCTGATCGAGGTTGGATTCGAGGCGGAGGATCCGCAGCTCGCGGCGCAGATCGTCAATTCTCATCTGCAGAGCTATATCGAGCAGAATTTCCGCAGCAAGTATGACGCGACCACGCAAGCTTCCAACTGGCTATCCGCCGAACTTGAAGAGCTGAGGATTAAAGTCGAGAAATCAGAGGACGCGCGCATCGCTTACGAACGCCAGAATCAAATCTGGCGAACCGACGAAAAGCAGGACATCACAACCGAAAAACTCGGGGACTTGAGCAAAGCTGTTACCGACGCTCAGACCGGTCTGGCGGAAAAGGAAGCCCTATACCGCATGGCAATGGCGGGGAACGTGGACGCATTGCCTTCCGCGCAATTGAACCCCGTTCTTCAAGAGCTTCTCAAACATAAGGCCGACTTGGACGAGCAGTATCTCGTCGCGGTCGACCAGTATGGCCCGAACTACCCGAAGGTGTTGCGACTGGGCGCCGAACAAAAAGAAGTGGACGCCAATCTGGAAAAGGCGCGCAAGACGCTGATTGAGGGCGTCGAACAGGACTTCAATACCGCTCGGAATCGCGTCGAGCTTCTGCAACTTAATCTGGACAAACAAAAAGCGGAAGCGAACGACCTCGCTGAAAAGCTCGTTCAATATCAGATTCTTCAGCACGACGCCGAATCGAACAAGCAGCTCTATGACGGCCTGCTTCAAAAATTGAAGGAAGCGACAATCACCGCCGGCCTGCGATCGAGTAACATTCGTGTCGTCGATCCGGCGCTCACACCCTCGAGCCCGGCTCGGCCGCAGAAGGCGCGCAACATTATCCTGGCCTTGCTGGTCGGACTCATTGGCGGCGTGGGACTGGCGCTTTTCCGCGAGTACCTCGACAATACCGTCAAATCGCCGGACGATATCGAAGCTCTGACTGGCTTGCCGTCGTTGGCTGTCGTTCCCTCCCTCCCCGGTCTGAACGGACACCACCGCCGCAAACCGGGAGAAGCTGCATTGCAAACCGCATCTCGGCCGCGGGTTGAGCTGCTTTCCTACGTCCAACCCAAATCTCAAATCTCGGAAGCGTTCCGTGCGCTGCGAACGTCGTTGCTGCTGTCGCAGGCCGATCATCCGCCGCAGGTAATTCTCGTCACCAGCGCGCTTCCGCGCGAAGGAAAAACCACCGCGGCGGTGAACCTCGCCGTCACCCTGGCCCAACTCGGTGATCGCACGTTGCTGATGGACTCCGATTTGCGCAAACCTGGAATTCGTCGCGCATTAAACCTGACGCTTGGCAAAGAAGCAGGCCTGAGCTCTTACCTCGCGGGGGTTTCGACTCTCGACGAAGTGACCGTGCCGCACCCCACGATCAGCAACCTCGAAGCGCTGACCACCGGCCCCGTGCCGCCGAGCCCCGCGGACCTGCTCTCATCGCATCGGATGCGCGAGGCCATCGCGGAATTGCGCCTGCGCTTCAAGTTTATCGTGATCGATTCACCGCCCGTAATGGCGGCTACGGACGCAGTGATTCTGTCGGCGCTGACGGACGGCGTGCTGCTTGTTGTACGCAGTGGGGAAACGCCGAAGGAAGCCTTCACGCGCACCCGCGATCTTTTGGCAGCCGTGAAGTGCCGCTTGCTCGGTGTCGTACTGAACGCAGTGGATTCGAGCGCGCCGGATTATTACTACTCGTATCGGTACTACCCCTATGCATACGGCTACGGTTACGGCGAAGATGTCGCCAAGGCCTCCCGGTTCCCAGCCGGGCCGGGCGACACGAGTGACACCTAGCAGTACGGAGCGATCATGCGCTACTTCATAACGGGCGGGGCTGGGTTCATCGGTTCACATTTGTCGGAGGCGCTGCTGGCACGCGGCGCGGAAGTCTTCATCCTGGACGACCTGTCCACTGGAAGCGTCGAAAATATTCGTCATTTAAAGGCGAATGGCCGTTTTCATTACTTCTTCGATTCGATTCAGAACAAGCAGCTTTTGGCGGAGCTGGTGGACGAGTCCGATGTCGTCATCCATCTCGCGGCGGCCGTCGGCGTGCGCCTGATCGTCGAGAGCCCGGTGCGCACTCTCGAAACAAATATTCATGGCACGCAGGCCGTGCTGGACGCTGCCTCGAAAAAGAAAAAGCTGGTATTCATTGCTTCCACGTCCGAAGTTTATGGCAAGAGCGACAAGGTCCCGTTTCACGAAGACGCCGATCTGGTCCTCGGGCCCACCACGAAAGCGCGCTGGAGCTATGCCGCATCCAAGGCGCTGGATGAATTTCTGGCGCTGTCTTATTGGAAGGAACGAAAGCAGCCCGTCAAGATCGTCCGGTTCTTCAATACTGTCGGACCGCGCCAGACCGGCCGCTACGGTATGGTGTTGCCGGGTTTTGTTCAGCAGGCTCTCGCGGGGTCTCCGATCACGGTGTATGGCACCGGCAAGCAGTCGCGTTGCTTTTGCGACGTTCGTGACTGCGTCGAGGCGCTGCTCCGCCTGCTCGGCAACGATGAAGCGATCGGACAAGTGGTCAATATCGGCACCGATGAAGAAATTTCGATCGAAGGGCTTGCCCGGGTTGTAAAAGAGCGTACCGGCAGCGACTCGCCCATCACGTACGTGCCGTATGACCAGGCCTATGAACCAGGATTCGAAGATATGCCGCGACGCGTTCCGTCGCTTGAGAAACTCGAAAGCTTGACGGGCTTCCGCCCCGCGACTTCACTCGTCGAAATCGTGGATCGAGTGGTCGCACACTGCAAGAATCGGACAGAAGCGAGGCTCGCACCCGTCCCGGATCGTTTGGCGGCTCAGGCTGCAACGGATTAGGGACGCCAACTTCGGGTTCTCACTTTTACTTGCGGCAGATTTCCTGGCCGCCGGCCCACCGAAGCAGCCTTGGGACGCCGAACTATCGGGCGCAGCCGCGAACCAACCCCAGGTAATTTCGGCGCAATACTCTAGTAGAATTGATTCCGGCATGGCTGAAGACACCATGAAGAATGCTTCCCATTCGCAAGACGGACCTGGGGACAAGACACGCTGGCTGCGCCGCGTGACCGGCGAGAATCTCTATTCTCACGAAACGCATCAACAACGGACCAGCACCAGTCTTTCCGTGATCGTGCCAGCCTACAACGAGCAATACCTTGTCGAGACGAGCCTCGCGCGGCTGAAGATTCTGGCGGAATCGCCGCTGCTTCACTTGGTGCAAGTAATCGTAGTCGATGACGGCTCGAAAGATGGAACCGGGGAAGCGCTGGCGCGTTTTCGCCTTTCGCTCGAATCCGAAAGCCGTAACGCCAGAATGCAGTGGATTTGGCTGCAGCACGAAAAAAATGCGGGCAAGGGCGCGGCGATTCGCACCGCTCTCTCGCGGGTGGAAGCCGAGCTCGTCGTCGTCCACGACGCGGACCTCGAATATCACCCTCACGATCTCCTGCAGATGGTTGAGTTGTTCTTGTACGAGGATGCCGATGCGGTCTTCGGATCACGCTTCCTCTCCGGCGGATATAAGCGCGCGCTTTTCTTCCGCCATGCGCTGGGGAACAAGCTCCTCACGTTCTTGTGCGACATGGTTTCAGACCTTAACCTCACCGACATGGAAACCTGCTACAAGATGGTTCGCGCCGATCTGCTGAAAAGCATCCCGCTTGAAAGCTCCACTTTCGACGTCGAGCCCGAGCTCGCCATCAAACTCGCCAAGCGAGGCGCGCGAATCTTCGAGGTGCCGATCAGCTATTCGGGCCGGACGTATCGCGAGGGGAAAAAAATCGGCTGGAAGGACGGCGCGCGCGCCCTGTGGGCAATTCTTCATTACGGCACGTCCAGCCGCATCTACACCGAGGATGCCCGCGGAGGCGAAATTCTGGAAAGAATCAATCGCGCCCCGCGCTTTAACAAATGGATGGCGGATGTAATCCGGCCTCACGTGGGAGATCGGGTCCTCGAGATCGGCGCGGGAATCGGAAACATGTCCGTAAACCTCATGCCGCGCGCCACGTACTGGGCGACAGACGTGAACCCATTCTATCTGAGCTATCTGGAAACGCTTCGCCCTTCCCGGCCTTACCTGAACGTCGCTTACACGGATGGGATGAAAGCGGAGTCCTTCCCCGTTGGGCAAAATTTCGACACGATTGTCTGTCTGAACGTGATCGAGCATGTTGAGGATGACGTGGGCGCGCTCCGAAACATACGGGACACGCTGGTTGATGGCGGAACGGCGATTATCCTGGTTCCCCAAGGCCCGGAGCTGTATGGAAGTCTGGACGAGGTTCTGGGGCACTGCCGGCGATACACCGAGGAACAGCTGGCCGCGGTGGCAGGGCAGGCGGGATTCCAGGTGGAGAAGATACTGAAGTTCAACCGCCCGGGCGTGCCAGCGTGGTGGCTCAATGGCAAGGTGTTGAAACGCCAGACCTTCGGCATGGGACAGATTCGTTTGCTAAACGCGTTGACGCCGATTTTTCGCTTAGTCGATCCGTGGCTTCCGTTTCCGCCGCTTTCCCTTATCGCCATACTTCGAAAGTGGGATCGCCAGGGCCATATGCTCTCGCTTGACGCGAAAGCCGCTTCGTAGCGCAATCGCGTGGAGATATCGACTCTTGTCCAAGATTAGAATCCATCCAAGGACGATCCCGATTGGCTAGGCTCTCGCAATACGAAAAAATCCTGGTTCTTATTTTCGTCCTCACCCTTCCGCTTATCAATCCCTGGGTGCGCGGGGACGGCGTCGGCTACTACGCGTTCGGCCGCGCACTGCTCATCCAGCACAATTTGAATTTTGAGCAAGACTGGCTGAGAGCCAACACCAGTTTCCGAATGGGGCGCACGGACGAGAAAGGAAACATACTTGCCGGCCAATACACCTCAACCGGCCATCTCGATAACCATTTCTCGATCGGACCAGCGATTCTCTGGTCTCCGTTCTTGATTGCCGCTCATATCGGCGTCCTTGCTTATGACGCTCTGGGGGGACATACCTCTGCCGACGGATTTTCTGCGCCTTATGTGAAGGCCATGGCCATGGGAACAGCGCTGTATGGATTTCTCGCGCTCTGGATCTCGTTCCGGCTCGCGCGAAAATATCTTCCGGAGCGATGGGCTTTTCTCGCGACACTGGGAATATGGTTCGCGAGTTCCCTGCCGGTTTACATGTACTTCAATCCGTCCTGGTCCCATGCCCATTCCGCATTCATGGTGGCGCTTTTTGTCTGGTATTGGGATCTCACGCGCCACGATCGTTCTTGGGCCCAGTGGGCCATACTCGGAGCGGTCGGTGGTCTGATGTTGGATGTTTACTATCCCAATGGTGTCTTGCTGCTCTTCCCTTTGCTGGAATCCGTCGCCGACTATTGGCAAGATTTTTATCGGCGCGACAAGACCTCCTTTGGATGGCTCGCCCTCCGAAATGCCGTTTTTGCCGGAATTGTTTTCACCGCTGCGCTGCCGACACTGATCACAAAGAAGATAATCTATGGCAGCTACCTCAACTTCGGATACACAGAACGCTGGTTGTGGAATTCGCCGGCCCTGCTGAAAGTCTGCTTCTCTGCCAACCACGGCCTCTTCAGCTGGACTCCGATTGCAATTCCCGCCGTCATCGGAATGTGGCTCCTGCGAAAGCGTGACTGGGTTCTCGGCCTCTATTCGATCATTGTTTTCGCGGCCTTCCTCTACGCCATTGGCTGCTACGAGAACTGGAACGGCCTGTCTTCCTTTGGCAGCCGGTTTTTTGTGTCGCTCACCATCCTGTTCGTTCTCGGGCTTTCGAGTTGCTTCGACCACTTCGCGCGCGCCTGGAACGAGCGCCGAACGTGGATCCTTGCTCGGGCCGCGACGGCCTTCCTGATTTTGTGGAACTTGGGCCTCATCTTCCAGTGGGGTACCCATCTCTTGCCCGCGCGCGGTCCGATTTCCTGGCGCGAGGCTGCTTACAATCAGGTTGCCGTGGTTCCGGTCGAGGTGGCTGGCACGATGAAGCGCTATCTCACCCGGCGAAAACAATTGATGGGCAAGATCGAAGCAGAAGACGTCAAGCAGCTCAAATCCAGCCAGCCTGACGGCTCGGAATGAACACCTTGGCCACAACCACCGATCCGGCGGGGATCGCCCCGCTTCCCGTGATTCGAATCACACCGCCGGCTCGCTGGTGGGTGCTTCCGCTTGGCGAACTTTGGGACTATCGCGAATTGGTCTATTTCTTCGTCTGGCGCGATGTAAAGGTACGTTACAAACAAACGGTGATCGGCGCCGCGTGGGCTATCCTCCAGCCGTTGCTCACCGCGCTGGTCTTCAGCCTCGTTTTCGGACGCCTCGCGCACATTCCATCCGAGGGTTTGCCGTACCTGATCTTCAACTACAGCGCGCTGCTTCCCTGGACGTATTTCGCCTCCGCGTTGCAGAATTCCACCACCACCATCGTCGAAAATCAGCGCCTCGTCACGAAGGTATATTTCCCCCGGCTGGCGCTGCCGCTTTCCTCCGTGCTCTCCGGCCTCGTCGATTTCGGCGTCTCCTTCCTGATGTTCATCGTGCTGATGATCTACTATCGGATTCACGTTGGCTGGGCCATGCTGATGATGCCGGTGTTCCTCCTGCTCGCAGTACTCACGGCGCTCGGCGTCGGGCTCTGGCTCTCGGCGTTGAATGCGATTTATCGCGACGTTCGCTACGTCGTCCCGTTTCTCATCCAATTCTGGATGTTCGCGTCTCCGGTCGCATATCCGAGTTCTCTCATCGACGCGAAATGGCGCTGGCTCTACGGCCTCAATCCGATGGCCGGCGTGATCGAGGGCTTTCGATGGTCTCTCACCGGCCGCGGCACGCCCCCTGGCCGGCTGATTATTATTTCGGCGTGCGTCGTCCTCGTGGTTTTGGCGAGCGGCTTGGCTTATTTTCAAAAGATGGAGACCACGATGGCGGACGTGGTCTGAGAATCGTGCCACTCGAACGTAATGGTTTCTAGACAATGAGCCAGGCTGTCATTCACGTCGAAGGACTCGGCAAGCGCTACCGCGTCGGCGAGCGAGAGAGTTATCGCGCGCTTCGCGACGTGCTCGCTCGCACCTTCACGTCCGTGCTCAAGCGCAAGCGCCCCACCGACTATCTTTGGGCGCTACGCGATGTGAGCCTCGACGTCTCCCAGGGCGAAGTCGTCGGCCTGATCGGCCGCAATGGCGCCGGCAAAACCACCCTTTTGAAATTGCTCTCGCGCATCACCCGTCCCACCTCCGGTTTCGCAGAAATCCGCGGACGCGTGGGAAGCCTGCTCGAAGTCGGTACCGGTTTTCATCCCGAACTTACCGGGCGCGAGAATGTCTACTTGAGTGGCGCGATCCTCGGCATGAGCAAGAGTGAAATCACCCAGAAATTCGATGCCATTGTCAGTTTTGCGGACGTGGAACGTTTTCTCGATGCACCCCTGAAGCATTACAGCACGGGCATGCAGATGCGCCTCGCTTTCGCCGTTGCCGCGCACCTGGAACCCGAGATCCTTCTCGTCGATGAAGTTCTCGCGGTAGGCGATCTGCAGTTCCAGAAAAAATGTTTGGGCAAGATGGGCGAGGTCGCCAAGACCGGCCGCACGATCATTTTCGTCAGCCACCAGATGAATCAGATTCGCCGGCTGTGCGAACGTGTCTTCTGGTTTGAAGGCGGCCAGATCCACAAATCAGGTCCGGCAAACCAGGTTCTCGGCGCCTACGAGTCTGCGATGTCAAGCGGCGCGACGGTCTCCGAAAGAAATGGAGATGGCGCAGGATCGAGCACACGGTTCCTCAAGTGGGAGTTGTCCGAAGCATCCGCCGATTCGCCGCATGTGCTGGAATCCATGGGGCAGGTGACCGTTAAATTCAGCCTTTTTCTCCCCAAGGCACTTTCGACGGGCCATCACGGTATCGGCTTGTACAATTCCGATCATCAACTCGTGTGGGGCACTGCATTTGATCGCCTCGAGCTTCCCGCCGGAACCCACACCCTCGTCCATCGTTTGCCGTCTCTGCCTCTCAAGCCAGGCCCCTACGTTTGGCGCGTCACCATTTGGGACGAACATGGCTTGCTTGACGACTGGCAGTGTGTTCCGGAAATGCTCATCGCCACCGAACCGGTCACGCATCAGAAAGACGAATGGGCGGGATTCCTCAACGTGCCGGACGATTTTAGCGTGACCTCCGTCGAGGCGGCGGCCAGATGAGCGCTCCCTTGGCGCTGCTGGAAAACACCCAACGCTGAACGAGATTGGACCGCCATTTTGTGGTGGCCGACAACCCGGTAGAATGAATTGAAGCGATGATGCAAATAAAAACAATTTTGATAACGGGCAGCAGCGGCCTAATCGGTTCGCAGGCCGTCGAACATTTCGACAGCCAAGGATGCCGCGTTATCGGCGTCGATAACAACATGCGCCGGGAATTCTTTGGTCCGCAGGGCGATACGAGCTGGAATCTTTCGCGCTTGAAGAGCGCCACCTCACGATTCGATCACCACGACGTTGACATCCGCGATCGCACTCGGATCTTCAACCTTTTCAAAGAGCACCGTTTCGACGCGATCCTTCATTGCGCCGCGCAGCCGTCCCACGACAAAGCGAAGGAATTCCCGCTCGTCGATTTCGAGGTGAACGCGCTCGGTACGGTCAACATCCTCGAAGCAACGCGGCAGTTCTGTCCCGAAGCGCGGCTCGTTTTTCTCAGCACGAACAAAGTGTATGGCGATGCTCCCAATGAGCTGCCGCTCAAGGAATTAGCTACGCGTTACGATTACGCGGAGCCTGCCGGCTGGAACGGAATCAGCGAGGAGTGCCGGATCGATCGCACCACGCACTCCGTTTTTGGCGCATCCAAGGTCGCGGCCGACGTGATGGCACAGGAATATGGAAGATACTTTGGGCTCAACGTCGGAATTTTTCGAGGCGGCTGTCTTACCGGCCCCAATCACTCGGGCGTTGAACTCCACGGCTTCCTTTCCTATCTGGTGAAGGTTGCGATCGCGGGCGACGGTTACACGGTCTTCGGCTACAAAGGCAAACAGGTCCGCGACAACATCCACAGCTTTGACGTCGTCCGCGCCGCCGAGGAGTTTTTCCTGAATCCGCGGCTGGGCGAGGTCTACAATATTGGTGGGGGAAGAGAAAATAGCATTTCTATTCTCGAAGCGTTCGATCGTGTCGAACGGCTCACCGGCAAGCGCATCCGGTGGGAATATCGCGACGAGCCAAGAAAAGGAGATCACATTTGCTACATCTCGGATCTCCGCAAGTTGCGCTCCCACCTGCCCAATTGGAGCCTGACTTATTCCCTGGAAAGCATCCTCGAGGAAATCGTGCAGTCGGCACAGCAACAATTCCGTGCGGCGCGCAACGCATGACGCCTATGCGGGCTTGCGTCTCTACTCCAGGGTCCCGTTGCGACTGGCGCACTCGAGTGCCTGGAAAATCCTCTTCCGGGGCTGCGTGAGAAACCTGTGACCCTCGCGAAACAATTCGTGCAATCGGCGCTCGGAAAATTTGGCTATCGGCTCGTCCGCTCGAACGCCAACGGTGCGCCCGCCTACGGCCTCGATTGCATATTCCCCTTGCTCAAGCGATTTGGATTCGCCCCGAAGCACGTGATCGACGTCGGAGCAAACAGAGGGAACTGGACCCGAGCTGCGCTGCGATATTTTCCGAATGCCTCCTACACGCTCGTCGAACCCCAGGATGAACTGAAGGTGCATATTCAAGACCTCCTCGACCGCGGCGACGGAATCCGCTGGATCAACGCCGGTGCGGGCGAAAAATCAGGTTGCTTGCCGTTCCTCATCTCGCCCCGCGACGATTCCAGCACATTCGTCGAGGAAGAACACGGCGTGCCCACGCGGGCGATCCGGCGAATCAATGTGGCTGTGCGGACCCTCGACGAAATTCTATCCACGCTGGATCTCCCGATTCCAGACATGGTCAAGATCGATGCGGAGGGCTTTGACTTGAAAGTCCTTTCGGGCGCTTCCAGCCTGATCGGAAAGACGCAAATCTTTTTCATCGAAGCCGCCGTCTGCTGCGGCTACGAAAATCGCGTTTCGGAAGTCGTGGGCCGTATGGCCAAGAGCGGATACGAGCTGCTCGATCTCACCGACATCAACCGCAGTCCGAAATACGGTGTGCTTTGGCTCTTCGAGTTGGTGTTCTTGAAAAAAGGAAGCCGCTTGCTTGCTTCGGTCACCTCTTACGAGTAGGCGCCACGGCAGCAGGCCGGGATTCGAGAATCGCCGCGCCGCTCGCTGTTGCGGACGGAAATGACATGTTGACGCTCTTTACTACCGCGAAGCCATTTCGCGGCCACATCGGCATCATCCAGCGCAACGCGCTGAAGAGCTGGACGCTCTTGCATCCCGGTGCAGAGGTGATTCTATTTGGTGACGACGAGGGCGCCCGCGAAGCTGCGCTGGACCTGGGTCTTCGCCACGTTCCTCATGTCGAGCGCAACGAACACGGAACCAAATTCCTCGCTTCGATTTTTGATCAAGCTCAGGAGCTCGCCCGCCACGAGCGGCTGTGCTACGCGAATTGCGACATTGTCTTGACTTCGGATTTTGCGCACGCTCTTTCAGCGGTTGCGAATCGCTTCTCGCAATTCCTGATGGTGGGACAAAGGTGGGACACCGACATTCGCAACCCAATCGACTTCGATGAGCCCGAATGGCAGGTGCGCTTGCGCCAACAAGCCCGCTTCGCAAATCATCAGCGGCCGCCTCATTGGATCGACTACTTCGCATTTTCGCGCGGACTCTACCTTAGAAACGCGCCGGCTCTTGTGATCGGACGCCCGGGCTGGGATAACTGGCTACTTTGGAAAGCGCGCGCGTCAGGGGCAGCCGTCGTAGATGCCTCCTCGGCGGTCCTGGCGGTTCATCAGAATCACGATTACTCCTACCACCCGGATGGAGAGGCTGGCGTCTGGCAGGGCGAGGAGGCGCAAAGCAACTACACATTGCTTGAGGGCGGGCGGTGTTTCCGAACGATCGAGAATGCCACCCACCGCCTCACGCCATCCGGTTTCGTGCGAAATCATCGGCATTGGATCGTGCTGGCTGATCGGAGCGTCCGCAAGGCCGCCGGCAAACTTTGGTTCGGCGCCCTCGCCGCAACACGGCCCATCCGTCACCGTTTCGGCCTTCGGCGCCCGCCCGAGACGCCAATCTCACCAAGCCGTTGAAGTGACGGAGCACGTTCGCTTGTGAAACAATTGAGACGATTCGATTGACATGTCTAGACCCAGAGTCACGGTCTTACTCGATACCTACAATCACGAGCGCTTCATCGAGGATGCAGTCGTAAGCGTCCTTGAGCAGGATTTCCCGCCCGCGGAAATGGAAATCCTCGTCGTCGATGATGGTTCAACCGATCGCACTCCCGAGATCGTGCGAAAGTTCGCACCCCGCGTCCGCTATCTGCCCAAGGAAAATGGCGGCCAGGCTTCCGCATTCAATTTTGGTATTCCGCAAGCGCAGGGCGAAATTGTCGCGTTCCTCGATGGCGACGACTGGTGGGCACGAGAGAAGTTGACAACGGTCGTCGAGGCTTTTGCACAAAATCCTGACGTAGGAGCGGTGGGCCACGGGCACTACCTGGTTGACGAGGCCGGCACATTGCGCCAGACCGTCGTGCCGGAACAAAAATTCAAGCTCAGCTTGCGAAGCCGTGAGGACGCCGAGCGTTTTACCCAACTCCGTTGCTTCCTGGGAACGAGCCGGATGGCATACCGGCGGAACATTCTTCAGCAGGTGCTGCCAATTCCGGAAGTGCTTCGCTTCGAAGCGGACGAATACGTTTGGTCAATTGCAGTAGCTCTGGCAGGAGCTTTGGTGCTCGACTTGCCCCTGTTCTTCTACCGCCTCCATGCTTCCAATCACTACATGCAGGACTCCCAAGACACACAACTTCTGCGACGACGCCTGGCTGTGATGCAAGGTCTGGCGGATCATCTGCCGGCCAACCTTGCCTCCGTCGGCCTACCTCTGGAAATTGTCGGAATCGTGCTTGAGCAGAACCAGATCGACGTGAAGCGCCTTCACTTGATACTCGAGGGCGGTACGCCATGGCAGACCTACTCCCTCGAGCAAGCGGATCTGCGAAGAGCGTATCGATCAGCGCCCCTCGGATACCGGATCTACAAACAGCTTTCACTATTGCTGGCGCTTGCGCTGCCGCCGCGCCGTTTCTACCAGGCTCGCGAATGGTACGCCGCGAATAATCTCCGCCGCCTGCGCAGTATCTTCGGCGAGCCACAGCCAACAGCGCCGCTGGTCGAGCGAGCCGTGGAAAGCCCGGCGCGAAGTGGGGAGCGCTAATCTTCGATGCGGCCTCGATTCAAACGATATTTCACCGGAGCGTGCTCTCGCGATGCGGTGTGGAGCATCGGGACCTCCCCCGAAGGGAAGGAAGTAGTACCCGCACACGGATGATACAGACGGCTCGAATCTGCTTGATCTGCGGCGCAGCCCGCTCCCGGATCGTCTGGAGCCGGGGCGCAACTAGAATTCGGCGGTGCCTCGGATGTGGCCTGCTATTTACCGCGGAACGGCCCGCCGAAAGCGAGTTGATGGCTCTTTACGACGGGGATGCTCTTATCCAGTCGTCGTCCGATTCCGTTTTACCGGATGCGAACCCATATCCGAACTGGAAACAGGAGGAGCATGCGCTGCTTCTTGACGCTGTCGCCCGCCTCGGCGTTCACGAGGGTGCGCTTCTCGACGTGGGCTGCTTCAGTGGGATGTTTCTGGAAAATGCGAAGAAGCGCGGATTTTCTGTCGTGGGCGTCGAGCCGAATCGAGAGGCATTCGTGCGTCTTCGAAACCAGACCCAGCTCGACGTCCTTCACGGAAGCCTTTCCTCGGCGCGATTCTCCGCAGACAGGTTTTCTGTCGTCAGCCTCCTCGATGTAATCGAACACGTTTCTGATCCGGTGGCCGAGCTGCAAGAGGCGTTCCGCGTCCTGCGTCCCGGCGGAATCCTTGTCTTGACCACCCCAAATGTTGCGGGCATTCCGCAGCGTGTCGTGAAAGCCAAACGCCGATTGTTCCGGCAGGAGTGGTGCCCGATCGACGACGTGCCGTGGCATCTGTGGGGCTTTACGGCGAGTACGCTTTCGCGCTGCGTCGAGAACGCCGCTTTCAAAGTGAGGCTCCTCAGGTGGTTGAAGCCGAGCCAGCTGACCACCAATATCGGCGCCGGCTCCTCCCTTGCAAAGCGTGTTGGCCTGCGTATGCTGGGAGAAGCCAGTCGAGCGCCATACATGAGCGATCGGATGGCTCTGTTTTCCCAGAAATGAGTGCGGACTGGACGGCGATAGAGCCCGCGCTAGCGCCTAAAAGGAATCGCGTGACGAAATTTGCCGAATCGATGCGGCAGGATTGGGACCAGCGAGCGCGCAAGGACGCGTTCTATTACATTGCGACCTGGCGCAAGGATTGGGACGAGGAATCCTTCTGGCGATCGGGAGAAGAGGACTATGAGCGGCTTGTAGCTCCGGCGCTCGAGCGCGCCGAGTTCTCACCGCAGGGAAAAACGATGCTCGAACTTGGGTGCGGAACAGGCCGAATGACTCGGAGCTTTGCCCATCGTTTTGAACGCGTGATTGCGTTCGACGTCTCCACCGAAATGCTGAACCGGGCAAAAGCGCTCGATGCCGGTCGCAGTCAAGTCGAGTGGACTCATGGGAATGGGACCGATCTCGACGGCGTGCCAGCACGCAGCGTCGATTTTGTTTTTAGCTATCTCGTATTGCAGCATTTGCCGGACGAGAGCCTCGTTCATTCTTACGTCCGCGAAATTCTTCGAGTCCTCTCCGTGGGTGGAATCTGCCTGCTCCAGTTCAACGCAAGCCCCGCGAAGAGCATGAACTGGAAGGGCCGCGCTGCCTGGGCCCTCATCGACGCGCTCTGGGAAATGCGCCTCGTTCGCGCGAGCCGTTCAACGGCCAAACTCCTGGGCTTCGATCCGGAGATGGCGGGAAAGAGCTGGCACGGCGTCTGTGTGAACGCGGAGCGCGTGGCGCAAACAGTGCGTGAAAGCGGTGGAGATGTCCTTGAGCTCAGCGGCGTGAATACCCCCATGGGGTGGTGCTGCGCCCGGAAAACATAGGCCGGCGCCCAACCCTCAATCATGATCTCGATCGGTATCAACTATTCCCTGATGCATGATTCCTCGGCGTGTATCGCGCGCGACGGCGAGGTGTTGTTTGCCGTCGCCGAAGAACGCTTGAGCCGGCTCAAGCATGACCCAAGATTCCCCGAATTGTCGATTCGCGCGTGTCTTGATTTCGCCGGCGCTCGCGCCAACGAGATCGACTTCGTCTGTTTCGGCTGGCCGCCGATCGCTGCGGCGGTCCGCCACGATCTGAAGTGCATGTTGCGCGGGTCTCTTCCGATCGATTACGTCAGCGTTGCGACTCTTTTCAGGCGCTATATGAGCTTCACCCGTCAACGCAACGGCGAACGGCCCTTTCTCCAACGCTTCGCAGCATCGAATGCAAAGTTTCGATTCGTGGACCATCACCTCGCCCACGCCATCAGCGCCTACTCCTACTCTGGCTTCGACGAAGCCGCCGTCCTCGTTCTCGACGGCCGCGGCGCCTGGGAAGCCACGTCGCTCTGGCACGGCCGCAACGGCGTGCTCGAGCACGTCTGGACGATTCCCTGGCCCAATTCTCTCGGCCTCTTCTACGCCTCGTTCACGCATTACCTCGGCTTCCAGCCCTACAGCGACGAATGGAAGGTGATGGGCCTGGCTCCCTACGGCGAGCCGGGAATCGATCTGCATGACTTCATCGTCCCCAACGACAATCCATACCGCGTCTCCACTCGCCTGCTGCTAGGCCGCGATTCATCGGCGCCCGCCGAAATGATTCGCCGTCTCGGCCCCAAGCGCGAGCCGGAATCTGAAATCGACGCCCGGCACAAAAATCTCGCCTTCGCCGTTCAGAATTCGTGCGAACAAGCCATGATGACGCTCGCCCGCGCCGCCGTCGAAAAAACAGGCTGCCGCAATCTCTGCCTCGCCGGTGGAGTGGCGCTCAATTCCAAAGCCAATGGCAAAATCGCCGCCTCCGGCCTCGTCGATCGCATCTTCGTTCAGCCCGCTGCCAGCGACGACGGCGTCTGCCTCGGCGCCGCGCTGGCCCCCCACATGGATAACGCCGGCAAGTTGCCCATGCGCAAGATGCGCCACGCGTATCTGGGCCCGGAAAGCTCCGATGCCGACATCGAGAAGGCGCTGCACACTTTCAAAATCCGCGCCACGCGCGTCGCCGACCCAGCCGCTGCCGCTGCCGAAATGCTGGCGAACGGAAAAATTCTCGGCTGGTTTCAAGGACGCATGGAATTCGGCCCGCGCGCTCTCGGCGGCCGTTCGATTCTCGCCGATCCGCGCGATCCCGAAATGACCGCCAAGGTAAACAACGCCGTGAAATTCCGCGAATGGTGGCGCCCGTTCGCTCCGTCGATGCTATCGGAAGTCGCGGGCGAATACATCGAGTCCGCTACCGACTCGCCCTTCATGATCTTGACGGCCCAGGTGAAGCCCGAGAAGCGGGGCGTCATTCCGGCCGTCACCCACGCCGACGGTAGCGCCCGCCCCCAAACCGTCGAGCGCGACGTAAACCCTCTCTACTGGCGGCTGATTCGCGAATTCGGCAACCGCACCGGCGTTCCCGTCGTCATGAACACTTCGTTCAACCTGCGCGGCGAGCCGATCGTCTGCACACCCACCGACGCCATCCGCACGTTCTTCAGCTCCGGCATGGACGCGCTCGTGATCGGCAGCTTCGTGGTGGATAAATCGAAGTAAATTCCCGCAGGACTCAGCGAAGGAAGCATTCCGGGACGGCTACCCCAGCCAGGTTATCCGTCCCGGTCAGCTCTGGAGAAGATTGAAACCAATCAGAGACGGTGGCGCTACGCCGCCTTGTAAGGACCCGTCATCTGGTGCCGCCATTTTCCCAGCGCCCGGTTCACCGGGTGGCTCCGATGCAGGAACGAAAGCACCGGCTGCCGCCGCACTCCGATTCTCTCGAGCGCCCGCCGGATCCGGAAGTCCCGGCCCGCAGATACCATTCCTTTTTCCAGCGTTTCAATTGCTTCTGGCGTTCGCCCGGCCTGATGGTACACCTCGGCCAGATTCAGATACAGCTGCGCGTGGTTCACCCGCATTCCAAGAGCTTCGCGGCAAAGCATTTCCGCGTCGCCAAACCGCTTCTCGGACACCGCGGCCAGCAATCCCGTATACGATAGATAAAATGGGTTCTTAGGAGCAACTCCCAGCGCGCGCCGGGCATGCAAAAGGGCTTCTTCCGAT
>JBOGNA010000005.1:0-37358 GCA_050746925.1 Candidatus Acidiferrales bacterium
AGGTGGGGGTGGGGAGTGTTCCGCCTTCGCTGGGGCTTCCGCCTTCGCCAAGGCTTCGGCGCGACAAGTCCGCGAGGTTCGGGGTGGATTTGGGCACGTTTTTGAGCGGTACGGTGATCAAGTGGGATCGTTGATCGAATGGTGAATGGTGTCAAGGGCGGGAAATGCGGTGAAAGGCGGGGCTCGGCGGCGTGGGACGGATTGTGCAGCGCGTTACGGTGAGATCCTTCGCTACGCTCCCTTCGTTCCTCAGGGCAGGCAGGATGAAAGGATGCGGGGCCACGGCGGGCTTGGCGGATTGGGAGCATGCGCGGCGCAAGCGCGTGGCGAGGGACGCGCGAACGGGCTACGCTTAGAGGCTCGGGGCGATTTTGGGGAGTCAAAATCTGGAGAACCCACCCTTTGCTGAAGGCGCAAAGGATGGGGCGCCCGTAACGTCTAAGGCGGAAGAGCCGGCCTGAAGGCCGCCGCTACAGAACCGAAAGCAAGAGCAAAGGCAAAAGAGCCGGCAGGGATGCTCTTCATTTCTCAGGGCAGGCCGGCGGTACAAAAAAAAGAGGGCCAAAGCGATGCCAATGCAGAAGAATAGCGGGCGGAATGGCGGAGTGGAAGTGCTGGGGACGCTGGCGACGCATGCGCCGCAGGTGGCGGATTTTGAGTTCGTCAAATTTCGCACGACGGGCGAGGTGGCGCGGCTGACGCTGGACCGTCCTGAACATAATTTATTGAACGAGCGGATGCTGGCGGAAGTGGCGGCGGGAATTAATTCGGTGAGCGAGCGCAGCGAAATTAAATTGATCGTGCTGGACTCGGCGGGGAAGGCGTTCAGCGGCGGAATCGAGCTGGGGGAATATACGCAGCGGCGCGTGTTTCAGTTGCTGGACGCGTTTCACAACGCGTTTACGGCGATGCTGGATACGTCGAAGCCGGTGCTGGTGGTGATCAACGGGCCGGCGTACGGCGGCGGCGCGGAGCTGGCGGCGTTGGGCGACCTGGTGATTGCGACGCCGAAGGCGCGATTCGCGCAGCCGGAAATCAAGCTGGGAGTGTTTCCTCCGCTGGCTGCGGCGATTCTGCCGTACATTCTGGGACCGAAGCTGGCGCTAGAGCTGGTGTTGACGGGCGAGGTGATGACGGCGGAGCGCGCGCGCGAAGTGGGGCTCGTGAACTGGTTGGTGAGCGAAGAGGAGCTGCCGAAGCGCGTGGACGATTTGATTGCGAAGGTGACGGCGCAGTCGGGGCCGGTGCTGACGATGGCGAAGAAAGCGATTCTGGGGAGTTTGGGTTTGCCGTTGCGCGACGGCGTGCGGAATTCGATGAAAGTTTTTCTGAACGAGTTGGGCGATTTGGAAGATTCGCAGGAAGGTTTGCGGGCGCAGGTGGAGAAGCGCGCGCCGAAATGGAAGAATCGGTGAGCGGCGGCGGTGCGCTGCGTGGAATTGACAGGGTGAGGCGAGGCGCATAGACTCGCGGTGAACAATTTAGCTGGCACGGGTTGAGGGGAAGGCCGCGAAAATCGGCCACGGTCCCGCCACTGTGATCGGCCGGCGCGCGGAAGCGAGATGGGCGCGCGAGGCTGAGAGTCAGGAAACCTACCCGGGCTGGTCGAAGCTGACACTCTTCGCGAGAAAGGGTGTGGCGATAGGCCTCGCTATTCTCGCGAGGCTTTTTTGTTTTTGCGAAGAGATTTGCTAGTGGTTCGGTTTCGGAGCGAGTGTGAACGGTTGCGATGGTGAGTGCGTGCTCGCCGGAGCGCAGGCAAGAGTGCCTGCGCCACTTTTCGGAGGATTGATTGCGGCGCGGGTGGAGACGGGCGATTTTTGCGGGCGCGGTGGTTTGCGGTGTCGCGCTGTGCTCCGCTGCGTTGACTTGCGTGGCGGGTGCCGCGGCGAAAATTGACGCAGCGAAAATTGTCACGGATGAAATCGGGCGGCGCGTCGAGATTCCGGCGAAGGTGAAGCGCGTTGTGACGCTCGCGCCGAATCTGACCGAGACGATCTACGCGCTGGGCCTCGAAGCGCGGCTTGCGGGCGACACGGATTATTGCGACACGCCACCGGCTGCGAAGCTAAAGCCGCACGTGGGCACGACGCAGAATCCGAGCCTGGAGGCGATCGTCGCGCTGCATCCGGATCTGGTGCTGGCTACGACGTCGATCAACCGGCGCGAGACGGTGGACGCACTCGAACGAGTGGGCGTCGCGGTGTACACGACGGACCCGCACACGGTGCGGGGGATGCTCGAGTCAACGGCGCGGATTGCGGACGTGATGGGCGCAGGCGAGCAGGGGACCGCGCTTGTGGCGCGACTCCAGGCGCGGCTCGATGCGCTGACGGCGCGGCTTCGGGATTTGCCGCTCGCGCACGTGCTATTTGTGGTGTGGGAGGATCCGCTGATCACGATCGGGCAGAAAACTTTTATTGCGGATGCGCTGCGGTGGGCGGGGGCGGAGTCCGTGATTTTGTCGAAACAGAATTGGCCGCAGATCAGCTTTGAAGAAGTGGTGCGGCTGCAGCCGGATTACATCGTGTTTGCGAGCAATCATTCGGGGTTCGGAGCGGAACAGCTGGGCGCTTTGCGGACGCGGGCGGCGTGGAAGGAGCTGCGGGCGGTGGAGCTGGGGCATATCGCGGTGATCAGCGAAGAGGTGAACCGGCCGTCGCCGGGGTTGGTGGATGCGATCGAGCAGCTGGCGCGGGAAGTGCATCCGGATGCTTTTCGAGAATCGGAAAATGGGAACGGGAAAATGGAAAAGCGGGATGGCGGTGGTCGAGGCGCGTCGGATCGGGCGACTGTGAAGGATTTTACGCGGGCGGCTCTTAGAGCCGCCCCTACTGTCGGAGTTGGGCTTTGAAGCCGCTTACGCCGAAGAGAATTTTGGTGGTGTGCGGCGTGCTGTTTGTGGTGCTGTTCGCGGTGGTGGTGGTTTCGCTGCGGATGGGGGCGTATCCGATTTCGGTGAGCGAGATCGTGATGACGCTTTTCCGCGGAGCGGCGGGGCAGCGCGAACAGATTCCGTCGGAGTTTTGGCTGGTGGTTTTCGGGTTGCGGCTGCCGCGGATTGCGCTGGGAATTCTGGTGGGCGCGGCGCTTTCGACGGCGGGCGCGGGATTTCAGGCGCTGCTGCGAAATCCGCTGGCTGATCCGTACGTGCTGGGAGTATCGAGCGGAGCGGCGCTGGGCGCGATTGTGAGTCTGGTATTCGCGCCCCACGTGCCGGGATTGATCCAGGTGGCGGCGTTTGCGGGAGCAGCGGCGACGATCGCCGCGGTCTATTTTCTGGGGCGGCGCGGCGGGCAGCTGGATAGCCCGACGCTGCTATTGGCGGGGATTGTTTCAGCGTCGTTTTTGTCGGCGATCATCATGTTCTTGATGACGACGCTGAGCGGGCGCGACGTGAGAGGGATGGCGTTCTGGCTGATGGGGGATTTGTCGTCGCCGGCGGCGATTGATCTGCGGTGGCTGTATTTTATTTTACTGGTGGCGCTCGGGTCGATTTACACGACGTCGTCGGATTTGAATCTGATTTTGACGGGCGAGCAAGAGGCGCGGCATCTGGGCGTGAACGTGAGGCGCGTGAAGCTGGTGGTGTATATCGGAGCGTCGGTGCTGACGGGGTTGGCGGTGTCGGTGAGCGGCGCGATCGGGTATGTGGGTTTGCTGGTGCCGCACGTGATGCGCATGATGTTCGGCACGGACTATCGGTTGCTGATTCCGGCGTCGGCGCTGGGCGGCGCGATTGCGATCGTGATTGCGGATACGCTGGCGCGCACCGTGGTGGCGCCGACGGAATTGCCGGTGGGTGCGATGACGGCGCTGGCGGGCGCGCCGGTGTTCATTTACCTGATGCGGCGGAAAGTTCGATGAGCGCGACGACGGGAAGCGGAACGTCACTCGGCGGGCAGGCGCGGCCATTTGCCACGGAGCCGCGCGCGCGGCTGAACGTGGAACAGGTGAGCTACGCGTATTCGGCGACGGACCGGTCGGCGCCGAAATTCACGCTGGGGCCGGCGAGTTTCGAAGCGCAGCAGCGCGAGCTGGTCGCGATTCTGGGCCCGAACGCGAGCGGGAAATCGACGCTGCTGAAATTGCTGGCGGGCGTGATCAAGCCGCTCTCGGGGCGAGTTGAAATTGATGGAGAGGAAGTGGGCGGGCTCGACTTGCGAACGCGGGCGCAGAAAATCGCGCTGGTGCAGCAGGAGAGCGAGCTGCTGTTTCCATTGCGCGTGTGGGAATACGTGCTGCAGGGGCGTTATCCGTACGGGCGGCGGCTGCGATTTGAATCGGACGCGGATTGCCTGATGGCCGGTAACGCGCTGGCACAGGTTGGCGCCGATGCGTTGCGCGATCGATGGATGGAGCAGCTATCGGGTGGCGAGAAGCAACGCGTGATTCTGGCGCGGGCGCTGGCGCAGCAGCCGTCGCTGCTGCTGCTCGATGAGCCGACGCAGCATCTCGACATCGGCGGCAAAGTGGAATTGCTGCGGCGGCTGCGAAAGCTGGCGGACGACAATCGCTACACGGTGGTGGTGGTGACGCACGAGCTAAATCTCGCCGCGGAGTTTTCCGATCGCATCGTGCTGCTGCAGAAGGGGAAGTGCCTGCGAATCGGATCGCCCGGGGAAGTGTATCAGCGGGATTTACTGGAAGAAGTGTTCGAGGCGCCGCTCGAGGTGGAAATGCGGTCGAGCGGGCGGCCGAGGGTGATGTTGAGGGGAAGCCATTAGGGAAGGAAAAGGCCCACGACGAGGTGGGGCACTCGTCGTGGCTACCTCGGGATCTAGGCCGCGGTGGATTGGCGGTGGTTGCCAAGCACTTGCGAGCGGGCACGGCATGCCATGCCCCTACTGGTGGGATTGGATTGTTGGGCCTGAGTAGTTCGACCAATCACGGGGGACGGATTTTGTTTCGTAGCGCGGAGGTTGATTGGCGGCCTTCGCAAGCAGCGCTGAGTCGAATTTGAGGCGCTGTCCACAACCACAAGAGACTCCGCGCAAGGGAAGACGGTGCAAAACCGTCGCCGCCGCGCGACTGTAAGGCGGAAATTTTCGGCGCGTGCCACTGTTCTGCGTTCCGAATTGCGAGATTCGGACCAGGATGGGAAGGCCGCGCCGCCGCTTCGATTGCCTCTCGCAATTAGGGAGCAGCAACCGAAGCGATTCGCCGAGCCAGGAGACCTGCGGAGCCTCAATCCAGATGCGAGTGCTTGCTTTCTTTGGCAAGCGAGCGCGTATTTGGACAACCTTCAACTCCCGCGCGAGAGGGAGAGGAGGAAAAATGAGACTCGAACGCCTACGGGCGATCGCAGTAGGAAGTTTGCTCGGATTATTTTTCGCAGTTCCCGTCAGCACACAAGCGCAATTCCACAAAGCCCCTAGCGGATCCCTTTCAGGAACACTCACCGACCCGAGCGGCGCGGCGATTGCGGGCGCGAAGATCATCGCCGAACCCGGAAACGCAGCCCGTGCGGCCACCGCACCATCGCATGCAACGCAGAGCGGACCCGACGGGAAATTTATGCTCGAACTTGAGCCAGGGCGCTACACGGTCAAGATCGATCACCAATCGTTTGAGCCGGCAGCGAAGGATTTCACAATCGCAGCAAGCGAGTCGCAATCGTGGGACGTGCGGTTGGTGTTGAGAACCGCGTCGTCCACAGTGGTTGTGTCGGCATTGACGGCGCCGACGGAAGCGGAGTCGTCGCCGTATCCCGTTACGGTGCTCTCGCGGGAAGACATCCGCGACCGGCAGGAACTGTGGCTTGCGCCGATGCTCGCGACGGGCGGCGGAGTGAACATCAACCGCGAAGGAGCATTCGGAGGAATCACGACGCTGTTCCTCGACGGCGGGAATTCGAATTTTACGAAGGTACTGATCGACGGCGCGCCCGCGAACCAGCCTGGAGGGGATATCGACCTCGAAGGGTTCGACCTCGACAACGTGGACAAGGTCGAGATCGTGCACGGAGCGTCGAGCGCGCTGTACGGATCGGACGCGATGACGGGCGTGGTGGAGATTTTCACGCACCGGGGAACGACGAGCACACCGGTAATGAGCGTGTTCGCGGATGGCGGGACATTCGGGTCGGGCCGCGGCGGCGGGCGAATCAGTGGAGTGGCCGGCGCGTTCGACTATTCCGCTTCGGCTTCGTATTTTTCAACCGTCGGGCAGGGAGCGAACGATTATTTTCGCAACACGGCGGTTTCTGGAAATTTCGGGTACCGGTTCAGTGAAAACAACCGGATTCACGTTACGCTGCGAAACGACTCGAACGACGGAGGCCAGCCGGGGCAAATGTTCGAGCCGACTCCCACCAACCACATCAACCAGCACAATTTCTTCGCCAGCGCGCTCTGGGAGTTCGCGCACGGCCCGCATTGGAAATACCGGCTGCAGGGAACCGACGCCTACATTCGGCAGAGCATCTTTGATACGGATTTCGACTTCAACACGTTCAACCGATTTTATCGAACGGGACTCGACGCGCGAGCAAGCTACGTCGAGGCGCGCGGCGGCGTGACGGTCGGCTACACGTACGAAGTGGAGAACGGGGAGCCGGGCGGCCCACCGCACGTCCGGCGAAACAACCAGGCCGGCTATGTCGAGGGGCGGTATCAACCGGGGAGGCGGGTGATGGTAACGGCCGGAGGGCGCGTCGAGGACAATGCAAGTTTCGGAACGAAGGCGGTGCCGCGAGCCGGCATTTCCTACGCGGCGCGGTACGGGCACGACTTTTGGGGAGCGACGAGGCTGCGCGCGTCATTCGGGCTGGGGATCAAGGAACCGACGTTCGTGCAATCGTTCGAAAACGATCCCTGCTTTCCCGGGAATCCAAATCTGCGGCCGGAGCGAAGCACGACGGTGGATGCTGGCATCGAGCAGATGCTCGCCTCGGATCGGCTGAGAGTTTCGGTGACATATTTTCACAACGACTTTCACGATATCGTGAGCTTCGGCGATACGGCGCCGACCGATGCGTGCCCGTTCGGGACAGGCTCGTTTTTCAACACGGACAAGGCGCGAGCGTACGGAGCAATTTCGGCATTCGAGGCGAAGGTCACGAAGTGGTTCCGGGTGACGGGAAATTACACCTATGACAATTCGCGCGTACTGGTGGCGCCGAATGCTTTCGATCCCACGCTCGCACCCGGAAATCGCCTGTTTCACCGGCCGTTGCATTCTGCGAACCTCACGTTCAATGCCCGAATCCGGCGCATCAACTGGATGCTGGCGGGTACTTACGTGGGACGAGCGACCGACAGTGATTTTCAGTTTCCACCGCTGGGGATTACGAGCAATCCGAGCTGGGTGCGATGGGATATGGCGGCGGTGATACCGATTCAGCACGGATTTTCATTCACGTCGAGGGTGGAGAATCTATTTGACCGGCAATATCAGGATGCGGTGGGATATCCTGCGCTGGGCCGGAACTTCCGGCTGGGGATGAAATACGTGTGGGGCCGCGAATGAAGGGGCTGTGAAGGTAGAAGAGGCGGGATTCCTACGGACGCGCGAAAGCTGCTGGACGGGTCGCGAGTGTTCAACGTGACTTGCGCGAATTTTTGCGGATTGCAGGGGAGGGCTTACCGGGGCGTGATTCGGCCTTTTCATGACGGGATAATTGAGGCTTCGCTAGAGAAGTTGACGGGGAGGGCGGGAGGGTAGGCGCCGGGTCTCATTCGAGAGCTGCGGTTGATGGGTTGTGCGGCGGCGCTAGCTTCGCGGGCGGCTCTTAGAGCCGCCCCTACTTTCGGACAGAACGTTGCGAGTGCGGCGAGTTATGCAGCACGGATGCTATAATTCTGGGCTCGTCGTTGGTTCGGATGGTACACAGACGAGACGGATATGGCTCGAATCGCACAAGAGATGCGGATTTCTCCGGAGGTGATGGCGCGCTACGAAGCGGTCATCGGCCTGGAGGTGCACGCGCAGCTGAAAACGCAGACGAAGGCGTTCTGCGGCTGCTCGACGCGATTTGGAGACGAGCCGAATAAGAATACTTGCCCGGTGTGCCTCGGATTGCCGGGCGCGCTGCCGGTGTTGAACCGGCGGGCGGTGGAACTGGCGGTGCGCGCGTCACTGGCGCTGGGGGCGCGGATTCACGAGCGGTCGCGGTTTGCGCGCAAGAATTATTTTTATCCGGACCTGCCAAAGGGCTACCAGATTTCGATGTACGAACTGCCGCTGGCGACGGAAGGGGCGCTCGAAATCGAGCTGGACGGCGCGAAGAAGAAAATTGGGATTACGCGCCTGCACATGGAAGAGGACGCGGCCAAGAATCTGCACGAGGGATTTCCGGACTCCGACAAGTGGAGCTACATCGATTTCAATCGCGGTGGGGTGCCGCTTGTGGAGATTGTGTCGGAGCCTGATATTCGGACGCCCGCCGAAGCGTATCAATACTTGAACACGCTGAAACAGGTGCTGGAGTATACGGACGTGAGCGATTGCAACATGGAAGAGGGCTCGCTGCGGTGCGACGCGAACGTGAGCGTGCGGTTGAGCGGCGCGCCGAAATTCGGGACGAAGGCGGAAGTGAAGAACTTGAATTCGTTCCGGTACTTGTCGCACGCGCTGGAATTTGAGATCGAACGGCAGATCGGCGTGCTGGAATCGGGCGGGACGGTGACCCAGGAAACGCGGCTGTGGAACGTGGCGGGCGGAAGGACGGAGGCGATGCGCTCGAAAGAATTTGCGCACGACTACCGCTATTTTCCCGATCCCGACCTGCTGCCGGTGAGCGTGGCGGAACCGCTGATCGCGAAAGTGCACCGCGAAATGCCGGAATTGCCGGCTGCGAAGCGCGAGCGGTTTGTGAGCAAGTATGGAATCGCGCCGTACGATGCGGGTGTGCTGACGGCGGGGCAGGAGCTTGCGGATTATTTTGAAGCGGCGGTGCAGGCGGGAGCGGGAGCAAAATCGGCGGCGAGCTGGATATCGGTTGAACTGCTGCGACGTCTAAACGATGCGGGGAAAGAAATTGTGGATTGTCCTGTAACGCCGGGAGAGCTGGCGGGACTGCTGAAGAAAGTGGAAGGCGGAGAGATCACGGCTGCGAGCGGGAAGAAGGTTTTTGAGAAGATGTTCGAGACGGGGAAGAGCGCTGATGAAATTGTGGCGGCCGAAGGGCTCGCACAGATTACGGACGCGGGCGCGATCGAGAGGATTGCGCGGCAGGTGGCAACGAAGAGCCCCGATAATGTAGCGAAATACCGGGCGGGGAATGAGGGCGTGTTCAAGTTTTTCGTGGGGCAGGTGATGAAAGAGACGCGCGGGCAGGCGAATCCGCAGCTGGTGAACGAGATACTGAAGCGAGTGCTCGGCGAATCGTGAGATCGTGATGCGAACACGAGCGGAGATGGAGAGATGGTGAGCGAAGGCGAAAAAGCACCGGGTTTCAAAATGACGGCCGATGACGGCGAGAAAGTGTCGCTGGCGGATTACCGCGGCAAGAACGTGGTGCTGTTTTTTTATCCGAAAGCGAATACACCGGGTTGAACGAACGAAGCGTCCGAGTTTCGTGACGCCATCAAGAAGTTTGAAGCGGAGAACACGGCGATCCTGGGCTGCAGCGCCGATTCCGTGGAGCTGCAGACAAAATTCAAAGTGAAGCACAAGCTGAATTTCCCGCTGCTCGCGGATACGGAATTTGAGGTGATTGAAGCGTACGGGGCGCGGCGGATGAAGAGTTTTCTGGGGAAGTCGTTTCTGGGAATCGTGCGGATGACGTACTGGATCGGAGACGACGGGAAAGTGCGCAAGGTGTGGGACAACGTGACACCGAAGGGGCATGCGGCTGAGGTGCTTGCTGCGATTCGCGGGGAATAGGGTCTGCCGAGCGCAGGTGACGAGCGATTCTAGATTGTGACGCGGAACTTGCCGGCTTGCTGTTCGACTAGGGCGTTGTCGATCAGGCGAGTCTTGCCGACGAGTGCAGCGACGAGGATGAAGCAGCGGCCGCGAAGCGCCGTCACCGGTTCGAGAGTTTCTGCGTCAACGATTTCCACATAGTCGATTTTCACTCCTGATTCGGAATCAAGGACATGGCGGGCGGACACGACGAGGCGCGCAGCGTCGCGTTCGCCTGCGGCGATTTCGCGTTGCACGGCTTCGAGAGAACGATGCAAAGCAGTGGCAGCGCGGCGGTCGGTGGCGCTGAGGTAGGCGTTGCGCGAGGAAAGCGCGAGGCCGTCGGGCTCGCGAACGATCGGCGCGACGACTATTTCCGTATCGAGATTCAGATCGGCAGCCATCTGCTGAATGATGCGGGACTGTTGCGCGTCTTTGCGGCCGAAATAGGCGAAGCGCGGCTGGACGATTTCCAGAAGCTTCAGGACGACCGTGGCAACGCCCTGAAAATGGCCGGGGCGGGAGCGCCCTTCGAGTCGATTGCCGAGGCCCTCGACATCGATGGTTGTGCGGAAGCCCTGAGGATAAATTTCTTCGCGGGGCGGCGCGAAGAGGAAGTCAACGCCGAGCGATTCGAGCAGGGCGCGATCGGATTCGAGGGTGCGCGGATATTTTGTGAAGTCCTCGTTGGGGCCGAATTGTTTCGGATTGACGAAAATCGAGACGACGACGGGAGCACATTGCGCCCGCGCGGCTTGCACGAGCGATGCGTGGCCCTGGTGAAGGGCGCCCATCGTGGGAATAAAACCGAGCAAGCGATCGGCGTGGCGGGCGGCGCGGCCAACCTGTTTCATCCAGGAAACGGTGTGGATAATTTCCATTCGAGCTACGGACGCGGGAATTTCGGATGCCGCGATGCAGAATCGCGCCGGGAGAAACGCATCAGGCGGAGGCCTTCGCGGCCCGTTCGCGATAAAAGAAAATCAGGTCGGTGGAGTTGGGAGTAGCTCCTAGCTGGCGGAGCATCGTGGCGACCTGGCCGCGATGATAGGTGCCGTGATTCACGAGATGCTGGAGCATCTGCCAGTGCGGAGCGGATTGAGGCACGCCTTTCGTCGTCTTGTGTTCGATGATGCGGGCGACGTCATCGGCACTGAGGTTTTTCACGTAGCCGTTGAGGCTGGATTCGACTTCGTCCCAGCGGCGGCGGAGCGAATCGAGCGTGGAAAAATCGGAGTCCGGTCGCATGGAGATTTGCGAATTGCCGCGCCAGCGTTCGAGCCAGAGCCACTCGACTTCGCAGATGTGAGCGAGCGTATCGCGGATGGAGCGGAAACTCGAGCCGAGGTCGCGGGTGAATCGCTCGTCGCTCAGCGCGGAGCAGGCGTCGAGCGTGCGTCGGTTGGCCCAGGAATTGTATTCGTAGAGCTGGCGGAAATCTTCGACGTTCATGCGGGCGTTCTCCGTGCTAGGTGCGCTGGCGAGCGAGCAGCTGATCGCGCAAGTGGTCACGCAGTTCTGCCGGCGAATGATAGGACTCGGCGTCGGACGGGAAACGGCCGTTGCGCACATCGTCGCAATACTCGGCGGCGGCGCGAGAAATTTCGGCCGAGAGATTCGCATACTGGCGCGCGAATTTCGGTTTGTGGCCCATCGTGAGGCCGACGAGATCGTGAAACACGAGCACCTGGCCGTCGCAGTCCGGGCCGGCTCCGATACCGAGAGTGGGAATGCGGAGCTTGGCGGTGATTTGAGCGGCGAGATCGCGCGGAACCGATTCGAGGACGACGGAAAATGCTCCGGCGGCCTCGACGGCGAGCGCGTCGCGCTCGAGCTGCTTGGCGGCTTCGGCGGTCTTCCCCTGCACGTGAAAGCCGCCGAGCGCGTTGATGGATTGCGGCGTGAGGCCTACGTGACCCATCACCGGGATTTCCGCTTCGACGAGCCGCGAGATCAGTTCGAGGCGGCGTTCGCCGCCTTCTACCTTCACGGCTTCGACTCCGCCTTCTTTCACGAGGCGGATCGCGTTTGCGATCGATTCTCCGATCGAGATGTGGAAGCTGCCGAAAGGCATGTCTGCAACGACCAGGGCGCGTTTCGTGCCGCGGCGCACGGCGCGGGTGTGGTGCAGGATTTCGTCGAGTGTGACGGGCAGCGTGCTGTCGTAACCGAGCACGACCATGCCGAGCGAATCACCCACGAGCAGCATATCCACGCCGGCTTCGTCGAGCAGCCGCGCGGTGGGATAGTCGTAGGCCGTTAGAAACGTTATTTTCTTCGATGCGGGAGAGCCGGGCGAAGACTTGCGGGAAAGAATGTCGGGTACGGTGACTTTACCGTTGCCCGCACGCAGTGCAACACTCATGTTTGCCTCCGGTGCCGCTCCCAGAATCGGGATGCAGCCCAATGACAACATAGATGCTAGCAGACGCAGGCGCGTTTCTGCAAAGCTATTTCCAGAGCGTGCCGCGAGAAAACCCGCCGAGATCGTCAAGCTTGCGTAACAGGGGCGGGCATCTGCGGTTCGACGCCGCGCCACCCGACCGGGCGGCCGCTGACGGCCTCCTTGAGCGCGCGGAAGAGCACGACGTACATCATCTGCCGATAGTAGAAGCGCTGCAGGATGAGCGGTGCGAGCAGTGTCCAATCTTCGTCTTTTTCGAGTGCGAAGGCGACAACGCACGTCAGAAGATCGATGAGCATGAAGATGGCGAAAAAGATGAGCGAGCGTTCCACGTCCTGCAGCGTCCAGAGCTGTGGCAAACGAGCGATGCGAAGCTGCGCGAGTCCCCAAAGCGCGATCGAGAGAATAAAAAGCAGATCGATGACGGGCGAAACCAGCGGCAACAGAATCTGGAACAGGAAAATGTTGGGTATCGCCACCCATCCGAGAGTGCCGTAGCGAGGCTTTCCGACGGCGTCGCGATGCTTCCATACGGCTTGCAGTGTGCCAAATGTCCAACGGAAGCGCTGGCGAATCAGGGCTTCCACGGTTTCGGGAACTTCGGTGCGTCCGATGGCGTCTTCGTCGTAGAGAATCTTCCAGCCTTCGCGGCGGATGGTTAGCGTGAGGTCGGTGTCTTCCGCAACGGTATCGCCTGAAAAACCTCCGTGGCTCTTGAGCACGTCGGCGCGCCACGCGCCTGCAGCTCCCGGAACCACCGGAATGCAATTCAGCAGATCGAAGGCACGCTTTTCGAGATTCTGGCTGGTGATGTATTCGAGAGCCTGCCAACGCGTGAGCCAGCGATTGCGATTCATCACTTTTACGTTGCCGGCGACAGCGCCAACCTTCGGATCGGCGAAGTGGCGGACCAGAAGCGGAATCGCATCGGGGTCCACAATCGTATCCGCATCGATCGATACGATAATTTCGCCGGTCGCTTCGGCGAGACCATTATTCAGGGCCGTGGGTTTGCCGCGATTCGGCTGGAGCAGGAGACGGACGCGAGAATCGCGACCGAAATTCTCACGGACCAATTCAGCCGTGCGATCGACGGAACCGTCGTCGATCACAAGGACGTCGAGCTTCGGATAGCCCGACGCCAGCGCAGAACGAATCGTATCCAGGATCACAGCCTCTTCGTTGTACGCCGGAATCAAGACAGTGACGGAAGGTTCGTAACCAGGATGCTCGGGAGTGGCGGGACGAAGTTTCTCCGCGAGGGCCAGCAGGCCGACGACAAGCGCGCGACCGCTGACGAGCAGGATTCCGGCGATGAAAATGAATCCGATCCCAGCACGGAACAGGCGGAACACGTCAAAGATGAAAGCGTCCGCACGCGCGAGGAGCCATTCCTGGTGGCTGAGCGCCGGCATCACCTGCGCGCGCGTCTGATTCAAGAGCGCGGAAACAGAGACGAATTCGTAGCCTTTCGCGCGCAGGCCGTCGATGACGCGAGGCAGCGCTTCCACGGTGTGGCTGCGATTGCCGCCGCCGTCGTGCATCAGGATGATGTTGCCTTTGCCATCCGCGGTGTCGGATAGCACGCGTTGCACGATCGTGTCCGCCGGAGGCGGCAGGCCGCCATTCGGCTCACCCCAGTCGTGCGGGTCCACGCGCGCGCCGATGATGATGTATCCCATGGCCTGCGGGATCGGCAGCATCTGGATTTCGCTGGCCGTTTCCGGCTGGTGGTCGATGCCGAAAGGCGGGCGGAACAGCAAGGTTTTTACCCCGAGGCTGCTTTCGAGCAAAAGTTCCGTGAGATTCAGTTCGATCTGAAGCTGCGGTTTTGTGATGGATTCGAAATCGGGGTGAGTGAAAGTGTGATTACCGACCTCGTTTCCGAGCGCGAATTCCTGCTTGACGAGATTCGTCTCCTGGTTCGCCGATTCACCGATGACGAAGAAGCAGGCGGGCACGCCTTTATCCTTCAGGATCTTCAATATCTGCGGAGTCCATTCAGCATCGGGACCATCGTCGAACGTGAGAGCGACTTTCTTTGGGTCATCACCCATCTGCTGGATTCGCCACGTGAGCGGATAGCTCTTGAACGTCTCATCGTCGAACAGGTCGGTATCGCGATCGTAGTCGAACGTGCGGCTGCCGCTCTGCGGTGTGGCGGTGATGCGCCAGATGTCGCCATCGCCTTCGAGAATCAGGTCGTAGCCGGGCGGAACGTCTTCGAGCTTGGCTCGCATCGCGTCATCCGGGCGGGTGGCGTCCCAGATAAACCACATGGAAGGATCCTCCATGCCGAGACGCCAGAGCGCGGTGCCCTGAACGTGAGTGCGTTCGGCGGCTCGAAGCTCGTTGTACGCGGTGATGCCGTCGAGCATCCACACGTTGTGGACTACGCTTTTCTCGTCTTCGTAGGAGTAGTGCGGACTCAGGGAATCGCTGTCGAATTCGATATCCGATTCCGACTCAACGGCGGTGATGACGGCCTGCTGAAACGTGACGGCCTGCGCGACGGGATGGGGGTCTGTTTTCGTTTTGGACGGCCAGTCGTAGCCGTAATTCGCGATGCCCATCACGATTTTTTCCGGCGGGACAATTTTCAGGATGTTGTCGATGTTGCGAACGAACCAATCCTGCGCGACGACGGGCCCTGGCGCGGAGGACGGCCAGTGGAAGTCGTAGTTCATTAGAATAATTGCGTCGGCCTGCGAGGCGAAGTACTTGTAGTCGTAGCTCCAGTCGGCAGCGGGCAGGGCCACCATCAATTTCAAATTGGCCGCGTGGAGCGCGACGCCGAGATCGTGGATGAAATGCTGAAAGTTCTCCTGGCTCCCGACGGGAACTTCCTCGAAATCGACGACGATGCCGGGCTCGTGCTGCGACGTGGCGAACTGTTCGAGCGATTTGGCCAGGCGCTCGCGCGATGCGGGGCGCGAAAGCATATCCGCCATCTCCGGCACCTTCCAGTCCTTGCCGTCATAGTTGTTGACCATGGACATAACCGGCAACTCGACTCCCCTGGCTTTGGCGGATTGCATCCAGTTGACGAGTTTTGGATCCTGATCGATGTCCATACGGCCGTCAGGCGAGACGGCATGAAGCGCCTCGGGAATCAGCAGGTCGAGATCGTGATAGTGGGCTTGCAGCGAAGCGAGACTGGTGGAATCCCAGCTGACGTAGAAGGCAGCGCGCAGCGGATCGTAGTTTTGCGGAATCTGGCCGAGCTGGGCAACTCGGTGCTTGCGGCCGGGTCGGACGGATTTTGCCTTCAGCCGCCCGCGAATCGCGTGGAGAGTGCCGTGCGTATCGGCGCGCAGAATATCGGGCAGGTCCGGATTGCGAATTACATTGATAAAGAAAATGATCAGTACGAGTGTGAACAGGCCGCCGGCAATCTCGAGCACGCGGCGGGTGCGGCGCCAGCGGCGGCGCTCCTCGTCATAGAAAATGGGCTTGCGTTCAGGCATTCAGGCAATCCAAGCTAGCCGTCCACCGATGCGGTGTCAATGACTCCCACAGCTAAGATGCGCACAAACGTCGCCCTGGCTGCACTGACGGGGCTGATGCTGCGGGTGTTCTTCGTCCTGAAGTTTCCCGTGACCGATTCGGGCGATAGTGCATTCTACATTGAGCTGGCCTGGAATTGGCTGAAGAACGGGGTGTACGGATCGCCGGTAAACGGCCAGCTTGCGCCGCTGGACATGCGCGTACCCGGCTATCCGGCGTTTCTGGCGGCTGTGTTTGCGTTCGCGGGGAATTCGCCTCGTGCCGTGATGGTGGCGCAAGCGGTCGTGGATGTAGCCTGTTGCTTCTTGATTGCATGGATTGCGTCGCGACTGGCCCCGGCAGAATCGCGAAGGCGAGTCGCGATTGCGGCGCTTTGGCTTGCGGCGCTGTGTCCGCTAACGGCCAACTACACAGCGGTGGTGCTGACCGAAACACTTGCAGTGTTTTTGACGGCGCTTGCGATTCTGGTATTGCTCGAAACGGATCTTGGACGGCCAGTGGAGATCGGGAACACGCCGCTCGCTACGAATCGCTGGCTGCTGGCGGGAATCGTGGTGGGCTTTGGGGCGCTGGTGCGGCCAGAAACACCGCTGTTGCTCGTGGCTGCGGGCATGGTGTTGGTGGCGAGATGGTGGAGGCCGCGCGATCTGCCTAAGCTCGTGCGTGCGTGCGTCTTGATGGGTCTCGGATTGCTACTACCGCTCGCGCCATGGGCCACGAGAAATTGGCGCACGCTGCATGAAGTGCAGTTCCTGGCGCCGCGTTACCTTGCCCAACCTGGCGATTACGTGCCGGTCGGATTCAATGCCTGGACGAATACGTGGCTCTGGCGATTTCGCGATGTGTACCGCACGCAATGGAAAGTGGGCGACAAAGAAATCCCGATCGACGATGTCCCGGCGTCGGCATTCGATTCTCCGGAAGAACGAGAGCGTGTGGCTGGCTTGCTGGAGCAGTACAACGACAGCCTGACGATCGATCCCGCGATCGACCAGCAATTCCAGCAAGTCGCTCGCGACCGGACGATGCGCCATCCGCTACGCACGTACTTTGAGGTGCCGTTCCTTCGCGGAGTGAGCATGTGGCTTACGCCGCGAACGGAACTTCTGCCGTATTCCGGGCATTTGTTCCCTATCCGGATTCAGTGGGAAGACGATCCGCGCGATTTTAGTGTGACGGTGAGCCTCGCGGCGGCGGGTTACCTGTACGTCGGGCTGGCGCTGGCGGGTGCCTGGAAAGCGCGCCGGCAACCTGGATGGTCGCTGCTGATCGTTTTCGTTCTCGTACGCACTGCATTTTTCGCCACTCTCATCGAGACGCCCGAGCCGCGGTATGTGCTGGAATGTTTTCCAGCCGCAATCGCACTGGCGGCGCAGGTGTTTTCCAGGAAGCGTCAGCTTTCTTCGACGGGCTCGGGATGAATCGTGAGGCGAAAAATTTGAGGAAAGCGCTCCTTCACGCGGTCTTCGAGCGCGGCAGTGATGTCGTGGACTTCCGTAATCGGCAGGCCCCCGTCCATAGCGCAGTGGCACGACACTAGAATCTTGTGGTCCACGCTGCGGACGTGCACTTCATGGCAATCGATCAGCTCGTGGTATTCGGACTGCAGTGAATTCAGGAAATTCTGGACGGAACGCGAGAGCCCTTTCATTTCTTCGGCGCCGGCAATGCGCGCGCCGAGCGGCTCGATATGAATGTTGATGCGCGCGCGGGGATCGGTGGCGCGGCGGATATCCTCTTCGAGATCCGTGGCGCTGCGATGGGCTTCGCGCAGGCTCGAACCTTCGTTCACCTCGAGATGCAGCTCGATAAAAAGGCGTCCCTCGAATTGATGGGCTGAAAGTTCGTGAACGGCCAGGCCGCGGCGCTGTGCGACGGCACGGATCGTCTCGAATAAATCTTCATCACTGCGGGCGCGCGGCTCCACATGCACGACCACGTCGGCAGCGGGCACGATCCCTTCAATGTGGCGCTCAACGGCGTCGCTGGCGGCATGCGCTCGCTCGAGGCTCGCGGTGCGCGGCACGCTGATCGTCACATCCACGAAATAGCGCTGGCCGGAACGGCGGACGCGGACGCGTTCGCTGCGAAGCACTCCTTCCGTGCTTGCGACGGCCGCTGCAATTTGTTGTTGCAAACCGCTGGGCGCGACGTCGAGCAGGGCGTCGAGGGTTTTCTTTCCGAGCCGCGAGCCGATCCAGATGATGACGCCGGCGACGCCCAACGCCGCGAACGCGTCGAGAGTGCCGAGCCACGGGATCTCGTACTTCATTCCGATCCAGGCTCCGGTGATGCCGAGGATGACGACGAACGTGCTCCAGACGTCGGTGGAGAAATGGAGAGCGTCTGCTTCGAGCGCCTCGCTGGGATACTTACTGGCGACGCGAGTCAGTCCTCGGGCTCGGAAGAAATCCACTCCCATGCAAATGCTGAGGACGACGATGGCGCGCAGGCTGGGGCGAATGTGCACCGAGTGGGAGACAAGCCGATGGAACGCTTCCCAGATGATGTAGAGCGCCGTTAGAAGCAGAAGGGCGGTCTCAACGAATGCTGAAAAGCTTTCTACTTTTCCGTGACCATACAGATGATCTGCGTCTGCGGGCTTGTCGGCAACTCGAACCGAAAGATATGTGATGACGGCGGCGACGAGATCCAGAGTTGAATGGAGGGCTTCGGAGAGAATTCCGAGGCTGCCGGTGGTGATCGTGAGGAAGACTTTCAGCGAAACGAGCACGATTGCGGAGCCCACCGAGGCGAGTGCCGCCACGCGCTTTTCGTGACTCGCTTGTTCGAGTGGCTCGGTCATTCGAAGGATTTTATCGGGTCGCTACCGTCCGGCGATTATACGCTGGCATCCGGCAGCGGAGAGTACACGGAGTTGAAATTGCTTCCGGCGCGGGTTTGCGGTGACTCGGCCAAGACGATTCGGCAAATCGCGGATTGCACGAAGCATTCAGGGGCGACGAAGATTTCTACTTTAGCGCGGGCGCCGGCACCAGTGGGAGCCGGCGCGGCTCGCCGTGGAAGCCGCGGACTTCGACTTCTTCGAGCAGCAGGGAAGGCGAGATGACCGAGCTGGGTATTCCACCTTGCGCTCCGCCGAATGCGCCCAGAGCCGTTCCGGCGAAACCACCGGCGGGGTTCTGCATGTAATTGTAAACGGCGAGATCCCCGCCGATGGCGAGCATGTTGCGCAAGGACCGCAGCGTGAGTCCCTCGAGGTGTCCGCCGCGAACGAGCTCTTCGCGACCATCGGCAACGTAAACGCGGTAGAAGAGCAGGGGAATGCGCTCGCCGCTGGCGATGCCGCCCGCGACGGAGCCGATGAAATCAGAGAAGTCCTGCTGGCCGAGCGAAGAAACCGCGGGATTGTCCATGCGCCTGATTTCCAGGCACCACTCGTGGCCGTCCTGGCGGCACGAATCGAGGAATTTCTGGCGCAAGTCCGCGGCGCTCAGCGCGTCGGAGGATTGCAAGAAGAGGTTGCTGCTGAGAGGCTTGGTGTCGGAAAGACTCGCCGAGCGCGCGTGGCCATTCGAATGCTGAAAGTCAGGGCCCGGGCGGCGCGACATCAGCTGATTTTTCAGAATGCCGTTTTGAACTACCTCGACCCGCTGCGCTTTTACGCCTTCGTCGTCCACTTCATACTTGCCGAGCAGCGGCTGGCCCTGGAATTCGCTCAGAGTGGGATCGTCGATCAGCGAGACGCTCGCAGGGAGAACGCGCGTTCCCACGCGGCCGCCCCATTCGCTGCGGCCGCCCATGCGTTCCATGATGGAGTCGAATGCAGACATCATTGATAGCGGCGGCCGCGCGCCGGAGAGTGAAGCCGCCAGTGTCTGCGCGAGCACTGAGCCCGCCGCAGGCGCGTCGAAGAGGACGGGACCGGTGTAGTCGGGCACGAGCGGGCTCGCGCGAAGCTGCATCAATTCAGTTCCCGCCTGGGCAAGCCCCTTCGAAATCGCGGCAGCATCCGGAACGTCGGCGGGCTTCGCGACATAGAGGGCGTAATAATTGTGGAGCGGCATGCCATCGTCGGCTTGGGTATCGATGGCCGCTTCGACGGCTGCGAGGCTCTTCGAGGTGCGGATCTCCGTGCCTTCGCTGTTCATCAGATAATATGTGGCGTAAACGAAGTAATAGTTCACGCGCGTGCCGTAAATCTGCGGGAAATTCTTGAGCACGGCGGAAGCCGTACGGGCTTCGTCTTCCCATTTGCGGGAAGTCCAATCGGGAGAGAGGCGATCTTCTATCTTCACGAACGCCGGCTCTTGCGCGAAATCGTCAATTTCGGGCGGTTTCGTCAGGCTGCGCAGAAATGCCTGCTTCAGCGACAACTGCGTGGCGGCTTCTTTGTAAGCCTGGTCGGTGGCCAGCCACAAATCCTGGCGCAGGGAGTTGTAGTCGCGATCGATGCCGACTTCTCCTGTGGAACCGAGGAAGCCCTGAAAGCCGTCTTCGCTAATGAAATTCGAGCTGTCGAGGTGGTAGTCGCCGATCCGCGCGTCAACGCTCATGATCCGGTTGCGAGTAGTCGGGGACGAAACGATGTCGCCAAACGAGGCGGTCACGGAGCGCACATCGAGATCAAGCAGCCGGTATTCGAGATAGAAGGGCTTTTCGACGCCGGGCAATTGGAGACGCGCGCGGTTGCGTTCCATTTCATCGTGCATCGCGCGGAGGGTCTGATCGTTGTCGGCCGCTTGCGGCGCCGCGTTGCGTTCGGCGGGAAGTGCGACAGTTCCCGGAGCGGGCTTATGCGCCGTGTGCGCGGCGGAGGGAAAGGGAAATGCAGAAGCCGCAAATAGGAGGAAGGTCGCGATTTTCTTCACGGCGTCTGTCCCTTCGATTCGGGATCGTGTGCAGGCGGAGGCAGGATGGGCGGCCGGTCCGTGGAGGTCTGTTTCTTCTGTACTTCCATCTCGGAAATCAGAATCGCGGGCGCTACAGCCGACACTGGAACGGAGCCGGATTCCGCGCCGCAGTACCCATTGAAGATTTCCGGTGTGTCGCCGGTTGCGACGATCTTCGTGAGCGAAACGAGCGGCGTACCGACGATGTCAACGCCGCGAACCAGCTGGTCCGGACGGCCGTCGGGGAATACTTTGTAAACGACTAGCGGAAGCACCTGGAACGCCTGCGGTTGTCCGCGGCCGGTAAAGGTGAATCCGCCGGCGATATCGTCGATCAGCAGACCGAAGGGTTTTCCCTGCGCCTTCACCAGCTCGATCAGTTTCGCTCGCAGCTGTACGTTGGTGACGGCATTGTTGCTCGATACGATCAAATTGCCCTGGCGCGCCACGGGAACAAATCCCAGTTGGCGGCGGCCGTGCCCGTTCGAATGCGGAATATCAACCAGCGGAGAGCGCGACATGAGGAACGTCTTCAGCACTCCGTGATCGATCAGCTGGACATTTTCGGCCTTCACGCCTTCGTCGTCAAACAGATAGTTTCCGAGCAGCATCTGCCCGTCGAACAGAGCTTCGGTGGGATCGTCCTTGATTGAGATAAAGCTCGGAAGAATCTGTTCGCCGATTTTGCTGGTGAACGTCTGGCCTTCGTTGATGTCCTTCTGGCGGAAGCCTTCGGCGCGATGTCCGAAAACTTCATGAAAGAAAACGGCAGCCGCGCGGCCGGTCAAAAGCGCGGGCCCTGCGTAAGGATCGACGAGCGGAGCTTTATCAAGAGCCTCCGTCTCGTCAATCATTGTTTTTACGTGCGCGAGCACGGTTTTGTCGTCGGGAGCATCCTTCGGATCGAGCCAGTCAAAATTGTTGTAGCGGTTGATGTCCATCCCGTCGGGAGCTTTGCTCTGCACGTAGAGCTCGAGCCGGTAATGGATCTGGCCAAACGCGAGCTTGGTGCCTTCGCTGGTCACTTCGTACTGATTGGCGGCGAGTGCGGTGAAGGTGACGATCGAATTCAGTACCGCGGGCGAAGTGCTGAATGCCGCGGTGTACTTGCGGACGCGCGCTTCCCATGGCGTACGATCCACATGCATCTCCACATGCGGTCCGATGAAACTGCGAGGCGCTTCCGCCGAAAAATCCGGAGCGGCGCCCTCTGCCGTTTGCACTTGCACTTGCTGATTCGTTTTCACCTTGATGAGCGCCTGCGAGGCTGCACGATATTGCCGGTCGGTTTCGCGCCAGATTTCGCGGGAAAGTACCGGCAAGTCGTCATCCAGCACCGTCGATGTGCCGGGACTCGTCCAACTGGGCTGCCGGTCGCCCAATTTGTGCGTATTATCCTGCTGATAGCTTCCCACTCGTGTCTGCACTTCGAGCCAGCGCGCGCGATTCTCGGTGCTCGAAAGCAGCGCTCCATTCGAGCCCGACACTTCGGAATACTGCCGGTCCGCGATGGTATAGCTAATGAAATAGACGGGCGGGTCGGCCTTCGATAGTGCCGCCATCGAGCGATCGAGTTCGGACTGCATCGTCCCCAGGATCGCGGGTGCTACGGGAGCCTTCGAGTGCTGGTCGGCGGCCAGAGGGGTGCATGCGGCCAGCACCATCGCGAGGCCGGTAAGGAAAGCTCTATTTGTCAGTGTGGGTTTCATCGTCAGGCAAAGTCCAACAGTTTAAGATAGGATGCCTTCATTCCCAAATGAAAAGCCGGGGCCAGGCTTCCTCCCCGGCGGCTGCGAGAGCAGCCGAGATGGCCAGAAATCGATCGAAGGAGTGTTAGATGCGAGCAATGGTCGTAAGGCGGTATGGACCGCCGGAAGTTTTTGAATCCCAGGAAGTGCCCGATCCTCAGCCAAAAGCCGGGGAAGTGCTGATTCGCGTAAAGGCGGTAGGGATCAATTTTGCCGATCTGCTGCAACGAATGGGGATTTATCCCGGCACTCCAAAGCCGCCCTTCGTGCCCGGAATCGAGATTGCGGGTGTGGTCGAAAAAGTGGCCGATGGCGGAAAATCTGGAGCCGGAGAAGGGGATCCCTTGCGGCCTGGCGATGCTGTGGCAGCGTTCCCTCATTTCAACGCCTATGCCGGATGGGCTGCTGTTCCGGCGTCGATGGCGTATCGCCTGCCCGCGGGCATGTCTTTCGAAGATGGCGCCGCGATTCCTGTGAACTATCTGACGGCCTATCACTCCATGTTCACGATGGGGAACTTGCAGCCCGGAGATCGAATTCTGATTCACGGCGCAGCCGGCGGCGTGGGCATCGCCGCAATTCAGCTGGCGAAAGCGCGCGGCCTGGTGACTTTCGGAACCGCCGGTCCCACCAAGCAGGAATATCTGCGAAAGATCGGCGTGGATCACGCGATTGATTATACGAAAGGCGACTTCTCCCAGACCGTTCGCAAGTTTGCGCCGGACGGAATCGAAATGGTGATGGATCCGATCGGCGGAAAATCGTTCGCGCGAAGCCAGGCGTGTCTCGGACCCACCGGCCGCCTCGTGGTGTACGGATTCTCCGCGGCGGCGGGGCCCGATGGGAAGCGAAGTCTGCTGCGCGGATTGAAAGCGCTGCTCGACACACCGAAGTTTCATCCGCTCAAAATGATGAGCCAGAATCTTGCGGTGATTGGTGTGAATTTGGGGCGACTGCAATCTCGCGGCGCGCTCCTGCGGAGCGAGCTCGACGAACTGTTTCGAATGTACAGTGCGGGCAAAATTAAGCCCGTGATCGGGAAGTCGTTTCCGCTGGCGGATGCTGCGATGGCTCATCGCTTTATTCATGACCGGAAAAACATCGGGAAGGTGATTTTGACCGTAAAGTAGGGAAGTCGATCACTTCGATTCGGACGCCTGGGGCTTTACGAAAAGCGATTCATCGATGCCGGGATTCAGCTTCAGCTCCTGCACGTTCGATTCAACGAATTTCGCGCCGTCTCGAAAAATCAAGGTCGAGTAGGCGAATTGCTTCCCTTCTACCGTCCGGAAGTCGCTCCAGCGCTGCTCGTTGTCGAGCACTCCGCGCGGACTCTCCGATTTATAGCGTGCGGCAGCCAGAAGATGAGTCGCCGAATCGAAATACAGCTTCACCGGCCCGAACGGCGCCTGCACCGCGACGGCATCCGTTTTCTTACCGTCGATATCTTCTTCGCCGATAAAATTTCCCGAAAGCTGCCCGTCGAGGACGCGTTGATAGATGCCCCAGCCGCCGCCGAATAGCTCGATTCCCCGTTCGAATTCGCCAATGAAGCGCGACGCATCCACTACCCTATCGGGAAATTGCAGCCACGATTCTTTTCCATCGCATACTTGATTGATGGTTTGTCCCTGCAGTTCCGCCACTCCGTGCGAGCGGTCGGGATAGGAAACGAGCCACGTCACTTTGTACGGCGCGTCGGAGCCCGAGTTCGCCATGCTGCCGCTCTCCGTCATACCGATGCCTTTCACCGACGAGAGGGCTTCACCGCCCGCCGCTTTCGCTCCCGCGAGCAGAATTTCTTTCCCACGCGCCAGCGATTCGGGCGTGGCCGAAGGCGTCGCTTGCTTCGGTTTGCGCAGATCGGCGCGAGTGGCGTCCAGCTGATCGAACGGAATTTCTACGAACTGCGCGCCGGGAAATTCTTTTTTCAAGCCCTCACGGAAAGCGCCGACGTTTCCGGCAAGGACGATATCGAGATCTTCGGTCCCAAAATATCGATGCGCGGATTCCTTTGCCTGGCTCAGTGAAACCGAGCGCACCCGATCGGGGTACGTGCTGTTGTAATCGGCGGGCAGTTCGAATGCCGCGGCCGTGAGAACACGCTCCGCCACCTGTTCGGCGGTTTCCGATTCGAGGGGATACGAGCCAGCAAGGTAGTCTCGTGCAAAGTCGAGCTCCTTGGGCTCAATGTCGCCGGCAGCCATTTTTGCCAGAAGATCCACCACGAGCTTCGTCGCCTCCACCGTCGCTTCGGTACGCGTAAAGGTTCCTGCGCTGAATGCACCGGCGAATCGCCGCGGCGTGAAGGAAGAAAACGCACCGTACGTGAGCCCTTTCTTGATGCGGACCTCGGTATTCAAACGGCTGTTATAGCCGCCTCCGAAGATGCGGTTCGTCACCAGCAGCGGAATCAGGTCCGGATCGGCGCGACGGATGCCCAGCTTTCCCACTCGAATCTGGGTCTGGACAGCGTCAGGCTTATCGATCAGCCAGACGTGCTGCCCGGAAATTGGCGCAGGCACCGCCGGAGCGGCGCTGGGCGGGACGTCGAGTTTCGCCCATTCGCCGAAATATTTTTCCGCCAGCGCGAAGGCTTCCTCGGGGGTTACATCTCCCGCGAAAGCAAGAAACGCCTGATTGGGCGCGTAGTGCTGATCGTGGAATTTCGCGAGTTCATCGCGATTCAATTTCTTCACGGTGTCCGGCGTTCCTTCGCTCGGCCAACCGTAGGGCGAGCCGCCATAGACCACGTGGCTGAACGCCAGCGACGCCAGATATTCGGGGTTCGAATACTGCACCGTCAGCGTCGAGAGAAGTTGTTGCCGCTGGCGATCGAGTTCCTCCGCCTGGAATGCGGGATGCAGCACGACGTCCGACATCAGATCGAGCCCGAGGTTGAGGTCCTTCTTGACCACATTCACGGTGATCGTCGTCGCATCCTTTCCCGCTTGCGCCTGCAAGGTGCCGCCGACGAAATCAATCGCGTCCGCAATATCTTGCGCCGATCTCCGCTTCGTACCCTGCGTCAGCAGGTTTGCCGTCATCTGCGCGACGCCCGGAGTTCCGGCGGGATCATCGATACTGCCAGCCGACAAAATAAGCAGCCGAGCGGCTACGGCGGGCTCGCGGTGGTCAGTGACGACATAGACGCGCAGCCCGTTCGCGAGAGTCTTCGTGGCGGCAGCCGGGAAATGAAACGGTTTGGGAGCGCCGGGTCCAGGCATCCGCGGGTCGAGCTTCACACCGGGAGGAACAACGCCAGTTCCATTCTTTTGGCTTTCGTCTGAGGCAGGCTGCTTTGTGGCCGGCGCGTTGGCGGTTTGCTGCGCGGCCGCTCCCGCACCGTTTAGCGCGATTGCGGCGCACAATAGCAAACTTCGCGTATTTGCGAACTTCTTCATCAGTGCTCCTGAAATTGAAGTTGAAATGGGCGCTCGCATTCGTTCCACTATTGAGCCGCCTTGGCGGGAGCGACGAGCAGCACGGTGGCGTGCTGCGAAATGAAATATTGGTTGGCCGCGCGCTGAATATCCGCCGGCGTCAACTTTAGATATTGGTTGAGCTCAGTATTTACGAGGTCCGGATTTTTCCCGACGACTGCCGCGGCTCCCAGCGCAACCGCCTTTTCTTCGTTGGTATTTCGCCCGAGAATATATCCGGAGATTTCCTGATTTTCGGCCTTTTCGAACTCCCGGGCCTCGGGTGGTTTCGCCTTCATTCCATCGAGCACCGCCACCACCGCTTTCTCGCCTTCCTCGGCGGTGCGTCCCTGATTCATGATGGCGTAGGCCCAGAACAGATTCGGATCCTCCGTGAAATTGCCGAAGCCGGCGGCTTCCAAAGCGATTTGGTCTTTGTAAACCAGCGTCTGATACAGCCGACTGCTTTCCCCGCCCGCAAGAATGTTGGAGGCGAGGTCGAGCGGATACGAATCGGGCGTGTACCGCCCCGGAATTTTGTAGCCGATCACCACCGCCGGGAGCGGCGTATTCGAGTACGACTTGTTCACCACGCGCTGTTCCGTCTGCGCCGGTTCCGGCGCGTCGATTCGAGGAATCGGTTTTGCCGACGCCGGAATGCCGTCGAAATATTTCTTCGCCCATCCGAGTGCTTCCTCGGAATTGAAATCTCCGACGACGATCAGCGTGGCATTGTTCGGCTTGTAGAAAGTGTTGTAGAAATCGCGGACGTCCTCGATCGTGGCTTTGTCGAGGTCCGCCATGCTGCCGATGGCGGTGTGATGGTAGCCGTGAACGGTGAACGCGGCCGCACGCAAATCCTCTTCGAGCGAGCCGTACGGGCGGTTATCCACGCGCACGCGACGCTCTTCCTTCACCACCTCGCGCTCGGACTTGAAATTGGCCTCGTCCACATTCAGGCTGCCCATGCGGTCGGCTTCGAGCCACAACACGCGCTCTAAATAATTACTCGGAAACGATTCGAAGAAATTGGTGTAGTCGTCGTAGGTGCTGGCGTTGTCGAATCCCCCGAATGATTCGATGATTCGCGAGTGTTCTTCCGCGCCCACGTGCGCCGAGCCTTTGAACATCAAATGCTCGAAAAGATGCGCAAAGCCGGTGCGGCCGGGCCGCTCGTCTTTCGCGCCCACGTGATACCACACTTGAAGATTGATCACCGGCACTGCGTGCTCTTCGAGCAGGATCACCTGCAGGCCATTGCCCAACGTATGTGCCGTGAAGTTCATCTTCGGCGGGCGAATCGGCTCGGGCTTCTGCTGGGCTGAAAGCGAAACGGCCAACATCACCGCGTACAGTATTCCAACAACGAAACGATTCCATATCTTCATGTAACGATTGCTCCCATCGAAGGGGTTTTGCGGCGTGTGATGATCGGCAGCCGGAAGCGCCCGCAACGCAAGCTCGACGTCCAGTATCCTAGACGCTCCTCACACGTGTCAAATTCGGCCAGAAATTATCCCCGCCGGCGTCCATGCTCTTACTTCCGCTCAATTAGCACTGGTTTTTAGACGTATATGAACAGGAAAAGGCTACCTGAGGCTCCATTGCGGCGGGCGCAATGCCATCGTAAGCTCGCCTTGTCCCCTGATAATGCGCACTTTTCCAGCTTGCAGCGTTGCGAGGTACCTATGCGTAGCATGGTCGGGCTTCTGGTCGTCGCACTGATCTCGGTTCTCGCGTACAGGCTCTACTTCTCCAAATTGCAATCGACGGGAACCGGCACGCCCGTGCAAACCATCAGTGTGGTCGGAGTGAAGAACGACTTGCTCGCCATCGCGCAGGCCGAGCGCGCTTATCAGGCAGAACACGGCGCTTATGGCTCGTTTGAAGAATTGAAATCGGCGGGAGCGATGACGATGCTCAAGGACGGCCGTGACGGCTACGCCTATGAAGTCGAAACGACCTCCGCCGGATTTCGGGTGCTCGCGAAATGCTCGCCCGCCACAAATCCCGGATGCTCGAATTGGGCCGTTGACCAGACGATGGAAGTGCAACAGGCCCCCTGATACCGGCGCCGCGCGCTCCCAGCGCTTACGGCGTGCGCTTCTGATCGGCCACCGTCACGCCGGCTTCGGCATAATCCGTCGGCGGTAAATCCACGAACGTCACCTGAATATTTTCCCGTTTTGCGCGGCCATCCTCGATAAGCGCATCGGTGATGCGTTCAGCGAGTTTCCGCTTTTGTTCGGGTGTGCGCCCAGCGACCCACGTCACTTGTACGTATGGCATCGACCCTCCTGAGGAAACGACGCCATTATACCGGCTGGCCGCCGGTGCCACCGTGACTCGCTACGCATCGCGCAACCCTCGCACAGCGCGTGAGCAGCTACGCTACCCGGGTAGCGGTGCCGGCCGGCGGCAACTTCGAGCCGCATTCCGGACAATTCGACCAGGCATGCTCTACCGCTCGCCCGCAATTAGGACACGTCGGTTTCATGGCTGTGCCGCAGTGCGGGCAGAAGACGAATCCCGCTTTCACCAGTTGCGAGCAGCCCGGGCACGGCTTCGGCAGAGGATCGCGGAGGATAAAGTAAAGAATGATTCCGATGCCGTCCGGCACCAGCGCCGCCAGCCACGTCCACATCGCATACCGCATCCCGCGCCGCTTCGCATCGGCGTACACGTAACCGACCAGCAGTATTAGCGCCGGCAGGATAAGGAAAATGCCGTAGGCAAACGCGATCTTTCCCGGCATCGGCCAGTTTTTCAGTTCCCGGTCGCCGGGAATCAGTACCGTTATCGCCAGCGTCGAGAATCCCAGATACACGATGGCTGCGATCGTCGATGCGGTCCGCGGAATAATCTTCAGCCCTTCGGTGAAGCGGCTCATGCCAATCTCCTTTCGCGCCGTTGATGCAACGACAGCAGCACTGCTGCCACGCCTCCCGTCAGCCACACCAGCGACGTAAACCCGGCAAACCCCAGCCACGACTGATTCAGCCTTGGGTCGAGCAAACTCAAAAAGCCTCCGCTCAGCAGGCGAACCAACGGCCAGCTCGTCAGCGTCAGCGCCCACGCAAACACGACCAGAGAGATCATCACCCGGCGGTTCCAAAGGTGTTCGCGCTCTTCGACAAACTGCGCTTCGGCTCTCGCGCAAGTCCTCTGCACCAGGCCCGGCGACGGCTGTGGCGTGGGCAATTGCCGCAACCCTCCCGCTAGAAGCTGCCACTGCTCGAGTTCAGCCGAACATTCTGCACACGCGCGCACATGTTGCATCACCCGCTCGGACTCTTTCGACTCAAGCCCTTCCGCTGCGGCCAGCGCCAGCAAATCGCGGATTTTTTCGTGGTCGGACTTTGACAGGCGATTCATGGGTAGCTCGCTCATCGCCAGTTCTCTCCCGCGTAGCGCGTTTCCAGGCTGTGCCGCATCTGCTCCAGCGACCTTCGCAGCCGCGATTTCACGGTCGAAAGCGGGATGCTCAGCACCTGGGCGATTTCTTCAATTTTCATCTCTTCTTCGAACCGCAGTGTCATCACTTCGCGATAGCCGATCGGCAGCTCTTCGAGCGCGGTCCCCAGCCGGCTTGCTCGCTCGTTCTCGAGCACCCGCTCGAGCGGTGCGGGATCCTTCGCCACCAATCGATCGACGGCGGTCCCTTGCGATTCATCCTCCGATATCGGTTGATCCAAACTCGCAGGGCGCACCCGCCGAAGATGATCGATCGCCAGGTTGCGCGCCACGGTGAAAAGCCACGCGTCAAAATTCCGGTTGGGATCAAACCGGCGGATTTTTTCCGCCACGTGAATCCACGTCTGCTGGAAAAGGTCTTCGGCTTCGCTCCGGTCGCGCACCAGCCGCAGCAGGAAGCGATACAAGCGATTCTGATAGCGCGATACCAGCGACGAGAGCGCATCCAGGTCCCCACGCCGGAGCTGAGCTACATCGGCTTCGAGCCCCACACGCCCCTCCCATTGCATTGTTGCGATGCCTATCATATCTGTAATACGGAAGAGTCCCGGAAAAAGACTCACCTCCCCGCCCGCCACCGCTGCCTCGCAGGTATGTTATAAATCAATGGTTTGACGAGGCGTCCCATCCCGACCACCTCCCCCGCCGCAGCCGCCATCGGCATCGAACTCTCCTCCAATCCCGCCTTCATGGACGAAGATCTGCGCATAGGTATCCGCGGGCTGCCTCCCGGCCAACCTGTCACGATTCACGCCGCAACCGAAGACTCCGACAATCGCCGCTGGAATTCGGAGGCAAAATTCGCCGCCGACGAGCAGGGAGTCGTGGACCTCGCCTCGCGCGAACCGCTCGCCGGCTCCTACCCCGGAATTTCTCCGATGGGCCTTTTCTGGTCGATGCAGCTCGACGAAGCCCACCGCGACGGCCGCGCGATTTTCTCGAAAAACGATACCTCGCCCAATCGCGTAAGACTCGAAGTCAACGTGAACGGCCGCATCGCCGCGTCAGCTCAGCTCGAAAGAAACTATCTCGCGCCTGGCACAGTGAAGCGTAATCTAAAGGTCGCGGGTGAGCCGGGAACAACCGCTGAGCACACCGTCGGCAGGCTCTTCCTCCCGCCGGCAGCGCAAAAAGGCGATCCGTGTCCGGTCGTCATCGTTCTCAGCGGCACGGGTGGCGGCTTCGATCTCGACAAGGCAGCTCTGCTTGCGCGCCACGGTTTTGCAACGCTTGCGCTCGCCTACTTCGGAGTCCCTCCGCTCCCGACGTGGCTCCATCGCATTCCGCTCGATTATTTTGAGGCGGCATTCGCCTGGCTCGCTGCTCAGCCGGAGATAGACTCCCAGCGCATCGGCGTGCTCGCCGTCTCGCGTGGCGCCGAGCTCGCGCTCTTGCTGGGTTCGATGGTTCCGCAGGTTCGAGCGATCGTCGCCTACGCACCCAGCAGCGTGGTTTGGGCTGCCGGTGGCCGCGATAAGGACACTCGCGCAATCGTTCCGTCGTGGACGCATCGCGGAGAGCCTCTCCCGTTCGCCCCTCTCCCTCTTCGCCAGTTCATCTTTCGGTCCGCAATTCCGGTTGCCCTTCTGAAACGGCCGGTGATGTTCCGCGATCTCTTTCGCTCAGGGCTTCGAAATTCCAAGTCCATCGCCGCGGCCGCAATTCCTGTCGAACGAATTGGCGGACCGATTCTGCTGGTTTCGGGCGGCGACGATCACCTCTGGCCTGCGGCCGAAATGAGTGAAGCAATTCTCGCGCGCCTGAAGCGCCACCATTTCCCGCACCGAGTCGAACATCTCCACTATCCGCACGCCGGCCACATGCTGCGCTACCCGTTCCTGCCCACAACCGCCCGCGAATCGCGAAATCCACACCTTCGCAATGCGCGTTATTCCTTTGGAGGAACTGCCTCCGCCGATGCCGAAGCACAGGCCGATTCCTGGCGCCGAGCCATCGAATTCTTTCGAACCAGTCTCCGCTAGGACCGTCGCGTGCCTTTCGCGCTCCGCAATGCCCGCCGTGCAATATGCTAGAATGGGCCTCAGTGCTGAAGATTCTCCAGGACCTTCTCGAACTCCAAAGCGTGGATGTTCGGCTGCACGACGTTCGCGCCCGGCTCGCCGCCTTTCCGAAGGGAATCGCCGAAGGGGACGCGCGGATCGCCGCCGCGAAAACCGAACTCGAACAAAGCAAAGCCGCCCAGCTCGCCACGGTGAAAGACCGCAAGAAATATGAGCTGGACGTCGAGCAGTACAAAGAACGCGTCCGCAAATACAAAGATCAGACCGCCCAGATTAAAACCAACGAAGCCTATAAAGCGCTCCAGCACGAAGTGCAGATGGCCGAGGAAGAAATCGCGAAGGCCGAGGATCGACTGCTCGAACAAATGGTCGCCAGCGAGGAATACGACCGCCGCATCAAAGCTGCGGAAGCGCGGCTGAAGGAAGTGGAAGCAGCCGTTCGCGGCCAGCGCTCTGCGATCGAATCCGAAAAGGCGGCCGCTGAAAAAGATATGGCGCTTGTTGAGGCCGATCGCTCCCGCGTTACCACCGAAATTCCGGAAGATATGCTCGATCACTACGAACGCATCGCCAAGAGGCATGGCGGCGTTGCTCTCGCCGAAGTGAACGGCGAGAAGTGCAGCCTGTGCGGCATGCAAATTCGCCCTCACGTATTTCAAAAAATGCGCAATGCGAGCAATCAGGAAATGTTTCACTGCGAGACGTGCACTCGCATCCTCTACTACATCGAGCCCGAAGCCGTTCCGCCCATCGACGAACCCAAGCCGCAGGTTTCGGGCGCTTCCGCCTCTGCTACCTCTTCGAGTGACAATTAGCGGTGAATACCACTCCTGAAATTTCAATCGCTCGCCGCTTCTCGCGCCTCGCGTTCCACTCATGAAGCGCGGCTCAAAAGCGCATCCACCGGCAAGCGCGCGCCTTTTCTCCGAATCACATGCTCCTGCACCCCCCGCCGGCGTCCATATCGCGAACATTGACGGAGCGTCGCGCGGCAATCCAGGCCCGGCGTCTTACGCTGTCGTCGTGCGCGACGCCGCCGGGAAAATCGTCTTGGAGCTGGCGAAAAATATCGGCCGCGAGACGAACAACGTCGCCGAATATTTCGCGCTGCTCGCCGCGCTTGATTACGCGACGACTCACGGCATCGACGCTTTGCGTATTCGAAGCGATTCCGAATTGCTCGTCCGGCAGATGCAAGGCCGCTACAAAGTGAAAAGCGCCGATTTGAAGCCGCTCTACGAGCGCGCTTCGAAAATGGCGCGCCAGCTCGGCTACTTTCAGATCGAGCACGTTCGCCGCGAACTGAATCGCGACGCCGACGCGCTTGCGAACGTGGCCCTCGACGAAGCAGGCGTCCCGAAATTCGAAAGTCGCAGCGCCGCTGCGGAGCGACGGCCTCCCCCGGTTCGTCGCGATCCCCTGCGCCTGATTTACGCCCGTTTCGTCAAGGGTGTGCTCGTGCCCAATGAGCAGCTCAACTTGCCCGAGGGCACGGAACTCGTCATCGAAATTCGGAATTTTTCCGAGGACAAGTCCTAAATTTTAAGCGGAGATCTTACGAGGCTTTCTTCAAGGCGTAGGAACGATACAGCGTGTCGCGTTGCGCGGGGATATATCCGGCGTCGGTGATGATGCGGCGGAGCTCTTCTTCATTCGTCCGGTTGCGGACGCCGGCGGCAAACACCACATTCTCTTCGATCAAGATGCTGCCCACGTCGTCGGCGCCGAATTGCAAACCTACCTGGCAGATCTTGATTCCGGGCGTTAGCCAGCTGGACTGGATATGGTCAATGTTGTCGAGGTAGAGACGGCTGATCGCGAGTGTCTTCAGGTAATCGAAGGCAGTCGCTTCGGGTATTTTTTTCCCGAGCGGTGTATTGTCCGGCGCGAAAATCCAGGGAATAAATGCGGTGAACCCGCCCGTATCCTCCTGAATCCGGCGGATCCGTTCGAGATGATTCACGCGGTGGCGGTATTCCTCGCCGCAGCCGAACATCATCGTCGCCGTGGTTCGCATTCCGAGCGAGTGCGCGATCCGGTGCATGTCCTCCCATTCGTCGGACCGGCACTTCAACCGCGAGATGCGCGCACGAATTTCGTCGTCGAGGATTTCCGCGCCGCCGCCGGGAATTGAATCCAGGCCCGAATCGCGCAGGCGCGCAATCGTCTCGCGCACCGAAAGCCCTGACACTTCCGCGATGCACAGAATTTCCGGCGCCGAAAAACAGTGCAGGTGCACCTGCGGAAATTTCTGCTTGATCGAGCTGAGCATGTTTTCGTAATACTCGACACGCAGGTCCGGATGCAGTCCGCCCTGCATCAGCACGCCCGTGCCGCCGAGGTCGAGCATTTCCCGGATTTTTTCGTAGATCGTTTCAAGGGGAAGGATATAGCCGTCTTTCGCGCCGAGCGGCCGGTAGAACGCGCAGAACGAACAATACTCCGTGCAGAAATTCGTGTAGTTGATGTTGCGGTCGATCTGGTAGGTGGCGACGCGCGGATCGGTTTTCTGGCGGCGCACTTCGTTCGCGGCCATTCCGATGCCGATCAGGTCATCGGAGTTGAAAAGCTCGAGCGCTTCCTCTTGTGTGATTCGCATCTGTAGTCGCTTCCCGCGATCCGATACTACGCGATGTACACCGGATCGTTGGCCCGCACGATTCCCTCGCGCAGCACCGCTCCGTACACGCCCACGCATCCGGCATGGTCGCGCGCCACTTTCTCGAGCACCACCGGCGCCGGTTCCGCCGTTTCCGGGTCGAGAGTAATGATGATACAGCGGCCGTCTTTTTTCACAACGTGAATCGCCACCGACTCGCCGATTCGAATCTCGCGGCCAACGAGAGTGTCTTCGAAGTATGGTTCGTCGCGATTCCACTGGACGTAAAAGTTGGCGCGAAATCGCAGCGGATTCAATGGCAGGCCGGTCTCTTCGGAAAGGGCGCGCAGCGTCGCCAGCCCGAAGACGGACACCGGCGCCAGGTCCATCATGCTGCGTTCGGAGTGGCGCAACTCGAGCGTCTTGCCGTAGCGCTTCTCAAGGAGCCGCTTCAGCTCCGGATCGTCGATACGCACCGTCTCGCCTTCCGGCGTCTTCACCTCGGCGGAATAGTTCGCCGCGAAAATTCCGGTCTCGAGAGGCAAGTCGTTCAGAAATCGCGGCCGGAACAAAATCATGTCGCGCCCTTTGCGCGCCGTCATCCAGGGAAATGTGGCGGGACCTTCCGCGTCCACAAAGGCGTAAACGCGGTCGCCGAGCAGGCCTGCATACGTTACGCGCGCGGCTTCGAGATCTTCTCCCGCCATTCCTTTTACGGGGTATCGTCGCAGGCGAGTGACCTTGCCGTCGGGCTCCATGCCATCACGCCCCGTGGCGCGCAGCCGAATGCGTGGGAGCGTTCACGAACTCGATCGGCCGGTTGCGCGGAATCAGTCCCGCGGCAGCCGCTTTCTCATAGTAGAGCCGCAGTCCTTCGAGGTTTTCCTCGTCCAGGTCGAAATCGATATTGTCGATGAGATAGTGCTCGAGAGCTTTCGCCGGCATATCGAGCTTTACCGAAGCAGCTTCGGAAATTTCGCGAATGCGCTCCAGGCCGTAGCGCTTCGACGCCTGGAAGTCCGCCACCACTTCGGGCGTCATCGCGTCGCGACGGCCCACCCAAATCGCGAGCACGCACGGTTTTCCCGTCATCTCGCGCCATTGGTATGCCACGTCGTACACGAAAACGGTTTCGAACCCGGGCACGGGCATGTCTTCAGGGTCGCCCTGGCAGCACGCGCCGCCGCCCGGCAGCTTCGCCGAGAGAGCTTCCATTTTCAGCGCCACTCGCAGCGCGGGATCGCCAATCACGAGCGCCGCGTCCGCTTCCTTCAGCATCTCGGAAGGATCGGGCGCCGCTTCCACGTACTCCGGCTTGATCCCCCAGTATCCCGCGGCGAGCAATTTCACCAGCGCGGCCGAACTGCGCGAGCTCGAATCGAGCGCGATTTTCTTCGCCATATCGATCGGCCGCTTCGAGACCACCAGAATGCTGCGAACTTCGCCCTTTGCCGCCACCGCCATTCCCGGGAGGGCCACCACGTTTTCCATGCGTTGATACTCGATCGCCGGAATGATGGCCACATCCACATCGCCGCGCCGCAGCGCTTCGGCGCATTGCGAAGGCACCGTAAACGACAGTTCGTACTTGCGGGCGAGCGGACCTTCGGTGAATCCCCACACGAGTGGCGCCGTGTTCAAGTATTCGACAATCGAGATGCGAAGTTTGCTCAAGATCTCCTCATGTCCGTGAAATCCCAATATAGCACAAACGCTCGGGACGCCTTCCCGCGCGCACCCGCGCCATCGGCCGGTGCGTTGGGAATGAACTTATTGCGCCCGGCTTGCGTAACTTCCCCAAGACGAAGGACTCTGTTGCGCGTCTAACGCGGCACAGGCCCAATCGAACTTCTGCTTGAGGTGACGTCCTATGAAGATTCGGAACATGTTCTTGTTGTTCGCAGCCATCGGCATTACCGTATCCGTTTCCAATGCTGCTCCCTCCCACAATCATCGCCATTCGCACAGCCTTTCTCTCAACGTGGACGATGACGCGACCCTGACGGACTGCAGCCAGGTGAAGGCTCGCTTTGACGATCGCGATGCCGCCCGCGCCGAGCAGCAGCTCAACTTTTCTCCATCGGAGGTGGCCACGCTTCGCGTGCGCGCCAGCGAGAGCACCGGAATGCGCGTGCAGGGCTGGGACCGCAACGAATACGCGGTGAAGGCGTGCAAAGCGGCTGCCGCCGGCGACGACTCGCAGAAGATTCTCGGCCAGATTTCCGTCACTCGCGAAGGCAATGAGCTGGTGGTGAAAGGGCCGTCGCCGCAGGAAGATTCCTGGATCGTCTATCTGATCATTCAGGCGCCCAGGAATGCCGCCTTCGAGCTTGAATCCGAGAACGGGGAAATCAGCGCTCGCGATCTCTCGGGTTCGATCCGCGCCCGCAATGACAATGGCCCCATCTCGTTCAGAAAATGCTCCGGCACGCTCGACGCTGAGACGACGAACGGCCCGATCGATTTGCGGGAGTCGGGCGGGTCGATCCGCGCGGAATCGGATAATGGGCCCGTGTCCTACTCCGGCAATAGCGGCAGCCTGAAGCTGCGTTCCGAGAATGGCCCGATGAGCGTTCGCTTGACGGGAACCGCATGGCAGGGAGCCGGCCTCGAGGGGCGGACCGAGAATGGACCGCTCACGCTCGATGTGCCCAAGGGATTCGCTTCCGGCGTCCTCGTGGAAGCGCGGGGAGATTCGCCGTTCAATTGCGAAGCGGCGGCGTGCGATCAAGCGCTCGGAAAATGGCACGAGCAGGATCGCTCGATCACGATGGGCAAAGGCGAACCGCTCGTGCGGCTTTCGACCGTGAACGGCCCGGTGACGATCGGCTCGGGCAAGCTCGAGGACTGAAATCCGGACCCGGTGCAGCGCGTTCACGGCTGCGCCGGGAACCGCACCACCTCGTCTTCGAGCGGAATTTCCATTTCGTGCTTCACGGGCGGTTCGTGGGCATCGGATGGCTTCCACGAATCGCCCTTGCCTTCCATTTCGTAGGAAGTGAAGGCGTAGGGCAATCCTTCGGCGATCAACTCCGAGTTCGCGTTGGAAATGTGGAAGTGCAGGTGCGGCTCCGATGAATTTCCCGAATTGCCGAGCAGACCGAGCACCTGTCCGCGGCGCACCTTGTCGCCGACCTTCACGCGCACCGAGCCTGGCTGCATGTGAGCGTAAAAGGCGTAAAGACCGTCGCCGATTTCCATGATCACGTGGTTGCCGCCCACGGTCTCCAGCGTGATAGGAACCACGGGCGGCTGGTTCGGGATATTCTGCGGGATCCCGTCTTTGGTTTGCGTCACGACGCCGTCGGCGACGGCGTGGATTTCGGCGCCGTACGCGCGGTAGTTCTTGTTGTCGGTGGAATCGCCTTGGTAGGTCTTTCCGTCCGCATTCTCCTGCACCCAATCGATTGCAAACCGTTGCGAAATGCAGGCGCGGCCGTTGATGGGAATGAAGGCGCGGCGGTGTTGCGAGGTGTTCGAC
>JBOGNA010000006.1:0-6584 GCA_050746925.1 Candidatus Acidiferrales bacterium
GCGCAGGACTGTATCACTCGGTGTTTGCAACGCAAATTCGCTGCCATACGGTGATTTTTTCGATCACCGCAGGCGGCGCGGAGACGCTCGCGAACGTCGCCGAGTCGTTGAAGAAGATGTCGTTTTCGCAGGCCACCCAATCCCCCGATTCCTCCGGCGCAGCATCAACCAAGGCGTGGCCACTCTGCCTCAGCGATACGGAATATTCGCGTTACATCGTCCGCAGAACTGTTCCCGCCATGATTGGACCTCGCTTCGGGAGCGTTCCGGTGCGCCTGCTTATCGGTCCCGAAGGGAAAATTGAGCATGTCCACGCGATTGCCGGAGTTCCGGAGCAGATCAAGAGCGTGGAGGACGCCCTCGCGAAATGGGAATTCAAGCCGTACCTTCTCGACGGACAACCGGTGGAAGTTGAAACCGGGATTTTGTTTCAGTTTCCGCAACCGCCGCCGCACTCGAGCGGCGTTCGTTGACAGCCCGAGTAGGCGAGACGAAATCGAGAATGACGTCTGAAGATCGAAGAAGGCCGCGGCGAGCGTGTGAATCTCGGCCGCGGCCTTCTTCTCCAACCCGCCAGGCTAAATCGATTCAAGCGCGATTAAACGCTCCAGAATCGAAAGTCATTCATCTAGAGCGACCGCAAGAAGGCGAGGAGCGCCGACGCGCGGGCGGTTGAGAGTTGGTTGTAGTTGTTGATCACCTGATTCGCTTCCGAGCCCTGGCTGCGATGCGCTTCAATCGCCTGCACCAGGTCCGACGCGCGGCCGTCGTGGAGGAAGAAGAGCCGCTGCCCCACTCCCCACAACGGAGCCGTTCGGAATTGCATTCCGTTCGCCAGGCCCTGGCTTACCTGATCGGCCAGTCCAACGCCCATATTGTGAACGAGGAAGTCCGAGTAGGCGTTGACGGGCACGTTGCTCAATCCAGTCCCGTAGAACATGCTGCCGGTATTGATCGAGGGCGAGTGGCACAGGTTGCAGCCAATCTGATTGAATACCTGCGCGCCCGTCTGCGTCAGAGCGGTGGCCGGAGCGGGAGCGGGTGGAGCGGAAAGTCGCCCGAACGCCGCAAAGTTGACGAGGTCCGAGGAATAATCCGAGGCGGTGGAAATGGAGCTTTCGCCCGGAACAAGCACCGTCGAGTCTTCCGGCAATGCGTTGAGCATACAACCCGGTGTCTCGTCGCGCTCGTTTGGAAACAGTTCGTTGGTCACGCCCTGCTCGACGTTATAGGCCTCGCCCGCGAACATCACAAGCGATTTGTTCTGTGCCTTCCATCCGAAGCGGGTGATCGTGCCATCATTGCCGTTGCGGTTGACCATGCCGGAAATGCCAAGCGCTGACTTGTGGGGATTGGCGGCGTTGGTGAGAATCGACGTGTCGGTAATGCTTTCCACCAGCCCGGCGCCGAAAATCGGAGTAGGGATGCGGAAGATCACGTTGTTGTGCTCGATCGCCGATTCAAAATCGGGTTGGCTGATGGTGCAACCGGTGGCATCCGATCGGCCGGTAATCACGAAGAGATCGTGCACACCGCCGTCGGGTGAGCCGTCGGGATTGCGGATGAACCGCGCTTCTCGCACTGGGCCGTTTGCTGTGACGAATCGCGGAATCTTGTTCGTCGCGCCATCGGCGACAGCCATGGCGATTTGCGGATTCGAAGGTGGGCTTGAGCCGCCGACCGCAGGAAATGCGTGACACCCACTGCAGCTGGTCGCATTGAAGCGCGGCCCCAGGCCCGTTCCGTCTTCATTCGTGATCTTCCCGGAGACGGAATCTACTTCTTGGAATCGGGCGAGCGCGGCCGTGAAGAAATTCTGATAATCGGTGCTCATGCCGCCGATGGGACCGCCCGCTCCGGGTGCCCCAGTACGCACGCCGGGATCCTGCGCGTGATTCCCCGATCCGAATGAGGAGGAGTCGCGACCGTCACGGCCATCGTGATTGTCGTGATTCTGAGCGACCGCCACGGCGGCGCTAAGACTGAAGGCCGCCGTCGCGAGCGCGACGCGTGAAATCGCCGATACCCAACCACCTTTTCTGAAAAGACCTTCCATAACACTCCCCTTCCCCTCATGCCCGAGAACTGAGGGGATACGTTCGCGATTTGGAGTTCAACCCGGGGAGAATGGTGCATTCCCCGAGCTGAGCAATCGGCGATTGGGCTGGGAGAAATGGAAGCGAAAGATTTGTTATTCAACGAAAGAGACAGTCGCCTGTTGCTGCGGACGCAAGTAGATGACGGGAACCGGAAACGGTCAAGACCAGAAAGGGAACAGGGGTGGGATGCTGGCCTGTAGTACAGGGAATACAGTACGTAACTAGCTGCCAAGCTTTCGCCTATGGTAACGGGACATAGCTACAACGAGCGAAAGCGCGCCCTACAGTGAATAGGGGATGGCGGCTTGAAGACGCTAAATTTAGTCTCGTGCGCGGCATGTCTTGCGGTAACCGCCGCTCCTTCTGCTATTTCAAGCTTTGAGGAAAGAAAATGGAATCCATACACCCGGCCAAGCGCCCGTGTCCTAATTGCAGAAGTATGGAGATTTTTCGCTCGCACCGTCGGGGCACGCTCGAGCGATACATTCTTCGCGCGATCGGTATGCGGCCGTACCGGTGCGTTACATGTGATTCCCGATTTTACGGTTTTCCGCACTCCTACGAAGAGTCTTCGACTCGTGCTAAGGCTGCGCAGAGTTCACTTTGAGGGACGACTCGGCCAATCAGTCGTGCAATGCGGAGTGAATCTCAGATTCTGGAATTGCGCCTTCGCGCACGATCTGCCACTCGTTCCCGCTGATCCGCACAATCGTCGATGCAAGAATCGCACCGGTATCGCCCGAGTCAAGGATGAGCGGCAAGCGGTCTCCAAGCTGCTTCACGATTTGATTGGCATTGGTGCAGGATGGAAACCCGGAAAGATTGGCGCTCGTTCCGGTGATAGGCCCGTTCACCGCTTCAATCAGCGCCGAAGTAATCCGCGAATTCGGCCAGCGCAAAGCCACCCTTCCGGTATTTCCCGTCACTTTTAAAGGCAGGCGATGCGTTGCTTCGACAACGATCGTGAGAGCGCCGGGCCAGAATTTGTGTGCCAGCACGAGAAACGCATTCGGAATGTCCCGCGCCAGCGTCACCGCCTGCTCGATCGAATGCACGAGGATCGGAAGGGCCTTCGTTTCGGCGCGGCCTTTCACACGGAATACGTCCTCGATGGATGAGAGATTGAAGGGATCGGCCGAGAGGGCGTAGAACGTATCGGTCGGCAGGCCTACCACGCGGCCGCGGCGAATGAAATCGGCCGCATAGTCCACAACATTTGCTTCGGGCGCATCCGGCGAAATTTTGACCACTTCAACGGGCAAATTGTTCACTCACGGCGGGTTACGCCCCTGGATCGGTTCTGCGGCAACGTACCATAGCCGGCGCGGGGGAAGCAAGGCGAAGCGCTGCGTGCTGAATGAAGCGGTGCTCCCCCTCGTGGTGTTTGAGTTCGTTGCGCGCGCTTATCGGGAAGTCGCAATGGTCGTGGATTCGTTCGGCGGAAGCGTCGGCCATTTCGACCGCGATTATGGCAGCGCTCTGATTCTCGACAGTGTCCACGAATTCGACGACTTCAGCTGTAGAATCTGGCACCTGTCGTGCATGGGATCGCAGTATGAAACGAACCGCGAGGCCGACAACGATACTTCACTTGGCCATTTCTCTGCTAACGATCGCCCCGTGCGTTCCGGCATTGGCCGGCCAACTTCCTTGCACATCGCCTCTCTGGGAAGCAGATCTCTCCGCCTATCACCTTCGGCCGTTTGGGTTTGTTCAGCCCTCAAGCCATCGGCTCCCGAGCTTCTGGACGGAGCAGGAAGGGATCACGTTTGTTTCGACGACTGTACTGGCCGTCTATGAGGTCGTCGAGAGCGATCAAATCTCGGAACCAGCGCCTCGCAATTTGAGCGGAGGCAGTGGAAGGTATTCCCTTCACGTGACGCTCTTAGACGCCAACAGCGGAGCGGAACTTCGGACACTGGCTTGGGTTACGAGCGGGACGGCTCCCTCGGGAATCTATCCCACCCACGATGGCAGATTTCTGGTACGAACGGCGGATTTGATTCGAGTTTATTCAGCGGCCTTCAACGAAATTGCGGTGGCGCACCTGCCGCGCTCGCAAGGAGCGATGGGAGAATGGTGGACCGTTACGGTGGAACCCTTCGGAAAGACGATTCTCGTAGAGCACACGGCAACTTACGAAGGACGGTCCGCCATATCGGGCTATGCCGTCCTCGACGCCGATACTCTTGATCCGGTATCCGAACCACACTCAGACCCCATTCGACCGGCGGCAGCAAGTGGAAGGACGACGTTCAACCTTGATCATTGGGATTGTGGAATCGGACCTGTGAAGCTTTCCGCGAACACGTACTTCCGGTATTGTGGCGCGTCGCTGCAGATATTTTTAGCCGATGGAGAGTTGTGGTGGGTCACACCGATTCGAGACGAGTTCGGCGAAATCCGCAGCAACGACGCGATACTTGCCGTCAATTTGTACCACCGCCTTCCGGACCCACTCGATTTGGGAGCCGGTAGGCGATTCTTGAAGACTGACGTTTACGATGTGGCTGCGAAGTCACTCCGATGTTCAATCCTCAGCCTGAAAGTTACGCATAAGCCTTCGCCTTTCGTTTTCATGGCGCTCTCTCAGGCCAACGCAATTGCGCTCATACAGGGAAAACATCTGAGACTTTATCAGTTCTAATGCCGTCTCGACGCCGTGCAAGGCCTTTGTTACGCTTGCGGCATGGTCCGGCGTGACCCAACGGGAGCGGAGCATTCTGATGTCATTACGAGCCGCGAAAATCGCTGGCTAAGAATATTTCGCGCGGCGCTGCGAGGTACGGGGCCGGCTGAGGATGAGCCGATCGGCGTCGAGGGGCGCAAGCTTGTGGAGGATGCGCTACGCGGCGGACTGGAAGCGGAGGCGCTGCTGCTGCGCGAGTCGGGCGAACGCGAGCTCGACCCGATCTTGCGCGCCGCCAGTGCGAGCGAGGCCGGCGTTCCGCGCACGCGAATTCTTCGAACCACGGACAAGCTGTTCGCAAGTGTGGCGGGCACGGAAGCGCCTCAAGGGGTCGCCGCGCTCTTTCGCGCTCCCATCTGGGAATTTGACGACATATTGCGCGGGGCGCCGGATCCAGAAGGCGCCTTGCCAAGCGATTCCGCACTGATCGTCGTGATGGCCGGCGTGCAAGACCCGGGAAATGTTGGCACGATTGTCCGCTCGGCCGAGGCTTTCGGGGCCACCGGCGCGGTTGCTGCGCGAGGAACTGCCGATCCCTGGTCGCCCAAAGCGCTGCGCGCGTCGGCGGGATCTGCGCTACGTCTGCCGCTGCTACGCGGAATCGCGATTCCAGTTTTGCTCGCTCAGTTGAAAATGGCGCAGGTGAAGATCTTCGCCGCAAGCGGACACGCCGGTCACGCTTCTTCTCCAGCCGCGAAGGCTGCGGAGACATACCCTGACCTTCGCGGCGCGTGCGCGATTTTTATTGGCAATGAAGGCGCCGGCCTTCCGGCGGAGGTCTTGCATTCCGCCGACGGCACGATTTCGATTCCGATGCGTTCGTCTGTGGAATCGCTCAACGCCGGTGTCGCCGCGTCGGTCGTATTATTCGACGCCGCCCGCCAGCGCAGACCTCCGCAGTGATTCCAGCAAGTTATCTTTGAATTGTGGTTGCAAAGAATGCTTCGGCCAGATGATCGCCCCATGCTTCCCGCACTTCGAGGGCAATCGCATACGGAAGATACTCGATTTCAGCAGCGGGCGCTGCGGAGGATGCATTCAAGCGGTGCAGCCGGCCTTGCTCGACGGACGTCAGAAACTGGCGGAATCCCTCGAGCGCGTCGAGAGTGGCGCGCCCTTCTGTCGTCATGCGCTTGAGAAATGGCGCCCAGACGAGATTCACCAGCACTAGAACCGCCACCATCCCTGCAAACGCCGGCGAAATCCCCTGCGCGAGCTTGACTAGAAGCAGACCGAAGAAGAAGCCAAAGACGCCCGTTGCAGCCGTCGCCGGCATCAGCGGCAACCATCGGCCCGTGCCATGGACTACCGCGATCCACGCCGGCAGAAGTCCGGTTTCGATGATGACGCCAAGAATCAAGGCGCAGAACAATATCCATGCCGTCATGAAGATAGTTCCACCCGTATCGCGCCCCTGCGCCGTTGCGGCCAACGAGAAAGCAGCGGCGAAAGTCGCCAGCACGCCGAGCGCGACGTATCCGAGATGCCTGGTGAAGTACTTCGCGTCAAACTGTCTGGCGAGGTCAGCCCGAATACTCGCGACGTAACGGCTGTTGCGCTGGCTATTCTCCTGGGACATCGAAGGGCTGATCTCCGTCGATGGGCCATTCTCGAACAGGTAGTTCAACGTGTTCACTTCTTCGGGCGCAAGTTTGCTTTCTTCGCTGGGATCGGCCGCGAGTCGAGTGAGCTTGTAGAGACCGTCGGCCGTCTCAATACTCAGGCAATTGCGAGCCGCAAGCGCCGCAATCACCGCCGCCAGCGTTCGGCCGTCGGTTCCTGTGGTCACCAGATAC
>JBOGNA010000007.1:0-21916 GCA_050746925.1 Candidatus Acidiferrales bacterium
GAGCGGGACCGCGCGCGGGTTTGGCGGACGGCGGCTGAGCCGCCTACACAGAGGAACCGCCTGCCACCCAGCTTGAAATCGCCCCGCCGCAAAAGGCTGCTGGCTTTCTAGATCAAGATACTATAGATTATAGTCAACGCTTTAGTAAGGATGAACGATGCCTGATATCGAACTACATCACTTAGTAGCGGTCCCGAATTTTCCGGGTTCCTTTGCGCTTCTAGCTGATGGTGTGTCCCCCGAAACAGCTGTGATATTTGTGCACGGTTTCGCAGGAGATTCCTCTTCTACCTGGTCTCAATTTCAAAGCCTAATCGATGTTTATTCTTCCGAGTTTGAATGGTGGCAAGGCTACGACACTTTTTTTTATAAGTACCCGAGTATCAGCCAGCCGGTCGCCGTAAATGCCGACGACTTCCTAGCTTTCAGTCGCACCGTGTTCCCATATCCAGCGATCCCCATTGTTACCGGCGTTCGTGGAGGACCACTCAAGAGCCCCTACAGGAATCTTGTCCTTGTTGGTCATTCAGAGGGCGCGGTCGTGATTCGGAGAGCGTTGGTCGAAGCGTACAAGATCATGCGCGAGACGACGGCCCAAATGCCGTTCCCTGACGATCTCGATGCGATCGAAGCATTCTACTCTGTGCATCCTCTATTTGCGGCCACTACCATTCTATTCGGTCCTGCGTATCTTGGTTTTAGCGGTGCAGGATGGATTCAAGTCCTTCTCCACTTTCCGAAGATCTCGGGAATCTTCCAGTCGCTTTTGAGTTTATCGGTCGCATATGTTGAGCTCCAGAAGGAATCCCCCGTATTGCGGCAACTCAAGGATGATACTGAAGATATTGTGGCAACCTACCCATACTTAGAGGCGTTCAAGGCGTTCTCGATTTTTGGAAAGAAGGACCGAATTGTGTACATCGGCGAGTATATGCGAGATCACGCCATCAAGCTCGTAGACGATCACAATCATATTTCCGTTTGCAAGCCGACGAATCGGTACAAGGATCCCCTAAGGGACGTGCGTTATGCCACTAAGCGCAAAGCTTCAAGAGTCTAATCTGACATTTTTCCTAACCGCAGCGGTACTTCCCGAAATCGAGGCGTCAGTGGCGGGGGCTGGAGCGTTTGAACGGAGCTTTCGGGTTCAAGCGGAGGCTTCTCGCTTTGAATGTGTGGCCTGGCTCGGCTTGGGTGTGGAATTGGGATACTTTGACCGTGCCTCCTGCGACGGACTTTTGCAACGATACTATCACGAGCTTATTCCAACCGAGGAATCAGCTTTGCAGACGCTACGGGGACAATTCCCCGATTTGCCGGAGCTTCTCGAGTCGGTTCGTTCTTCAAAATCGCTAAATCTGGGTCGAAGTGGTCGATTCAAAGCTCCAGATCGGCTGCTATCGGCATTCCGAAGCAATCACCTCGTAGCGACCACCTGGGCGCAGGACGGTCTTGCGAAGTCTTTCAGCATCGCATTGAACTTCTCTCCCGATTCAACCTGGGACCGAATCACAAAAATTCGCTCAGTCGACACTGAGCAAATACTACTCGCATTTAACATCGGGAAACGCACAGCCTACTCAATAGCCACCGAGACCATCTTTGCTGGCTATCTGAGAACCCTGGAACACCTGGCGTCCTCCCGCGATATATTTAGGGACCTTGCGGTCGCAGGCATTGATGAAGGAGATTTTCTCGAGTTTAAGCGCTCCTGCCGGAGCATTCAATTCTGGCGGGTTGACCTGAAGGAACGACTCGGCCGATTCCGAGAATTATCCGAATCAGTCGCGAAGGGGCTCGAGAGGGACGCAAATACGCAGCAGTTGCGGCTCGAAACCGGTTTTTACTGGGACGAGCTTGAATCCCTTCTAGAACATTGGCTCGAAGATGGCAGCCGACTCCCCCGAATCCGAAAAGCCGGAGCCAGTTAGGACTGGATCTACTGAGCGAAGCCCACTCTCCGTCCTTCGTGATTTTTGCGACCAGTAGGCTTCTCTGGCGCATCATTTCCCTGACGGATTCCCCGCTGCAGTTCGGCGGAATTCACGCCGAGCCTTTGGTTGTTTCCTCCAAGCCTTATATTCGGCATCAGATAATTGTCCAGTCCCATGCAGGCGCTTCATCAGATTCCGCGCGTTCTTAGTCTCTAAGAATGAATACATGGCGTGCACCACGAACGTCACGTTCGCCACGGTCTGCCGCGTTACTAAACCTCTATTAAAGAGGTGCGCGTGCACTCCGTTTCTCGCTTCGCGTATCTCGTGGAGACAAGCCTTCAGAGGAGTATGCTCGGCCCTCTTCCAGTATTGAAGTGCATCGTGTGGAATCCAATGTCTAGCGAAGGCTCGGTCGATTAACAATTTTAGCTGTCCGCAACGATCCTTCGGTCGTCTAGTTTCAACGAAATCGAAGATCCGCAACAGAGCCTCTAGTTCGCAAGCTCGGGCTACAATCGCGGAAAAATACGCTCTTGATTTGCGACATCGCTCAGCTTCCTTACAGTAGAACCGAGCTGCTGCCCACATCTTATTCGGATTTGCGCGCTTCGTTTTTTGTTTCACGAACTCCTTACCTCGCGACCGACAGCCAGGGCGTTATGACGCATTATGGTCTGCATTTTCCTAGCCAAGTATCTTAGCAGTGTGCGCACAACTGTAGACTCGCTCGATCACCTGGTGTAATTTTTCCGACGATCCGACGGCCGGTCGCTCCATCCTTCGCACCAGTTGCGAAGGATGGGAGGCTTTCACCCTTGCAACAAAAACGATCGACTCCGCAATTCCGCTCGGCGCACGTCTCGCCGAGCCGTTGACGTCGAATTCGCCCGCCCTGCCTCGCACCCGCCTCCTACCTATCCCCGCTAAAATCCTTACCGCCATCGAATCAATCCGATGCGCCGCTTTTCCACAGACCGTACGTAGTTCTACGGATTGTCAAACTCGCCATTATCCCGTATCGTAAGTCGGGCGCGGAATGAGGACGCCACGGAGACAGAACATGAACTTCGACAGAGTAACCGGACGCCGGCTTCGGCCGAAAGCGGAGCTTCTCCGCCACGCCCGTAAGTGCTGCATCTGCAACCACGCCCGCCGCGCCGACATCGAATTCGACTTCCTCATCTGGCGCACTCCCTCCGAGATCGTCCGCGAATACTCCCTCGCCCACCACTCTGCGATCTATCGCCACGCCGAGGCCCTCGGCCTCACCGAGCTCCGCGATCACAACGCCCGCACCGCCCTCGACTACCTCATCGAACAGGCGGAAAGCGCGCCAGTTACCGGCAACACCATCATTCGCGCCATCCGCGCCTATAGCTGCCTCGACGACCGCGGCCACTGGACCGAACCTCCCAAGCACGTAATTTTCGAAAGCCGCAAACTCGCGCCTCCGCCCCCCGCCTCTCGTCCAGCAAAGCCCCGATCGCCCTCGCAAAGCGCCGAAATTCTAATCGCGAATACGGGATTAGAAAATGCCGCAACTCGCTGAAAACAAACGACTGAGGCCATTTCTAATCGCGAACGGATTGCGTTTTGTTTTTTCGATTTTTGTGAAGGCGGCGCACGTCGCGGGCACGCGGAAGCGACGAGGGGCGCGGCGTCGCGCGGAAACTTCGACGTGTGGCGCCCCTCGCCTGAAGAAAAGACCCGACGCGATTAGCGGTGCTCGTTGGCTGTTTCGGCGGAGAGTTTGATCTCTTCGCTGGCCTGGGCGAGAAGTTCTTTGGCGCGGCCGGCGTGACCGCCGAGGTTGTAGTGGTTGTCCTGCTGGGCTTCGTCGACTTTGAACCAGGCTTGCTGGATGAGCTGCTGGGCGGCGCGCATGTTGCCGTGGCGGTCGCCGACGGTGACGCGCGGGGCTTGCGCAAAAACGGCGGCAGCCAGAGCGCAGACTACGAAAAGAGCGGCTACGAACATCCAGGTTTTCTTGGTCATGAAGTTCTCCTCAGTTTTGGATTCATTCTCGGCGGTGCTTTGGTTGTGACGTACGGATTCGGACTTCCGGTTCAGATAGTAGGCGAAAGGAACTTGGCGTCACGAGAATCGTGGGGCGGGTGCGGGGGCGAAAAGCAGATCCTTCAGACCGGGCATCCTGGCGGGATGCATTTCCTTCCTTCGTCAGGGCGGGATGACAGCACGAGGGAAAGGGTCAGAGTCGCCGGCCCGCCTGAACACGGCGCGGCAGGCCCGCCTGAAGGCGGCCGCTACAACTACAAAAGCGAAAAGGCAAAGCGCCGGCCCGCCAGGGTGCAGCGCAGCGGTGTGGGAACGAAAGGCGGGCGCAGCCCGCCTGTAATCGGCGCGGCAAGCCCGCCAGCAGGCGGCGCGGCAGGCAAGCAGCGACGAAGGGCAAAAGAGCCGCCAAGATGGCGGCGCTACAAAAAGCGAAGAATCACGAGTCACGAATCACGAGTCACGAATTACGAATCACGAGCTACGTCTTCTGGGCGCGGCGGCGGGTGGCGACCCAGTCGAGGAAGCGCTCCATGCGGGAGCGCTCGCGCCACATCAGGGCGAAGAATTTGCGGGCGTCGAGATGGGCGGCTTCGTGGCCGAAGAATGTTTCCATGCGCCATTGAATGTAGGGGGAGGCCCAGGGGCGGAGGCGGTAGCCTTTGGAGATGATCCAGTAGTAGCGGAGGGCGTTCAGCATGGGACGCGGTGTGGATGCGCGCATAAGAGAGGTGAGCCGAGTGGTAGAATCGGCGCGGCGGACACAACATTGTTCGAGGTGAGCCAACGGACGCGAGACAGGCGAAGAGAGATCCTTCGATCCCGCGACTGCATCCGGGACGCACCCAGCGCGCTGCGAGTCGGCCGACCCGCAGGAGCGGGTCGAAAATCAGAGGCAGCCGACTCTGCGCTCCCTTCCTTCGTCAGGGTGGGCAGGATGACAGCAAAAAATGAAACGGACTGAATCGAATGGCAGATGAGCTGAACAAGACGCAGGCGGAGAGGCGAGAAGCGGAAGATCACTACTACGCGGGAATCGACCTTTTCGACGAGGGAAAGCTCGACGAGGCGATTGCGGAGTATGGCCGCGCGATCGAGATGGATGCGAAATTTGCGGACGCGCTGCATGGTCTGGCGCAAGCATACTACGCGCGCGAAGATTTTGACCGCACGATCGAGACGGCGCGGCGGATTCTCGAGATCGATCCGGAGGATATTTTGGCGTGGACGACGGTGTCGCGCGCGTATCAGCGCAAGGGGATGGTCCCGGAGGCGGAAGAGGCTGGGAACAAGGCGCGCGTGCTGGGTTGGAAGCTGCAGTTGCGCGAGCAGAAGGCGAAGGGTGGAGCATAAGAAAGAGAACTCCCCGATATCTATTTAGCCGCGGGCACTTACCTGATGTACTATCACCGAAATCTTCGCTGCCAAGCAGCATCGCTCGAGGAGGCCGTGTGAGCATCACGCCTGCGAACTCCAGCTTGATTACCCCTGACCCGCTCCCGGAGAAAAAGCGAGGATGGCACATTCGGATGCGGTGGAAATGGTCGCTAACCATTGTCGCGGCTGGATTGTTGTTCCTTATGTGGCAGTGCGGAACGGCGCTCTTTCACGGATACAAGCTGGGAGATGCGGCGGCTCAGAATTTTCATAAACAGCTCAACGCGGAGCAATACGAGGCGATCTGCGCGGAGGCGGACGAGGGATTCCGAGCCGGCGAGACACACGATAAACTAGTGACGTTTCTGAGTGTCGTGCACCGAAAGCTGGGTGACGCCGGTGAGTCCAAGTTCGTCAATATGAATGTAAACGCCACAATCAGTGGGACGTTCACGACCGAAACGTACGAGACGAAGTTCGCGAAAGGAGACGCCACCGAGATTTTCACATGGATCAAGAAGGGCGGCGAGTTGAAGCTGTACTCGTACAATATCAATTCGATGGCGTTGATTATGGACTGAGCGGTAGTGATGGCTCGAGAGGGCACGCCATGTCCCTACTAGGGAAATAAAAAAGGGCCGAGCGGTGATCGCTCGGCCCTTTTTTGATATGACGAAAGGCGCCCGCCTGAAGGCGGCCGCTACAAAACCTGGCTGCGGCGGCTTTTAGAGCGCGCTGCAGACGGATTTTACTTCGGTGTAGTTCTTCAGGACTTCGTGGCCCATTTCGCGGCCCCAGCCGGATTGTTTGTAGCCGCCGAAAGGAAGAGCGGCGTCGAACACGTTGTAGCAATTGATCCACACCGTGCCGGCTTTGATCTTCGACGCGATGGCGTGAGCTTTCTTCACGTCGCGGGTCCAGACGCCGGCGGCGAGGCCGTACACGGTGTCGTTGGCGCGAGCGACGATTTCACTCGCATCGCTGAACGGGGTGGCGGTGACGACGGGCCCGAAGATTTCTTCGCGCACCACTTTCATGTTGTCGTTGGTGTTCACGAGCACGGTGGGCTTGACGAAATAGCCCTTGTCGCCTTCGCGTGAGCCGCCGGTGACCGCCTTCGCACCTTCTTTCACTCCCGATTCGAGATAGCTGCAGACGCGATTGAGCTGCTCTTCGGAAACGAGCGGACCCAAATCGCTATTGGGATCGAGGCCGGGAAGGACGCGGATTTTCGCGGCGGCCTGGGAGATGCCGTCAACGACTTTGTCGAAAATCTTCTTTTCGACGAAGAGGCGCGAGCCCGCGCAGCAGCACTGGCCCTGGTTGAAGAAGATGGCCATCGACGCGCCGGGGATGGCGGATTCCAGGTCGGCGTCGTCCATGATGATGTTGGGAGATTTGCCGCCCAGCTCGAGCGAAACTTTTTTCAGGTTGCCGGCGGCGGCGTGAAGGATCAGTTTGCCGACTTCGGTGGAACCGGTGAAGGCGATCTTGTCCACATCGGGATGCGCAGAGAGAGCGGCGCCGGCTGTTTCGCCGTAGCCGGGGACAATGTTGACGACGCCGTCCGGGAAGCCGGCTTCGGCGATCAATTCACCGAGGCGGAGGGCGGTGAGAGGCGTCTGCTCGGCGGGTTTCAGAATTACGGTGCAACCGGTGGCGAGTGCGGGGCCGAGTTTCCAGGCGGCCATCAGCAGCGGGAAATTCCAAGGAATGATCTGGCCGACGACGCCCACGGGTTCGCGCACGGTGTAAGCATGAAAGCTTCCCTGCTTGGCGAGACCCATCGGAATCGTGTTGCCTTCGATCTTGGTGGACCAGCCGGCGTAATAGCGGAAGTGATCGACGGCGAGCGGAAGATCGGCAACGCGCGCGATCTTGAGCGGCTTGCCGTTGTCGAGCGATTCGAGCTGCGCGAATTCTTCGGCGTACTTTTCAATCAGGTCGGCCAGGCGCCACATCATGCGTCCGCGCTCGGAGGGCGAAATTCTTGACCACGGACCGGTTTCGAAAGCGGCGCGGGCGGCTTTTACGGCGCGGTCGATATCTTCGCGGTCGCCTTCGGCGACGTGCGAGAGAACTTCGCCGGTGGCGGGATTGTAGGTGGGGAAAGTCTTGCCGGAAGCGGCTTCGACCCACTTCCCGTTGATAAGCATCTTCTGCTTTTTGCCTACGAAAGTTGTGACTTTGTCGTCGAGCTTGACTGCGTGCGTCGCTGTAGCCATATCGCTATTCCTCCTTCAGAGGGTCTTTTGGATTGGAAATGTTGAGTCGGGATGGCGACTCGAATTGAATTTCGTGAATTCAGCGTCGATGCGTGTGACAGGTGGAAGCACTGTTCGTCGTAGTCCGGCGCCTCGTCGGCTTGTGCGCAATGGGTCGAGGGCCGCGACTATCATAGGCGCGTCTAGTAGCGGATGGCAATAGGCCGATGGAGGATGCGCGGATGGCTTTTCGATGCAGAATCGAGGTGCGGGCTGCGCGGGCGGGTCTTAGACCCGCCCCTACTGTGGAAAACGCGACCGGTGCACCAGGGTTGACGTGGTGCTGTGGGTCGAGAGGGCACGGCGTGCCGTGCCCCTACTGAAGTCTAAGCGAGGTGTCAGCGGCGTTTTCTTCTCGGGCGCGCTTTTCGGGGTTTGGACGTCTTACGGGAAGCGGTGGTTCGAGTTTTCTTTGCTGCTGCGGGCCAGGCAGGCGCGAGCGGATGCCTGGGTTGGTAGAGACCGAGTTCTGCGCCTCCGGGAAGAGTGATGGATGTGACGGAACCGAAGCGAGCTTCCGTGATCGGAGCGCTGAATTTGACGCCGTTGCGCTCGAGGTCTGCGACGGTGGACTTGATTTCGTCGCACATCAGGTACATCTCGTAGTGGCTTCCCTTCTCCGCCGGATGAATGCCGAGTTCGGCGGGCGGGAGCGAAAAGATGAGCCAGCCATGGCCGGCATCGACCGAAGAAAATTTGAGAACGTCGCGAAAGAAGGCGCGGATTTCTTCGGCGTGGTCGCTGTGGATCAAGGCGTGGGTGCCGGTGATCATCGTCTTAGTTCCATGCGTCAGATCCTTTTTACGTCTAACTCGTTTAGGTCTGACTCGCTCAGATCTAACTCACTCAGGTACATCTCAGGTCTAAAACCGATTGCGCAGCGCCCGCGGTTGTTCGAGGATCATGAAGGTGTAGGCATTGGGGAAACCGGAATCGGACCGACTGAATCCATATATTGTACGGCAGCATCGTAATTGAGGTTCGTAATCTTGCGCAAGGAGACGGCTCTCGTGGAAAGTACTAAGGTGCTTCTGATGCGACGGTTCGGAATTGCAGTGCTGGCGTCCGCAGTGGTGGTTGGCGGAACGCTTGTGCGCCGCGCGGAAGGGCGGAACGGCGGGGGCGCGAAGTCGGATGAATCCGGCAAGCTTTTGAAAGGGCAAGGCGCCTATGGCGACTGGCGTGAAGATGCGCCGGGCGTGCGGCGGCTCATCACGCCCGGCGACCTGCCGCGGCCGTATGCAACGCAATCGGCCAGCAACGGCGCCGACCTGGTGGCGCGGCCGAGCAATGCATGGCCACAGGTACTTCCGGGCTTTCGCGTGGATCAAATTGCAACGGGCTTGAGCGATCCGCGATTGATTCGCGCGGCGCCGAATGGCGATTTCTTTATCGCCGAGAGCCAGAAGGGCCAGATCCGAGTGTTAAGAGGGATTGGCGCGGACAGACGAGCGCAGACGGTGCAGGTGTTTGCGACGGGGCTCAACAGGCCGTTCGGTATCGCGTTTTATCCTCCGGGCGCCAATCCGCAGTTTGTGTACGTGGGGAACACGGACGCGGTGGTGCGATTTCCGTATCAGAATGGAGACCTGAAGGCGCGAGGAGCGGCGCAGACAGTGGCTTCACTCCCCGGCGGCGGGTTTCTGCGAGGAGGAGGACACTGGACCCGGGATGTCGTGTTTTCAAGGGACGGGCAAAAGATGTTCGTGTCGGTGGGTTCGCACTCGAATGTGAGCGACGACTCGGCGGAGGATCACCGCGCCGACGTGCTGGAATTCAATCCGGACGGCTCCGGCGAGCGAATCTATGCGTGGGGCATCCGCAACGCGGTAGGAATCGCGGTGAATCCTGCAACCGGCGAGCTGTGGGTATCGGTGAATGAACGCGACGACTTGGGAGACGACCTGGTTCCCGATTACATCACGCATGTCGTCGAAGGCGGATTTTACGGCTGGCCGTGGTATTACATCGGCGGAAATCAGGACCCGCGACACGCGGGGAAACATCCGGAGCTGAAGAGCCGGGTGCTGGTACCGGACGTGCTGCTGCAATCGCACTCTGCGTCGCTGGAAATGACTTTCTACGACGGCAAGATGTTTCCGCCGGAGTACAGCGGCTACGCGTTCGCGGCCGAGCACGGATCCTGGAACCGCGCGAAGCGGACAGGATACAAAATCATTTGCGTCCCGGTGCACAATGGAAAAGCCACGGATGAGTACGAGGATTTCGTGACGGGATTCGTGACGCCGAACGGAGGCGTTTGGGGCCGTCCGGTTGGCGTGACGGTGGCGGCGGATGGGGCGCTGGTGTTTACCGATGATGGGTCGGACAGCGTGTGGCGCGTGACTTATACCGGGAGCAAATAACTGAGAAGCGCGAGAGCGGCGAATCGGATTTTTTTAGGCGCAGCGTTGGCTCCGCTATTCGTGTGTGCGGCTGCGCCGCGCGCTTCGGCACAGAAGAAAGCGTCTCATGCCAGACGGGCGGCGGTGCCCGCGGCACACGACTGCGGTGCCGGCGCGAAGGTGCGCATCATCCCGGCCTCTGGCACCCAGGGCGGCTTGTTGCAGCTGGAGGTCCGCAGCTCGGAAGGAAGGCTCACGGGCGTGAAGGGTTTGTGGACGCAACACGAAGCGCCGCGCACAGTTCCCTTCTGGCAGGACGCAAAATCCCCGAACACATTTCGTGGGCTCCTCGGGATCGACCTTGAAGAGGCGCCCGGCGAGCATGACCTGACGCTCATGGCCGACCGCGGAGACTCGGGTCCCGCGAACTGTCCGATCACAATTTCGGTGGCGGCGGGAAAATTCGCCGTCGAGAAGCTGAAAGTCGCTCCGCAGTATGTGGAGCCAAACGAGGAAGAGACGAAACGCGCCAATGAAGAGCGCGACCGGCTGCGCGCGATCTTCACGACGGCGACTCCGGAGAAGTTGTGGGAGGGAGCATTCCGGCTGCCGTTGCCGGGCATTCACACGGCGAAGAACTTCGGGCGGAGGCGCGAATTGAACGGCGAGCCGAGCTCTCCGCACAGCGGAGTGGATATTGCAGCGCCGGCGGGAACGGCGATTCATGCTTCGCAGCGGGGACGGGTGGTGCTGGCCGAGAATTTATATTTCTCCGGCAACACGGTGGTGATCGATCACGGCCTGGGTATCTATACGTTTTACGGGCACATGAAATCGATCGGAGTGCGCGTGGACGAGGTGGTGGCTGCGGGGGCGGTGCTCGGGCGGGTGGGCGCTACAGGTAGAGCGACTGGGCCGCATTTGCATTGGGGATTGACTGTGGATGATTCGCGGGTGAATGCGTTGCAGATTGTTGGGTTGGCGGGGAGCTAGCGTCACACGCGACAGCTTTGCGTCGCGAGTCGGTGGCGCTGGCGGCAGAGGGCACGGCATGCCGTGCCCCTACTGGGAAAAAAACAAGGCTGCGGAACGATTGATGCGATCGCGGTGAATTTCTGCAGTGTTTGCCGCGTTCGGCTTGTGGCGCAGGCCTTTCTCGCATCAAGGCAAGCAGGCGTGGACGTGCTACCCGATAGGGCGGACCCAGATGCGTTCGGTGGCGGTCTTGCCGAGGTGAATGCGCGGGGGGCGATGGCCGGTGACGGAGAGGGTCATCGTTTCGTCATATTCGCGCTGGTGAACGCGAAGGCGCGCGCCGGGACGAAGATCGAAATTCACGAGAAACTCCAGAAAGTGCGGATCTTTTTCATACACGCGCAGAACTTCATAGGAGCGGCCGACTTCGGACTCTGAGAGGCGCATGGCGCCGTGCTTGCGACGTAGCTTCTGCATGCCGCCGAAAAGCGGAACGCCGTGGGGACAGCGAGCGTCGCGCCCGAAACGCTGCAAAAGCAGGTCGGCCACTTCCGGCGAAATTCCGTGCTCGAGTTTCTCGGCTTCTTCGTGGGCGCGCGTCCATTCGAGGCCGATGACGTCGGTGAGCAATTTCTCGGCGAGACGATGGCGCAGGACGAGATGCTCGGCGATTTCCTGGCCCTTGGGCGAAAGCTCGATGTGGCCGGTGCGGCGAACGCGGAGATAGCCGCCGCGCGTCATGCGTTTCAGCGCGGCGGTGACGGCGGGCGGAGTGACGCCGAGATCTTCGGCGAGGCGGGCGCTGATGGGCGCCTGCTCTTCCTGGACGAGCTCCCAGATGGCTTTGAGGTAGTCTTCCTGGGAGACGCTGGTTTTTTCGCGGCGCAAAGTGCGGTTCCTGGCCTTGGGCTGCTTGGTTGCTAGTGTTGGAGGCTGAGATCCTTCCGGCATCCTGGCCGGATGCCGTCAGGATGACAGCTCTCGAAATTTTGCGCGATTGCCCGTGCGCCAGGAATGCCCATCCGCGCGCATGGACTGCAACCCGTCGTCGAGGTGCTGCTACAGCGGGCGGGTCTTAGACCCGCCCCTGCTGAGATCGTCACCAGCCGGGGCTTCGAGCTGCCGCGTCAATCTACAGAGCGAAGGCGTGCTGCCAGCGCCTCTACGCGGGCTTCGATATCATCGCAGATGCGGCGGTGCAGTTCCATACTCTCGCCGAAGGGATCCTCGATATCCCAGTCTTCGAAGCGGCGGCCGTGGAAGAGCGATGCGCTGGGGGCGCCGGACATGTTGATGACGAGATCGGGCTGCGAGAGCGAGTGGTCGCGCAGTCCTTTAGAATGCTGGCCGGCGACGGAAATTCCGCGCTCGGCAAGGACCGCAATCGCCGTTTTATCGATGAAGCCGAGCGGATGAACACCGGCGCTTTCGGCGCTGATCACGTCGGAGGCGTCGCGGCGGGCGATCGCCTCCGCCATCTGGCTGCGGACGCAATTCCCGACGCAGACGAAGAGTACCTTCCAGTGCTTGGCGTTTTGTCCGGGCATCGATCAGGAGCCGTTGCGAACGAGCTTGAGGAAATATTCGTGCACGGCGGTATCGTCTGTCAACTCCGGATGGAATGTGGATGCCATGATGCGGCCTTCGCGAACGAGGACGGGATGTCCGGCGTCTTCCGCGAGGACTTCGACATTCGCGCCGACGGATTCGATGATCGGCGCGCGGATGAAAACCATTTCGAGCGGCTCTTTGCGTAATTTTGTGGCGGCGGAGTGCACGTCGCTGGCGAGCTGGCGGCCGTAGCCATTGCGCAGGACGGAAATATCGAGCAGATCGAGGGACTTTTGCGCGGGGCCGCGGACCTCTTTGGCGAGCAGGATCGCGCCGGCACAGGTGCCGAAGAATGCGCCGCCGTCAGCAGCGAATTTCCTGAGCGCGGCGTAGAGGCCTTCCTCTTCCATCACTTTCAGATGAGTGGTGCTTTCGCCGCCTGGCAGAATTACGGCGGCGACGCCGTAGAGATCTTCGTGGCGGCGGATGAATGCGTAATTGACGCCGAGACGCTCGAGCATTTTGGCGTGAGCGTCGTAGTCGCCTTGGATGGCGAGGATGCCGAGTTTGGGGGATTGGGTCATTGGTCCGACAACCGACTAGCTCTGCGCACCTATAGATGTGGCTCGGCCGAGGAAACTTTGCAGCGGGCGGGTCTTAGACCCGCCCCTACTGGGGCTCCATCGTTAGCAGGTGCGAGCGCGAAGGCACTTTCATTGACGACCCTTCGTCGCGTTGCTCCTCAGGGTGACGATGCTGGCCGCATCGTCACCAGCCGCGCGTTTGGAGCAGATCCTTTTCGTCCATCTGGCGGATGTCGAGGCCCTTCATGGCTTCGCCGAGATCTTCGGAGGCTTCGAGGACGGCTTTCGGATCTTTGTAATGCGTGGTGGCCTTTACGATGGCGCGGGCGCGTTGCGCCGGATCGTTGGACTTGAAAATGCCCGAGCCAACGAACACGGCTTCGGCTCCGAGCTGCATGACGAGAGCCGCATCGGCGGGGGTGGCGATTCCGCCGGCCGAGAAATTCGGAACCGGAAGCTTGCCGTGCTTTGCGACCCAGGCGACCAGCTCGAACGGCGAGCCGAGTTCTTTCGCTTCGTGCACGAGCTCTTCTTCGCCGAGAGTGGTGAGCTTCTTCATCTGGCCGACGATCGCGCGAATGTGGCGCACCGCTTCGACGATATTGCCGGAGCCGGCTTCGCCCTTCGTGCGAATCATGGCCGCGCCTTCCGCGATACGGCGGAGCGCTTCGCCGAGATTGCGGGCTCCGCAGACAAACGGAACTTTGTAGCCGTGCTTCCAGACGTGGTGTTCTTCGTCGGCGGGAGTGAGGACTTCGCTTTCGTCGATGTAATCGACTTCGAGAGCTTCGAGGACCTGCGCTTCGGCGAAATGCCCGATGCGGACTTTGGCCATCACGGGAATCGAGACCACGTCCATGATTTCGCGAATGATTTTCGGCGCGGCCATACGGGCGACGCCGCCTTCTTTGCGGATGTCCGCAGGGACGCGCTCGAGCGCCATCACGGCGCAGGCGCCTGCGTCCTCTGCGATTTTGGCTTGCGCGGCCGTGGTGACGTCCATGATCACGCCGCCTTTCAGCATTTCGGCCAGGCCGACTTTCACGCGCCAGAGATTGTTGTTCATGAGGTCCATCGTTTTCTCCCTTTCCGTGTTACGGATGTGGATTGCCGGGCGCCGCTGCGGACGCGGCAGAATCTTCGACTTTGAATCTCTCCGGATTGATCTCGACGAAGCGGCCTTTTCCGCGCGCGAGGATTTTGCCAGCGCGATTCGCGATCTGGCCCACATGATAGTGGCTGCGGCCGTTCTGCTCCACCTGATGAGCTTCGACCACCAGATCTTCGTCCACCGGAATCGGGCGACTGTATTCGATCGTCAGCTCGGCGGTGACGGCGCGAACGCCGGTGAAGCGGTTGACCTTGCCCATGGCTTCATCGAGGACGAGCGCGATGATGCCGCCGTGGATGAATCCGCCGCCGCCCTGATATTCGGCACCGAGGCGGAAATTTCCGCGGATGCGCTGCGTTGCGTCGTCCTGCTCGAAGGTGAGGAGCATACCGCGCGGGTTTGCGGCTCCGCAGCCGAAGCAGGAATTCGTCGGATTGGGTGTGAGTAGCATTTTTGTTCGTTTCCCGAAATTCGCCCGCCTACCCTTCACTCCGTTCAGGGTAAAAAGGCGGCCGCTACAAAATCAAATCTGCTATACGAGCGCCACACGCGGCAGCGATTCGCTGCGGACGCCTCGCTGTCGTTTGCGCAGCTCGATCTTCAGCAAATCGCTCAGCGTCTGTACGCCGCGCGCGATCCGCTTTTCGTCGAGAGCGGCGAATCCGAGCCGGAGCGTGTTCATCTGCGGATGCTGGGAATAGAAATGGCGGCCGGGCACGAAGAGCACGCCGCGTTCGCGCACATGGATCAGCAGTTCCCCGGCGTCGAAGCCGGGCGGCAGCGTGACCCAGATGGACATGCCGCCTTCCGGGCGCGTCCAGGTGGTTTCTTCGGGCATGTGCTTTTCGAGCGCGGCTTCGAGGGCTTCCAGGCGCCCGCGATAGACTTTCTTGATCTTTGCCACGTGGCGCGCCAGGCAGCCGCGGCGAATAAATTCGGCGAGCGCCGCCTGCGCGAGCTGATCGGTGTGCAGGTCGGTGGATTGCTTGACGAGGCGCAACCGCTCGATGGCGCTTTCCGCCGCGATGCACCAGCCGACACGCAGTCCGGGAAACGCGATTTTCGAAATGCTGTCGATTTGAATCACGTTGCCGGAGCGGTCGAGCGATTTCAGCGACGGAACAGCCGTGCCGCGCAGGCGCAGGCGCGCGTAAATGTAGTCTTCAATGATGGGCACCTGATAATGAGCGGCCATTTCGAGCAGCCGGCGCCGCGCTGCGATGGGCAGAGTGGTGCCCGTGGGATTCTGAAAATCGGGGGTGATGAAAATAAACTTCACGCGGTTCTGCGTGAGGACCGATTCGAGGGCATCCAGATCGAGACCCGCATGGCCGGTTTTCCGCGAATCCGTTTCGACGCCCACGGCGAGCGTTCGAACCCGAGCGCTGGAGAAAATTGCAATCGCGCCGGGGTAGGCGGGATTTTCAAGCGCGACGGAATCGCCGGGGCGCAGGAAGGCCTTGCAAACCAGATCGATGGCCTGCTGGCAGCCGCCGGTAATCAGGAGCTGTTCGCTTCGCACAGCCAGGCCTTCGGCGCGAAGCATCTCGATGATTTCTTTTTTCAGCGGCGCGTATCCATCGGTGGAACCGAGCTGCAGAATGTGGCGGCCATCGCCGCGGAGAACGGAATTGCAGCAGCGGCGAAATTCTTCGACCGGAAAAAATTCCTCCGAAGGGCGCGCGGTAACGAAGGCGATCGAATCCGGCGGCACTTCCGGCATCAGGCGGCTCAGTCCTTCATCGCCGCGCTCGTCGGCAAAGAGCGATTCCCAGCGCATGCCGCCGCCGTTGCCGTTGGTGCGCGGCGCGGGCGTAAACTGGCGCACGGAAGCTGCGCAAATGAACGTGCCACGGCCCACGTGGCCTTGGATCAGGCCTTCGGACTCGAGTTCGGCGTAGGCGTTGGCGACGGTGGTGCGGTGGACGCCTAGCTGGGTCGCCAGCTCGCGGCTGGCGGGAATGCGGTCGCCGTCGCGAAGCTCGCCGGAATGGACGAGGGCGCGGAGCTGGTCGCGAAGCTGAACGTATAGCGGAATGTGGCTTTCTGGCTGGATATGTAGTGGAAGCATTGGCTCGATCCTGTAGGCCAATATACGGGGATGATTTTAGCAGTAAAGAGCCAATTTGTCTTTTTGGAGGCTCTCGATCGCTGACTGCGATTCTTGGGTGGCTGGTCTCGCGAGGTGGAGTTGGACGCTGAGATCCTTCGCTTCGCTCAGGATGACAGACGGTTGGCGCGCGAGATGGGAGAGACGCGGTGGCGCGTTCGGGCACGGTCCTCCTGCGGCGGATTTCCAACATGCCGTGCCCTTACTGACGAATGCGGTATCCGCGAAGCAAGATCGCCGACGCTACTGGGTGGCGGATTTTTCGCCGAGGCGGCGCATGCGCTCCTGGAGCTTTTTGCGCAGCGCGGATGGCGCGTTGGGGTTGAAGGCGACCAGATACCAGAGGGGCTGGGTGCGATCGCGGCTCAGGCGCGAGAGTGTGGAGGCGTCGCTATTGGGGTGGCGCGCGATGTTCTCCCGGATCGCAGAATACGGGTGGTGCGACAGGCGGCCAAGGGTTTTCGCTGTGACTTTCGGGTGTTCGCTGATCAGGCGCAGCAAATAAAAATCTTCCTTGGGAGCCTGGCGGGAGAGCTGGTCGAGCAGCTCGGGCTTCACTTCCGCGCTCAGGACCGTGCCCACCTTCTCGTCCCAGCCTGCGTTGATGCGATTGAGCTCCTGCGTACGGGCGTGAATCAAGCCTTCGATGACGCGGCGCTCCTGATCGAGGCGCGGCGCGGGCAGGGCGCTGCGCTCCACGGAATCGAGGACGCGCAGCAGATGCTGCCTTTCGCCGAAGACAATTTGAGATGTACGCACGGTCTTTCCCTTCCCAGGATTGCGGACCAGATCAGAGCGTCTCATGTTTCCATCACCCCACAAGTATCGCGAACCACTCGATCAAGGGCCTCCGACTCCCAACGCCCTCCCTTGATTCAAGCCCAAGCAGCTTGGCCCACCGGTTGATTTTGCGCCACAATACGACACTGCGGCAAAAAAGCGACCAGCGAGATTATCCTGTGCGCGGTGCAGTGGAGTAAAGCAAAGCGGGACGAGGTGTTCCGTAGCGTGCAATAGACAGTCCTAGGACTACGGCCATTTACCGGCCCAGGTTGCGATTTCGGGCGCGACAGGCTAACGTCGAGCCGGCGAATCAAGATAGGAGATTGGCTGATGACCGCATTTGATGAGCACCGCGAGGAGCTGGAGCACTACGAAACGATGATGGGGCCGCAACGGGGGCGACTAGCGGTCACCCTGGACCTGCTGACCAACGCGCTGGTGCTCGTCGGGCAGCACGGCGTCTATTGCCACAGCAACTGGGACGCGCAGAAGCCGGTGATGGACATTCGGATCGTCACGCAGGAGATTTCGAAGGCGAAAGAACTGATTCAGACCGTGATGGAGAGCATGCGGGCGGAACGCGAAGGAAAGCAGAAGTAATTGCCCATTTGCAACGCTTCGCGGGAAGGGACGCGGGCGGCTCTTAGAGCCGCCCCTACGGACGGAAGGCGAACAACCAAATTAAACGCTGAAGGAGCTGCCGCAGCCGCAGGTGCTCTTCACGTTGGGATTGTTGAACTTGAAGCCGGAGCCTTCGATGGTCTCGATGTAGTCGATGGAGATACCGTCGAGATACATCTCGCTCATCTGATCGACCAGCACTTTCAGGCCGTCAAATTCGTACACGTTGTCGCTGTTCTCATTGATCTGATTTTCGAAAGCCATGTGATAGCTGAAACCCGAGCATCCGCCACCCACCACGGCCACGCGCAACCCGGCCGGATTGGGGGTCTGCGACTGAATAATTTCTTTCACCTTCGTTACTGCCACCGGCGTTAGCTGAACCATGTCTGTCACCCTCCAAAAGTTGCGCCCGACTTTGCGCAGGTACGAAACCATTATAGCAGATTCGCGAGAAGCTGAGGGCTAATGCAAGCGCCGCAGATAACCGATAAACACGGTAAGAGCCTCTCCCTCAATGGATTAGATGCGAGGAAGATACTTCTGATTCAGACCAGAGTCGCACGGGACTCTACCCGGAGCCTGGAAACCGCTCTGCTGGTGGGCGGTGTACAGAGTGCGGCAAATTCCTTAAAATGATTTGTTTCCATGGCACACACAATCACGCTCATACCCGGTGACGGGATCGGTCCGGAAGTCTCTAAAGCTGTGCAAGAAATCCTCGCGGCGGCGGGCGTGGATATTATTTGGGACGAAATTCCGGCGCGCGCGGAGATCGAGCGGCGGGGGATGACGTTCCTGCAGTCGGGCGTGCTGGAATCGATTCGCAAGAATCGGGTGGCACTGAAGGGGCCAATGATGACGGCGGTGGCGGGCGGCGCTCCGAGCATCAACGTGGGGCTGCGGCAGTCGCTCGATTTGTATGCAAATTTGCGGCCGGTGAAGAATCTGGAGGGAGTGCAGTCGCGATTCCTGGGCGTCGATATCGTTCTGATCCGCGAAAATACGGAAGATCTGTATGCCGGCCTCGAGCACACGGTGGTGCCGGGAGTGGTCGAAAGCCTGAAGATTATTACCGAGCGGGCTTCGACGCGCGTGGGGCGGTTTGCGTTTGAATACGCGCGAAAGCATGGACGCAAGAAGATCCACGCGATCCACAAAGCGAACATCATGAAATTGTCGGACGGGCTTTTTCTGACGTCGGTGCGCAAGGTAGCCGCCGAATATCCCGACATCGAATATAAGGAACTGATTATCGACAATGCGTGCATGCAGATGGTGCTCGATCCGCAGCAGTTTGACATGCTGCTGCTGACAAATCTCTACGGCGACATTATGAGCGATCTGGCGGCGGGGCTTGTGGGAGGCCTGGGCGTAGTGCCGAGCGGAAACATCGGAGAAACGGTGGCGGTGTTTGAAGCCGTGCACGGAACGGCGCCGGACATCGCGGGCAAAGGGATTGCGAATCCGACGGCGCTGCTGATGAGCGGAATCATGATGCTCGACCACATCGGAGAAATGGGCGCGGCTCGTCGCGTGGAGAATGCCCTGCATCTAGTGTATCGCGAGGGCAGATCGCTGACCCGGGATGTGGGCGGGAAGGCGACGACCGCCGAGTTTACTGCCTCTGTGATTGGCGCGCTGAAGTAGCGCGCCGCACGAAGGCTTGCCACAGATCAACACAGATCAAACACCGATGAACGCAGGAACGCATGCCTGGCGGAAAGAAACGTTCGAATCTACTTTCAATTCGACATTTGTGGGCATTGACTTCCCTCCCCCAGCTATGAAGAATGGCTGTGAAGAATGATTGGAGTAGTAGCGCGTACCCGGGAGGATTTGGTGGCTGAAGAAGCGACGCTGGACGTGGCGCGATTCGTTGATGGCGACATCGAGAAGAGCTACCCGATTTCCCTGGGCGACACGAAGAAACGCAAGCGCAAACCGCACATCGTCGCGGTGATCAACGAAATGTGCACGGGCTGCTCGGGATCGCCCGCGTGCGTGGACTATTGCCCCGTGGCGGATTGCATGTTCTGGGTGCCTGACTCGGAGCACACGCCTTTCGGCCGGATCATGGTGGACCCTTTGCTTTGCATCGGTTGCAAGCTGTGCACGAGCAAAGGGCCGGACGGAGCGTTCCTCGAAGGGTGTCCGTGGGACGCGATCGATATGGTGCCGCTGGCGGAGTTTGAGGCGAAGTACGGCGCGATGCCGTTCTAGTTTTTCCTTTCGTCCCATTCAATTGAGATTTTGTTTTTCTGCGCCGGGATTGGTGTGTTTGGTGCACGCGCATCCTACCTGTACGTTCGCCCAGTGGTGATTTGAGGACGCTCCGACCTGCGCTTCAGGGCGCCGCGAATCGTCTCTGCTACCCTGAATTGTAGATGCGGAGGGGCTATGCCTGATCTGGGTCCGTTTAAGAAAGCGTATCGGATATTGAGCTGGGTGAGCCTTGCGGGGCTGATCGTGACGATTGGGCTGGTGATGCGGACGTCTCCAGCGCCGAATGTTCCGACCGACCCGGAAGCGGCAGCGCGCGCGGAGAAGAAATTCGAGGCGGCGGACCAGGCGAAAGCTGCGGGACAGACCGGGCAAGTAGCGCTCGATCGCACGGAGCTGAATTCTTACCTGGCGCAGAACCTGCAGCTCGAAGGGCAGGCACCGAGCGGCGCGGCTGGAGCTACGGGCGCGGGAGCAGCAGCCGGTGCGGCCTCGGCGGGCAGCGCAGGATCATCGTCAACGAATCCAGTAGCGGGGCTGGGCGGAGCGGATCAGCCTACGCTGGACGAGGTGCAGTCGTCGGTGAAGGATGTGAAGGTGGACATGGTTGGCGACGTGGTGAAGGCTTACGTGCTGTTTGACTTTCATGGCAAGGACATGACGCTCGAGCTGGACGGACACTTGAGCACCGAAGGCGGCTACGTGAAATTCGAGCCGATCAGCGGGATGCTCGGGTCGATGCCGCTGCCGCAGTCGGTGCTGCAATCGGCGGTCGATAAGCTGATGGCATCGCCTGAGAATCGCGAGAAGCTGCGGTTGCCGCCGGACATTGGCGACATCAAGATTGTGGATGGGCATGCGGTGATGAGTTACAAATGAGGCGGGGGCGGGGTTGAGTTCGGAATTGAAACCGGTGCGGGCTGCGAATTTTTAGACCCTCATTTAGCGTAGATTCGAAATTCGGGAAGGCAAAGAGCCGGCCGGAAGCCGGCGGTACGAAAGTCAACGACAAAGAGCCGGCGGGACGCCGGCGTTACGGAATGGCAGCTCTGCCACGGCTCCTCTGCAAGGCTTTTCTTCAGCTTTTCTTCTGCTTTCCTTCGGATGCTTTGAAACTTGGGCTAGGAGGCGGAGCGATCGCGGATTGCACGGGCTGTGGACTGGGCTTGCTGGCCGATTTGTGGGGATGCGGCGTAGACAGCGCGGGCTACCTGCTCGATATCCGGCAAATCTTCTGGGCGGCCGGTGATGTATAGGGCGCGCAGGGCTTCCCACATCATGCCTTCGCTGGGCGCGAGGGCTACGAGCGGCTGGCCTGCCGCGACATTCCCGTGATCTGAAATCAGCCAGCGGATGATCGTGCCGGGTACGTTTGCGCGGACTTCAGTTCTCTTCCCGCCTGCTTCGATGTGCGCCACCATTGTGCCGGGATTGACAACGTCGCCGGGCTTGAGGCGCGTATCGAGCGTGCCGGTGAGCGGCGACGGCATTTCGTAGGGGCGCAGCATGGCGAGAATTTGCGCGTGGCCGGAGTCGTCCTTGAAGCGAATCAGCGAGAGGGCGGCGTTGCGCTGCACCATCACGTTTGAATCGTTGAGCGTGGGGATCAGAGCGCGGTGGAATTCTTCGGATGTATTGTCCTGCCCCATCACCCAGGCGTCGGTGACGCGGATTTCATCCACCGGATCGGAGGCGAGCGCGACGATTTGTGGATACCACTGCTTCACGCGCGGATCCTGGGCTTCGATACGGGTTTCGAGTTGCGCGAGGACGTGTTGGATTTCGCGGGGATGAGTGCGGTCGGCGAGAGCTTTTGCGATTTGCGCGTCGGTCATGGGGCGGCCGAACCAGGTGGCATTCCAGAACAGAAACGGCATCAGGACGAAGAGGAAGGCGACGATCAGGATGCCGTAGGTCCAGCGTCCGCCGAACGAGGGGCGCGGTTTGAGGTCGGTTGACATGCGGCGAATAGATTACTTGGGTGGGTGGGGTGGGGCAAGTGATGAGTGACGAGTGATGAGT
>JBOGNA010000008.1:0-25366 GCA_050746925.1 Candidatus Acidiferrales bacterium
TTCTTTTACTGTGCTCTCTTACTGTTTCCGAGCGGTGAAATCGAAGGTCACTTTCACTTCGTCTTTCACCTTCAAAGTTCCGCCCGCTACAGACACGAGCTTGATTCCGTAATCGGTCTGCCTCAGCGAAAATTCCCCGTATGCCCGAAGCGTATCGCCGGCGAGCGCGACTTGCGCGGAAATCGCTTCACTTCTCGTAACGCCGTGCAGCGCCAAATTACCTGTTACGTTCACCGCATATCGGTCTTCCCCTAGTTTGTTCACCGTGATTTGCGAGCTTTCGAAAACAATTTCCGGATAACTCGAGATTTCGAGTACTTCTTGCTTCATCCGGCTCTCAATTTCGTTGCGGTCCTTTCCACTCACGTCGTCCGTCACTTCAAGAGAAGCAGCTTGCACGCTAAGGCGAATAGCAGCCTGTTCGAGACTTCCAGGAACTAGTGTTGCCTCGCCGGTATAGCCCCTGATCGCCAGTGTCGGACTATGGCCAAGCGATGAGAACAAGCCAGTAGCGAAAGCGCGTACGGTGAAACGGCTCATCGCCGTATTAACGACGTATCGCACTGCCGTCTCCGTCGCAGACATCTTTACCCCTGTCGATTTAATCACGTCGTCACCGATGATTTGCCGCGAGCACTTGCCCGCCCTTCGCGAGAGGCGCTGCAGCCAGCCCTCGCGAAATGATAGCGAGATTTCGTGCGCCGACGAGCCTTACATCGACCGCAGTTTGAAGTATCGCTCGATGTCGGGCACCAGGTCGGTCGCCAAATTTCCAATTCCAAGTTGGCCCATGTACCGTTTCGCGATCGGGCTCGTCAGAATCAACCCCGCACCGACCACGACGAGCGCCACACCTCCGAGCATGAGCAGCGTATCCTTACTCTCTCCGTCTTGCTCACTTCGTTGAATCGCTTCCATTGACATATGGTTGTCTCCTCTTCAGCTAGAGTTCAGTGCCTTGCACTGGCCAATTCCCGTTCTGAATCGTTTCGACCAATGACTCGATCTTCCTCGCCGCTAGTTCCACCGACGCCGTCACCGAGTCGCTGAGGCCCATCTGGCCCTCCTCCGGACCCAGCGTCTCCGGTTCACAGCCCACCAGCAAGATGCGTTTCAAGTCGCCGCCCATTGATTTCGCCATCCGAATCACGTTCATCGGATTCATGCTGTGCGCATCCAACACCAATTGCCCCGCCTGAAGAGAGTCGAGGGAGTTCAGATCAGGTTCAATTACGTACAATGTTCCGGGCTCGCCGCCCCGCGGACAAGCGTCCACAAGGATTGTCACATCGCAACCGTTGAGAAGCGCGTAAGCCAAGTCAACTCCGCGAATTCCGAAGTCGATCACTTTGACTCGCTCGGGAAGTTTGCGGCCTGCCAGTATCTTGGCCACTTCAACGCCAAAGCCGTCGTCGCCAAGGAAGATATTCCCGATGCAAGCCACCAGAATCGTGGGCGATTGCGCATTGGCGTTCTGTTCCTGCTCTTCCATCGGCAGCGGTTCCACCTCATCCGGATCGAAGAAGAAGCGATGCCCCGGTTGCCGCATTATGCCGATATCTCTGCCGGGATCATCGTCAGCCACCACGCAAACGTGAAATTTGCCTTCATAGTCCTGCTCGATTGATTCGATCATCGCGGTCTTGCCCGCGAGAGCAATGTCCATTACATCTCCGCGCTTGCCCGGCCGGAGGCGCACGCGATCTCCCGCCCTCACCTCAATCCCTGCGATCTTTAAACTCCCCGCAGGGGCTTTATCTTCGAGGAGGCCCCATTCCCATTCGTTCATTGCTTTTCCTCATCAGCCGGCCGCAAGCCTCGCAGCACTCCATGAAGCTTCATGAAATGCTCCACCGGCATTGCCTCGGTGCGCCTGAGAATTTCCCTGGAGCGCTCATCAGCGTGCCGCATTTCGTGCTTCTCGTCTTCGGTGAGCGTCAAAATCCGCAAGGCAAGAATTTCGTCGATTTCGGTGCCGTCGAAAAGGGCGCCCGGACTCTCCGGCGCGATCTGCGGATAGTCATAGAGAATAATCGGCGACGACAACATCGCGTCGCCCTGTCCTTCGTCTCCAGCGAGAACCGGCCAGGTCCCGATGTTCTTACATTCCGAAACGGCGTCCTTTAGCGAAGCCGGCGGATCCAGAAGCGAAACGAATTGGCCGCCTTCCACGCTGAGAATCGTGTGTGCGGAAAGCAGGGACTGCATTAAGGCTTCGTCACGACTCTCAGAACCCGAATCGGTGGCCGTAACATTCGAAATTCGCACCGCGATCTTGTACAGTCCTTCGCTCAAACGCGTCGCAACCACGTCCACCTGCGCTGAGAGCTCTTTCTTTGTTCGAATGATGACTCCGGCAATTCCCCCTTCATCGTTACGTATAGAGTCATATTCGCGTCCGCCCGGAAACACAACGAGGGCGGATCGCGCCTCAGAAACGGAGTCGTTGAATCGAATAACAGGTAGAGCGATCTCCCGCTCGACTGCCTCCTGCCATGTCTGGAGGGTCTGCCGCCCCACCTGAAGCGTTTCCACGATTTCAATATCGGTTCCGTGGGTGAATTCGGCGCCGGCGGGCCAATCTTCAAGCGAAACCTTTGGCCGACCAATCGTTCGTGCAACTGCCTGCAAGAAGCGGGCCTTGATGCTCAACTCGGTAGCAGAACCGCCCGTCACAAGGCATTCCGTTTGCATGAAACAGCTGTCGGCGCCGCTCTGCTGCTCGCTGTACGGTTTCGGATATACAACTCCAAAATTCCAGCGCTGGCAGTTCTTCACCGACGAGGGACGGTAGGGATACAGCATGTAGCCTTCGTAGAGAACAGCGTTCGCGATATCTTCCACGAGTTTCGCGTTCACAGTTGCACCGTCTCTTCGGTTCCCGCCAGAACGCGCTCGATTACTTTCTCCCACGATGTAATTCCGTGGCGCACTTTGTACTGATACAGCCGGTCAAATACGTCTCTTCGCAGGTAAAGCCAGGCGCTGTTCGGATAGTAGTGATCGATCAGATCTTTCCACGCTTTCAGTGGCAACTTGAATTTCGCTTCCTTTTCCCAGGAGATCGGGGCAACTTGCAACTGATCGGCGCTGTCTGCGTAGAATACGGTGCCGCTGAACAGGAAATTCAGCGGCAAATCCCCGTCGGCCAGGCCGTGGAAATACTTGGTCGCGGCAACATTGAAATCGAACGTGCACGGTACTTGAAGCTCGACGATCGTCTCCCTTGCAAACGGCGGCACCACGACGATTGCATTCGTCCATAGCAGATTCCGCAGTGTCTTGCCCCAGCGGTCCGGTTCGCCGAACAGATCGAGAAGCTTGGCTTGCTCTTCCGCGGTGTAGTGCCGGCGGGTAACCTCGATCTGAATCTGCGCGCGAAGCACCACGGTGTGAATCGCTTGTTCGCTACCCGAATTCGTTACCCTCAACTGGAACGAAAGCATCGGCGACGCGGCGTAAGGCACGGCTCCCGCGCCTTCGAACTTGAAGTCGAGATCAGGCATTCGAAGCCTCGGAGGTGGTTTCGGCTCGATCCTGTAAGCTCGCAAAAAACCTGGTTACTTCGCGCCAGACTTCCGTGCCGCCCGAAAGGCCGTGCCAGTAAAGGCGCATCAAGCCCACGAGCTTGTAGCACTCGTCGATCGGCACGATGTAATACTGCGCGTCGACGCCCCGATTGGCACCGACGCGATTGGCGAGAAGCGCTTCTACTTCAGGCTCCATCTCGCGGAGAGTGGGATTGTCCTGCTCGATGTCGCTCCAGGTCTCGAGCGAGAGCAGAGATTCCGTGGCACCCGCGGGGCCGGGATAAAATGCCGACACCTTCGGCGGCTCTCCGCTTTTGAAGAAAAACGCCAATTCGATCGGAACCATCAATCCGTCCCATTGCGCTTCCGTCATTTTGAAGCTTGGAAGAGACCGGATGCGCCGAGGGACGCGCTTAAACTTTGCAGAAGCTTGTCCACTGAAGAGAATCGCGCACGCATCGCAGGCGCAAACGAGTTTGCGCGCGGCCGAATCGATCAGATGTTGGTGTTCGCCCGGCAGCTCGGCGCTGCACGTTTCGCAGCTTTCTACTGCGCGCCGCTTGTTCGCTAACCGGCGCAGCGTGGCGAAAGCGCGATCGTTCTGAGCTGTGGGGGAAAATGGCGCGCTCACATTCCACTCCGCTGTGCCTTGGAAAGCGGCAACGCTACGCGTACTCGGCCGTTCTCCCTTAAAAGCGGAACGGGTTCGAGATGAAGGTTCTCCAAATCCAGTCCGCGGCCGGCACGAACAACGTCGTAGTGTTGGCTGCAGATCGGACAGGCCAGCACCGTGCCCGCCAGAAGTGCGCCGGCGAACGGCTGACTGCATCCGGGGCACGCGTTCGTGTAGGCGTAAAAGGTTTCTTCCAGCCTGCAGAAAAGCATGTCCCGGCCGCCTACTTCCTCCGTCCGCACCGTTCCCGAGGGAATAGCGTCCAAGCCGAAAACGTCTTCCCAGCCGACCTCGTCGCGTTCCGATTTCGGTTCAAGCCCGATACCGCTCAACTTCGAAAGCGGAACGAACCCAATAGCCGAACTCGAGTCCTGAGTCGCTCCTTCCACGATGATTGCGGTCACATCCGGAGCAGCCTCATAGATTGCCTCTTCTACCGCCAGTTTTAGAGTGGCCGACGACGAAGGGCACCCGTCGCAATTCCCCTCCAGGCGAATCGTCACAGCTCCCAGTTCGTCCACGCCAACCAGGTTTATGTTTCCTCCGTGCGATTTCAGGTAGGGACGGGCTTTTTCAAGGCCGTGCATCACGCGGGCTTCGAGACCATCGGGGTGAAGCCCGTAAAGGAGGAGTAAGCTCCGAACAATCTCGTCGCGCCCGAGCGAATCGATGATGGACTCGCCGGAAGCGCCGGACTGATGAATCAGTTCGAGCATCCGCTCGATGCCGGCGCCATGGAATTCCATGAGCGAGCGAACGAGCTCCTTTGCGGTCGCCGAGAGCTCCGGGTCGTTCGATTTCTCAATTTTACGGAGCAATGCCTCGATCGACTGGAGCTGGCTTTGAACATTGTTCGGAGCAGGCATCGATACCCTTCCCTGTGCCTCCGGAAGGAGACAAGATACTCATTCGGCGCGCCCTTTCACTCTGCAGAGTGTACCGGTGCGCCGTGCATCCCTCCTCAGGGTGGCTCTACGGCTGAAGGCCAAACATCGGCGAATGGTTCTTCTCTAGCACTTTGCCATTGCCAAGATACATGTGCACGCCGCATGGCAGGCAGGGATCGAAACTGCGGACGGCGCGCATGATGTCGATGCCTTTGAATTTGTCGGGGCCATTCTCCTCGAAGATCGGAGTGTTTTGAACCGCATCTTCGTACGGTCCCGGCGTTCCGTAGATATCCCTGGGATTTGCATTCCAGGGAGTCGGCGGATACGGGTGATAGTTGGCGATCTTGTGATCCTTGATCACCACGTGATGGGAGAGCACGCCGCGCACGGCTTCATGGAATCCGCACCCGATCGCGCTTTCAGGGACCTTGAAGTCCGTCCATGTCTTCGTCCGGCCCGCGTGCAGTTCCTCGAGCGCCTTTTCGACGAAGTACAATGCGGCGGCCGCGGCATATGCCTGGAAGTAGGTCCGGGCGCGATCGCGCTCGATCGCGTTGCTCCACTTCGGGATCTTCCACTCGAATTCGACTTCGGGTAGAGAAGTCGTCTTCGGCAGGTAGATCTTGACGCTATGCCCGGTGGCCTTGATGTAGCCGATGTCCACGATGCCGGCCAGGGCGGTAGCCCAGAAGCGGGCGATCGGACCACCTCCGGTATCAAGCGCGAGGTGATCTCCCGTCCGCTTGTCGAGCCAGCGCGGCGACATGACCCACGTGTATTTGCCGCCAAAGTCGCGCTTCTGCGGCCGCGGAATCGTCGTTTGATTCCACGGATGATTCTGATCGACCGGATTTCCCAGCGGATCCGTCTTGACGAATGTCTCCGAATTCTTCCATTCGTCATAATAGGAACTTCCGAGCAGGATCCGAATGTTCAGATTGATATCAACAAGGTCGTTCGTCACCAACTTTCCATCGACCACCACGCCGGGCGTGACGAACATTCCGCGGCCCCACTTCGTCATGTTCTTGTACGTGTAGTCACACACCGCCGGGTCGTTGAACGAGCCCCAGCAAGCCAGCAGAACCCGTCGCTGGCCAACCTGTTCGTACCCCGGAAGCGCTTCGTAGAAGAAGTCGAACAGGTCGTCGTGCAGTGGTACCACTTTCTTCATGAATTCGACGTACTTCATCAGCCGAACGAGATAGTCCGTGAAGAGCTGGATCGTGGGTACGGTCCCCACTCCACCGGGATAGAGCGTCGAAGGATGTACGTGCCGGCCCTCCATCAGGCAGAACATTTCCCGCGTCATGCGGCTCACTTGGAGAGCTTCCCGGTAAAAGGAGCCGGTGAACGGATTCAAAGCCCGCATGATGTCCGCGATTGTCCGGTAGCCGTGAAGACTGGAATGTGGCGACATCGTCTTCTCGGCTTTTGCAAGCACGCTCGGGTTCGTTTCCTTCACCATCTGCTCGCAGAAATCCACCCCGACCAGATTGTCCTGGAAAATGTTGTGGTCGAACATGTATTCCGCGGCCTCGCCGAGATTCACGATCCATTCCGCGATAGCCGGAGGACGGATCCCGAAAGCCATGTTCTGCGCGTACGTCGCGCAGGTCGCGTGGTTATCGCCGCAGATCCCGCAAATGCGGCTGGTGATAAAATGAGCGTCCCGCGGGTCTTTTCCCTTCATGAAGATGCTGTAGCCCCGAAAAATCGACGAGGTGCTGTGGCACTCTGCCACCTGCCGATTCTCGAAATCGATCTTGGTGAAAATTCCCAGGCTCCCGACGATCCTAGTGATCGGATCCCAATTCATATCCACCAGTTTTCGTGACTTCGTCGCGGTCTCTTTCGTCACCCCGGTAATCGTGCTCATTTTCTAGGCTCCTTTCGATTCTTAGTACGCCCGCGGGTGATAGCCCGTGGTGAGTTCGGCGCCGGGATGCCGCCATTTTGGTTCCTTGTTAACCGTGGAATTCGTCATCGAACGCAACGCTCGGATGGCTCGCCCGTAAACGCCGATCGCGCTCGCGGAGACCCTGGCGCCGGGCGGCTCATCCATGAAGGGCATGAACTTGTCCGGGAAACCCGGCATCGTGCAGCCGATGCAGATTCCGCCCACGTTTGGGCATCCGCCGATTCCCGCCATCCAACCGCGCTTCGGAACATTGCAGTTCACTACCGGCCCCCAGCAGCCCAGCTTGACGATGCATTTCGGAGAACCGTATTCCTCAGCGAAATCGCCCTGCTCGTAGTAGCCGGCGCGATCGCAACCGTCATGGACCGTCTTGCCGAAAAGCCAGGTAGGCCGGAGCTGGTCATCGAGGGGAATCATGGGAGCGAGGCCGGCGACTTGATAGAGGAGGTACAGAAGGGTTTCCATGAAGTTGTCCGGCTGCACGGGACATCCCGGAACATTAACGATGGGCAGGCCGGCGACCGATTTCCAACCCCAGCCGAGATAATCAGCCAAGCCCATTGCGCCCGTCGGATTGCCAGACATGGCGTGAATTCCGCCGTAGGTGGCACATGTGCCGCACGCGACTACCGCGAGCGCCTTGGGTGCCAGGCGATCGATCCACTCATTCGTCGTTATCGGTTGCCCTGTCTTTGAGTCCGTTCCGAGAGCCGCCCAATATCCTTCTTTCTTGATTTTTTCATTCGGGATCGAACCTTCAACCACGAGCACGAAGGGATTGAGTTTTCCCTCGGCCGCCAGATACCAATATTTCAGGAATTCGTCGCCGTTTTCGTAGGCCAGCACCGGGTTGTGCAGGTGGACTTTCGGAAGCCCTGGAATCGCACCGAGGATCACATCCTCAATGCTGGGTTGCGTCGCCGCGGTGATTGAAACCGAGTCTCCGTCGCAACCCAGACCTGCTGTCATCCAGACAATGTGAACGTCGGAGACGGGCGAATTTCTCTGCGTCTTCCGTCCATACGGAATCGCGTCTGCCATGGCTCGAATCTCCTTTCGCGGCTACATCCACTCGGGAACCTGCGCGCTGCCGGCACATCACAACGAGACGTTGGCCGCACAAATACCAATCGCAACAGGCGAGGAATACAACTTTGAAACAAGTCGCTCAAGCGGGTGCTTGCTGTATTCTTTATAGGAAGATCTCGATGAATGGCGTAGGGGATTCCCCTATGGCGTAAGCTTCTGAAAAGACGTTGCTTAGAAACACTCCAGACGGGTTCGAGATTGGATTTGCACAGACCAAAGGAAACGCGAATCGCGCAGATTAAAAATACTAATCAAGCACTCTTGGCATTGACGGACCATTCGACCGCGTGCTGGACGAGTTCGCGCGCGTTGCGCAGTGACAACTTCTCTTTGATGTGAGCCTGGTAGGACTCTACCGTTTTTGTGCTGACGTGCAACTCGTCTGCGATCTGACGCGTTCCGTGTCCTGCGCCGATCAATCGATAGACTTCGAGCTCCCGGTCGCTCAGCTTTGCGAGCGGATCGCGCGGCGAGATCGAGCCGTGCACAAATTGCTGCAACATCCGCTTCGTCAAACGGTCGCTCAGGTACACCTCTCCGCCCAAAATGTGCCGAATCGCGGTAAGCACTCTGTCCGTCGCTTCCTGCTTCATGATGTAGCCGTTTGCGCCGGCTCGCAGCGCTCGTTCTGCATAAATCGATTCGTCGTGCATCGAGAGAATCAGTACGGGAAGGTTCGGATACTGCGCGCGAAGTGTCTTTAGGAGTTCCAGTCCGTCCGGACCGTCGAGCGATATGTCCAGCACGACGAAATCCGGCATCGATTCTCGAATCGCCTGCAAAGCAGAGTTAGCCCCGTCCGCCTCTCCGCACACCGTCAAATCCGGCTCGCGCTCGATGAACAGCGCCAGGCCCTGCCGTACGATCGGATGATCGTCCACAAGAAACACTTTGCACTTCGGAGTCAATAGATTGGGTCGGGTTTTGTTCATCGCGGGTCTCTACTCATGGTGAGCTCTCATTTATCACGCGCCAGATCCAAAGGGAATACACACCCCACTGTAGTTCCCCCCTGGAAGTTCTTCCCGACATGGAGCGACCCACCGATCATATTCGCGCGATAGCTCATGATATTCAAACCCATTCCCGTATGGTTCGCGGGAATCTCGGAAATCCCCCCGCCGTCGTCTTGTATCGCAAGCGTTCCTTCCCCATTTACCGATGATAAGCCGATCACCACGTGTCCGGGTTTTCCGTGTTTGATCGCGTTATTCACCGCCTCCCGCGCGATCTGATATAGATGGGTCGCCACGTTCACGTCGTACACGAGAACAGGCGCACCACATTCGAAGCGGCAAATGATTTGAAACAGATCCTGCATCTCTTCCGCGTACCGGGTCAGAGCGGACATCAAGCCGTGAGCATCCGATACCACCGGCGAGAGTCCCCGCGATAGCTCGCGCGTCTTGTTGATCGCCTCATTCACCAGTTTCACGATCTTCGCCGCATCGCCGGATTCCCCCAGCGACTTCTCGCACAGCTTGCTTTCCAGCACTTTGCTCATGAACGCGATACCGGTGAGATGTTGGCCGAGACCATCGTGCAGGTCTTCGCCGATTCGGCGCTGCTCTCGCGCGCTCACTTCCAGGAGTGCTTTTTCAAGTCGCCGGCGCTCGGTGATGTCGATTCCCGTCACGATCACGTGTGACGTCGCGCCGTTCTTGTCCGCAAGGATCGTGCTCGACCAGGTAACCAGGCGGGCAGCGCCATCGCGCGTCAGCAACGACGTATCGTAGTCTCCCGGCAGTTGCTCGGCGCTCGCCTCCTCAAAAATCGCTTTGAAATTCTCCGCCTCTTCCGGCAGCAAAAACAGTTCCCATATGTATTTTCCGTGCACTTCCGGAAACGAGTATCCCGTCGTTTGTTCGCAGGTGCGGTTGAACCGAACGATCCTCCCCTTCGGGTCGAGCACCACGATCAAAGCTCCCACGATATCGAGAATCGCCGATAGAACATTTCGCTCGTCCTGCAGTGATTCCTCGGCTTGTTTCAGTTCGGTGATATCGACGCCCACCCCGTGAATAAACCAGGGCCGCCCGTCCTCCCGCCGGATCATTTCGGCTTCGCAGTGGAACCACAGCACCCTTCCGTCCCGCGACAGTACTCGATAGGCGGACTTCAGCGCCTTGCCCGAAAGAAACATTTCCGCCGCTTCGGTGCTCCAACGCTGTTTGTCGTCGGGATAAATTTGGTCGTACCAGCGGACCGGATCTTCCAGCCATTCGCCCTGTGTAAATCCCAGCGCGGCTTCGATTTGTGGGCTCACGTAGGCTTCGCCGATCCCTTTGTCGAGGTACGCCATAAAAACCACGGCGGGGATTTGTTCAACGAGAGCGCGATATCTCGCTTCCACGCTGTGCGGCGGATCGGTTGCCTCTTCTTCGGTTCCCACCCGCACAGCGCGCTCGCCGGCAGATCGCGTTGCCAGAAGTCGGCTCTCGAAGAATACGTCCGCCAGCCCCTTCAGAGTTGCTTCCGCAGCCACCACGTCCGCAGGGGACCCGCCCAGACGCAGAGATTCCGCCAGCTCTCGTGTCCAATCATTTTCTGTGATGGGATTTCCGTTCTTCATACTTTGTCGAAATAATTCTTCCTCATTCGGTTCCAGGTCCGCGCCTTCTCCACGTCGGCTCCTTGTTAAGCGACGCCTGAGTAAAACGGCGGAGCGCGTGAATCGCCCGCCCATACGTTGCCACCGCAGTCGATGAGAGCAGCGATCCCGGCGGCTGATTCATGAACGGCATGAATTTATCCGGAAATCCCGGCATCGTGCACCCGATGCAAATTCCGCCGACGTTCGGGCATCCGCCAATGCCTCCCATCCAGCCCCGCTTCCCCACATTGCATTGAACCACCGGCCCCCAGCAGCCCAGCTTGACGATGCACTGGATCGACCCATACTCTTCCGCAAACTCCGCTTGTTCGTAGTAGCCCCCTCGGTCGCATCCTTCGTGCACCGTCTGGCCAAATAGCCACGTAGGCCGTAGCACGTCGTCGAGCGGAATCATCGGAGCTCTTCCCGCCACCATATTCAATAGATACAGAATGGTCTCCGTCATGTTGTCTGGCTGTACCGGGCATCCCGGCACGCACACGATCGGAACATCCGCTTTCGATTTCCACTTCCACCCGAGGTAATCTGGCAGGCCCATGCATCCCGTCGGGTTTCCTTCCATCGCATGGATGCCGCCGTACGTCGCGCACGTCCCCGCTGCGATCACCGCCCAGGCCTTCGGCGCGAGCCGATCGATCCAATCGCACGTGAGAATTGGCTGGCCCGTTTTCTGATCGGTCCCAAACGTCGCCCAGTAGCCCTCTTTCTTGTTTTTCTCGTTCGGTATCGAACCTTCGATCACTAAAATAAATGGTGCCAGCTTCCCGTCCGCCGCCTGATGAAATACCGACATGAACTCTTCCCCGTTTTCATAGGCGAGAAACGGATTGTGCAGTTTGATCTTCGGAACAAAGGGGAGCGCTCCGAAGATAAGGTCTTCGAGACTCGGCTGCGTCGCCGCCGTCATGGCGATCGTGTCCCCATCACACCCGAGTCCGGCTGTTATCCAGAGCACATCGATTTCGGTGAGTAAGCTCATGCCGTGGCAGGCGCCTCTGCACTCTATCGGGGCATTTGGCGGCAATGCGTCCCGTTGCGCCGGATTGTACCGAAACGCGAGTTGGTCTGTCGCTCCTTTCTTCCTTGGCGCAAACGCCCGCGGAGCTACTTTCATCCGCGTGGAAAACGCAGGGAAAATACATACCTCTCTGTATGTTCCCGCCCCTGGCTTGCGCTTAATCTGATTTGGGTCAGAGGTTGAAGCTGAGATGAGCAGGAAGAGAATGCGAGGAGGTCCGATGCGCTTGGAATATCTAGTTCTTGGTGCGCTCGCCGTTTTGGTCGTTGCTGCCGGCGTCAGCATGTTCCCCGACTTCATCCGCTATATGAAAATCCGCTCGATGTAAGCACCGCGGTCGCTTTTCAAGCAGGCGCCATAACCGTTCGAGCGGGACTGCCCGGCGGTGTCGTCCGCAAGGCGGATAGTAAGCTCGATAGAAGAGCACAAACGGACGGCAACCACGACAAAACTGGCCAGGTCGCCAGATTCACGGCACTCAGTGAAGATGATGTTGCGCGGATTCCCTCGGGAGATAGATCGAGGTTCGCATTTGCCGGGCCCGCTTTTCGATCGGCGCGAAACCTAAGTTAACGCTTTCCTCAAACGCTTGGTGGTCTTTTGCAGCTGTTTCTTGAGCGATTCCACCTGCTTCGAAATTTGCGCGAGTTCCTTCTTCGCCATCACGCCGGCCTTGGCCACTTTATGCGCCGTGCGATTGGCCTTACCCATTGCGGATCCGATCGTCTCAGCCGCTTCCTTCAATCTGCTTTTCTTCGCCATTGATTCCTCCATTCAAAACCGCCGCCATCCTATACGCCGTTCGCGGACTCGTCAATCGGGACAAGACCCCAGAGTTCCGCCCGGCAACTACTTGCGAAACGTGTCGCCCGCTAGTTCGCGCTCTCTCCGTTGCCGCCGTTTCCTTCTTCGAGATACTTCACGAACACCACTTCGTTCTGAAGTTCGTTGTAAAGCAGATCGTCGACGTTCGCTTTCGCGAGCAGCAAGCCAAATCCGCCCGGCCGCAATCCTTTTTGCTGGCGCACCTCATCATGTTTTGTCGGCTCGTCCGCCCGGTGGCTGATCGCCGCATGTTCCAGCTCGGCGAATTTGAATCCTGGCCCGGGATCGGCAATCCGGTACAGCAGCATCCGTTTCCCGCGCAAATACGAGATGCGCACTTTCCGGCTCGGATCGAGTTTTCCGCCCCATTCGATCGCGTTCAACAACAGCTCGTGAAATGCCTGCCCAACGGACCGCTGCACATCCTCGGACAACCCAGCCTTGAGGTGCCCCATGAATCCTTCGATCCGTTCGGCTGCTTCGAGCGTACACGGTACCGCGAGTTCCACCCACGTGGGACGCGCCGAAATCACTTCGATCGGCAGCGTCTTCGATGTCCTTGCGAGCGTCTCGCGAACCAGCGAAATCAATCCCTTCGGCTCGATCGGCTTTGCCACATATTGATAAGCTTCTTCGCGAATCGCGCTCAGGAGCGTTTCCGGCGTATCGTCGGAAGTCATTACGATCACTTTCGGCTTCTTGTTGGACTTGCGCAACGCGGCCAGCACTTCCAGCCCATTCTTCTTCGGCATCCACACGTCCAGCAGCGCGAGGTCGAATTTTTCCTCTTTCAACTTCTTCAGCGCCGCGGCCCCGTCCGCGACCGCGACGACCGTGTATTTTCCGCCGCGCAGGATTTCGGTCAGAAGTAGGCGCGTTGTTCGGTCGTCATCTGCCACAAGAATGCGCGTCATCGTTTCCTCCGCGGTGAATGGCGCGGGCGGCTTCCACGTCCCGCTTGAACCTTCTTCGGACCCTTGCTGCCGGTGCTTTTGGGACTGCCAACCGCTTCGAGGGCCGGTAGCAACCGCGCGATGTCATCCTCGAGGGTCGCGTACAGCTCCCACGCGCCGTCGAGTTTACCCTGACGGCCCGTTTTTTCCATCTCCTTCGCCGTCCCAAAAGCGCTCGTAGGTCCGAAGTTCCCGACCGACCCTTTTAGCCCGTGAGATGCGTCCGCCAGCAGACGCGGATCGCGCGTCGCAAGCGCGCTCCGGATTTTCGCCATCATCTTGGGACAATCCTGCCGGAACGTCTTGATCAATGTTTGCAACAGCTTTCGATCCCCACTAAAACGCGCCAGCAACACGTCTCCATCGATCGTTCCATCCGTGTTCGCTCCAGCTGTCATGGCAGAAGTGGCCGCCCCAGGCGAAGCGCCACCCTCGATCGTTTGCAGAAATAGCTTCGGGTCGATCGGCTTCGGAATGTAACCGTCCATTCCCGCCGCCAGGCATCGTTCACGGTCACCCGGCATCGCGTGCGCGGTCATTGCGAAAATGGGGATGTGGCCACCGGCGCTTTTTTCTTTTCGCCGGATTGTCTCCGTCGCTTCGATTCCGCCCATCTCCGGCATCTGCACATCCATCAGCACCAGATCGAACTTGTGTTTTTGCAATGCGACGATAGCTTGTTTCCCATTCTCCGCAACGATTACCGCGTGCCCTCTTCGCTCGAGCAGGTGCAGCACCAGTTCCTGGTTGACGGGATTGTCCTCCGCGACAAGCACTCGCAACCGCCGGTGAGTTCCGCGCGCCGGTCCGCGCGCTGCTGATGGCCGCGTCTTTTGTCTGCCCGGAACGTGTAGCGCGGTAACGATTGCGTCCCAGAATTCCGATTGTTTCACCGGCTTCGTCACCGCCACAGCTGCTCCCACGCTCTTCGCACGCGCGTAATCTTCCCGCCGCCCCGCTGACGTCAGTAGAATGATCGTCACGCCGCGCAACCGGGGATCTTGGCGCACGCGTGCTGCGAGATCGAATCCGTCCATCTCCGGCATGTGTCCGTCGGCCACTACCAGCTGAAATGGTTTGCCCGACCTTCGGGCTCGCTTTAATGCCTCAAGCGCCGCCGGACCGCTGTTCGCCGTCACAGGCTTCATCTTCCAGTTCGTCAGCATCTCTTCCAGAATCTGCCGGCTCGTTGCGTTGTCATCGACAACCAGCACCGGAAGATCGCGCAGCTTTACGGGGACCGGCTCGGGCGTCCCCGCAGCGGCGCGTTGCAAAGCGAGCCGCGCTGTGAAATGGAATGTGCTGCCCCGCTCTACTTCGCTCTCCACCCAGATGCGGCCGCCCATTAAATCCGCGAGCTGCGAGGAAATCGAAAGGCCCAGCCCCGTGCCGCCGTATTTGCGTGTGGTCGAGCTGTCGGCTTGCGCAAAGGCCTCGAAGATCTGCTTTCGCTTTTCTTCCGGGATTCCGATACCCGTGTCCGTCACCGAAAAATGGACTAACAAGTCCTCGCTCGATTTCGATTCCACGCTCGCGTTCAACACCACTTCGCCGCTTTCCGTGAACTTGATCGCGTTCCCCACCAGATTCACCACGATTCGCCGCAGCCGTTCCGGGTCGCCCACCAGCGCGTCGGGAACTTCCTGTGCCACGTGGCAAGCCAACTCAAGCCCCTTCTGCTGAGCGCGCACAGCCAGCACTCGCACCGTATCTTCGAGCAAATCGCGAAGCGCGAAATCAATGCGGTCGAGTTCGAGCTTTTTCGCTTCCGCTTTCGAAAAGTCCAGAATGTCGTTGATCAAATTGAGCAGCGAACCCGCCGAACTCTTCACGGTTCCCAGATATTCCTTCTGCTCGGGCGTCAGCCTGGTTTCGAGCGCCAGTTCCGTCATCCCGATCACGGCGTTCATCGGCGTGCGAATTTCGTGGCTCATATTCGCCAGAAACTCGCTCTTGGACCGCGTGGCCTCTTCCGCTTTCCGCTTCGCAACTTCCAGTTCCTTCACCAGGTGCGCGAGCCTTTTCGCGTCTTCCTCTTGCGCGTGCCGCGCCGCTTCCAGGTAATCGGCGTACAGCTTTAATTCGTTCTCCGCCCGCCGCCTTTCCATGAACTGCCCGATCTGGCTTCCGATCGAATCGAACATTTCGAGCAGTTCGCCCTCGGGTTTCCGGATTTCCCGGCTGACGAATTCGATCACGCCGACCACCCGATCTCCGATCCGCACGGGAAATCCAAACGCCGAGTGCAGCCCTTCTTTCTGCGCAAAAATCGCGCGCGGAAAGTTCCGTTCTCCCGGCACGTCGGGAAGCCACGCGGACTGTCTGGTCGCCCACACGAGCCCTGGAATCCCTACGCCGCGCTGATATGTGAATTCCCGCGTTGCCCACTCGAAGGTCGGAAACTGCAGCACGGGCGGATGCCAGAGATCGACGCAGCGAAGCACGTTCGCAATTTCGTCCAGTCGCCAGAACGCTCCCAGCTCCCATCCCAGTCCTTCGCAGATCGACATGAGAATCAAAGGCGATGCTTCTTCGAGCGTTCCCGCCTCCGCTAGCACGCGCGTCAGCGCGTACCCAACCGCCATCCTCCGCTCGGCCCGCTTCCGCAGCGTGATATCGCGAGCCACCGCGAAGATCAGTTTCTGGTCGCTGCTCGGCGTCGCGTTCCACAGCAGCCAGATGTAGGTCCCGTCGCCGCACCGGTAGCGATTCTCGAAAGAAAACGTCACGCTTCCGGTGCCCATGCTTTTCGCTTCGCTGAGAGTTGCTTCGTGGTCGTCCGGATGGACGAAATCGATGTACGGCCGCGAAAGCAATTCTTCTTTGGAGATTCCGAGCGTCTTCTCCCAGGCTGGATTGATCCTCTTGAAATATCCGTCGAATCCCGCAATGCAGAAGAGATCGAGCGAAAGATCGAATAGCTGATCGAGTTCGCTCTGGATCAGTCGTCGCTCCCGCATCGCTTGCGAAAGATCGGTGACGCTTCGCCGCAATTCAAATTCATTTACCACCAATCGGCTCAGCGCCCTCAAGGCTTCCAGTTGCTCGACCGAAAGCTCGCGCGGGACGTGATCCACCACGCAGAGCGTTCCGAGCGCATGCCCCTCGCGCGTCAGCAGCGGCGCTCCCGCGTAGAACCGCACCTTTGGCTCGCCGGTAACGAGCGGATTCGTGCGAAACCGCTCGTCCTCGAACGCGTCCCGAACCACCATGACCCCGGGCTCAAGAATCGCGTGCGCGCAGAACGCGACGTCGCGCGGCGTCTCCGAGTCGTCGATGCCAACCTTCGCTTTAAACCATTGCCGGTCGGTATCAATCAGGCTGACGAGCGCGATCGGCGTGCCGCAAATCAGCGCAGCCAGGCGCGACAAGTCGTCGAACTCCTGCTCGGGAAGCGTGTCCAGAATGTCGTAGCGCTGGAGAGTTTCAAGACGCGCCGCTTCGTTTTCGGGTAGGGGCGCTTTCATGGAGGGTTCGATCCGGTGGCAATTCCGGCTGCGCGCAATCTTATGGCGACGGCACTCTGCAAGTCAACGAAGTGTAACTAACGCCCGGCCTCGCGCATCCAGTCCGCAATTCGTGCGAGCGCCTGCTGCAAGTGCTGCGGGTCGCCGCCGAATCCGAACCGCACGAATGAGTTCATTCCCATTTGTTCGCCCGGAACGATCAGCACGCTTTTCTTCACGCGCAGTGCTTCCGCCATCTCGGCAGAGTTGCCGCCGTTGCGCAATCCAGCCCACGCAATCGCTCCTGCTTTCGGTGCAATATGAGAGAACCAGTCCGCGTGCGTGTCGAGCCAGGCTCGAAGCGCTGGATAATTCTGCCGCAGCGTCGTTCGCGTACGGTTCAGGATCCATTCCCGCCGCTTCGGTTCGAGCGCCGCCGAAGCCAGCCGATCCGTCAGCATCGTTGGGCCGATGCTCGTGTAATCGTGATAGCTCCAGAGGCGTTCGATCATGTCCGCCGGACCGACGACCCATCCCGTGCGCAGCCCCGGCAAGCTGTACGCCTTCGAAAGCCCGCCCGTGCAGAGAATTCGCTCGTAGCCGCCCCAGAAGGTCGGCGTCATGGCGCCGTCCATTTCTGCACCGCGATACACTTCATCCGACAGAACCCAGGCGCCCACCTTCGCCGCTGCGCCGACGATCGCCTCGCGCTCTTCCTCACGCAGTACCGCGCCGGTGGGATTGTTCGGATTGCAGATCGCGACGAGCTTCGTCTTGGGCGTGATCAGCCGCTGCAGCTCGTCGATGTCGATTCCCCACTGCAGTTTCTCTCGCAGCCACAGCGGCTTCACCGTGGCACCGAATGCGCTTGCTACTCCCGAAATCTGCATGTAATTCGGGAGCATGAAAACCACTTCATCGCCCGGTTCGAGCAACGCCCAGGTGGAAATGTAATTTGCTTCTGAGCCGCCACACGTGACGAGCACATTCGGAACGCCGGCACCTGGATACAGCTCGGCGATTCGCGAGCGCAACTCTTCGCTGCCGTTCGTTTGCGGATAGCCTTGCGGCACGTCGAGGATTCTTCGCAACGTATCGGCGTCGGGCACCAGTTCTGCCGTGGTGAGGGGATGAACGCCGCTTTCCGAAATGTTCAGCTCGACCTGGTTTTCCCAGACCGATTGCCAGCGCTCGAGTTCAAACGGCTCGATTTTCATTTGGAGGAGGGATTTGCGAAAGCGAGCGTCAACAAGGTTTTCTGTTCCATTTCATGCGCTTTGTGTGAGCCTGTGGCGGGGCTGGCGCTCGCCGAGCGTTTCACGGAGAGCACCGGGCGGCCGTGGGCGAGGCGCTCGAGACGCGGCGCGAGAAACGCGAGAGCGCCCATGTTGGCCGGCTCTTCCTGCACCCAGACGAATTCCCGCGCGTTCGCATGGCGGTCCATTTCGGCAGCAAGCTCGGCTTCTGGAAACGGGTAGAGCTGTTCGAGAAAAATAATCGCGGTTGAGTCGTCGTTGCGGCGTTTTCGTTCGGCAACGAGTTCGTGTCCGATTTTCCCCGTACAAAGAAGGACGCGCGTTGCAGTGCCATCTCCGGAGTCGGGCATCACGGGGCGGAATCGCGGCTCGGAAAGTTCCGCGAGTGAAGATGAGGACGCGGGCGTGCGCAGCATGCTCTTCGGCGTGAAAACGATAAGTGGCTTGCGCCATGCGCGCATCGCCTGCCGGCGAAGCAGATGAAAATATTGAGCGGCGGTGGAAGGCTGGCAGATTTGAATATTGTCACGCGCGGCCAATTGCAAAAACCGCTCGATGCGTGCGCTGGAATGCTCCGGCCCCTGGCCTTCGTATCCGTGCGGCAGCAGAAGCACGACGCCCGATAGCAAATTCCATTTGTCTTCGCAGGCGGCGATGAACTGGTCGATGATGATCTGCGCGCCGTTGGCAAAATCGCCGAATTGCGCTTCCCACAGAACGAGGGCTTCGGGAAAATCGCGGCTGAAGCCGTATTCAAAACCGAGGACCGAGGCTTCCGAGAGAGTTGAGTTAATCGCCTCGAACCACGCTTGATTGGGCGAAACGTGCTGCAGGGGAATGAATTCGTTTTCGTTTTCGATATCGATCAGCGCGGCGTGCCGCTGATTGAACGTGCCGCGCTTGCTGTCCTGCCCGCTGAGCCGCACGGGAGTGCCCTGCTTTACGAGCGTGCCGAAAGCGAGAGCTTCGGCCATGCCGAAATCGAGAGGACGCTTTCCGCGAGCCATCTCGACTCGCTGCTCCATGAGTTTTTTTACTTTCGGATGAATGTGAAACCCGGAGGGATAGCTCGCGAGCGCTTCGCCAGTGGCAGTTAGTTCGGCGGCAGCGACTCCTGTATCCACTTCGAGCGATGCGTTGTAGCGGCCGCCGCGATAGGCGTCCCAATAGGCCGGCAGTTTGCGCATCGGAGGATTTTTCTCGAGCTCTTCGGCCTCTTTTTGTGCGGCGTCGAGTTCCTGGCGGACGCGTTCGGCAATCGGCGCGGCGTCGATTCCGATTTTTTCGGCGTAGATTTGCCAGAGAGGCGCGTGAGCCTGGATTTTTTTGTAGCGGAGCGGCTGCGTGATCGTGGGGTCGTCCACTTCGCTGTGACCGTGCTTGCGGTAGCCGATCAGGTCAATCACTACCGGAGATGAAAAGGCGTAGCGATACTCGAGCGCGATGCGCCCCACGCGCGCGACGGCGTCGGGATCTTCCGCGTTGACGTGGAAGATCGGCATGGGCAGGCGCTTGCCGAGGTCGGAAGAAAACCGCGACGAATGCGATTCGCGCGGCACGGTGGTGAATCCTATTAGATTATTGACGATGATGTGGACCGAGCCGCCCACCGAGTAGCCTTCGACTCCAGACATGTTCAGCGTTTCTGCCCAGACGCCCTGCCCGGCGAAAGCGGCATCGCCGTGCATGATGATGGGAACAATTTTCTCGGGGCCGGCTTCGCCGATTCGCGTTTGCTTGGCGCGCGCGCGGCCGATGGCCACGGGATCGACGGCTTCCAGGTGACTGGGATTGGAAACGAGGTGCATGCCGACGGTGCGGCCATTCGCGGCGGCGAAGGCGCCGGTTGCGCCGATGTGGTATTTCACGTCGCCGCCGCCGAGAACGCTGCGCGGGTCCACGTCTTCGAATCGCGCGAAAACTTCCGCTGCCGGGCGGCCGACCGTGTGAACCATTACGTTCAAGCGGCCGCGATGGCTCATGGCGAGGATGGCTTGCTGCGCATCGTGTTCGGAGGCGGCGTTGAGAATCGCGTCGAGCAGCGGAAGCAGGGCGGATTCACCTTCGAGCGAATAGCGCTTCGTGCCCAGGTAACGAGTTTGCAGGACCTGCTCGAAAATTTCGGCGCGGACGAGCGTCTCAAGAATCTTGGCGCGGTCCGGCGCAGGGCTTTCCGATTCCATGCGTTCTTGAATCCAGCGCCGGCGCTCCGGATCGGGGATGTGCATAAACTCCACGCCTACGGTGCCGCAGTAGAGTTTGCGGGCGGCATCGGCGTCAGCTCCTGAAACGGCCAGCTCGGGAAGTTCCACGGGCTGGAGATCGCCGAGCGGGTCGAGATTGGCTTGCAGGTATCCCCAGCGGCGGAACGCGTCCCAGATGCGCGCCTGGGCTTCGGTAGCCGCGGCGGATTCAACGACGGCTTGCTGCCGGCTCATAGAGGTCCTCGCATTCGAATATCTATTATAGCGAGGCGGGTGAGAGACCGCGACCCGTGATTCTCGGTCCGCGATCCGTGGAAAGGCTGTGATTCGTGCCTTGTGACTTGTGACTCGTGTTTCGCGACCCGTGTTATGAGATCCGAGACCTCTGGGAAGACACGAAGCGGGCAAAATTGGAGACGCAAGAGGCCGAAAGTGTCCCGATTAGAAATTGGATGGGGGCTTTGTTTTGTGTGAGTTGCGGGGAATTCTAATCGCGGTGTCCCGATTAGGAAGGCAGTGACTAGTGATGAGTGATTGGTGACGAGTGAAGACCTGTGGGCGATGACACTCCGAGACGTGCTTGCGCGTGCGTGAGCCTGACGGGGAGGATGCGAACCGGAGTGAGAGGTGATTCGTGAACGGCCGGAACGGGATCGGCAAATCGCGATCCATTTGCGATTAGAAACTGGGTCGGGTGTTTGTTTTGTTGAGGTTACGGGGATTTCTAATCGCGGATTTGCGATTAGAAATTCGGAATTTCGTGGTGCAAACAGGGGGGTTATGGGGCGGGATTTGGCGGTTGCGGCTGAAGGTGCGGGCCGCGTCGAGTTGTGAATACTAGTCACGCAGGATGATAGCATAGTGGTAAACAGTTGTCAAGTGACAAAATGCGGCAAAAGCGTCTTAGTCCGAGCGGCAAGCGCAAACGATTGTCCTCAGGAGCTAAAGCCCAACCCGGATCGGGGAGCTTTATGTGGGAGCTGAAGCTCCGACCCCCTAACGACGCGCAAATCGGGAACACACCAATACAGCTGGAGCCGCCAGGCCGAGAAGAGAAACGAGTGCGGGCGCTGGTTGTTACGCGGGCGGGTCCCGCGCAATCATCCGGGATGCAAAGGGCGCGTCTTAGGCCCGCCCCTACTGGTGGTTTTTTGCGGGTGTAGCGGGCGCATCGAGGTGCGATTTCAAATTTAAAATTTCAGATTTGACATGAACGGCAACGACGAGAGGCGAGTGCCCGCGATCCGTGGAAAGGCATAGTGTGCGAGCGGCATTCCGTGTGTTCGATTTCTCGTCGGGCGCTATTGGAGGGGCGGCCAGGATTCGCATTCGGAGATGGTGATCGGCGCGGTTAGGGTATCGGCGGTCTTCGTGCGGATGACGCCGTCGGAGGTGGCGCAGAAACTTCTTACGCCGTCGTTCGCGGAGGCGGGAGTGGCGACGGCTGCGAAATCTTTGCAGAGGTGTTGCTGGCAGACGGAGGTGAGATTGAAGCGGTAGCCGGAATGCAGGCACCAGGCGCCAGATTCGCAACCCAGAGTCGCGTCCACGAGACCTGCGTGGCGGGCTGACTCTTCGGGCTTTTCATCGGGGCCGGGGCCGAGGCTGGCCAGGTCGGGCGCGAAACCCTTATCCGGATAGGTGACGGAATAGGTGACCTGGGCGGTGACCAGAGTTCGGATCGAGCCGACGGCGGAGGCTTCGTTGGCGGCGGTCTTCGCGCGGAGGAGGTTTGGAATGGCGACGGCTGCCGCCACGAGGACGAATGCAGAGACGTCGAAGGCTCCACTGCGGTTCGATTCGCGGATCGAGGTGTCGTCTCCATAGAGAGACAACACGGAAGGCGGGCTTTTGCCCGCGAGACTATCGAGGTAACCGGCCAATTCCGGCGAGGCCGCGCGAAGCTGAAGAGCGGCGGTTACGAGCGGATCCTGAAACCAAAGCGCGGAAGCGCCCGATTCGTGGCCGGCCGGCAGAGCGTCGAGAAAGCGCCGGGACTTGGCCAACGACTCACCGCTGCGGTGGAGGCGAACGGCTTGCGCCAGCGTTTCGGTGCCGGAGGTGATGAGCCAGTAGCCATCGACGAAGGCGTAGGTGATTTCGACGGGCTTGGTTCCCGAGGGAACGTGGAGCGTGTAACTGGTGAGTCCGCCGTCAGCGGATTTTTCGACCGGGAAATGAGTGGCTTCGAGAAGCGCGTTCAGCGCGTGCTCGATGTGATCGGGATCGGTGGCCTGGAGAACGATTTTCCAGGCGGGCTTCGGAGGAGTGGCGGATATGAATTCGGCCATGATTTCTCCGCCGAGGCGGCTAAGCAGATCGTCCTTCAGGCTGAGATTGAAAGCGTGTTCGAAGCCCGCGAGCGCCGCGAAAGAGCTTGCGTCGGCGGGGCCGGCGAGTTCTTTCACATCCTCGAAAATTTGCGCGAGGTTCGTGAGGCGCACGTCGAGCAGCATCGCCGAAGCGGGAGACGCGAAATCGAGGCTGCCCATCGGTCCCGGGTTGGCGAGCCAGGCCGCCGAGCCGCGGCGCGGGCCGGTGAAAGTAAGTTCGGCTTCGCTGAGCCCGCGCTCGGCCACGGTCTTGTGGTCCCACACGAGATACTTCATGTCCGAAAAACCGGAGCGCTGGAAATCAGCCTGGTCTTTCGCCGATCCGCGCGGAATTTTCGCCAAAATCGCCTGCATGTCGGCAGCGGCCACCGACGTGGCGCCGCCCGTGTAGGCGCGCGCGACGCGTTGGCCGAAGGGAGTGGCGGTGAAGGAGGCGCCGGGCCTGTCGAGGCGGGAATTGAAGCTGCGAAGCGCGGCGATATCGGTGGCGCCGACGATGAAATCGGGGCGCACCAGCACGGCGAAACTTTCAGGCGGAGAAAGCTTCTGCGCGGCAGCGAGATCCTGCGGATCGAGAAGGCGGATGGGCGATTTCGCGCTGCCCATGTATTGCGACATCAACTGCTGCAGATATTTTTTCAGGCCGGGCTTGCGAGCCTCCACGGCGATCAGGAAATTGGGCTCACGGCCTTCCATCTGCGCCGAGAGAACGATTTCCGGACCGAGGTATTGGGAGGCTTCGTAGAACTTGTCGAAGGATTCCTCGATTTTGGGCGCTGCCTTGCCGACCTCTCCCTCGCGCCACCAAGAAGCGAGGGCGGGGCTTTCTTTGAGTTCCTCGTGAAAGATGGCGAGAGCTTGATGGGAGACGTCGCCGTAGTTGGAAAAGGCGGCGTAGGAAATGGTGGATTCAGGGAGAAGCGGAAGGATGCGGCTTTCGCTGCGGTCGGAAGGATATTTCAGGTCGTTCGCCAACTTGATGGTGAGGTGCATCAATGCGTCAGCGAGGCCGGGGTGGTTTTTCAGGTACTGAGCGACGGATTCCTCCGGTGGTTGCGGCGCGGCCGGAGCCTGCGCCGCGCAGGCGGAAACGAAAAGAAGAACTGCAGCGAGAGCAGCGAAACATTTTGCGATCGTGCGCGAGCATTGCGGAAAGAAGCCGGTGCTTGCCATTCGATTGCCCTCGTGTCGGAGTAATAGTGTTGGAGTGCTACCCGTTTCTATCACGAAACGCGATATAGCGGATGACACTCTAGCTCACTAGTAAACGGCAGTGAAGTGCCGCATGTGAGGGGATGGCGGAGGATGCGGCTGAGTTCTCGACAGTGGTCTGATAGCTAGCGTAAGATGCACGCGCCTTGACTGACTCCAGCGCGATGCTCGGCCGCACGATCTCCCATTATCGAATCATCGAAAAACTCGGTGGTGGCGGGATGGGTGTGGTCTATAAGGCCGAGGACACGAGCTTGCGGCGGTTCGTGGCGCTGAAATTTCTGCCGGACGAAGTGGCGCGAGACCCGCAGACGCTCGAACGATTCCGGCGGGAAGCGCAGGCGGCGTCGGCGCTAAACCATCCGAATATCTGCACGGTGTACGAGATTGGAGAAGCGAACGGACAGACGTTTATCGCGATGGAGTATCTGGACGGGATGACGCTGAAGCACCGCATCGACGGCCGGCCGATGGAGATGGAAGCCATTCTCGATCTGGGCGTGCAGGTGGCGGAGGGGCTGGACGCGGCGAACGCGGAAGGTGTGGTGCACCGGGACATTAAGCCCGCGAATATTTTCGTGACGCGGCGCGGGCACGCGAAGATTCTGGATTTCGGGCTGGCCAAGCTGGCGCCGTCGCCGCGGATCGCGCAGAGGATGGGCGCTTCGTCGCTTCCAACGGACGCGGCGGAAGGACTGCTGACAAGCCCTGGAACGGCGGTGGGCACGGTGGCGTATATGTCGCCAGAGCAGGTGCGCGGAAAAGAGCTGGATGCGCGAACGGATTTGTTTTCGTTTGGAGTGGTGTTGTACGAGATGGCGACGGGGGCGCTGCCGTTTCGCGGAGACACTTCGGGAGTGATCACGGAAGCGATTTTGAATCGCGCTCCGTTGGCGCCGGTGCGATTGAATCCGGAAGTTCCGGCGAAACTCGAGGAGCTGATCAACAAGGCGCTCGAGAAAGATCGAGATTTGCGATACCAGTCCGCGTCGGAGATGCGTGCGGACCTGAAGCGGCTGAAACGGGATACGGATTCGGGGAGATTGAGTTCGTCGCAACGCGCGGCGGATCAGGAAACGGGCGCTGAACGAGCGAGCAGCTCTGCCATAGCTGCAACGGGAGCCGGCAGTTCGGCAGCGGCGATTGCTGCGCAGCCTGACGGCCGCTCTGATGGACGTTCTGGCAGCCGGAAGTATCTGCTGATTGCGGCGGGGTGCGCGGCGCTGCTGGCGGTGGGATTTGCGGTGTATCGCTTCGGAGTGGGATCGCGGGCGCCGAGCGGGCCTGCGAAGATCACGCAGATCAGCCACTGGGACAAGCCGATGGAGACGGCGCGGCTTTCTCCCGACGGCCACACGGTTGCGTTTGATTCACCGGTGGGCGGCATCGAGCAGATATTTGT
>JBOGNA010000009.1:0-7682 GCA_050746925.1 Candidatus Acidiferrales bacterium
GATTTACAGCACGAGCATCGTCACCGTCCGCTCGATTGACGGCGCCAGGACGTGGACCAGCATTCGCGGCGCGCCCGGCGGCGACGACTATCAAAACGTCTGGATCAATCCGCGCGATCCGAAAATAGTCCTGATTGTCGCCGATCAAGGCGCGATCATCACCGTCAATGGCGGCGAAACCTGGAGCTCCTGGTACAACCAGCCGACCGCGCAGCTCTATCACGTCAGCACGAGCAATGATTTTCCGTACAAAGTTTGCGGCGGCCAGCAGGAAAGCGGCTCCGTCTGCACGCTCTCTCGAGGCAACGACGGCGAAATTACCTATCGCGATTGGCATCCGGTCGGCGCCATCGAGTACGGCTACGTCACGCCCGACCCGCTCAATCCCGACATCATCTACGGCGCCGGCCGCACGGAAGTGTCGAAATACAATTGGCGCACCGGCCAGGTGCAGAACGTCACGCCGTTCCCGCTCCGCGATCCGAAATACCGCACCGATCGTTCGCAACCAATCATGTTCTCGCCCGTCGATCCGCACATTCTCTACACCACCGCGAATTTTCTCTTCAAATCCACGGACGGCGGCAACAACTGGCAAACCATCAGCCCCGATCTCGCGCGCGAACATCCCGGAATTCCGCCGAGCGTCGGCAACATGGCTGCGAAGGATCCGAAAGCCGATAAACAACGCGGCGTTATCTACGCGCTCGCGCCGAGCTTCCGCACCGAAAATATTCTCTGGGTGGGCACCGACGACGGCTACATCTGGACCACGCGTGACGGCGGCAAGAATTGGGCCAACATTACGCCGCCCGATCTAACCCCGTGGAGCAAGGTCACGCAGCTAAGCGCCTCGCACTTCGACGACGTTTCCGCCTACGCCTCCGTCAGCCGATTTCGCATCGATGACCTCAAGCCCTACATCTACCGCACGCACGACAGCGGCAAGACGTGGCAGCTCATCACTACCGGGCTGCCCGACAACGCGCCGGTGGATACCGTCCGCGAAGATCCCGTTCGCAAGGGCTTGCTCTTCGCCGGCACCGAAACGAGCGTCTGGGTTTCCTTCGACGACGGCGATCGCTGGCAATCGCTCCAGTTGAATCTCCCGCACACCTCGATGCGCGATCTCTGGATACATGAGGATGACCTCATCGTCGCCACCCACGGCCGCTCGTTCTGGATTCTCGACGACATCTCGCCGCTCCGCCAGCTCAGCGAATCGCTCACACACGCCAATGCTTCGCTCTTCAAACCCGCCCCCGCATTCCGCGTTCGCCGCTCCACCTACACCGATACCCCGATGCCGCCCGACGAGCCCGCCGGCCAGAATCCTCCCGATGGAGCCATCATCGACTATTTCTTGGCGCAGCCGGCTGCGGGCCCAGTTACGCTGGAGATTCTCGACGCGCAGGGCAAGCTCGTCCGCAAATTTTCAAGCACCGACAAACCCGATCAAACACAGGAAGAAATCGCGAAGCAGTTGATCCCGCTCTACTGGATTCGTCCGCAGAAAATTCTGTCCGCCGAAGCCGGCATGCATCGCTGGCTCTGGGATCTTCACTACCCCGCGCCAGTCTCGCTGCGCCACGAGTACCCAATTTCTGCCGTCCCGCACGACACTCCGAGGCACCCGCTCGGCCCTCGCGCGCTTCCCGGCACGTACAGCGTGAAGCTCACCGCTGACGGCAAGACCTTCGCCGCGCCGCTTACCGTCCGGATGGACCCGCGCGTGAAGACTCCGCCCGAAGGTCTCCGCGCGCAGTTCCAGATGCAGACCAGCCTTGCGAACATGATGACGCACAGCTCGGAAGCCGTTGTTCAAGCGCGATCGCTCCACGAACAGATCGAGAAGCTTTCGTCCTCCGCCAGCGGATCTACAAAAGAGACGATCGAGTCACTCGACAAAAAAATCTCCGACCTCCTCGGGGCTGCCCCAGCACCCGCCGCACAGAAGCCTGCGGGGCTTGCGCCCGAACCCACACTAACGCACGTTGCCGGCGACATCGCGCCGCTCTACGCAGAAGTCGATCGCGCCGACGTGGCTCCCACTCCCGCTCAGGCGCAAGCCCTCGCTGCCATCGAGCGCGATTTCGGCGCCGCAATCAAGCGCTGGGACGCGCTCAAGGCCACTGACATCCCCGCGCTGAATCGCCAGCTCAAATCCGCAAGCCTCCCCGAGCTCAGCGCCGATTCGCACCTCACGCCGGTAGAAGAACCCGGCAGCGACGAAGAATAACGCGAATCGGAATGAATTCCCGCGCGCTGAGCCCAGCGTGCGCGTCTCGACGATTCTTGCCGCATCGCCGCTGCTCGCGCCGAAACGTGTCCGCAAGCAGCGCCCAATGTTTTTGAATCGTTCCAATTCCTATTTCCGATTTGACTCTCCGAATTTCGGCCTTACCATCGCGAACTAGCAACATCCATCTCCGAGCCGGAAAAGGTGAACCATGAAAAAGCTCTTCCTAGCCACGATTGCATTCGTACTTCTGATTCCCGCGGCGACCACTGCGCAGGATGCGGCGAAGCATGAAGAAACCAAGCCCGAAGAATCCAGGCCCACTTCCAAAATGGCCACCCTCTCCGGCAAAGTGAGCGACGACGCCACCACGCTCACCACCGATGGCAACGTCAAATGGACCATCAGCAATCCATTCATGCTCACTTCCTTCGCCGGCCAATCGGCAACGGTGAAAGGACACCCCTACAAAGGCGAAAACAAGATCCAGGTGATCTCAGCCACCGGAATCCTCCCCGACGCAAAAGTAGTGGGCAATCGGGACACGTCCGCCTACCGTCGCTGACGCCGTCATCCCGCCCGGGTAGCCACGACGAGCGTCTCATCTCGTCGTGGGCTCTTGCTGTGAGGTTCTTGTCGTGGAACTCCCGGCGGGACAATTCACTGGTGTTGCCGCAACGTGCGCCACCCACGCGCGGTTTGACTCCCCTCATGCTCAGTTGTACCCTCCCCGAAGCAAACGATCCCTGATTCGGACAAGCCAATCTCTCTTACGAGGAGACATCCGATGGAAAAACAGATCATGCGCCTTAGCTACGGGTTGTGCCTGCTGTGCGCGGTCCTGGCAGTCGTCACTCGGTGCCTTCAGGCGTTAAATCTTTATGCAGCACTGTTCGCAGGCAGGCCCTACTCGATCGGCTACCACTCCTTTCTGGACGGAGCGATCCTTTTCTTCATGACCACGGTCGCCACAGCCTGTTTCGTCTGGGTCAAAAAAGAATCGCAATAGCTGCACTTGTCGGAATTTTGAAGCCGCGGACCAACCGTAGCGCTCATGTCGAGCATCGGGCTGGAGCTTGAGAGTACACATCTACGCGAAAATTCGTATCGCTGCCCAAATCGCAACCGGCGGCCCGGGGCCTTTCACAGGCTTCTCGCAAGCCGCCTTTTCATTGCCGATGGCGGCTACACCGTCACCACAATCTTCCCAATCTGCTCGTTCGACTCCATGTACCGGTGCGCCTCCGCAATCTGCGCCAGCGGAAACACCCGGTCGATCCGCGGCTTGAATTCGCCTTTCGCCACGCGATCGAACACATACTTCTCCGCCTTGGCCATCAGCTTCGGATCGGCAAATACTTCCCGCAGCGTGTATCCGCGCACCGTCAGCCCTTTCCCCAGTGCCGTAAACAATGGAAACGGAGTCGGCTCGGGCGCCAGCGCGCCGTATTCGAAAATCGTTCCGCCCAGCGCCGCTGCCTGCGCGAGCAGCTCGATCCCCTTGCCGCCGATCGGATCGAAAGTCACGCGAGCCCCTTTGCCTCCGGTAATTTCCTTCACGCGCGCCAGAAAATCTTCGTCGGCAGTCGCTATCACGTGCCGTGCGCCCACTTCCGCCAGGGTTGCCTTTTTCTTCGAGCTGCGTGTGGTAGCGATGCTGACCGCGCCTTCCACGTTCGCCATTTCGATCGCAGCAATTCCCACGCTGCTGCTCGCAGCCGTAATCACCACGAAATCGCCCTTCGTGATGTGAGCGTGTTCGATCAAAGCTCCGTACGCCGTCAGATACTGCATCCAGATCGACGTCCCCTGCTCCGGCGTCAGCTTTTCTGGATACAACGCCAGCGCGCCCGCCGGCACGATGGCCACTTCGCCATACACGCCATAGTTCGTCATCACGAACGCCGGCACGGTGCTCGCCTTTTTGCCGAGCCAGATCTTGTCCACATCCGGCCCGATTGCCTCCACCACGCCCGCTGCCTCGTATCCCAGCTTCGACGGGAATACCGGAGTTTCAAGGTAGTGCCCCTGGCGGAACATCACTTCCGCGCGGTTCAGTCCAATCGCTTTCACCCGCAAGCGAACTTCGCCTTTGCCCGGCTCCGGGATCGGCTCGTCCTGAATCTTCAATACCTCCGGCCCGCCCACGCTATGAAAGCGCACCACTTTCGCAGTCTGATTCGCCATGTGATCCTCCCTTTCCTCTAGTGTTTTGATCTCGCGCAAACGACGAAGGATTCAACGAACTCCTGCGCCTTTCACCGTGTCATCCCGGCCGGAGCCGCGCGTCTTACCTTTCCCACCGCGCAGCGGTGGGCGCGCGGCGCAGTGGAGGGATCTCTCTTCATCGCTGGTGGGGCAGGCACTCTTGAGGAGGAATCTTGGCGCCGGAAAGACGCATGCCTCGTTCCGGCAAGGTGTTTTTGCGAATGCCACGCAGGCGCGTCTGTCATGCTGAGCGCATCCGTCCAGGATGCGCGAAGGATCTCAGCACCGCTTCCGCGGCACCGCGCTCACGGCGACTGCCGCCCACGCGCCATCTGAAACGCTTTCCGAATCACTCGCGTCGCCGTCGGCGTCAACGAATACTGCAACGGAATGCCCTAGCCCTTGAATACTCGGCGGAACAATCCGACCATCTCCGCAAACGAGAGGTCCGTCGCTTCCGGATCGTAGCGCGGCCCTTCATCGCGCGTGAAAGCGTGCTCGGCGGGATACAGAAGGGTTCGATAGCGCACGCCGGAACTCTGGAGCGTGCGATCGATTGCCTCGCGTCCGGCTTCCGGAACGTGCGGGTCTTTCGTCCCGAAAATCATCAGCAGCTCGCCGCGAGCCTCTTTCGCACGCGCGAGCGAGCCGGCATCGGCATCCGCACCGAGCTTCCCGTCGTGAATGCCGGTGCCGTAATAACAGACCGTGGCGCGCACGTCCGGCTGAAACGCAGCGCGAAACGCGAGGTGCCCGCCAATGCAGAATCCCACGACGCCGATTTTCTCCGCCGCCACCTTCGGATACCCAGCCAGCCAGTCGAGACCGGCGCGGCAATCGGCGTCAAAATCCGCCACGGGAGTTTTTGCGGCGTCTTGCTGCCCGCGCGTGCGTCCGGCGTCGTCAAACGGAATCACCGTGCCGGGCGGCTCGATGCGCCGGTAAATCTCCGGCACTGCGACAACAAACCCGTAACCAGCCAGCCGCACGCAAAAACGAACAAGCGGCGAGGTCAGCTGAAAAATATCGGAATCGCACCAGATGCCGGGATAGCGCCCGTCCGCCTTGGGCGCGGCCACAAAGGTTCGCATCGGCGCGCCCGGTGGCGCGATGTCCGCATATTCGGTCGTAACGATCATTTAAGGTCCCGCGCAGAATTCTCACCATAGCGCAGCTCGGAGTCAATTCCCGATTTACCTGTTCGGCCCGCCTGCCGGATTCTCTGCTTCGCTTCACGAGCCTATTTCCCACGTCTGCGCTGCCTCGCACGTGCCGTATGCTAAACTGCCAAACCAATCGATGGCCGCGCGCGGAAAATTTATCGTCCTCGAAGGGATCGACGGCTCCGGAAAGCGGACGCAGCTCGACATGCTCGTTCGCGCTCTCACCGATCGCAGCGTCCGGCTTAGCCAGGTCAGCTTTCCGCGCTACGAGGGATTTTTCGGCAAGCTCGTCGCCCAATTTCTCAATGGCGATTTCGGACCGCTCGACACGGTAGACGCGCACTTCTCCGCGCTCCTGTATGCAGGCGATCGCTACGAAGCCAAGCCGAAAATCGAAGCCGACCTCGCCGCCGGTCGCACCGTTCTCGCCGACCGTTACATTGGCTCGAATCTGGCGCATCAGGGCGCCCGCGTTCCGGAGGGAAGGCGCAGCCAATATCTCGAATGGCTCAAGCAGCTCGAATACGAAATCTACGCACTGCCCGCCGAGGATCTCGTCATCTACCTCCGCGTTCCGGTCGCGGAAGCGCATCGCTTGGTGGGGCAAAAGGGCGCGCGCGAGTACACCAAACTCGAACGCGACATCCTCGAATCCAATCTCGGGCATCTCGAAGCGGCGGCTGATGTGTACGACCAACTCGCCCGCCAGCCGAACTGGTTGACCATCGAATGTTTCGACGCAAAGGCCGGCGCTCTGCGCGCCCCCGCCGCCATCCACGCCGAAATACTGGGTGCCATCGATGCGCGCGTCCTAAAATCGCAAGGAGCGCCGCGATGATTGCTCCCGCTTTTCGCGCACTCGCGAGCCTGTCACCATTCGACGGAGTTGCCCGTGGGATTTAGCGAATTTCTCGGCAACGAGCGAATCGTCAGCGCCCTCCGCGGCATGCTTCGCCGCGAACGCGTCCCGAGCGCCCTGCTCTTCACCGGCCCGCGCGGAATCGGCAAATACACTCTTGCGCGAATGTTCGCGCAAGCGGCCAACTGCGAACGGCTGAAGGACGACTTCTGCGGCGAATGCGATTCCTGCAAGCGTATGGCGCGGCTCGCCGATCCCGCGCCGCTCGTGCAAGCCGGGCTCGCCGAACGCGGCGAGAGCGCCGATGCCGCCACGGTGGAGCGCATGCCGCTCATCCTCGAGCCGAATCCGGACGTTTGGCTGATCGTTCCCGACCCCGTTCGCCGACTCACGCCCGTCGCGCGGCCCATGATCCGCATCGGGCAGCTGCGCGCCGTGCAGCGCGCCGCCTACTTCAAGCCGCAGGGCCGAAGGCGCGTCTTTATCCTCGACGGCGCCGACACGATGCGCTGGACCGACGCGGACGTGTTCCTGAAAATTCTGGAGGAGCCGCCCGAGAGCGCCACGCTGATTCTCCTCGCCACTTCGCCCGATTCCCTGCTCGCAACCATCCGTTCGCGCTGCCTGCAATTTCATTTCGCGCCGGTTCCCGTCGAAAAGATCGAATCGTTGCTCAAAGATCGCACCGAGGCGAAGCCGACGGAGCGCAAACTGGCCGCGCAGCTCTCGGATGGCAGTCCGGGCGTCGCGCTTGAACTCGACCTCGAGGAATCGGCGCGCCTGCGCCGGAGTGTTTTGAACTTGATTTCGCAAGGGGTCGCCGCCGGCAATTATTCCGAAATCTTTGCGGCCACCGCGCAGCTCGCCAAGCAGGAGAAGGAATCGTTTGAAAATGTTATGGAGCTGTTCTATAGTTTGCTTACCGATCTACTCGAGTTGTCCGAAGGCCTCCAGAGCAGTCTTCCGAGAAATCCCGATTTACGGCGGGAGTTGGAGACCCTGAGCAAAAAAATTGACGTCGAGTGGGTCATGCGGGCCACCGGGGGCCTCGACAATCTCGAAAGCCGCCTGCGCCGGAATATCGGAAGGCAGTTGGGTCTGGATGCCTACGTCGCCTCGCTCGCCGTCCGCTGATTCATTGCCGCCGATACAGAATTTTCAAATATTTGCCAACTTTATTTGCAACCGAAACACCTCTCACGTAGTCATAACA
>JBOGNA010000010.1:0-21017 GCA_050746925.1 Candidatus Acidiferrales bacterium
GTCGAGTTCCTTCTGTAGCGCGTCGGTGTACTGATTGCCACCCACCGAAACGTCGCGGGTGAAGAGCGGCGTCCACCCCCGGACGATGTTGATGTTCATCACGCTCGCGCCCACGTTCAGCAGCGCCACCACCTGCGAAGGATCCGGCTCGTAGTTCACTTCAAAGCAGTTCTGCAGGGCGAACGCGTCGATATCCACGATCACCGGCGTCTTGCCCGCCTGCGCCAGCACGTTCGTGTGATTGAGAATCTTGTCTTTCTTGACGGCCACCAGAAGAACGTCCATCTGGTTCTCGGTGGCTTCCAGCAGCTGATAGCTCAGGTTCACGTCCGCGATGTCGAACGGGATGTGCTGGCTGGCCTCGGCGTTGATCCGGTCAAATAGTTCTTCTTCCGTCATCAGCGGCATGCTTACCCGCTTCACGATCACGGAATGGCCCGATACAGAAGTGGCAACGTCCTTCGCCTTGATCTTCTGATTGTCAAAAATGGAAGCTATTTTTTCGGCGACCGAAGGGGCGTCCATGATGGCGCCGTCCACGACCGTATCCTGTGCGAGAGTCTCGATGCCGTGGCTGACCAGCTCGTAGCCCTCTTTCGTTTTCTTCAGCTCGATGGCCTTCACAGAGCTCGAGCCAATATCCAGGCCAATCAACGATTTCGTTTTCCCCAGATTGAACATCGCGCGGCCCCTCACTCCTCACTCCATCCCGCTTCGCAGGACGGCCCCAGCTTCACTTTTGCTTCACTGCGTTTGTTCAGAGAGCCAAGCTGCTTGCTACTGGTCGGCAGCCCAAACACCCCGTTCGGTTCTGCCAACCAGCGAAGTACCGAAGTACTGTGAATCCCGGTACGCTTCGCTTTCACTCGTTTATTGCACCCGCGCCGGGAAGTGTCAAGAAAGGTTGTTCACCTGTGTGCTCTTGGTAAAAACCTTGGCCGGAAGGACAGGTGGACGAAAAGGACAGGTGAAAGTACAGTTTCTGCGGCTGCTAAAGGCTTTCGGGAGTGTAGCGAGCGGTTTTCGGGAGTCGCGCGAGAGTTAACTGCCTATTGCTTTTTCTTCGGTGCTTCGAGTTTCAGCTGGTGCCAAATTTCGTCCACACGCCGTTTTGTAGCTTCATCCATCTTGATTTCGTCTGGCCATCGCCCGGTGTAGCCCTCTTCTGCCCATTTTCGCGTGGCATCGATTCCCATTTTCGACCCGAAATCCTGGCGCCGCGCCGCGTGGTCGAGCGTATCCACTGGACCAAGCACGAACTGCACGTCTCTTTCGGGATCGATCGCGCAGAGCGCCTTCCATACAACTTCGCGCGAATCCTGTACGTTCACGTCGTGGTCCACCACCACCACCACTTTGGTGAACATCGCCTGCCCCAGCGACCAGATTGCATTCATGATCTTGCGCGCCTGCCCTGGATAGCTCTTCCGGATCGCCACAATCATCAGATTCTGAAAGATTCCTTCGGCCGGCATCGCCACATCCACGATTTCCGGATACTGCATCTTCATCACCGGCAAAAAGACACGCTCGATCGCATGCCCGATGAAATAGTCCTCCTGCGGCGGAGGCCCCACAATCGTGGTCAGATAAATCGGATCCTTGCGGTGCGTGATGCACGTGAGGTGGAACACCGGGAACTCACCCTCCAGCGAGTAAAAGCCGGTGTGATCCCCGAACGGCCCTTCCGTGCGCAGCTCACCCACATCCACATACCCTTCCAGCACGATCTCCGCGTTCGCCGGCACCTGTAAATCGACGCTCTTGCACTGCACCAACTCCACCGGGTCGCGCCTCAAAAAACCGGAAAACAAGAACTCGTCCATATCGGGAGGCACGGGCAATATCCCCGCGAGGCACGTGGCCGGATCCGATCCAATCGCTACTGCCACTTCCAGTTTGCCGTCTGGATTCTTCGAACGCGCACTGCGGTAGTGATCCGCGCCGTGCTTCTGCGTCTGCCAGTGCATGCCCGTGGTTCGTTCATCGAAGACCTGCATCCGGTAGCAACCGACGTTGCGCTTTCCGGTTTCCGGGTTTTTCGTAATCACCATCGGCCACGTGATGTAACGCCCGCCGTCCTGCGGCCAGCACTGCAAGATCGGAAAATAGTCGAGTGAAAAATCCTTTTCGCGCACCACTTCCTGGCACTCGCCGCTTCGCACCGTCTTTGGAAAGAACGACCCCAACTCAGCCAGCTTCGGCAGCATCTTCACTTTTTCGAAAATGCCCTGCGGCGACTGCATGTCGAGGAACGAGGAAATCCGACCGGCCACTTCATCCAGCGAATCCACCTCAAGAGCCAGGTTCATCCGCCGTTCGGTTCCTACCAGGTTCGTCACCACCGGGATCCGCGAGCCTTTAGGCTTCTCGAATAACAGGGCCGGACCTCCCGCCTTCACAGCGCGATCCGTGATCTCCGCAATTTCGAGGACCGGGTCCACCTCCGCGGTGATCCGCTTCAATTCGTCCTTCCTATCCAGCTTGTGCAGGAATTCGCGCAGGTCTCGATAAGCCACTTCGCCTCCAATATCAGTCTCGAACAATTTTCCCGAACCGCCACTCTATCATGGGCAATCCCACGGGCTGAATATCGCGAGGGGCTTGCCGCTGGTGCCGATGCTCTGAAGTCACGGCGCACGGCAACGGCACAAATCGTTTCAATCCGGGACACTCTGAGATGATGTCGTCGCGGTCCGCGATGCTCTCCTCAGCCCCGCACCCTGAGATTAAGCGCTTCTAATTCAAGCGTATCGCCCGCAGCTCATTCCGGCACTCGGAAGACCCTCAGTTGGCGAGCGGATTGCAAGTCTCTAATCGAATGATCGTATCTACTCTCATTCTCGTCTTCAGTGTCGGCTCGCTGGCCCAATTCTCTCTGGCCTACTGCCGCACCCTGCTTATCGCCTATGGCAAGGTCGAGATTTCCGACCGCGCGAGAGAAATTGCCGCCATCCATACTCAATCGGTTCAGCCGGAAATGTTCAGTCATTTGAACTGCCTGCTCCGCCTGGTGCCCGAACCGGGAGACGATTCCGCCGAAATTGGAATCGTCAATGCGTACTTCGCGGCGATGAGTCTGCTGCGCGGGCTATTCGGCCCCGTTTCCGCGCGCGTCTCCCAGTGGTTCGAAGGAGAACTCTCGATGTGCGCCCACTTCGCCGCCGTCACTCTCGATCGGCGCCTTCACCCGCTCGCGCACAACTGATTCCCGGGCGCGCTCCGTGCCGCGATGCGATATTGCGCGCACCTCAAATCCGGTGCTACTCTGATTGCGTTCCACCCTGAGCGGGAGTAGTTCAGTGGCAGAACGCGAGCTTCCCAAGCTTGAGGTGAGGGTTCGATTCCCTTCTCCCGCTCCAATTTCGGCGCCCGCCAAATCTTCCTCCTGAGGCACAATATCTTTTCGGCGATCTATCGCGCCGGTCTGCCAACTTCACACTTTCGAGGCCTGTGAATGCAAAGAAGTCGATCTGAAACGCTTACGATTTCAAAATCCACTCTCGGCGCACTATTCGGCGCCGCGCTCCTGGCTGCGGCCCTCTCGTCGTTTGCCGCCGGCCAGAATGCCCCCGTGCCGCAACAGTCACCGCAGCGCACCGTCGCCATCACGATCGACGACCTGCCGGGCGCCGAGCCCGGCACCGATCACGCCTTTGGCAGCCTCAAAGAACTCGAAAAAATCAATCATGCCATCCCCGCCGCTCTCAAATCGCGCCACGTCCCGGCAATCGGCTTCGTCAACGAATGGAAACTCCAAGTCCCGCGCGAACGCGATGCCCGCGCCGCCCTGCTCCAAATGTGGCTCGACGCCGGCCTCACTCTCGGCAATCACACCTACACCCACGTCGATTTTCAGACCACGCCTCTCGACCGCTACGAGGACGAGACCATTCGCGGCGAAGTCGTCACGCGTGCGCTCATGTCCGAAGCCGGCCTGACCGAAAAATATTTCCGCCATCCCTTTCTGAATACGGGCCCCACCGCGGAAGCGAAAGCCGCCTTCGAAGCGTTCCTGAAACAACGCGGATATACCGTGGCGCCAGTCACTGTCGATGTCGCCGACTACATGTTCAACGATATTCTCGGTGCCGCCGCCGAGAAAAAAGACGAGAAGCTCGCCGCGAAGGCCAAAAAGGAATATCTCGAATACGTGGACACGGCTTTCGACTACGAGGAAAAAGCATCCCGGGATTTATTTCAGCGCGAAATCCCGCAGATCCTGCTGATCCACGATAGCGATCTCAACGCCGAAGTGCTCGACTCCCTGCTCGCGCAACTCGAAAAGCGCGGCTACAAATTTATCTCGCTCGACGAAGCCCTAGCCGATCCCGCCTACGCCACTCCCGACCTTTTCATCGGCCCGGTCGGAATTTCCTGGCTCAATCGCTGGCGTCTATCCTTCGGCCTGAAATCCGACTACGAAAAAGCTCCCGATCCGCCGAAATGGGTCATCCAGAAGTTCGAAGAAATCCGCAGCTCCCACTCGAAGAAATAACCGTCACCCGCGCGAAAATATTGCTTTCTGCCTGCCCTGACGAAGGAAGGGAGACCATCCGATCAGGATGGTCGAAGAACCTCAGCGTATCGTCCAACCGCCGAGTACCAAATGCTTCGCACTCCTACGCAATCGCCAGCGGAATCGCCTTCTTCCACTTTCCTTGCGCCTTCAATATCAATTCCACCGTCTCGCGAATCGCGCCCTCGCCGCCCTTCACGGTCGTGACGTAATGCGCGGCCTTCTTCACCTCATACACGGCATCCGCCACGGCAACGGCCAGTCCCACGCGCCCCAGAATTGGCAAGTCCGGCAAATCGTCTCCCACGTACGCCACTTCATCGTCCGTCACGCCCGCGCGCACCAGGATTGCCTTGTACGATTCCAGCTTCTTCGGCTGCCCCTGAATCACGAATTCCATCCGAGATTCCCGCGCCCGCCGCGCATTTGCAGGCGAATCCCGCCCGGTAATAAATCCGGTGCGAATGCCCATGATGCTCGCGAGAGTAATTCCCGCGCCGTCGTGCGCGTTGAACATCTTCATTTCCGCCACGCTGTTGTCTGGAAACGTCTGCAGGCAGACATACCCGGGCGTCATCGTCCCGTCCACGTCCATCAATAGAACGCGAATCGGCTTCGCCCGCCGGATCACCTTCGCCGGAAATTTGATTTCCTTCAGCGCCATCTCGCTACCGCCTTAAAATAGCTGCAACGTCCACAAATCATGAATATGCACCACGCCCTCGAACCGCCCCGCCGCGTCTACCACGATCACCGAAGTAATCTTCTTCTCTTCCATCAAGCGCAACGCGCTCGCCGCCAATTCCGTCCGCGGCAGCGTCACCGGATTCCGCGTCATGCAATCCGCCGCCGTCAGTTCCAGCACGTTCTGCTGCCGCTTCTGCATAACCCGCCGCAAATCTCCATCGGTAATCAAGCCGAGGAGCCGCCCGTTCGCTTCCGTCACGGCCGCCAGCCCCAGCCCCTTGCGGCTCATTTCGTAGATCACGTCCGGCATCTTTGCCGACGGCAGAACGCGCGGCGCCTTCTCTCCCGCATGCATCAACGCTTCCACGCGCCGCAATTTCTTGCCCAGCCGTCCGCCCGGATGCAGCGCCGCAAAATCCTCCTCCTTAAATCCGCGCCGGTCGAGCACCGAAATCGCCAGCGCGTCGCCCATCGCCAGCGCCGCTGCCGTGGAGGCGGTCGGCGCCAGATTCAGCGAGCACGCTTCCTCTTTCACCGCAATATCCAGCACGACGTCGCTCGCGCTCGCCAGGCTCGACCGCATCTTCGCCGTCAGCGCAATCAGCCGAATCCCCATCCGCTTCACCGATTCCAGAATCTCCACCAGCTCTTCGGTCTCTCCGCTCGACGAAATCGCGATCATCACATCATCCGCCGTCAGCGCGCCCAGATCGCCGTGCAGTGCATCCGCGGCATGCAAGAAAATCGACGGCGTCCCCGTGCTCGAAAATGTCGCCGAAATTTTCCGCCCGATCAGCCCCGATTTGCCCAAGCCAGTGACGACCACTCGCCCTTTGCACGCATAGAGCAGCTCCACACCTTTTTCAAACTGCGCGTCCAGCCGCTCGATCAATCCGGCAATCGCTTCCGCCTCAATCCGCAATACACGCTTCGCAGTCGCCAGCGCGGACTTCGCCCCACCCTCCGATTTCGTGTGGCTGGCCCCTCTCGTCTTTTTCAACTGGCTCGCCCCTCGCGCCGTCATCCGTCCCACCGTCTCACCACCCCCGCCAATTCCACAGTACCGTCATCAGAATCGCTGTCATCCCGAGCGAAGTCCCGCGCGCTTCTCTCTTCCTTCGCGAAGCGAAGGCGCGGGACGCAGTCGAGGAATCTCTCCCTGACTGCGCCACAAAGCACCCGATGTTCCACCGAACATACCCTCACGCATCCCACTTTCTAACAAGCGCCCCAATCACGACGATCTTCTCGAGCAGCGGCCGGAACTGCGCCAGCGGCAGCGCATTCGACCCATCCGACAGTGCCTTCGCCGGATTGTCGTGCACCTCAAGAAAAATCCCGTCCACGCCCGCAGCCGTCCCAGCCCGCGCCAGCGTCTCAATAAACTCCGGCTGCCCTCCGCTCGACTTCCCCTCCCCGCCCGGAAGCTGCACGGAATGCGTCACGTCAAACACCACTGGATACCCGAACTTCCGCATGATCGGAAACGACCGCATGTCCACCACAAGATTCTGATACCCGAACGAATTCCCCCGCTCCGTCAGAATAATTTTTTCGTTCCCCGTGCTCGCCACCTTCTCGGCCGCATTCCCCATCTCCGATGGCGAAAGAAATTGCCCCTTCTTGATATTCACGACGCGCTCGGTCTTCCCCGCCGCCACCAGCAAGTCCGTCTGCCGCGAGAGAAACGCCGGAATCTGCAAAATGTCGCACACCTCCGCCGCGGCTCCCACCTGCGACACGTCGTGTACGTCCGTAAGAATCGGCAGCCCTGTCCTCTTCCGAATCTTCGCCAAAATCTTCAGCCCGTTCTTCAACCCGGGCCCGCGATACGACGTCACCGAAGTTCGATTCGCCTTGTCATACGAAGCCTTGAATATGTACGGCACGCCCAGCTCGCTCGCAATCGCCCCCAGTTTCTCCGCCATCATCAATGCGTGCGACTCACTCTCAATCACGCACGGACCCGCAATCAAGAATAGCGGCGCGCCTCCGCCAAACCTGATCTTTCCGATCGAAAATGTGTGTGATGACGCCACTCTGCTCCGCCGCTCCTCGCCCGAACGCACCAGCCTATGCAGCTTTCTTGCTATTTGCAATCCCTGAGGCCGGTCCTTTTCAATCGCAACGTCCACGAACTCTCGCAGAGTATAATACCCGAGCGATGGCACAAGCCCAGATCGCCGTACGCCCCCCAGCAAAACGGCTTCCCCCCGGCCCGCGCGGCTTCAACCTCCTCCGCCACACTCTCACCCTCGGCCAGGACTGGAGCGGCTTCCTCACCCGCTGCGCCCGTGAATACGGCGATGTGATTTACTTTCGCTTCCTCAACGTCCCCATCTGCCTCGTCGTCCATCCCGATGGCATCGAGCAAGTTCTCGTGAAAAATCACGCCAACTTCCTGAAGTCGCGCGACTACCGCGCGTTGCGGCCCGTCCTCGGCAATGGCCTGCTCACCAGCGAAGGAGAATTCTGGCAAGCGCAGCGCAAATTGATCCAGCCCGCATTCCGCCACGAAAACATCGTCACCTACGCCCGGATCATCACGGATTCCGCGGCGGCGATGCTCGCAGGCTGGCGCGACGGCGAAACGCGAGACGTCCACGCGGAATTCATGTCCACCACGCTCGACATCGTCGCGAGGTCTCTTTTCGGCTCGGACGTTTCCGAGGAAGCGCACGGTGTGGCGCAAGCGGTCGCCGTCGTGATGGAGCAATTCATCGGCCAGGCGAACCTGGCGTTCATCCTCCCCGATAAAATCCCGATCCCCAAGAGCGCCCGCCTGCGTCAGTCGATGAAGCATCTCGACGAAGTGGTCTACCGTCTCGTCCGCGCTCGCCGCCGCGCGCTGCTCCACGACGCCGATCTTCTCGGTACCCTTCTCGAATCTCAGGATGAGCACGGCGCGCGCATGACCGACGAACAGCTCCGTGACGAAATCATGACGCTCTTCTTGGCCGGACATGAAACCACCGCCAACGCTCTCAGTTGGACTTTCTACCTGTTGGCGCAAAATCCCGAAAAAGAAGAAGCGCTCGATGCCGAGCTGCGCGAAGTGCTCGGCAATCGCGCGCCTACTGCTGCCGATCTGCCGCGCCTTCCCTACACCGAAATGGTGGTCAAGGAATCGATGCGCCTCTATCCGCCCGCCTGGGGCGTGGGCCGTCGCGCCACTCGCGATTTCGAGCTGGACGGCTACACTATCCCGGCCGGAACCAATTTTTTCCTTCTGCAATGGGTTACGCAGCGCGACGCCCGCTTCTTTCCCGACCCGCTGCGCTTCGATCCTGAACGCTGGCGCATCGACCCGATTCGCACAGGCAAACTCCCCCGCTTCGCCTACTTCCCGTTCGGCGGCGGTCCCAGAGTCTGTGTCGGCGCAGGCTTCGCCATCATGGAAGCCACACTCCTGCTCGCAACCATCGCGCAGCGCTTCCGCCTAACGCTCGCCCCCAATCAGTCCATCGAGCCGCTGTTCTCTGTAACGCTGCGGCCCAAGAGCGGCCTGCGCATGCAGCTCCACGCTCGCGCGTAACCTGTCTCCCCTCCGCGCCCGCACGCACAGACTTTGTAGCGGCGGCCTTAAGGCCGGCGGCTTTTTCTCGGACGCCAAGGCGCACGCGCAGGATTGCCCACCCAGGCAGCCACGACGAGCGCAGTTCTCGTCCTGGGCATTTCCCCCGCCGCCCAAGCTGAATGTCCAATTGAAAGTAATTTAATTCGCGGCAGGATCCGCAGCAGGCACGCGCTTCTCAGCAGACACGCCCTGGCGGGCGCGCCGATTCTCGAGGCTGGCGCGAATGAACGCCGCAAACAGAGGATGCGGCGCGAGAGGCTTCGATTTGAACTCCGGATGAAACTGGCAGCCGACGAACCACGGATGGTCGGGCACCTCGACAATTTCAACGTACACGCCGTCCGGCGTGCGGCCCGTGATGCGGAACCCGGCGCGAGTCAGCGTCTGCTCGTACTCGCAATTGAATTCGTAGCGATGGCGGTGGCGCTCGGAGATTTCCAGCGCGCCGTACGCTTTGTGCGCGAAAGAGCCGGGCTCAAGTTTGCACGGCCACGCGCCCAGGCGCATCGTGCCGCCCATTTCATCCACGCCCAGAAGTTCGCGCAATTTGTAAATCACTCGATTCTGCGTGGAGGGATCGAACTCGGTGCTGTCCGCCCCTTCAATCCGCGAGACCTGTCGCGCGTATTCAATCGTCGCGCACTGCATGCCGAGGCAGATTCCGAAAAACGGAATCTTCTTCTCGCGCGCGTACGTGATCGCGTGAACCATTCCCGCAATTCCGCGCTTGCCGAATCCTCCGGGAACGAGAATGCCGTCGGCATGGCGCAACAATTTATCGGCCGCCGCGATCGAATCGATGTCTTCTGCTTCGATCCATTCAAAAACCACGCGCTGCCTGTTCGCCAGTCCCCCGTGAACCAGCGCCTCGCGCAAACTCTTATAAGCATCTACGAGCTGCACGTATTTTCCCACGACGCAGATGTGAACTTCGCCCTGCGGATGTTCGAGCGTCTCCAGCATCGCCAGCCAGCGGCTCAAATCCCGAGGCGGCGCTTCCAGGCGCAGCAAACGCAAGATCTGTTCGTCGAGCCGCTCCGAGGCGAGCGACATCGGCACCTCATATATGTTGCCGACATCCGGCGCCGAGATCACGCAGGACTCATGCACGTTGCAAAACAGCGCGATCTTGCTCTTCAGGTCGCCGCCCAGTTGCCGGTCGCTGCGGCAAATCAAAATATCCGGCTGAATTCCGATGCTCAGCAATTCTTTCACGCTGTGCTGCGTGGGCTTGGTCTTCAGTTCGCCCGCCGTGGGAATAAAAGGAACCAGCGTGAGGTGAACGAAAAGAACATTTTCCGCGCCCAGCTCGAGCCGCATCTGGCGAATCGCTTCCAGGAACGGCAACGACTCGATGTCGCCGACGGTACCGCCAATTTCCACGAGAACGATGTCAACCGAGTCCGCCACCTTGCGGAACGCAGCCTTGATTTCATCCGTGACGTGCGGAATCACCTGCACCGTCTTGCCGAGATAATCGCCGCGGCGCTCCTTCGCGATAATCGATTCGTAGAATCGGCCGGTGGTCCAGTTGTGGTCGCGCGTCAGGTGCGCGTTGGTGAACCGCTCGTAATGCCCGAGGTCGAGATCGGTCTCTGCGCCGTCATCGGTGACGAAAACTTCGCCATGCTGGTACGGCGACATCGTTCCCGGATCGACGTTCAGATAGGGATCGCACTTCTGGAGGGTAACCTTGAGGCCGCGGCTCTCGAGAAGACAACCAATGGAGGCTGCTGCAACGCCTTTGCCCAGGGAAGATACTACGCCGCCGGTTACAAAGATGTACTTCGGGGCGGTCCGCAAAGCGCTCGAATTCCTCCGTTGGAATCGGCGTACTCGGCATTATGTTCGGAAATCGTTCGCGTGTCAAATCGCGTTCGAATTTTATTTGTTGCACAAAGAACGCGCAGGCGCCTCCGCGCAAAACAATATCCGAGGATCGACCGGACGATTTGTCATTCTGAGCGCAGCCGGCCAGGATGCGCGAAGAATCCCGGCGTTGCAATTCGCACCCCGCCGAGACACAGGCTCGCGGTTTTCATACGGCGGCGAGTTCGCGCTGCCGAAACCACCTCCAAAAAATCACGACGCCGCGCGCTCCTGCAATATCTTCTCCACGCGCTTCACATCCGCCGGCACATCCACGCTGATCGCATCGTAATTCGTCTCCACCACGCGGATGTGGAACCCATTTTCGAGCCAGCGCAGCTGTTCCAGCTGCTCGATTCGCTCCAGTTCGCCCGGAGGCAGCGTCGGATATTCCAGCAACGCCTCGCGCCGGTAACCGTACAGCCCGATATGCTTCCAGTGCCGCGCAGCGGCGTTCGCCCGTTCATCGCGCACCCAGGGAATCGGCGCGCGCGAAAAATAAAGCCCGTTCCCGTCGAAGTCGCGCACCACTTTCACGATATTCGGGTCCATGATTTCGTTTGCCTGCGTAATTGCGGTGCACGGCGTGGCGAGCTGGATCGATTCGTCTTCCAGCATCTCTGCCACCACCGCATCGATCGTGCCCGGATCGATCAGAGGCTCATCACCCTGAATGTTGACGTAAATCTCCGCCTCGTAATGGGCGGCCACCTCGGCCACTCGGTCGGTTCCGTTGGCATGATCGCGGCGCGTCTGCACCGCTTCCCCGCCGAATCCTTCGACGGCTTTCTGAATCCTTTCATCGTCGGTAGCCACCAGCACCCGCGAAACCGATACAGCCTGCCGCGCCCGCTCAACGACGTGCTGGATCATCGGCCGGCCGGCAATGGACGCCAGCGGCTTGCCCGGCAGCCGCACCGACCCGTAACGAGCCGGAATCACCGCGAACACCTTTATGTTGGAAGCCTCTGGCATGGCGGAATGCTGCCCTTTTCCTGCCCGGCAAGTCTAACACTGCCCGGCGGGAATCGTCCTCCGTCGCCGGGGCCGCCCGTCTAAGCCAAGTTCAACATTTGGAATACATGATTCATTCGCTTGTTTTCGATTCCGGGGGTGGTACAATTCTGCAGCATTACAGGCCGTTCGGGGGCACCTTGAAAGACCGCGCTACGCAGCCCGTCGCTCACTGGGGGCGAGTGGCTGTTTGTGCGGCTGGCGCCCTGTTCCTCGCTTCCGTCCTTTCCACTCCAAGTTGGGCTCAATCGCAGACCACCGGTCCCGTTGGCTCGCCCACCGGCGAAAGGCTCGGCAAGAAAATGAAGACCGAGACGGAGATGGCGCTCGTCAACGTCACCGTCGCTGATCCCTACGGACGCCTGGTCACCGGGCTCGAGCAAGACTCGTTCCGGATCTTCGAAGACAACACCGAGCAGGAAATCGTCCGCTTTTCGAGCGAGGACGTGCCGATTTCCATCGGCGTGATTTTCGATATGAGCGGCAGCATGACGGACAAGATCGACAAATCGCGGCTCGCCGCCGTGCAGTTCTTCCGCACCGCCAATCCGCAGGACGAATTTTTCCTGGTCGATTTCAACGACCGCGCCGAACTCGCCAGTTCCTTCACCGGCAGCGTCGAAGAACTGCAGAACCGGCTCATGTTCACAGCCGCGCACGGGGAAACGGCGCTTTTCGACGGAATTTATCTCGGCCTAAGCCAAATGAAAGGAGCACACAACACAAAGAAAGCTTTGCTCATCATATCCGACGGAGGCGATAATCATAGTCGCTACACCGTCGCGGACGTTCGCAATTTTATAAAGGAAGCTGACGTTCAGATTTACGCGATTGGGCTCTACGATCCAAACGGCGGCCATACCCCGGAGGAAGCCGGTGGTCCTTCCCTGCTGGGTGATCTCACGGCCATGACGGGCGGGCGGACGTTCGTAGTCAACCAGGTCTCGGATCTCCCGGATATCGCCTCAAAAATCAGCATGGAGTTGCGCAACCAATATGTTCTCGGATACAGACCAAGCGATCACGCGCACGATGGCAGATGGCGCAAGATCAAGGTCAAGCTGCACCCGCCCAAAGGGCTTCCTCCCCTCACCGTGTATTCCAAGTCGGGATACTTCGCGCCCGGCCACTAGAAATTCCCGCGCCAGAAATTCCCTGCTCACGCTCGTTGCGATTTTTCTCTTCGCGCCCGCGATCCATGCGCAGGGGGCGATACCGGGCCCGCCTCCTCCCCCTCCGCCCGGAGGCCAATCCGGACAAAAGGGCGTCATCAAATCCAACGTCGATTTGGTCGTCCTGCACGCAACCGTGGACGATGAAAAGGGCCAGTTCGTTCCCGATCTCAAGCAGGACAATTTTCGCGTATTCGAAGACAAAGTGGAACAGAAGATTTCGCTTTTCTCGCGCGATGACATTCCCGTGACGATGGGCCTGGTGATCGACAACAGCGGAAGCATGCGCGAAAAGCGCGCCCAGGTGAACGAAGCGGCGCTCACCTTCGTCAAGACCAGCAATCCGCGCGACGAAGCCTTCGTCGTGAACTTCAACGACGAATACTATCTCGACCTGAACGAAGACTTCACCAACGACCAGAAGGAATTGAACGAAGCGCTTTCACGCATCGATTCGCGCGGCAGCACGGCGCTGTACGACGCGATCATCGGCTCGCTCGATCATCTGAAGAAGGGACACAAGGACAAGCGCGTCCTGCTGGTGATTACCGACGGCGACGACGACGCCAGCCGGAAGACCTTCGAGTACACGATCAAAGTGGCGGAACAATCCGACGCGGCGATTTATGCGATCGGCGTCTTCAGCGACGATGACCGCAAGCACAGCAAGGGAATGGTGCGGCACTCGAGAAAAATACTGACGGAAATCACGCAGGCTACCGGCGGCCTTGCTTACTTCCCCGATAATCTCGAGCAGATTCAGGCCATCTGCGCCCAGGTGGCGCGGGACATTCGCAATCAATATGAGCTCGGCTATTATCCGACAAACGTCGCCCGAGACGGCACCTTCCGCACCGTTCAAGTGCAGGTATTGCCGCCGAAGGGACGGGGGAGACTTTCGGTCCGCACGCGCGCAGGCTACTACGCGCCAAAAACTGCGCAGGGCCAGTAGCACCCGCTCATTCGCGATTCGATTATCTCGAGAGCAATTCGAGGAAACTCGTTCCGTGCGGAATTTCCCCGCCAAAATTTTCCGCCACCGTCTGTCCCATATCTGCGAGAGTGGAGCGGGTGCCGAGCCTTCTGCCTTCAATGGTGCGCGTAGTGTAGGCGAGTATCGGAACGTACTCGCGCGAATGGTCCGTCGTCGGATTGACGGGATCGGGGTCGCAACCGTGATCGGCGGTGATGATTAATAAGTCCGAAGCAGTCATGAGCTGCAGAAGCGGCCCCAGCAACACGTCAAACTCCTCAAGCGACCGCGCAAATCCTTCCACGTCTTTTCGGTGGCCGTAGAGCATGTCGAAATCGACGAGATTCGCAAAGATCAATCCCTTCGGCCGCTGCGCCAGCGCGTCTTCCAGCTTCGCCATTCCATCGGCATTGTTCCTGGTCGTGACGTAGTCGCTCACGCCGCGTCCGTTGTAAATGTCATGGATCTTGCCAACGCCAAAGACAGGCGTGCCTCGTTCGGCAAGCACGTCGAGCAGCATCGGCCACGGCGGCTCGACTACATAATCATGCCGGCGCTCCGTGCGCTGGAAATTGCTCGGCGGTCCCGTGAACGGGCGCGCGATCACGCGGCCTACGCGATTCGGACCATCGAGAATCTTGCGGGCGATCTCGCACATCTTGTACAGCTCTTCGATGGGAATCACATCTTCGTGCGTGGCAATCTGGAAAACGCTGTCGCCGGAAGTGTAAACGATCGGAAAGCCGGTTGTGACGTGCTCCAGGCCGAGTTCCTTGATGATTTCCGTTCCAGAGGCCGGCTTATTGCCAATCGTGTGCTTCCCGGTCTGGCGCTCGAATTCGTCAATGATCTCTTTCGGAAATCCGTTCGGATAAACCGGAAACGCCTGGTCGAGCCAGATGCCGGCCATTTCCCAGTGCCCGGTGGTGGTGTCCTTCCCCGGAGATTTCGTCGCACCTTTTCCGAAGCTGGCCATCGGATGCTCGGGCGCCGGAAGGTGTTCGAGCGGTGCAATGCTGCTGATCCCGAGCCGATGAAGATTGGGAATCTTGAGCGGCCGCGAACGAGCGATGTGCCCGAGCGTGTCGCGTCCTACGTCGCCGTAGGCCTTCGCGTCCGGCAGCTCGCCGACGCCAACGCTATCCAGTACGATCCAAATGACACGATCGAAATTATGGTTCCCAGCCGTCATCGCAGCCCCGCATAACATCTAACACACTACGGGGACGCAACGCGAACTCTTCGCAGTTCTTGTGCGTTCCGAGCGAATTTATTTCGCGGGCGGCAGCCAGACATCCTGCTGCACGAAAGCGACCAGCGGCGTACCGGCGGCAATCTCTACGTTTTTCCCATGCTTGATCAATCCGATCGGTCCGAAAATCACAGTCAGCGCTACCGTCGCACCGACTTTTCCCTGGCCTTCCTGGCCCTTTGTCCCCCGCAATTGAACGTGATTTCCTCCTGCGATCAGATACTGAAGCTGAATATTGAGCTCGCCTCCCTTGCCCATCATCCCGGCCTTCTTGGCGTTGGATACCGTCGCCATTGCGTGAGCGCCCTTCTTCACCACCGTCGTTTCTCCCACCTTCAAATCGTTATCGAGCGCGAACTCTACCGGGTCGCCATCGGCGGCGGTTTTGGAGCTAAGCGCCGAGATAAATGTGAGCGGAACATCCGTCCCCTCTCGAATCAAGCATCCTTTGGAAGCGCTGCACGCCGGCATCGACGAATCCGCAGCGTCGGAGGCTGCGCCGTGTAAAGCATCTGGCGCGGCAGATGGCTTGTTGGCCTGAGCCGCCAGCATCGCCTCCATCACGGACGCGTCGACGCCTGCGTTCTTCAAGTCAAGCAACGCTTGCGCCGAAACGTCGAAATCCGTCTCACTGGTCTGAATTGCTGTGAGGATGAGATGCGGATCGAAACCCTGCTTCGTCATGCTGATGATGTCCTGGTTGTTCAGGGGCTTTCTGGTTTGCGAACGAACCGCCGGAACCAAAAGTAGGCTCAACGCAAACCCGAGCGCCAGACGCCGGAGTGCCAGGTACATGTGTCCTCCCGAAGTGCTGCTCGACGATTCGCCCCTTCGAGACCCGGTCGATCGTCAAAGCCCGTCACCACAGTAGTCTTGGATGAGTTCATTTGTCGATTCATTAATATGCCCGTATGTTGCGCCTGTCGAACCTGCGCCTCTCGGCCCGCCCGCCGTCGATTTGCCGCGCTTGACTCAACGGCGTATAATTTTTGGTTTACATACATGGCGAAGAACTCCACAGACAAGGCGGCTGTCGCAAAGGCGCTTCAGCCAACCGATCCGGCCCCTACGGTGCTCCCCGGCGACATCGAAGAGATTCGCGTGCGCGGCGCCCGCGTGCACAACCTTAAAAATCTCGATTTCACGATTCCGCACAACGCGATTACGGTTGTCACCGGCGTCTCGGGCTCCGGAAAGTCCAGCCTCGCGTTTGACACGCTTTACGCCGAAGGCCAGCGCCGGTACATCGAGTCGCTTTCCGCGTACGCGCGGCAATTCCTCGAGCGCATCGAGAAGCCGGACGTTGACGAGATCACTGGAATCGCGCCGGCCATCTCGATACGGCAGAAGAACTCCACGCGCAACCCGCGCTCGACGGTGGCGACGGCCACGGAAATCTACGATTACTTGCGGCTGCTGTTCGCACGCGTGGGCCACACCATCTGCCTGAATTGTGGCGAAGAAGTCCGCAAAGATACGCTCGACGAAATCGCCGGGCGCGTTCTCGCGCTGCCTGCCGGCCGGCGCTTCTACGTCTTATACGAATTGAAGCTGACGCCCGAGCCAGCTCCGCAGGCACCGAAGGCAAAGAAGCCGGCGCGTCCCGGAGCCGAAGCGATTCGCCAGTCGCTCGTGAGTTTGCAAAAGCGAGGATTCAACCGGCTGTATCAAGCCGGTCGCGTATTCGAATTCTCGACGCCCGAAGATCTTCTCGATCTGGACTTCTCGAAGCCGACCTACGTGTTGGTGGACCGGCTCGTTCTCGGACCCGAAATCCGCTCGCGCCTGATGGATTCCATCGAGATCTGCTATCGCGAAGGCCGCGGCGAAGCGATTCTGGAATTCGTTGCGGATCAGCCGTCGGAATCGACGCCGGCGGGCGCCGACGGCGCTGCGCCGCCAGAACGCCTCGTCTTCAACGAGCGCTTCAATTGCAAAAAGTGCGGCACACCGTACCAGGAGCCTGAGCCACGCCTCTTCTCGTTCAACAATCCTTATGGCGCATGCCCGCGCTGCCAGGGCTTCGGCAACACGATCGATTTCGATTTCGATCGCGTAGTTCCCGACAAAAGCAAATCGCTCGCCGACGGGGCCATCGAGCCCTGGACCAAGCCCCGTTACCGCCAGCTTGCTATGGACATGCGCGCGTTCGCACGCGACAAGGGCATTCCAGTCGACGTTCCGTTCCGCCAACTGAGCGCGGCCCAGCGCGATTCGATTATCGAGGGCGATCGCAAAGCCGAATTCATGGGCGTGAAGGGCTTCTTCGCGATGCTCGAGCGCAAGAAGTACAAGCTCCACGTGCGCGTTTTTCTGAGCCGGTATCGCGGGTATGCGCTCTGCCCCGATTGCCGTGGCACGCGGCTGCGCGCCGAAGCCCGCGCCGTGAAAGTCGCCGGGCGCTCGATTACCGAAGTCTGCCAGATGACCGTGAAGGAAGCGCGCCCGTTCTTTGCTTCGCTGGTGCTCAGCCCCGCCGAATCGACGATCGCAGACAAGGTGCTCGAAGAAATTCAGCTGCGATTGCAGTTCCTCGATGAAGTCGGGCTCGATTACCTCACGCTCGATCGCCTCACTTCGACGCTTTCCGGCGGTGAAGCGCAGCGAATTCAACTAGCGACCTCGCTCGGGTCGCATCTCGTCGGTGCGCTCTACGTGCTCGATGAACCGTCGATTGGCCTCCATCCGCGCGACACCGATCGCCTGATTCAAATTCTGAAAGGTCTGCGCGATCTGGGCAACACGCTGCTCGTCGTCGAGCACGATCCCGACACGATTCTCGCCGCCGATCATATTCTCGATCTCGGTCCGGGCGCGGGCGAACACGGCGGCAAGCTGATGTTCGCGGGAACTCGAGAGTCCATGCTCGCCGATCCGAATTCGCTGACGGGCCGGTATCTGCGCGGCGATCTCAAAATCGCCGTGCCCACGCGGCGCCGCAAACCGCAGGGCAAGTTTCTGAAAATCACCGGTGCGCACAGCCACAATCTCCGCGGGGTTGACGTGATGATCCCGCTGGGAGTTCTCGTAGCGATTACAGGCGTGAGCGGCTCGGGAAAATCGACGCTCGTCTATGATGTGCTCTACAAGGCGCTGCAGGCGAAGCGCACCGGAGGAAACTGGCGCGAATTCTGCGATCGGCTCGAAGGCGACGCCGCGCTCACGGCCATCGAAATGGTGGACCAATCGCCGATTGGGCGAACTCCACGCTCGAATCCTGCCACGTACTTGAAAGCGTTCGACGCAATCCGCGAAATCTTCGCTACGACGCCGGAAGGCAAGAAGCGTGGGCTTACGTCCGGCCATTTTTCATTCAATATTCCCGGCGGCAGGTGCGAGGCCTGCCAGGGCGATGGGACCGTCACGGTCGAGATGCGTTTCCTCGCCGATGTGGAGCTCGTGTGCGAAGAGTGCCGCGGAACGCGCTACAAGAGCAGCGTGCTCGAAGTGCAGTACAAGGAAAAGAACATCCACCAAGTGCTGCAGATGACCGCGCGCGAAGCGCTCGGATTTTTTGCCGCGCATCCGAAAGTCACCACCAAGCTGCGCGTGCTCGATGAAGTGGGCCTCGGTTATTTGCGTCTCGGACAATCCGGCACCACGTTAAGCGGAGGCGAAGCGCAACGCTTGAAACTTGCCGCGCATCTTACGCGGCAGGAAAATGCCGGGATTCTATATATATTCGACGAGCCGACCACCGGGCTTCACTTCGATGATATCCAGAAGCTCCTCACCTCTTTTCGCAAGCTCATCGAAGGCGGCGCTTCCGTGCTGATCATCGAGCACAATCTCGACGTCATGAAATCCGCCGACTGGATGATCGATCTCGGGCCCGAGGGCGGCGACGAGGGAGGGCGCGTGGTGGCCGCAGGAACTCCCGAGCAGGTGGCGCGCAATTCGCGATCGCACACGGGAACTTTTCTCGCGCGTGTGCTCAACGGACGCAACGGCAACGGTGCGCACAACGGAGCCACGTCTGCTCCCGCCAAGCCGAATGGCTCGGCGCACACACCCTCGACGCCATGACGCCACCCGTCCCCTTCCCCGCAAGATGCGTTTCACATCTGGCCCTCGCACTGCTCTCTCTATTCTTCGCCACCGCGCATATCGCTTCCGCTCAAACCACTTCGAGAACGCGCGTCCGCGTCCCCGATGATACGCCCGATCCATCGCTCGTCGCGGCGCGCGCTGCCGTGGATCACGACAACTTCACCGAAGCGGTTCAATCCTACAAAGAGTACCTCGCGAAAAGGCCGAATGACGCAAGCGCGCATTTTGATTTGGGAAACGCATACGCAAGCCTGAAACAAACCGCCGACGCAACAACCGAATACGAAAAAGCGATTGCGCTCGATCCCAAGCTCGATGCCGCCTACGTCAATCTGGGTATCACCTTGATGGATTCCGACTTGAACGCAGCGATCGCTGCGTTTCAAAAAGCCATTGAGCTGGTTCCCGATCATGCGAAGCCAAGGTTTCTGCTGGGCTGGGCTTATGAACGATCCGATAAGCTTCCGCAAGCAATCGAAGAGTACCGGGCGGCCGTCAAGCTCGATGAGAAGGATTCCGACGCCCACTTCGCGCTCGGACGTGCTTTGCTCACAACCAGCCAGCTCGCCGAAGCCGAAACGGAGTTTCGCGTGGCGATCGCTGCAAACGACGCAAACGACCAGGCGTACCTCGGCCTTTCGCAAACCCTCATGGCGCAAAAAAAGTACGACGCCGCGGCGGCCGAACTCGCGAAATACCTCGAAACACAGCCCAACGATTCCGGTGCTCGCGTCTCTCGAGCGCTGGCTTTGACAGACATGGACAAAAACGACGAAGCTCTCGCCGAGCTGGACCGCGCTGCCGCAGCAGGTCCGGAAACTCTTTCCGCGCTGAAGCTTCGCTCGCAGATTTTGTTCAAGATGAAGCGCTATGACGATGCGATACCCGTCCTGCAAAAGGCTGCCGCGCTCGCCCCAGAGGACCCGGACATTTCGGCGCGCCTCGGCCATCTGTATCTTGAAAAACGATCCTATTCGGATGCTGTGCGGGAACTTCTCGTCGCATTCAAGCTGGATCCAAGGTCGAACGACGTTCTGGGCGAAATCGTCGCGGCGGAATATCTCGGCAAGAATTACGAAGCGGCTCTCAAGGCGCTCGATCTTCTCTCCCAGCGCGAAGAACTCCCCCCAGGGACGGTCTTCATCCGCGCCACCTGTTACGATAGACTAGGCCAAGCGGCCCCAGCGCTCGACGCGTACCAGAAGTTTCTGCAGCTGAACAAGGACGAGAACAACGACATGTACTTTTCGGCCACCGCGCGCGTCCGTTTCCTCACTCGCGAGCTCAAGGAGAAGAAAAAGTAGCGCCGTGTCCACGCCCACTCAATTTTCGGCGTTGCTGCTTGCTCTGGCCGTCCTTTTTGGGCCCGTCGCAGCGCAGGAACTTCACACCACCGAGCAGTGGCGCGCGCGGTTTACGCGAGAAGGGGATCCCGTGCATAAGGCCAGGATTCTCGTCTCGCTCGGCGATTCGGAATTCAAGGACGCCCAGCGCGCTCTGGCGGACGACAAGATTCCGCAATCTCTCGAAATCCTGAAGGAGTATCTCGGCGAGGCTCAGTCTGTCGAAAAAGCGCTCAGCGCCAAAATCGCCGATCCCGAAAAGCACCCCAAGGGTTTCAAGGAGCTTCAGATTTCCCTTCGCGAATCGCTCCGTCGAATGGATTCGATTATCGTGGGGCTTTCGGCCGACGACCGCACGCCCTTCCAGGGGATTCGCGGCCAACTCGACGAAATGGATCGCCATCTGATTCAGCAGCTATTCCCGAAACAGCCGGGGCATACTGACGTGAAAAAGCCTGGGAGCTAAGGGGCTGCGATGCGAAGTCCGCTCATTGCAATCGGAATGTTGGCAGCGCTACTAGCACCGTCGATCGCGCACACGCGGCGTCCTCAGCCTCCTCA
>JBOGNA010000011.1:0-15629 GCA_050746925.1 Candidatus Acidiferrales bacterium
GTGTTCGACGGCCCGTTGCCGGCCACCCAATCGTCGCCGCGCAACGGCGAGCTGATCACGACTACCGGTTTGCGGTCGATGGGAACAGGAACGCCGTCCATGGTGATGCCTTCCGGGTAGTCGCCGATTTTCATCACGATGCGATGGCTGATTTTCGCCGGCACATCGTTGAGACTGTCCGCGGTGATCCACAAATAGACGATCGCAAACGCGCCGGGAGCGATTTTCGCCTTTTCCTTCACTTCCTGCCCGGTGCGAACAATCATTCCATCAAGATCGGCGCCGGCAAAACTTGCGATCGGCTTCGCATCCGCGTCGCCGTTCATCACATCGAGGCGCGTCAGCAGGCAATCCGATTTGCCGAGATTCGTCACGTGCAGTTCGTACACGACGTGCCATTTGCCGTCGGCTTTGAAAGCCTGCGGCGCGATCGGGACCACGATATCGAGCGGAGCGGCTCCCGGTTTCTGAGTGTGGACGGTTGCCGGCTTCGCTGCGGGCGGAGGCTCGGCGCTGGGTGCGCCGCGCTTCCAAGTGAGCGGCTGGGAAGGCACGCCCGTTTGCGTCCACGTGCCAGTGATCTCGGTTTGTGTTTTGTTGAGGGTGCCTTCGTACACGCCGCCGACGCGCGGAACTTCGAAGCGAACCGCGTCGCCATTCAGCGTCCCATTCTCGACGGTAAGATTTGCGCCCTGATCGACGCTGTTGAGCTGGCCGGTATAACCCCCGCCGGATTTCGTGAGTGTGAGGAACAGATGCAGGGTGTTGGCGCCGGCGCCGAGCGTGCCCCGCCAAACGCCTTCGGGCCCTTGGGCGTCGGTGCTGGATTGCGCGAACGTCTCGGCCGGAGCGGCTAGAATGGCGATGAGAGCGCAGAGGAGCAGACTCGAAGCTGTTGAGAAGATCCGGCGCGGATTGCACCACATTTTGTCTTGGTGTCGCGAGGTTCGGATACAGGGGCCTGATCGCCGGCTACGGTAGATTCGAAACCGTTTCGGAGTCATGGCTTCAGTGATTTAAGGGGGACTCTAACTACGATCATCCGACGGCGACGGTAGCAGAGCGCGACGGCGCGTGCAACCGGTTGTTGGTGTTACCTTCTTCGCGGTCGGCGACAGCGGCGTTTCGGGTTTTGATTTCGAACCTGAGACAGCATTAACCGCTGGCGGATAATCGAAGCTTCACGCAATGAGGAGAAGTCGATGAATCGACGAAGATTCGCGAAGACGCTCGTTCTCTTGCTGGTTCTTTTGGGTGCGACTGCGCGCGTGCGAACTGTGACGGCAACGGCGGATACCGAGCAGGTCACGGCATTCGTGGGCGCGAAGGTCTACACGTCGCCGACCGATCCTCCGATTCTGGACGGCACGATTGTGATAGACGGGGGGAAGATTGTAGCCGTCGGCAAGAGCGGCGCGGTCCCGATTCCCGAACACGTGACGCGAATTACGTTCAAGAATGAAGTGATTACGGCCGGGTTTCAGAACAGCCACGTTCATTTTACTGAGGCGAAATGGAATGATGCTGAGAGATTGGCTCCCGGCAAATTAGCGAAACAACTCGAGGAGATGCTTGGCCGGTACGGATTCACCGCCGCGGTTGATCTCGGCTCCTACCTTGAGAACACGGTGGCGATTCGCAAGCGCGTTGAAGCGGGCGAAGTTGCCGGGCCGCGGATTTTGACCGCAGGCGGCGGCCTGTATCCGCCGAATGGCGCGCCCTTTTATCTGCGGGAGGCTCTGCCGCCCGAAGTCCTGAAGATGCTGCCGCAACCGGCGACGCCGGAAGAAGCGGTGCAGATCGTGCAGCGCGAAATTGCCGGCGGAGCGGACGTGATCAAGCTATTCACCGGTTCGCTGATTGAGCCGGGGCAGGTGAAGGCGATGCCGGGGCCGATTGCCGCCGCCGCCGTGGCGGAAGCGCACCGGCACAATCGGCTGGTGTTCGCGCACCCGTCGAACATTGAAGGCGCAATGGTGGCGATTGACTCGCAGGTAGATGTGCTGGCGCACACGACTTCGGTGGCTGGCGCTTGGAGCGAACAAATGATTGCGCAGATGAAGCGGCAGAAGATGTCGCTGATCCCGACGCTGAAGCTTTGGAAATTCGAGGCCGCAAAGTCGGGCGCGTCCCCGGAAGGCCAATTGAAATTTCAATCGCGAGCCGCGCAGAATTTGACGGCGTACGCCGCGGCAGGCGGGCAAATTCTGTTCGGAACAGACGTCGGGTACATGACCGACTACGATACGACCGAGGAGTACGCCGCGATGGCGCGCGCGGGGATGACGCCGATGCAGATTCTTGCGTCGCTTACCACGGCGCCTGCCGATCGATTCGGTGAGGCGGACAAGCGCGGTCGCATCGCTCCGGGGATGGATGCCGATTTCGTCCTGCTCAACGCTGATCCCGGGCAGGATGCGAAAAATTTTGCAAAGGTTTGTGCGACGTATCGTGGGGGGCGGCTGATCGCTTCGGCGAACGGCGGATACGAACGAGGAGGGATCGAAATTCCAAGCTGCTCGCCTTGAATTCTGCCGATCGACCGGAACAGAGCGAGTGAAATCGAGGTGGGACGAGCGCTGGGAGTCGATGCGGACGCGAATACTGCTACGTCAACCCCTGCCGGTCTGAAGCACGGCGCTACGAAGGCAACGGCAAAAATCCAAGTCAGCAACTGCTACCGGTCTGATGCCCGGCGTTGGAAACTCTTAGGTGCAGGCGGGACTGGGACCTGGGCTTACCGAAGCGGCTAGCGGTTAAGTGCGTATAAATACTGACATTAGCTCGCTTGACATGCCCGCCGCCGACTGCGTAACCTCGCGCCGAGAGCCTTCCTTACTTGATGGAATCCGACCAATACTTGGGATGGTTGGCGCTGGCGTTGACGCCTGGGCTCGGCGCGCGCATGGCGGGGAAGCTGCTGCGCGAGCTGGGCAGCCCGCAAGCCATTTTCAACGCGTCACTTACGGAGCTGGAAGCCCAGCATCTACCCGCCGCCGTGGCGCAGGCGATTCATTCGCGGGGTCCGTTGAGCGATGCGGCGAAGGAATTAGCAGCGGCGCAGGCGGCAGGCGTAAAGCTGCTCACGTGGGACGAACCGGAGTACCCGGAACGCCTGCGCGAGATTTACGATCCGCCGCCGCTTCTCTATGTGCTTGGAAACGTTGGGCTTCTGAGCAAGCATCTGATCTCGATTGTAGGTTCGCGTCGTCCGACCCCTTACGGGAATCAAATGGCAGAACGGCTCGCGCGGGATCTAGCCGAACGCGGTGTGGTGATCACGAGCGGCCTTGCGCGCGGAATCGATTCCAGCGCGCACAAAGGGGCGCTTAGCGCTCCGCACGGAGCGACGATCGGAGTGCTGGGTTGCGGTATCGACGTGGTCTATCCCAAGGAGAACAAGAAGATTTTCTCCGACATAGGAACGCGCGGGGCAATCATCACCGAGTTTCCGATGGGAACCTTTCCGGCGCCGCAGAATTTCCCGATTCGCAATCGAATTATTGCCGGCATGTCGCTGGGGGTCGTGGTGGTGGAAGGCGCGCAGTACTCCGGGTCCTTGATCACGGCGCGCCTGGCGATGGAATTTGGCCGGGAAGTGTTTGGCGTGCCGGGCAACGCAACGCAGCCCTCCAGCTTCGGACCCAATCAGCTGATCAAGCAGGGAGCCAAGCTCGTCACGAGCTGGGAAGACGTGATCGAAGAGCTTCCCACGCCGGTCCGAGCGGAGCTGGTGCCGGTGGAATCGGTGCCGGCGGAGGAACGCGCGGCGCTGCTGGATGAAAGTTTTCAGCCGACCGAGCGCACGCTGTATGCATTATTGGGCGTCGACGAGGCGCGGCATATCGACGAAGTTTTGGAGCTTTCCGGGCTGAGTTCGTCGGAAGTGCTGGCGACGCTATTTGACCTGGAGCTCAAAGGCGTGGTACGTCAGTTACCTGGGAAGCAATTCCTGAAAGTCCTCTTGTAATCTTCCAAGGGACAGCAGGTAGGATGGTACGGCATTCCGGTGAGCCGGTGTGCTAGCGTCTGTAGTGGTAACGGGAACTTAAGGGAAGAAACGAAAAGATGGCACGTTCACTCGTAATCGTTGAATCGCCCGCGAAGGCGAAGACGATCGAAAAATATTTGGGGAAGGGCTACTCCGTGAAGGCCTCCTACGGCCACGTGATGGACCTCCCCACGAAAACGATCGGCATACTTCTGCCCGGCGGGCAAAACGGCAACAAGAAGAAGAAACGCAAAGCCAAAGGCAAGGGGAAAAAGGCGGTTCCGGAGAAGAAGGCGCCGAAACCGATTGTCGTCACTGCCGCAAATATCTTCGAACCCACGTACGGAGTCATTCCCGGCAAAGTAAAAGTGATCAACGAACTGCGCCGAGCGGCGAAAACGGCCGATGCCGTTTACCTCGCAGGCGACCCGGATCGTGAAGGCGAAGCGATTTGCGCCCATCTCGCGACTGTCCTGAGCAAGCCGTACACGCCGCCACCGCCCGAGGAAGAGAACGGCAACGGTAGGGGAAGGTTTGGCAGGAAAAAAGCACCGAGGAACGCGAAAGCGGAAAGCGCGCCAGAAGGGAAGGGCGGCGCGAAGCCGGGTGTGAAGGCTAACGCAAAGACGAGCGCCAAGGTCAGCTCAAAAGAGATCGCGAAATTGGTTGTAGCGCCTCCGAAGACCGAGCCTGCCGCGACGTCCGCGTCCAAGATTTTCCGCGTAATGTTCAACGAGATTACGCCTAAGGCGATACGCGCTGCGTTCGAACATCCTTCGCAGGTGAATGAAAATCTCGTCGATGCGCAACAGGCGCGGCGGGTGCTCGACCGGCTGGTGGGCTACAAGGTTTCGCCGCTGCTCTGGGACAAAGTGCGGCGCGGGCTTTCCGCCGGGCGCGTGCAGACGGTGGCCCTGCGATTGATCGTGGAGCGCGAGCAGGAGATTCGCGCTTTCGTCCCCAAAGAATACTGGACGATGCATGCGCTGCTGGCTGCGGGCGAGCCGCCTGCGTTTGAAGCGAAGCTCATCAAGTACAAGGGCGAAGATCTTGAAATTCCGGACGAGGCAGAGGCACAGCGGATTCTCGCGATTGTCGAGAAGTCGGCGTGGCAGGTTGCGAGCGTCGCGCAGAAAGAAAAGCGACGATTCGCGCCTCCGCCGTTCACCACTTCGAAGCTGCAGCAGGCCGGTTACAACCGTCTGCGATTTACTGCCAAGCGCACGATGATGCTGGCGCAGCGTTTGTATGAAGGCGTTGAACTCGGCAACGAAGGCTCAGTGGCGCTGATCACATATATGCGTACCGATTCGGTGCGCGTGTCGGACGACGCCATCGCTCAGGTGCGCGGCCACATTGGCTCGGCCTATGGCGACAAGTATGTGCCCGAGAAGCCGAACTTTTTCAAATCGAAGAAGGATGCACAGGAAGCGCACGAAGCGATTCGTCCCACAGAGGTTACGCGAACGCCGGAAAGCGTAAAGCCTTACCTCGACGAGTCGATGTTCAAGCTCTACCAGATGATCTGGCAGCGCTTCGTCGCCTCGCAAATGGTGCCGGCGGTATTCGATCAGACTACGATCGATGTGGACGCCAGCGGCTACACGTTCCGCGCGACCGGATCGGTACAGAAGTTCGACGGCTACCTGGCGGCCTACCAGGCTGTGAAAGACGAAGAAGAGAAGGAAGACGAAGCAGATGCCGTCGGCAACCGGCTGCCGCAAGTGAGCGAGGGCGATCCGCTAAGACTGGAAACGATCCGCCCCGATCAGCATTTCACCGAGCCGCCGCCGCGATATACCGAAGCGACTTTGGTGAAGGAGCTCGAAGAAAAGGGCATCGGCCGGCCGTCCACGTATGCGGCGATTATTTCGACGATCGTGGAGCGCGAGTACGTGAATAAGGATCAGGGGCGATTTACGCCGACGCTGCTGGGCGAGCGAGTGAGCGGGCTGCTGGTGAAAGCGTTTGAAGATATTTTTGACGTTGGTTTCACGGCGCGCCTCGAAGAAGAGCTCGACGAAATCGAAGAGGGCAAGCTGGGGTGGCGCACGGCGGTAAAGGAATTCTGGGACCGCTTCGAAGTGGATCTCGAAAAAGCCGCCGATCACATGGACTCGTACAAAGCCGGCATTCCCACGGGCGAGAAGTGCGAAAAGTGCGGCCACGGCGAACTGCTGGAGCGGATCAGCCGCCACGGATTTTTCCTCGGCTGCTCCCGGTATCCCGAGTGCGATTTCATTCGTGACATGGCGGACGTCGCGAGCGAACAGAACGACCCTGAGGTAACGACGCAGTATTGCGACAATTGTGGCAAGGAAATGATCATCAAGCGCGGCCGCTTCGGCACGTTCCTCGCTTGCACGGGCTACCCGGATTGCAAAACGACGCGGCGGCTGGTGCAGGGGACGCAGAAAGCGCGGCAGCCGGATGTTCCCCTCGATGAGAAGTGCCCGACGTGCGACAGCCAGCTTTTGCGGCGGCACGGACGCTTTGGCGAGTTCATCGGCTGCGAGAAATATCCGAAGTGCAAGTACACGCGGCCGATCACTCTCGGGATCAAATGCCCGAAGTGCAGCGAGGGAGAATTCGTTCGGCGTGGCACGGCGCGCGGACGCGGGGCCGGCCGGATTTTCTACGGCTGCAGCCGATACCCGGATTGCGACTTTACGACTCCGCACGAGCCGATCAACGAGCCGTGCCCGAAATGCGGCGCGGCGTTCGTCGTCGAGAAGCGCACGAAGCAGGGAAATTTCCGCTCGTGCATCAAGGAAGGTTGCGACTGGGAAATCGAAGCTCCGCTTCCGCCGCTGGAATCATTGGGGCCGAGCTCGCCCGTGTCTGCACCTGTGGCGCCAGCGCCGGTGCCGTCCGGTGCGCTCTCGAACTAGCGGCAGCTGATTGTTACGCGCTGTGCGGACTGCATAGATCTCCATGAAACAATTAATCGACAAATTTGTTGATTACCTCCGCTACGAGCGGAATGCCTCGCCGAACACGATTCGCGAATATCGCCGCGATTTGCAGCAGTTCGAGATGTTCCTGACGCCGCCAGGCGAAAAAATTATGCCGCTCGCTCATATCGATCACCGGGTGATCCGCGAGTTCGTCGGCTGGAATTACGATCGGCACAATGCGAAGTCGTCGGTGGCGCGAAAGCTGGCTGCACTGCGGACGTTTTTCAAGTTCTGCGTGCGCGAAGGCTACGTGAAGCAGAATCCCGCGCGGCTCGTCAGCACGCCGAAGCTTCCTAAGCGCGTGCCGCGCGTGATTACCGCGGAAGAGATGAACGGATTCCTTGACAATATTCTGACCGCACCGCCCTACGCTACGAAACGCAAACGCCGGCTGCAGGCGCGCTGGGCGGAAGAGTCAAAGTTGATGGTGAAGCGCGATCGCGCGCTGCTCGAATTGCTGTACGCGTCGGGATTGCGCGTGAGTGAGCTGGTGGGCTTAAATCTCGGTGATATCGACCGGCGCGGGCAGATGCTGCGAGTGCTCGGCAAAGGCCGCAAAGAGCGCGTGGTTCCTTACGGCAACAGCGCCCAGGCGGCGCTCGAAGCCTACTGGCCGGTGCGGGAGGAAATTCTGAATCGCCCGGACGGAAAGCCGGAAGTGGAAGTAGTGTTTCTAAATCATTACGCGCGGCGGCTGGGGACTCGTTCGGTGCGGAAGATCGTCGAAAAATATTCGCGGCTCGCGAATGTCAACTGGGATTTGCATCCGCATGCGCTGCGGCACGCGTTTGCTACGCACTTGCTGGCGGACGGGGCGGATCTGCGCGCGATCCAAGAGTTGCTGGGGCATGTTTCCCTTTCGACGACGCAGCGTTACACACAGGCCAGCATTCAGCAGCTCATGAATGTGTATGACAAAGCGCATCCGCATGCTTGAATCCGAGCCGATTTGAGAGGCTATTTGCCTGATCGAGCCGTCATCGCACCGCGAAAGCGCTACAGGGTTGTCGCTTGCAATCCTAAAAAGAATCTTAGCGATGGACGGGCCTTCGAACACGCCGCTATAATGCCCGCAATGCAACTCGAACGGCTTTCGAGCATCCAATTTATGTGCCTGTCATCAAGAGCAAACAAGGAATCCTGAGCATGAAAACCGCGCCGGCCAAGAAGATTTTACCGATACCGGAAGTGCGCCCGAAGGCGGCGGCTATCCAGATGTATCTGGAAACGATCTGTTACAAGACGCGCGAGCGGCTCGAACTCATCAACATCACCAAAGACCTGAACGAAGTGGTCCACAAGCACGGACTCAAGGCGGGTTTCGTGCTCGTGCAGTCGCTTCATACGACGACGGCAATTTTTATCAACGAGTTTCAGCAGGCGCTGCTCGACGATATCAAATCGTTTCTCGAGCGGCTCGTTGGCCGCATCGACTACTGGCGGCACAACGATCCCAAGCTCTCGGAATGCAACCGCCAGAACGCGGATTCGCATCTTCGCGCGATGGTGCTGGGCCACACGCTGTCGGTGCCCGTGCGCGACGGCGAGCTTGCGCTGGGCTACTGGCAATCCATCATCCTTGCGGAGCTCGACGGTCCTCGCGACCGCTCGATTCAAGTGCAGGTCCTCGGCGTGCAGGAACATCCGACCGAATAAAATTTTTCATCGAGCGGGCGCTCAAAGCGGGGAATGATTCAGGCGCGGTTTTGCCTGGGTTTCGCGCCGAGTGTAGCGCGCGCCTTTTCGAGAAACTGCTGCGGAGTGAACGGCTTCTGAAGAAACGCGGAGTTTTCAGGCAGGCCCTTCCGGCACAGCACCTCATCATCTGAATAGCCCGACATATAGAGCACGCGTATCGCAGGCCGCGATTTGCGCAAGCGGTCTGTCAGTTCGGGTCCGCTCATCTCCGGCATCACCACATCCGTGATCAGCAAGTGAATCGCGTCCGCTTCTTCTACGGCGACGCGGAGCGCCTCGGCGCCGCTCGATGCGCTGAGCACGCGGTAGCCGCTTTCGGCGAGCACCTCGCGCGCCAGCCGCAGCACCACCGGCTCGTCTTCGACCAGCAAGACCGTTCCCCATCCCGCGATGGGCAGGGCAGCAGGCGCAGGCGACGGGCGCTTTTCCGGCATCTCGGAAGCCTGCGGAAGATAAATTCCGAACGCGGCGCCTTTCCCAGGTTCGCTCTCGACCGTGACGCAACCGCCGCTCTGCTTCACGATTCCGTACACGGTTGAGAGGCCGAGCCCGCCGCCTACGCCGGCCTGCTTCGTTGTGAAGAAAGGCTCAAAAATTCTGGCGATTACTTCCGGGCTCATTCCGCGGCCCGTGTCTACCACTCGCAAGCGCACATATTTCCCCGGGATCAAGCCGGGATGCTGGCGGGCGAGCGCACCGGTCACGTCCATCGAGCAGGTTTCCAGAGCCAGCGTGCCGCCTTGCGGCATGGCGTCGCGCGCGTTCAACGCGAGATTCAGGACCACTTGTTCGAGTTGGGCCGGGTCGGCCTTCACCGATCCCGCCGAGTGCTCGAGGCGCATCACCACCTTAATATCCTCGCCGATGATCGGGCGCAAAAGCCTTTCCGCCTGGCGCACGAGCGAGTTGAAATCGATGACTCTCGGTTGGAGCACCTGGCGGCGGCTCATGGCGAGCAGGCGCGACGTGAGATCGCGCGCCCGCATGGCCGCGGCATTGATCTCTTCCGTCATGCGCTGCAGATTCCCGTCGCCGGCCGGAAGCTTTTTCTTGAGCAGTTCGCTGTAGCCTAGGATTCCGACGAGCAGGTTGTTGAAGTCATGCGCCACGCCGCCCGCCAGGCGCCCCACAGCTTCCATCTTCTGCGCCTGCAGCAACTGCTCTTCGAGGGCCTTCCGTTCGGTAACGTCGCGGAGAATCGCAATCAGGCACGTCGCGCCATTGAGCTCGATTGTGTCGGCCGACATCAAAAACGTGCGCAAGCCTCCCGACTTCACTGAGAAGCGAATCTCCAGATCCCGCACTTCTCCCTCGCGCTTCAGTATCGCAATCATCTGATCGCGGTCTTTCGGATTTACCCACATTCCCATATTGAGAGAGGTCTGACCGATCGCTTCATCGCGCGAAAATCCGGTGAGCCGTTGAAAATTCTCATTTACGTCGAGAATGCGGCCTTCGGCCAGCGTGCTGATCACGATCGCGTCGGGCCCGGAGCGGAAAGCCTTCGAAAACTTTTCCTCCGAGACTCGCAGGTTTTCTTCAGCCCGCTTCCGATCGGTGATTTCGCGAACGGCCATGCAGACCGTGCCATTGCCGTCGGGATAGCGGATGCGATTCACGCGGGCGAGAAACCATCGCTTGCCCGCTTCGAAATCGAGCGAATACTCGAAGTCTTCGCCTTTGCCGGTTGCGATCACTCGCTTGAACAGTTCGTGCGAGGAACCGAAGAAATCCGGGTCGAAGATGTCTTCCGAGCGCTTGCCGAGAAGTTCCTGGCGCGGGCGATAGAGGAGTTGGTCGTCGGTCGTCCAAATGTTGAGGTAGATTCCATCGGCGTCGAGCTCAAAAACGACCTGGTCGATGGAGTTGATCAGCGCTTCGAGGCGCGCTTCGTGCTGGCGTGATTCCTCCACATCGCGTGCGGGAGGCGGAGCTTCTTTTTTTGCAATGGGAACGGGCTTTTCGCGTTTCCCTACCCAGCGGCCGAGGCGCAGGCGTTTTTTCATGGCCTGGACCGCGCGCTAGACGTTCAGCGTGAGGGATGTCTCCGGAATGAATCCGTCGGAGGACCGGCGGTTGGCGCCCGCGGTTGGCGGGAAGGGTCTTTTCGCGCGATCGACGGGATTATAACGCGTATCGCGTTCGACGGGGACGCGGCCGGCAGCGCGGATCAGGCGTTCGAGTTCGGAACGCGTGAGGTGTTCGGGCGTGGTGGCGCCTGCGTCGTGATAGATTTTTTCCTCCACGACGGTGCCATCCAGATCGTCCGCGCCGAATCGCAGCGCCACCTGCGCGATGCGCGGCGTCAGCATCACCCAGTAGGCCTTGATGTGGTCGAAATTATCGAGCATCAATCGCGATACGGCGATCATTTTCAGGTCGTCGATGCCCGTCGGCCCGGGCAGATGCGAGAGGGCGGTGTTCGCTGGATGGAACGCGAGCGGAATGAACGTGACGAAGCCGTGCGTTTTGTCCTGCGAATCGCGAAGCTGGAGCAGATGATCGACTCGCTCTTCGGCCGTCTCGATGTGACCGTAAAGCATGGTGGCGTTTGAGGGCAGGCCGATTTCGTGGGCGGTGCGCGCGATCTGCAGCCACATCTGGCCGCTCACTTTGTGGTCGCAGATGATCTTGCGAACGCGCGGATGGAAAATTTCCGCGCCGCCGCCGGGCAGGGAATCGACGCCGGCGTTTTTCATCGCGAGAAGCGTGTCGCGAATCGAAAGCTTGGAGATGCGCGCGTAGTAGCCCACCTCGACCATCGTGAACGCTTTGAGGTGAACTTCGGGAAAGTGCTGCTTCAAGCCGCGAATCAGCTCCAGGTAATACTCAAACGGCAGGTCGGGATGCAGTCCGCCGACGATGTGGAATTCGGTGGCGCCTTCGGCCACTCCTTCGGCGGCGCGCTTATAGATTTCATCGAGCGCGAAGGTGTAGGCGCCGGGCGCTTCGGGCGAGCGGCCGAAGGCGCACAAGCGGCAGTGCGCCACGCAGACGTTGGTCGGATTGATATGCCGATTGACGTTGTAATAGCAGATGTTGCCGTGCTTTTTCTCGCGAACGTAATTGGCGAGCCAGCCCAGCCCGAGCAAATCGTGCGACTGGTAAAGGGCCAGGCCGTCCTCGGCGGAAAGGCGCTCGCCGGCGAGGACCTTGGCCGCCACCGGCTCGAGCCGGGCATCCGTAATTTTCAGTTCGCCTGTGAGCTGCATGTGGACTTTTCAGCGCGGCATCACCACAGCCGCAGCGCCCCAGAACAAAAGGAACAGCAAACTAATATAGCCATTCACGGTGAAAAACGCAGCATTGATTTTGCTGAGATCGTCGGGTTTCACGAGCGAATGCTCGTAGCAGAGCAGTCCGGCGACCACCGCAATTCCCATCCACGCCGGCCAGCCGAGATGAAAACTCCACGCGAGCCATGCAAGCAGGCTCACCATCACGATGTGCATCGCGCGCGCCACTAGCAGCGCGCCGGCGACTCCGAATTTTTTCGGAATCGAATAGAGCCCGGCCGTTTTGTCGAAGTCGATGTCCTGGCAGGCGTAGAGCACGTCGAAGCCGCCGACCCAGAGCGTGACGGCGGCGCAGAGTATCAGCATGCGCCAGTCGAGCGAACCGCGAATCGCGATCCATGCCGCGGCGGGCGACATGCCGAGGCAGAAGCCGAGCACGAAGTGCGCCCAGGTGGTGAATCGCTTCGTGTAGGAATAAAAGAACAGGACCGCGAGCGCGACGGGAGAAAGTTTCAGGGCCAGCGGATTCAACTGCCAGGCGGCGATTACCAGAAGCGCCGAAGCCGCGAGCGTGAATGCCCAGGCGAAGCCGACGGAAAGCTCGCCGGTGGGCAGCGCACGCATGGCGGTGCGCGGATTGCGACGGTCGTATTCGAGGTCGGCGATGCGATTCATCGTCATGGCGGCGGAGCGGGCGCCAACCATCGCAACAACGATCCAGAAAATTTGCCACAGCGAGGGGAAACGTCCAGCGTCGCGGGCAGCGAGAAGCGCGCCGACAAGCGCAAACGGCAGCGCGAAAACGGAGTGCTCGAATTTGATCATTTCGAGCACGGTGCGCAGGCGGCCTTTTTGGGGGGGCACACTTACATTTTAGGTGGGGGCGGAGAGGAGTGCAAACGGTTGTTGGTCTGAGGATTTTCGGGGGCGGTTGCGGTTTCATATGCTCGAAACGAAGAGAGATCCCTCCACTTCGGTCGGGATGACAGCTAGTCGAGTGGAACGCGGATGACGCGTCTCAAACTCGCTCCTACTGGGGACGAGGCGCTACGGCTTGGTGCCTTTCCAACGGTATTGCTTTTCTTGGGGGAGGCCGAGTTGGGCGAGCACGCGGCAAGCGAATTGTTCGACGAGGTCGTCGATTTTCTTCGGGGCGTAGTAGAAGGCGGGCATGGCGGGCATTACGGTGGCACCTGCGTCGTGGACGCGGAGCATGTTTTCAAGGTGAATGCGGTTGAGAGGCGTTTCGCGCAGGCAGAGGATGAGCGGGCGGCGCTCTTTCAGGCAGACGTCGGCGGCGCGGGTGAGGAGATCGTTGGCGATTCCCGATGCGATGGCGCCGAGCGCGCCGGCGGAGCAGGGAATGATAGCCATGGCGTCCATGATCGAGCTGCCGGAGGCGATGCTGGCGCCGATGTCCTTGTTCGGGAGGTATTCGATTTTCTTTGCGGCCGTACCGGTGAGGAGCGCGGGGAGTTTCCTGGCATCGGCAGCGACGATTCCGAGTTCGGTGGAGAGCAGGCGAAGGCCGGCTTCGGTGGTGACGAGGTAGATTTGGGAGACGCGGCGGTCGGCGTCCAACAGGCGCAGGATCGTTTGCGCGTAGGCGGCGCCGCTAGCGCCGGTGATTCCGATGGTGATGGAGCGGGATTCGGGTTTCGGCATGGACGTTTGAGCGTATGCAGAACGGCGGGATTTTGCAAGGCGGGAGGAATACGGGCGGGCGTGAAATATGTGCGGCGGTTTGCCTGGGGGCGAGAGGGCACGGCATGCCGTGCCCCGACTGGATATTCGGGAATGCGGATAGACTGATTCACCGGTTATGGAGCTGCAAGAAAAATCGGCCGACCTGAAGGTCGCCGCTACAACGTCAAATACGGAAGCACTGCGGAGGAGAGTCTTGCGAGATGGGCGAACTCAGATGAGGAGCTTGGCGAACACGGCGATGCTGGTGATCGCGGCGGCGATCTTTCTGGTGGCTGCCGCGGGGCAGCCTTTGCAGGCGCAGACGCGGAAGGAACAACTCGCGCAGAAGCCGGTGGTGTGGGCGCCGGAAACCATTTCAAACATGGAGAAGCTGCGGGATGCGGCGCTCGCGAGCGATTATGCGTGGCGGCAGGTGGCGCATTTGAGCGAGAACATTGGGCCGCGGCTTTCGGGCTCGGCGCAGGCGGAGCAAGCGGTGCAGTACGTGGTGGACGAGCTGCGGCGGCTGGGGATGGAAGTTACGCTCGAAAAAATAATGGTGCCGCGCTGGGTGCGCGGCGAAGAACGCGCGGAACTGACGGCATTTCCGGGGCAGGCTCCGAACACAACGCAGAAAATCGTGCTGACCGCGCTCGGGTCGAGTCCGGCAACTCCGGCGGAAGGGATTACGGCGGAGGTGGTGGTCGTCAACAGCTTCGACGAGCTTGCCGCACTGGGACGCGACAAAGTGGCGGGACGAATCGTGCTGTACAACGAAAAATACGACAAGCGGATGGCGGCGCAAGGGCAGGCAGGCCAAGCGTACGGGCAAGTATATGGTTATCGCTTTGCGGGGGCGAAAGCGGCGGTAGCGAAGGGCGCCGTGGCGTCGCTCATCCGCTCGATCGGGAATGCGGATTACCGCCTGCCGCACACGGGCGCGAGCGAGCCGGCCGGAATTCCGGCGGCAGCGGTGACGGCGGAAGATGCGGACTTGATTGCGGACCTCGCGCGGCAGGGACGAGTGGAGATGCACCTGGTGTTGACGCCGCAGACGCTGCCGGACGCGGTGAGTTACAACGTGATCGGCGATTGGAAGGGCAGCGACCATCCCGAACAAGTGGTGGTCGTCTCCGGGCATTTGGATTCGTGGGACCTGGGCACGGGCGCAATCGACGACGGAGCGGGAGTGGCGATCGCGATGCAAGCGGCGATTTTGTGGAAGCAGTTGGGTCTGAAGCCGAAGCGTACCTTGCGGGTGATCGCGTGGATGAACGAAGAAAACGGCGTGAGGGGCGGCACTGCGTATGCGGAGGACTACAAAACCGCGCTGGCAAATCACGTTGGTGCGATCGAGAGCGATTCCGGAGCCGGGCATCCGATGGGATTTGAAACGACGCTGAACGCCGCAGCGATTGAGTCGCTGCAACCGGCGAGAAAAGTTCTGGAAACAACCGGCGCCGGAATCCTGCGCGAAAGCCACGGAGAAGTGGGGACGGACATTGCGCCGATGGGGCCGGCGGGCGTGCCGCAATTCGGAGTAATGCAGGACAACCGGACGTATTTCAACTACCACCACACGGCGGCGGATACACTGGACAAAATCGATCCGCACGAATTGGCGGAGAATGCCGCAGCCATGGCCGTGCTCGCGTATGCACTGGCGGAGATGCCGCAGCCGCCGCGCTGAGCGAAGCGGACATCGAGCGAGTACCGAGCCGTTGCCGGCTCTACTTCTTGATGGCGCGGACGATCAGAAGCAAAACGATAGCGCCGACGGTCGCCATGACAAGCTGGCCGACGAGTCCGTAAGCGGCGAGCCCGAGCAGCGTGAAGATCCAGCCGCCAAGAATCGAACCGACGATTCCGACGATCAGGTCCATCAGCGTGCCCATGCCTTGGCCCTTTACGATCTTGCCTGCGAGGAACCCGGCGATAATGCCGATCAGGATTGTCCAGAGCAGCCACATGGTCGCGCCTCCGATTGTGAATTGAGTTTCTGCGCCCGCTTGAAAGGGTAACGGGCGGTGAACTGAGCGCCACTCTAGCACAGTTATCATG
>JBOGNA010000012.1:0-16673 GCA_050746925.1 Candidatus Acidiferrales bacterium
GTATCATACCTATCAGCACTATTCGATGTGGGATGTTGTCAGCGGAGCCGTTCCGCCGGAAACATTTCGAGACAAGATCGTATTGGTTGGCTCGACGGCGCTCGCAATCGGCGACATACGAAACACACCGTTCACGAACCAGGACTCTGTCTATATGGGAGTGGAGGTGCACGCGAACATTATCGACAACCTCCTCCATAGCGAAGACAAAGGCCGAGGCTTTCTGAAACGCACGTATAACGAAGAAATGGTCGACGTCGGATTTATTCTTTTATTCGGGATCGGCTTCGGAGTCCTCTTCAGCCGCGTCACGCCGCTCTATTCGACGATTCTGGTGTTGCTGACTCTGACTGCATTCGGATGGTTTGTGTACTTCGGATTCGCCCAGAAAGGGCAGTGGTTTAGTTTTGTGATTCCCGCGGGCACGCTGGCCGCGAACTACGCGGCGATCACCAGCCTGCGAATGATTCGCGAAGAGCGCGAAAAGCGGAAGATCCGCAAGACGTTCTCGCAATATCTGTCGCCCGGCGTGATCGAGCTGATCGAAAAGGATCCGGAAAAATACATCCGGACGGGCGGCGAGGAGAAGGAACTCTCTGTACTTTTCAGCGACATTCGCGGATTCACGACGATCTCCGAAGGCCTCACGCCGGACGAGCTCGTGCAACTGCTGAATGAATATTTCGAGCAGATGACCGACACCGTTTTCGCCACCGATGGAACGCTCGACAAGTATATCGGCGACGCAATCATGGCTTTCTGGGGTTCGCCTTATCCGCAAGCGGATCACGCGTTTCGCAGCTGCTCCTGCGCGCTCCAAATGGTGCGCGGCCTCGCGAAGTTGAACGCGAAATGGAAAGGCGCGGGGCGCCCGCCGATTGCGATAGGAATCGGCCTGAATACGGGGCTGGTCAACGTGGGAAACATGGGCTCCGCGCGCCGGCTTTCGTGGACGGTGATGGGCGACAACGTAAATCTCGCGTCGCGCCTCGAGGGAATCACGAAGCAGTATCACGTGCAGCTCATCATCAGCGAAGCGACCTACCGGCACGTCGCAGGCCAGTTCGTCTGCCGCGAACTCGACAAAATACGGGTGAAAGGCAAGAACCTGCCGGTGAATATTTACGAGTTGATGGACGTTGCGGCGGAAAAGTCGAAGTACGAGCAGCTGCTGGAAGACTTTGACGAGGCGATGAAGGCCTATCGGGCTCAGAACTGGGGTGAAGCCGCAGGAAAGTTTGCAGAAGCACTCGCCAAGTTTCCGGATGACGGTCCCAGCCAGGTGTTCCTCGAACGCGCGCTGGAATTTTCAGAAAATGCTCCGGAAGGCGAATGGGACGGCGTGTACGTAATGAAGACGAAATAGCGAAACGCGCGCAACTTCTCGAAGAGTGTCATCCTGCCGCCGAACGGAGCTCAGTTACCCCGTGCCATACTAGACAGAACGAAGTGCCCTTTGACCGCCTTTTCATTTTTCCAGTCGTGATACGTGTGGCATTCAAAGCACCGCGATTCGGCGGACTCCGCTCCACCGTGATGGCATTTTTCGCACGTCTGGATTCCGGGCAACAGGACGTCGGCCGTTTCCTGGCTGGTGAGCGCGCTGACGTGGCATTCCGAGCATTTCACAAATTTGTGCGCATCGTGGTCGAACATTGCCTGCTGAAACCAGCGCTGTGTGATATTGGATTTGGCGACCACTGGCAGCGCCGCAGCCGGAGCCCGGCTCAGCGAGTGGCATTGCGCGCAAGTCTTCCGCCAAAGCAGCTCTTCCGATTCCGCCACCCGCCACGCCACCCATTCCTGAGGCGTGAACACTCGCACGGCCGGCGGTATGGGCTTCTGCGGAAGGTCGCGGTTCGACGCGGTCACGCGAAGCTCCGCAGGATGGCTCGGAATGTACTGCTGAAATTTCTGGACGAGGAATGCGTGGATCACGGCGGGTGTGTCGTGCGGCACCCCTTCCTGGAAACGAGGATCGAATTGCAGGCCGTGGCACGCGGCGCAATGCTTCGCGTAGGCGATCGGAGACATGTATGCACGTCCCAGATTCTTGGAAGGCGGAACCGGTTCGCGGCCGGCAGGCACGCTGGCAGGTTGCACAGATCCAAATCTCCAGCGTTCGCTCGCAGCAGGGCTCCGATGGCAATCGTCGCAGTCCATTTGCACCGGTCTTGAGGGGCCTTTGAGGTCGTGCTTCAGATGGATCGCGTGATTGAGCTTGATCGTGCCCGGATCACTACTTCCGGAATGCAGCGCGGCGAATTGGGGATGCCCTCCATCGAAGCGGGTGATGTCGTGCGCGAAACGAGTCGGAGACTCCGTCGTGCGAAGGTTTGCATGGCACTGCGTGCAGCTGGCGTCTGCTGTCGCTGCGAGGCGCAGGTGGCCGCGATGTTCCTGATGGCAAGAAGCACAATTTGGAATAAACGTCTGATTGGCGTGATGAATGGGGCCGTCGTGGCATGATTCGCAGGCCTGATCCCGCGCCTTGGCGCTGAACGAGCCCGCTTCCTTCACGTGGCAGGCGCTGCACTGCTCGGTTAAGACGGCGTGCGAACGCGACATCGTACCGCTGCTATAGACGCGATTGTTGCACCCCAGCGCGTACCAGCCGAGCCAAACCAACGCCAGGAGAGGACACAAGACGGAGAGCACCGTGCGCAAGCGCCGGAACGGATGCGAGCGCTTGAAGTAGTCCATGTCGATCCGCTGCGCGAGTGTTTTGGTTGTGAGCTTGGTGCGAGCCACAGTTTGCCGCCCTTATTTCATCCTTCAGTAACGCAGCGCCATGATCGCGTGCGCGCAGCCGAGAAGCAGAAGCGCAAGCGACAGCGGAACGTGCAGCATCAGCCATCCATGCAGCCAGTGATGAAACTTCATTTGCCGCCGCATCTGCCGCTCTTCCTCGCAGATCTGCTCGAGATTGTTTATCGTATCGTGGAAAGATTCCGGAAGCAGAGTTCGCAAACCTTCGAACATCGCTCTCGCTCTCGCCTCACTCGCGAGCGAACTCGACCGCCTAACTTCATTGCGGAGAAACGGCCGCATCTCGCGGCTGTAGAATTTCCGTAGAGGTAGCGTCCCGGCCGAAAGCGCCGGCGCCGCAGCGGCAGCGCCGACCGGCATGATTCCCGCCACCGCCGGTATTTCCAGGCTCGCAGGCCCGCACATCGCGTCAACGATTCCGTCCGCCTCCGCGACGAGCTGATCGCGAATGTTGTCAATTTGTTCGAAGATCGTTTCCATCGGGACTCGCGCGGTGACCATGCTGGGCATGTAGTGCTGCAACACCGCGCCAAAGATTCCGCTCACCACAACTGTGATCAGCAGAATCATCAGCACCGACGTCAGCACCCCGCCAAACCGGAACCCGGCGTGAAAGCAGATCAGCGGAAGGCTCAGCAATCCCAGCCACAAATGCCCGCGCATCCAGGCCTGCGCGCGGCCGAGTCTCCACACCGGTACTTTCTTGCGCGCCCCCAGCAGCCCCGCAAAAACCATGAATGCCGAACCGATGATTCCAAACGTGAGCCCGATCGCGCTGCCGCCGCGCGGGCCGGATGCGGAGTGCGTGGCGTACGCGATGTAAACCGCCGTCGCGACGCCGAGAATGATCAGCGACGCGGCCAGCCATGCCCGGTGTGTGCTGTCGATGCGCACGAAATGCTGCCCCTTTGTAAACCGCCCGAAGCTTCTAAAGCTTCGGCGTCTTTTCCGTCGCCTGTTGCAGCAGGCCGGCGAAAAACTTGCGCGGATCCACGCGATGCGCTGCGTCGTGCGGACAGGCGTACACGCAGCTCGGCTCCGCGAATTCCGAGCACAGGTCGCACGACGTTGCTTTTTGCTTCAGCATCGCTTTTTTCTTGCCCGGCGCATCCGGAACGTCCGCAAACACATTGAACGGATGCATATTGATGTTGCCGTACGGGCAATTTTCCGCGCACAGCCCGCACCCGATGCACCAATCTTCGATAATGACTTCCAGCGAATTTCTGCGCCGGATCGAACCCACCGGGCAGCCCACCATGCAGAGCGGATCGAGGCACTGGCGGCAGGACGTAGCGACCAGGTAGTGGTCGAAGCGCAAGCCCTCGCGAACCAGCCGCGTGACTCCGTCGTGCGCGTCGGCACACGCGCGCACGCAGGCGTCGCAGCGAGTGCAGCTATCGAGATCGAGCAGCAGCAGGCTCTGCGCTTCCATCAATCCCTGTGTCAAAAAGCTTTGCAGCGGTGTACTGCTGATCACCGATAGCCGCTCGCGATTCATCTGCATCCGGTCTTTGTCGACGGCGACGAGTTTCTGGCGCACCTCGGGAAATTGAGCCGTCATGCTCGCAAAGTCTTCCGCGCTGATCCGTACCACTTCCACATGATCGAGCGCCGTGCACGTTGCGGTGCGCACGTCTCCTCGCAGCAGGCCAGTCTCGCCGAAATAGTCGCCGCGGGAAAGATACGCCAGAATCATTTCTCCGCCCGGGTGGGCCTGCGAGACTTTCACGAAACCGATTCTCACGAGATAAAAACTGTCCGCTAGGTCGCCCTGCCGGCAAATCACCTGGCCGGGAGTAAATCGCAACAGTTCGACCTTCTCTCTCAGGGTGTTGACGAACTCGTCCGTCAACGCGGCGAATACCGGCACCGCGCGCAGATGGCTGTCGAGAGCGCGCTGGCGATAGGAACGATCGAGTTGCGCCCGGAAGGTTTTGTTGCGCTGCATGATGTCCAGCACGTTGCGGAGCATCTCCAGCATTGTGCAATCGGTCTCGGCCTGAATCGTGGCCGAGCGCGGATACAAACTCATGCACGTCATTTCGCCGCAGAGGTCGCCGGGGCCAAGAGTGGCAACCGGGTTGTCGTAATTGAGATCCAGCGGAGCGTCGATGTGAATCCAGTGCTGGTTTGTTTCTTCGTCGCGCGCGTCGTTCTGCCGTTGCGTTAGCCGGCTGGAAAGCTTTCCCAGAAATTGCCGCACCGAACCTTTCGTTTTTACGTGCGCGATGGGGCTGGCAATCGAAACCCTGGCCTTGCCCGCGAGAATGTAAAACGCCGTGGATCCGTATTCGCCTTCGCGGCAAATGATGTCGCCCGCCTTGAAATGGCGCTTCACGACGGCGTTGCGATTCAGGCTCAAGAATGTTCCGGAGACGCCCTCAAAAAACGGAAGCTGCTGCAGCTCCTCGAGCGCCACGGGCGCAGAGTCCGCACTCACAGCAATGTCAGTCTGAGCGACGAGCTTGTTCGTGAGTGCTCCCGTGGGGCAGGAGACCATGCATTCCCCGCACGATACGCAGGACGATTCGCCCATCGGCTCGTTGTTGTCGAACGCGATTCCCGCCGTCGTGCCTTTCCCCATCCGCCCGAGCACGAAATTTTCGCGAATCTCGCCGCACCCGCGGATGCACCGGTCGCACAAGATGCACGCATCGAAGTCCACCGCGATACTCATCGACGAATTGTCCGTGCCGCGCCTCGCGGCTCGAGCCGCATAACGCGAAGGCGGAACACTCTCCTGCTTGGCGAGAGCCTCCAATTCGCAATCGCCGGAATGCCGCTCGCGCGCGCAGGGGCTGGGATGATCGGCCATCAGCAGCTCGACCAGCGTTCGGCGGGCGCGTTTCACTTTGTCGGAAACTGTGTTCACCACCATCCCCGCCTCGACCGGCCGGATGCAGGAGGCCGTAAAAACACGCGCGCCCACATCGACGACGCACACGCGGCAGACCCCTACGGGCTTTTCGTTCTGTTGATGGCACAAGGTGGGGATTTCGATATCGTTCAGTCGCGCGGCGTCGAACACCGAAGTGCCCGCAGGCACGGCAACTTTCTTGCCGTCAATCGTGAGTTCGATGAGCGGGCTCGCGCTCATGCCCATCCCGATTTCGCGGCGAATGTTTCCCTGGCCGCTTTGTTGCAGGCGCAAACTCCGGCAGGGCAGTGGCGCTGCAAAAGGTGCGAATCGACTTCCTCTCGAAAATGTTTCAAGACGGACGCGATAGGCGCAGGAACCACTTGTCCGAGCCCGCAAATCGAAGTCAGCCGAAGGGCGTCGGAAAGTTCATCCAGCAGCGCCAAGTCGGTGGGCGAACTCTTGCCCTGGGTCCAGCCGGAAAGCATTTCCACCAATTTTTGCGATCCGACCCGGCAGGGCACGCACTTCCCGCACGATTCATTGCGATAAAATTGGGTCGCATTGAGCGCCATATCGAGCATGCAGCGATCGTCCGCGCAGACCACCAGGGCGCCGGAACCGAGCATCGAGCCGGCGTCCGCCAGCGATTTGAAATCGAGCCGCACGTCAGCCATCGAAGCTGGCAAGTAACCCGAGGAGGGCCCCGACGGCGCGAAGGCCTTCAGTTTCTTGCCGTTGGGCACCCCGCCGCTGTATTTGAAAATAAGGTCCGAAACAGGCGTGCCCATCGGCACCTCATAGACGCCCGGCTTCACCACGTCGCCGCTCACACCGATAAATTTTAACCCAGCCACGCCGCCCTGGCCCTGAGCTTTGTACCAATCGACGCCGCGCATCAAAATCGTCGGCACGTTCGCAAAGGTTTCGACGTTATTAATGACCGTGGGCTTGTTCCAGAGTCCTTCTTGAACCGGGAATGGCGGCTTGTTTCGCGGCTCGGCCCGCTTGCCCTCGATGGCTTCGAGCAGCGCCGATTCTTCTCCACAGATGTATCCGCCGGGGCTGACGAATATTTCGAGATCGAAGGCCGACTCGGTCCCGAGGAGGCTGGATCCTAGAAGTTTGGCCGCCTTGCAGCGCTCGATTTCAGCTTGCAGTATTTTTTCCTGCTCTTCGTATTCGTGGCGAATGTAAAGGATGCCCTTTCTCGCGCCGGTCAGCACGCTCGCAAGGATCATCCCCTCGATCACCAGATGAGGAAGGTGCGTCATGATAAAGCGATCCTTGATCGTACCCGGCTCGCTTTCATCTGCGTTGCACACGATGTATTTTTCCGCACCCGGCGCCTGGCGGACGAGTTGCCATTTCGATTCGGTGGGAAACCCGGCGCCGCCCAATCCGCGCAGCCCGGATGCTTTGAGCGTCGCAAATGTTCCGGCCCAATCCTTTGATTCGAGCAACCGTGTCACCGCTTGGTAGCGCTCACCCTCGCCGTACGGATCGGACGCGCACTGCACGCTGCGGTGCTGCGACGAAACCTCGGGCAGCGCTACGCCCGCGAGCGCCGTGCCAATCAGCGACTCGATTTGTTCCCGTGAGGTATTGGAATAGATGTGCTCGTTCACTACCACGGCCGGAGCTTCGTTGCAGCGGCCCAGGCAGGAAACACCGCTGATCTGCACGCCCGGATTGCCGGATTTCCGGCACACTTCTTCCAGCCCCGCACTCAGCTCCACGGCGCCACGAAGGTGGCACGACATGTCCTGGCACACCCGCACATCGGCGATCGGAGGCGGTGTGAGACGGAAGTGAGGATAAAAACTCGCGACTCCATGCAGACGATACAGCGGCACGTCGATTTTTTGGGCGAGGCCTCTCAACTGATCGGCAGGCAGATAGCCGAACTGGTGTTGGATCTCCCTCAGGTCATCAAAGATCAACGGCAGGCGTCCTCAACGGGGAGAGTATTCATTCGCGGCGCCGAAAACAACTGCGAGTCTCGTTCCGTGTTGCGTATATCGACATAACGTCCGCCAACCCGCGCCACTCGCGGTGCCGTTATTCTTCCGCGAAGACCAACGAACAATTCAGGCTGGATTCGATTGACTTCGATACCATCGGATAGTACAAATTTGCAGATTCACGGAAAATTTGTCGTGCCGGCCTCGGCGCACGGCGTCCCGCGAGCTAAATGAAAATGGAAAGAAAGCTCGGTACAATACGCCGCCGATTTACATTTCCTTTACTTCCTCCCAGCGCGTTCTTCGTCGCGTTCATCCTTGTGTGTACCGGCGTGAGTGCGCAGACGATCGGAATTCCTCGATTCGCCGCGGCGGCTCAAAGCGGCGAGGCTCCCCGCTACACCGGTCCCGGGTCCTGCGCATCGACCACTTGCCACGGCAGCGTAACGCCGCGTACGGATAATCGCGTCTTGCAAAACGAATACAGCACGTGGATCGTCAAGGACAAGCACTCCAAAGCGTACGCGGCACTGCAAGGCGCCGTCGGCGAACGGATGGCAACGATTCTCGGCGTAGGTAAAGCGGAGACCGCGCCGAAATGCCTGGCGTGCCACGCGCTCGATGTTCCGGCAACGCAGCGCGCTCGAACATTCGACCTCAGTGAAGGCGTAAGTTGCGAAAACTGCCATGGTCCAGCCGCGGCTTGGCTCGGTCCGCACACCGAACGCGATTGGACCCACCAGAAATCGCTCGCCCTGGGAATGTACGACACGCGCGACGTAACGAAACGGACGGAGAAATGCCTCAGTTGCCATCTCGGCAGCGATGAAAAATCCGTCGATCACGAAATGATTGCCGCCGGCCACCCGGACCTCTATTTTGAACTCGACTCCTTTTCGGCCGTGATGCCGCGCCACTGGAGAGAGCCCGGCGAGCCGGGTGAAGCGGAAAGCAGCAATTCCTGGTACGACGTTCACGAACTTTCGATCGGTGAATCGGTTCAACTCAAGCAATCTCTGCTTCGCCTCGTCTCGCGCACGCGCGGAAAGTACTGGCCGGAATACTCCGAGTTGCAGTGTTACGCTTGCCATCACAGCCTGACGCCTCCGGAAAATAGCTGGCGGCAGGCACGCGGGTATTCGGGACGCCGCCCGGGCGATCCGCCGTGGAATCCATCGCGCTACACGATTTTTCACGAGCTTATTCTGGCGGCCGACGCGGACAATGCTGCGAAATTGGACGCGGAACTCTCCCGCCTCGCGCAACTGATGAGCCAGCTGAATCCGGACCGCGACGCCGTGGCTGCGTCTGCAAATAGCTCGGCAAAGCTCGTAGGCGACCTCTCCTCGAAAATCAGCGCGATGCCAAGCGATTCCGCGGTGACTTTCCGCCTTTTGCAGAAAATCTCGGGCGATGCCGACGCGATTTCCGCCCAGGGCGAACACGCTGCCGCGCAGGCTGCGATGGCCATTCAGTCGCTCTTCGTCGCGTACGAGCGGAACGAAAAGCCGCCGCATTCCGCGGAGCTTCGAGCCGCCATCACCGCGCTGTTCCAGGATCTCCAAAATCCGTCCGCCTACGATCCCGCTCGTTTCGCCGGCCGGATGCGCCAGGTGAACGCGCTGCTCCACGAGTGATGCGGAGTTGCGTTCCGGCCGCGAAGGGTACATGGGAGCGAATAACGGTCGTGAGTCGTCGGCGATAAATCGCAGGAGGCTGTAGCGTGGAAAAGTATGACCTCATCGTAATCGGCTCGGGGCCTGCCGGTGAAAAAGGCGCCGCGCAGGCTGCCTACTTCCACAAACGCGTAGCTCTGGTCGAGTTCAATCGTGACCTCGGAGGAGCGTGCGTCAACACCGGCACGATCCCCAGCAAGATCCTCCGCGAGTCCGCCCTCTATTTTTCCGGCGTCCAGCAGCGCGGGCTCTATGGCGTGGATTATTCGCTGAAAGAAGGCTTGACGGTCAAGAACTTCATGTTTCGGAAGGATCTGGTCGTTCAAAAGCAGCAAGAAAAACTCCGCGAAAATCTTGCCGCGCACAAGATCGATCTCATCGAGGGATTTGCCGCATTCCAGGACGCGAACACCCTCACCGTCGAAACGCCTCAAAAAGAAAATCGAACTCTGCGCGGCGAAAAGATTCTGATTGCCACGGGTTCAGCGCCCCACCGCGCTCCGGAAATTCCGTTTGACGACGTAGTCGTCTTCGATTCCGACTCGATCCTGAGAATGGATGCAATCCCAAAGAGCCTGGCCGTGGTAGGCGGCGGTGTGATTGGATGCGAATACGCTTCGATTTTCACGGCCCTCGGCGTGGAAGTCGCGCTCGTTGATGGCCGCGATCGTGTTTTGCCGTTTCTCGACGCTGAAGTCTCCGAGTCTCTTCGAGAACGCCTCGCGCATCTCGGCGTTCACTTCTATCTCGGCGAACGCATGTCGCAAATCGAGCGTGTCCCAAAGGGAGTGCGCATTACTCTCCAGTCCGGCAAAACGCTGGAGATGGAAGCGGCGTTGTTTGCCGCCGGCCGACGCGGCGTCATCGAACAATTGCACCTCGAGAAAGCCGGCGTCACCTTGAACAAACGCGGATATATCGAAGTAAACGAAAATTACCGCACATCCGCGTCCTCCGTTTACGCCGCGGGCGACGTGATCGGATTTCCCGCGCTCGCCTCCACATCCATGGAGCAGGCCCGCGTAGCCGTCTGCCACGCATTCGGATTTCAGTACAAACAGCGCGTCGCTTCCATGCTTCCGATGGGCGTTTACACGATTCCAGAAATTTCCGCCGTCGGTGAAACCGAAGAAAGCTGCAAAGAAAAGAAGATCGACTACGAAGTCGGCCGCGCCCGCTATGCAAATAATGTTCGCGGGCAAATCGTCGGCGATTTTGCGGGTTTGCTGAAATTGATTTTCGCAAAATCCGACCGGCGTCTGCTAGGCGTGCAAATCATCGGCGACAACGCCACCGAACTGATTCACCTCGGAATGATGGCGCTCGAATCCGGCAAGACGATCGACGTCTTCATCGATTTTGTTTTCAACTATCCCACGCTTTCAGAGATGTATAAGTATGCCGCTTACGACGGGCTGGGAAATCTCGCCGGTCACAAACTCCGCGAAGGCTAGCACTGGTGGGAAATCGCTTCCGGCGCCCTCTCACAGGATTTTACTGAGTCGGGTTCCGAGGAAACTTCAAGTAGGGAAGCCGCACTCCGTCAATCACAATTTGGTCGGCGCGGATCGCCGCCGTCGGCTCAAACCCCGCCGCACCGCCCGCCGTAACGAAATCATCCTGATCCACCCCATCGCCGCTCACCCCCAGTCCGCCCACCAGCACGCCGTTCTTGTAAAGCGGCTCCGATCCTGGAAAAAATACGATCCCACTTTGATTTGCCATCGGCCACGCCGAGCTCGGGACTTGCAGTCCCTGAGTGCACGCATGCGCGACATCCATCGTGTACAGGTTGAAGAACGGCCCCGGCGCCGACCCGTCGATTCCCGACGGAAAAAGCGGCTGCGCTCCGAACCCAATCGTGCGATTCGTCACCGCCGTGCCCATCGGAACGCCGTTCAGGTCCGCCGCCTGCCGCGTCGCGCCGCTGAAATAGATCACGTTGCGCGCCTTCGTCGCCGCCACGTCGATGCTGAAAATCGTCGAATCGGTCATCCGAAACAGTCCTATCAACGTGCCGTCCAGATCGCTCACCGCGATCACCATCTTCGCTCGCTCGCCAATCGGCAGACGAATCTGCGCGCGCGTGGTGTTTGCCGTTGCCACAGCGTTGTTAATAATTTGCGTCACCTCTGCTGTGCTCAGGCCTCCCAACGGCCCATTCGTTGCCGGAATCAAGTTTCCTTCGGGCGGAACGCCGGCACTTGCCACCGGGCCAACTGTAAAGTTCGCAGCGTTGAACGTTCCCGGCGTAACGCCGCTCGGTGGCGTCGTTTGATTCACAAACGGCAGCGTGATGCCCGCAATCGTCACGATTCCGGGAGATGGAAACGCAGGAAAGCCAACGCCGTCAGTTCCGGCATTGGGCCCGCCCATCGCCGTCATCCCCGCCGCCGCAAACGCGACATATTCAGCAACGTTCGGATTCGCCAGCGCCACGCCGATGCCTCCCACCTCTTGCCCGTTCTTGAAAATTGGCACGCCGCCGGGATTCACCGCCGCCGGCACCGAATCGTCCACATCCGTCTTGCCGGTGATGACTCCAAATCCCGGGGCCGCGCCTCCAATCGTCGTGGCGGGCGGCACCGTCGCGCTCAAGCTCGCCGCAAGATTGCACCCGCGATTCGTGTTTTCGATTCCGTAGAGCGCCGCGCTCCCCGTATTCATCACGCCCGGCGGAAAATGAATGCCGCTGATGAACCGCACGGTTCGCGACGATAGCGGCGCCTGATCGTTGCTGAAAAATGCGCCGGTCCGCGCCAGCCCCACGGCCATTTCATCGGGCGGCACCGGAGCTCCAAAATTTCCAGGCAGCGAAGGCGGCGCGGCCGGCTGTTTGTACACCGCGAGAATGCGTCCGAGCCTGTCAACCACTGCAATCGCCATTTCATTGGACTGCGCCGCCGTCGCCGCTGCCTGCACCAGCATCTGCACGTCTGCCTGGCTCAAACTTTCCGTCGCCGGCGGTGGAGGCGGAGGCGGGTTCGAGCCACCGCCGCCCGAACTCGCTCCCCCGCCCGTGCCGCAAGCACCCAACCCGGCGCAGATCGTGCCGACGAGCAAGAAACCAATCCCCGCATTCATCGAGCCGCGCGAGCGCCTCCGAAAATCGGGACTGTGTGTCCGAATCATGCGAATGGCCTATTCGTATCACACCCGCACACCCTTCTCAATCATTCCGCAATTCAGTTGTTCAATCGTGATTGAATGGTGCGATAACGCCGCTTCGTTCGTGAGCCCAGCGTTGCCTGAAAATGCTTGCGAGGTTCAAAAAAACTGTGATAGCAACACCACGCAAAGCGTTTCACCAAGAATTGTGCCGGACATCCGAGGCCTGACAACGTGGGCGCCCCAGATCGCGTGTTGATTTCGAAGCGGATGACGGGATACCTGCTCCTCTACATCTTCTTCCTGGCCCATGCGACCCTCTCAACCGCCAGCGGCAGTTTCATTTCGCGGCAACAATCCGGCTCGCAGCAACGCCTTCCGGGTCAATCCAGTCCGAAGAAAGCCTCGCTTCAGGGAATCGTTCGTCAGGAAAACGGACGGCCGGTCGTCGCTGCTCGTGTCTCGTTGCGAAACGCCGCGACGAATCAGGAATCGGAAAAAATCACCGACGCGCAGGGCGTGTTCCGTTTTATCGATCTAATTCCTGGAACCTATGCCGTGAAAGTGGTCGCGGCGGGATTCATTGCGGTCGAAAAGCCGGACGTTCGACTGAATCCGGGCGACAATCTCGTTCTCAACCTTGCGCTCATCGCCGAGCCAACGACTGTAACGCCTGCAGCATCGTTTCCCCAAATTCCGAGCGGTGAATCGACTGCTCCCGCAGGCGCTTCACCTCCTCCTCCCTCCGCCCCTTCCGGCGTTTTGCAGGCCGGCGCCGAGCAGACAAAGCAATCGTCGCCGCCTGAATCGCTGCCTCCGTCCGACCAGGTCTTCCGCACCGAGCCGGATCGCTGGTTGATCACCATGCCCGATTGGGACCGCTATGGAACTGGCGGCGAGCATCCCTACGTGAAAGGAAAAAAGTGGGACCCCTTCGATCGCAACAAGTTGAAGGGCGATGTCCCCATCATCGGTCAGCAGATCTTTCTGAACTTGACCGGCATCAGCGACACATTCGCAGACTTCCGCCGCTTGCCGACGCCCAGCAACATCAGCTCCGCCCGCCCGGGAAGCAGCGGTTTCTTCGGAAAGGGCGAGCAATTCTTTCTCGATCAGGTGTTCCTGTTCTCGTTCGATCTATTTCATGGCGACACTTCGTTCCGCCCGGTCGATTGGCGCATTCGGATCACGCCGGCTGTCAGCCTGAATTATCTCGACGTGCAGGAGCGCGGAATCGTCAACGTGGACCCGCGCAAAGGCACCACGCGTTTTGATTCGCACGTCGGATTGCAGGAAGCATTCGCCGAGTTGAAGCTACACGACATCGGACCCAACTACGATTTCATCTCGGTCCGCGCCGGCATTCAGGGATTCAACAGCGACTTCCGCGGTTTCCTGTTTGTAGAAGAGCAGCCGGGTGTCCGGATCTTCGGCAATCTCGATTCGAATCGATGGCAATATAACGTCGCCTATTTCAATTTTCTCGAAAAGAATACCAATAGCGGGCTGAACTCCATGGCGCTGCGCCATCAGCAAGTGATCGTCGCCAATGCGTTTCGCCAGGATTTCCTGTTTCAGGGTTACACGGCGCAGTTCAGCGTGCACTACGATAAGGATGACGCGACGCTCCATTATGACGACAACGGCTTCCTCGTCCGTCCCTCGCCCATCGGCAAGGTTTTCTCCAGCGGCGTACTCCAACCGCACAGCATTCACGCCGCCTACATCGGCTGGACCGGCGACGGTCATATCGGTCCCGTGAATCTCACCCACGCTTTTTATCAGGCCCTGGGAAACGATAGCTTCAACGGAATCGCCGGGAAGCCCGTCACGATTAACGCGCAGATGGCCGCGCTCGAACTTTCTGTGGATAGAGACTGGTTCCGCCTAAAGGGCTCGCTCTTCTACGCCTCGGGTTCTTCGAATCCGTCGAGCAGCCATGCGCGCGGATTCGATTCCATCGACGATTTTCCTGAGTTTGCGGGCGGCATCTTCAGCTTGTGGAATCGCGAGAGCATTCGCTTGACGGGCTCGGGCGTCGCTCTCAATTCCGGGAACAGCCTGCTTCCCGATCTGCGCTCCAGCAAAGACGAGGGCCAGGCGAACTTCGTGAATCCGGGAATTTTTCTCGCCAACATTGGCGCCAATTTCGATATCACTCCCAAGCTTCGCGGTTTCGTAAACGTCAATTATCTGCGATTCGAGCGCACCGAGACGCTCGAGCAAATTCTTTTTCAGGCGCCCATTCGCCACAGCATCGGTTTCGATTCGAGCGTCGGAGTGCGCTACCGCCCGCCGCTTACGGAAAATATCGCCATCACGGCTGGCGCCGCTACATTGATCCCGGGCCGGGGACTGAAAGATATCTACACCGGCCGCGTGCTTTACACGTTTTTTACAGACGTCAGATTTCAGTTTTGAGCTGTAACCATGCGAATCAGATATGAACGCATCGACTGACGGCGCCACAACTCGAAGAAAGCATCTCGGGCGAACGAGTTTCATCCTCGCCGTGGCCGTCGGCGCGGCTGCCGCCTTATTGCTTTTCGAGAGCCGCACCCGCGCCCAATCGGAATCGCAACACCCGAGCCTGCTCGGGCAATCGCAGGCCGACGTAGATCGAAAGAACACCGGCTGCGTTTCGTGTCACACCAGTACGGACGAACCCTCGATGCATCCCACTCGTACGGTTCGTCTCGCGTGCATCGATTGCCACGGCGGAGACCCCACGGCGACACTACCGGCTGGAACGAATCCTCGCACTCCTGAATATGAGCAGGTAAAGCGGCGAGCCCACCCGCGGCCGAACGATCCCGCGCTTGCCGGCACGTCCGCCAGTCCGCAGCGCCTCTATACGAAATGGCTGCGCGAGAGCTACGAATACGTTCGCTTCGTCAATCCGGGCGATTTGCGCGTCGCAGCGGAAACCTGCGGCACCGCCGGCTGCCACGCGCCGGAAGTTTTGAAGGTCAAGACCAGCATGATGACCCACGGCGCAATGCTGTGGGGAGCGGCGCTCTACAACAACGGCTCGTTTCCGCTCAAGAACGCGCGCTTCGGCGAAAGTTATTCCGCCTCAGGAGTGCCGCAAGAGATTCACACCATTCCGGCGCCCACTCCCGATGAAACTCGCCTCAAAGGCATCCTCCCCGAACTCACTCCGCTCGAGCGCTGGGAAATTTCGCAGCCCGGCAACGTGCTTCGCGTGTTCGAGCGCGGCGGAGGCAAGAAAGGCGAAATCGGGAATCCAGACCGGGAAGAAGAATCCGGCCGCCCCGATGACAAGCTCGGCGAACGTGGCTTCGGCACCCTGCTCCGCACCGATCCTGTATTTCTCGGCCTTCAGAAAACGCGTTTACTGGACCCGTTGCTCTCTCTGCCCGGCACCAACGATGCGCCCGGCGACTATCGTGGCAGCGGCTGCACGTCGTGCCACGTTGTGTACGCAAACGATCGCTCGCCCGCGCATTCGGGTCCGTATGCGCAATTCGGCCACTCGGGCGAAAGTTCTTCCACCGATCCCACAATTGCCAAAAATGAATCGGGCCACCCCATTCGTCACAGCTTTACGCGCGCTATCCCGTCTAGCCAATGCATGATCTGCCACGTTCATCCCGGAACAAACATGGAGACCACTTACTTCGGCTACACCTGGTGGGACAACGAAGCCGACGGTGAATCGATGTATCCGCATGAGCAACACAACCCGAGCGAGGAAGAACGATACCAGGTCGCGCTCAAAAACCCCGAAGGCGCCGCCGCACGCGGCCTGTGGTCGGATCCGAAATTCCTCGAAAAACTCGGCAGCCCCGAATTTAATTCGCAGCTGAAGCAATCTCAGTTCGGAGATTTTCACAGCCACGGCTGGGTTTTCCGCACCGTGTACAAACGCGACCGCAAAGGCAATCTCCTAGACGCGGAAGACAAAATCGTCGCTCCCGATGACCCCGCGAAATTCAAGAAAGCCGTGCACCTCGCGGATATTCACCTCGAAAAAGGAATGCACTGCATCGACTGCCACTTCGAGCAGGATTCCCACGGCACCGGAAAACTCTACGCCGAGCCTCGCGCCGCCATCGAACTCGATTGCACCGATTGCCACGGAACGATCGAGAAACGCGCCACCCTGATTTCTTCGGGGCCCGCTTCGCCCGCGGGGGGAACTCATTTCGATGCGCTGCGCACGCCCTGGAGCGCCCGCCGTTTCGAATACCGCGACGGCAAACTCTTCCAGCGTTCCATGGTCGAGCCTGACAAGGACTGGGAAGTCGTGCAGGTGCTGGACACGATCACTCC
>JBOGNA010000013.1:0-14976 GCA_050746925.1 Candidatus Acidiferrales bacterium
TATCAGTATCTTGTGAGCCTTCCACAGCGCGGCGACGCGATCATCGCTGTGCCGGAACTCGCAACCCGTTTCCGCTTGAAAATGGTTGACTGGCCGTTGGCGGAGAGCGACACTAAAACTGATGGCGAAGCTCTCGATGCTGCCGCGCTCCGTATCCCTTTGATTTTGCGAAGCTGGCGGCCGGGGGACGCCTATCGGCCCCGCGGCCACCGCCAGACCCGGAAACTCAAACAAATGTTTCTGGCAGGGCGGATCCTCAGCAGCCAGCGCGCGCGCTGGCCCGTGCTCGAAAGCGCAGGGCAGGTGGTTTGGGCTCGTGGGATGGCGCCTGCAGAAGACTTTTGCGCTCGCAAGGGCACAAAAGTCGGCGTCGTAATTGAGGAAGACCCGCTTTGATGATGCAAGAGTTAGCAGCCGGCCGGACGGATTTGGATCGTGCATACTCAGGCTTTGCGACTGCATCTAATAGTGAGTAGCGAGTGCGTGTTTTGTCGCGCTGCTATGCAGGCTGCTCGACCGTAGAAAGAGGGTGAGGTAACCAGGTGAATTCAACAGTACGCACTATTTTATTCTGGCTTTTGATGATTTTACTGGCGGTCGTGCTGTGGAGAATGGCGTCCACCAGCGGCCAATCCGCAAAAGAAGAAGACTCCAACTATACGAATTTCCTCGCCAAGCTGGACCAGGGGCAAGTCAAAGAAGTCACGATTCTTCTCTCCCCGAATAGCGCCGAGCTTAAGGGCGACTACCGGGACGGCGGAAAGTTCCGGAACGTGACGATCGCTAACACGGCGATTCCCGACGTGACCAAGAATCTGCAGGAAAAGGGCGTCAAGTACAACTACTCGGAAGTGAAGAACGCCGACTGGCTCACGTTTATCGTGAATTTTGCCCCGCTGATGCTACTGGTCGCGTTCTGGATTTTCATGATGAAGCAGATGCAGGCCGGCGGGAATAAAGCGCTCAGTTTCGGAAAATCGCGTGCTCGTTTGCTTACTGCTCAGCAGAAGAAGGCTACTTTTAAGGACGTCGCCGGCATCGACGAACCCAAAGAAGAGTTGTACGAAATCATCGACTTTTTGAAGGATCCGCAAAAATTCCAGAAGCTGGGCGGCCGCATTCCCAAGGGAGTGCTTCTCGTTGGGCCTCCTGGAACTGGCAAGACCTTGCTGGCCCGCGCGATTGCCGGAGAGGCCAACGTTCCGTTCTTCTCGATTTCCGGTTCCGATTTCGTCGAGATGTTTGTGGGCGTCGGCGCGAGCCGCGTTCGCGATCTTTTCGAGCAGGGCAAGAAGAACGCGCCTTGCATCATCTTCATCGACGAAATTGATGCCGTCGGCCGGCACCGCGGCGCAGGTCTCGGCGGCGGGCACGACGAGCGCGAACAGACTTTGAACGCATTGCTCGTCGAAATGGACGGCTTCGAATCGAATGAAGGCGTAATTCTGATTGCGGCCACGAACCGGCCGGACGTTCTCGACCCAGCGCTTCTGCGCCCGGGCCGTTTCGACAGGCGAGTGGTTGTGCCTCGTCCCGACGTGAAAGGCCGCGAAGAAATATTACGCGTGCACACGCGCAAGGTTCCTCTGTCGGACGATGTTGATCTCTCGGTGATCGCTCGTGGCACACCGGGATTTTCGGGCGCGGACCTTGCGAACCTGGTAAACGAATCGGCTCTGTGGGCGGCGCGCCAGAATCGCAAGCTCGTCACCATGTTTGATTTCGAGATGTCCAAAGATAAAGTGCTGATGGGCGTCGAGCGCCGATCGATGATTTTGTCCGACGAAGAGAAGCGCAACACGGCGTACCACGAGGCGGGACACGCTCTTGTCTCCGCGATGACTCCGGGTGCAGATCCGTTGCACAAAGTCACGATCATTCCGCGCGGCATGGCGCTGGGCGTCACGATGCAGCTTCCGATCGACGACAAGCATACGTACACAAAAGAGTTCCTTGAATCGCAGCTCGCGGTTCTGATGGGAGGACGCGCCGCCGAGGAAATTTTCCTTCATCACATCACGACCGGCGCCGGCAACGATATCGAGCGCGCCACAGAAATCGCGCGTCAGATGGTTTGCGAATGGGGCATGAGCCCGCTTGGCCCGCTCACGTTCGGCAAGAAGGAAGAAGCGATTTTCCTGGGCCGCGAAATCGCGCAGCATCGCGACTATTCCGAAGACACCGCAATCAAAATCGACGAGGAAGTTCGCGGCATCATTACGAACGGCTACTCGAAGGCGCGGAATATCCTCGAGACCTATCGAGATGCCCTTGAACGCGTCGCGCAAGCGCTGCTCGTTCGCGAAGTGCTGGACGCTACTGAACTCAAGCTCTTGATGGAAGGCAAGCCGCTTCCCGAGAAGCCGCCCGCGCCTCCTACTGCGCCGCCCGTTGCGACAAGGGAACCGCAACTGACACTGCGCCCAGAGCCGCGGCCGATTCCTGGCCTTGCCAAGGGCGAAAAACCGGCTCCGGCTTAGTCCTCTCTCCACAGGTTGCTCTTTCAAAGGCGCTCCGGTTCAACCGCGGCGCCTTTTTTTGCTTCTCAACGCCTCCGTGTCTCTGTGGCAAATTGCGTTTGGAGGCGCGAATTGGCGTAAAATGTCGTCATGCAGCGCGAGCACAAAGAAACCTTTGAAGCCGATTGCCCCTGTTGTCACGCCAAGCTGACTCTCGATTGGGACCTCGGGGTGGTTCTTTCCCACGTTCCGCCGCCCAAGCCTCCCTCTTCGGTCGACCTTGACGATACCGCACGCCTTCTGCGCCAGCAGACCGAAGCCGTCGAGGCAAAATTCCGCGCTTCCATCGAGGCTGAAAAATCCAAGGAAGATGTTCTCGCCCGAAAATTTGCCGAAGGTCTGAAGAAAGCCAAAGACGGTCCCATCGAAAAGCCCCTCCGGGATTTCGACCTCGATTGAAAGCGGGTATGCGCGATTCTCTCCGGCAGGCTCCGCGGCGACGCAAAAATCTCGCTCTAGCTGTCTTGCCGTTCGTTAGCTGCATTCTATGCGGGTCGCTATCTCCCGCTCGAATTCGTCCACCCCGATTCGCCGCGCAGCCGCAAGAAGCCAGTTCCAAGAAATCGCGGGCTCAGAAACGAAAATTGCTGAAGCCGCACCTGCTCGACACAGGAGTCATCTGGCGCAGGGATCCGGCAACCGGCGAGCTCCTTCCGGTCACCGGCGGCACGGGAACGGCGAATTCTGCAGGCGCCTCTCCGGCCGAGCATGCGATTCGAGTCACCTCGCAAATCGTTCCGGTCACGTGCAGTATTTTCAGCGCCGACGGCACCGCCATCCCGGATTTGAAGCGCTCGGATTTTCGAATTTACGAAGACGGCGTCGAGCAGCGACTCGCCTACTTCGATTTCTCCACGGCTCCTGCCAGCGTTGCGCTGGTCATCGACGCGAGCCCCAGCGTGCTTCGCGATTCCGAAGAAATGAAGAGCGCCGCGCGGTCGCTCGTCGAGGGGCTTTCTCCTGCCGATCAGGTGGCTGTCGTTGATTTCTCTGCGCACACCCACATGCAAATGGATTTTTCGAGCGATCGCGAGTTGATTCGCCGTGGCATCGATCGAGTGGATGTCCGCCAACTGCTCGGAGACAAAGGCGGCTCGAATATCTACGAAGCGGTGTATCTCACGGCGGCGAAGGTTTTTCTGGGTGGCCGCGAAGGACGCAAATCGATCGTCCTGCTCACCGACGGCCAGGACAGCGGCCTTGGGCTCACTCTCGACCCCGCGACTGCCGCTCCGAGGCCCGGTCAGCCGAACGATCGGCTTACGTTCGAGGATCTTGTGCGCTCGCTAGCCGCCGCGGACATTCAGATCTTCGCCGTATCCACGGAGAATCGCCCGAAGATCATGACGCCGGAGTGGCTAGCCGCTCACAAAGACGCCAGCCTGCTCGTTTCCGACGCCGGTAAGTCAGGTGTTCCGGCCTACACGCTCTACCTCGCCGAGCTGGTGCGCCGCGCCGGTGGGCAGCTCTACTTTCTGCGCGATTCGTCAAGCCTCTCGGACATCTTCCGCCGCATTGCCCAGCAAATCAGCTCGGAATACACGCTAGGCTACTACCCCGCAGGTACGTCATCGACCCGTGCCGGATGGCATCGGCTGCGCGTGGAGGTCGCAGGACATTCGGGAGCGACCGTGATCCATCGCGCGGCGTACTACGTTCCTCCTTCCGCAGAATAGTCTCTCTATAGAAAACGCCGCAGCGTGCGCGCGCGCGCCTCGGGGCCCTTATCCTTTCCCGCGAACCGTGGTTCAATAGCCCTCCATGTTCCGGCGCAAGAAATTCCGGCTGCGCTTGCCCTCTCGCGTACTCGTTCTAGGCGAGCGAACGCTTCTCATGGGCGTCCTCAACCTCACGCCGGACAGCTTCTCCGGCGATGGCTTGCATCTCGATCCGGATGCCGCCGCATCGCGCGCGCTCGAGATCCAACAAGCCGGAGCCGACATTCTGGATATCGGAGGCGAATCCACGCGGCCCGGCGCGGAATGGCTCAGCACGGAAGAAGAGTTAAGCCGCGTGCTGCCGGTTCTCGAGCGGCTGCGCGGCCGGCTCGAAATCCCCGTCTCGATCGACACGAATAAATCACAAGTTGCGGAGGCCGCGGCCGAGGCGGGCGCGGAGATCATTAACGACGTCACCGCTCTTCGCCGCGACCCGCGCATTGCCGAAGTCGCCCGTCGCCGGAAGTTGCCCGTCATCCTCATGCACATGCACGGCGAACCGCGCACCATGCAAACAGCTCCCTTTGCGCGAAGCGTGATGCTTGACGTCACGAAGGGACTGCGAAAAGCGGCGGCGCTGGCGCTTCGCGCCGGCATTCCAAAATCCCAGATTGTTCTCGACCCGGGCATCGGCTTCGGCAAAAGCTTCGCTCAGAATTACGAACTGATCGCGCGCTTACCCGAGCTCACGCGCTTGGGCTACCCGCTTTTGGTCGGCCCGTCGCGCAAGGGTTTTCTCGGCCGAACTCTCGGCGGAATCCCGGAAAGCGCGCGAATCTGGGGTACAGCCGCGGCCGTCACTGCGTGTATCTTGCAAGGCGGGCACATTATTCGCGTTCACGACGTGCGCGAAATGGCGCAGGTTGCCCGCGTCGCGGACGTGCTGGCATTGTCCGATTCGCAGCGCCGCAGGCAGCCGTGAGCTTCCTCGGCAATTTTCGCCGGCTCACTTCCGTCCAGCGCAACACGTTCATCGCCTGTTTTCTCGGCTGGTCGCTCGACGCCTTCGATTTTTTCATCCTGATTTTCTGCGTCAGTGCTATCGCGACGGAATTTCACTCCAAAGTTTCGGCTATTGCCGAAGCCATTTTCCTGACGCTCGCGATGCGGCCTGTGGGCGCGTTCTTGTTCGGCTTGATGGCTGACCGCTTCGGCCGCCGCCCCACGCTGATGCTCGACATTGTCGCGTACTCTGTCTTTGAGCTGGCCTCCGCCTTCGCTCCTTCGCTCAAAGTGTTTCTGATCATGCGCGCGTGCTTCGGCGTGGCCATGGGAGGCGAGTGGGGTGTCGGCGCCGCTCTGGCGTTCGAGACCTTGCCCGCGGAAAAACGCGGCTTCTTTTCGGGCTTGCTCCAGGAAGGGTACGTGGTCGGATTTCTGTTGGCCGCACTAGCCTATGGGACGCTGTTCCCGATCATTGGCTGGCGAGGCATGTTTGTTGTCGGAACTCTGCCGGCGTTTCTAATCATCTACATTCGTACCAAGGTGGAGGAATCGCCCGCCTGGCTCGCTGGCCGGGTATCACGCAACGCGGAACGCCATCTCGGCAAAGACATCGTCACTTATCTGGGCAGTTTCCTGTTTCTCGTAATCTTAATGTTCGCATTTAATTCCTTCAGCCACGGTACGCAGGATCTGTATCCCACGTTCTTGCAGAAGGACCACGGTTTTTCGCCGCAAACAGTCAGTCGCGTCGCCATCATCTTCAACATCGGGGCTCTCATCGGCGGTATTGTTTTCGGCGCGTGGTCGGAGCATATCGGTAGGCGAAAGGCGATCGTCATCGCTTCGCTGCTCACGATTCCGATGATTCCGCTCTGGGCCTTTTCGCATTCCGCCGTGATGCTCGCTCTCGGCGGTTTCGGGATGCAATTCATGGTGCAGGGCGCATGGGGCGTGATCCCGGCGCATTTGAACGAGCTCTCACCCCCCGCGGTACGAGGCACATTTCCGGGCTTTGCGTATCAGCTCGGTAATCTTCTTTCATCACGCAATTCGGTAATTCAGGCGAAGCTTGCGGAGCAGCACTATGGAGGCCGCTATGCGCCCGTACTCGCGTGGACGGTTCTGCTCGTTGCGATTTTGGTCGTGATTGTAACTAGCAGCGGCAGAGAAGCAAAAGGCGCCGATCTCTCGAACACAAGCTAGCGCACTCGCACCGGCCCGTTTTCTTCCGACCGTCGTCGCTACGCCTTCGCTAATTCCTGCGTCTGAAACGGCAGCCTGCGTAGCCTCTTTCCTGTCGCCGCAAAAATCGCATTCGCCACCGCCGGCGCAATTGACGGCACTGGCGGCTCCCCGCATCCTCCCGGTGATTCGTGGCTCGGCACGATGTGCACCTCGACGCGCGGCATATCGTTGATCCGCACCATCGGATAGTCGTTGAAATTGCTCTGCTGCGTCTGCCCGCCCTTGATTGTGATCTCGTCAAAAAGCGCCGCCGTCAACCCGAATACGATCCCGCCTTCCACCTGCGCCTTCACCATGTCCGGATTGATCACCTGCCCGCAGTCGATCCCGCACACCACGCGATCCACCTTCACGGTTCCATCAGCGCCCACGGTAACCTCGGCGACGTACGTGATGTAAGTCCCCCACCCGGCGATTCCCGCGATTCCGCGCCCGCGTCCCTTCGGCAAAGGACTGCCCCATCCCGCCTTCTCCGCCGTCAGATCCAGCACGCGCCTCAGCCTCGCCACGTCCACGGGCGCCTGATCCCCTCCTCCTGCTTCCGGTTTCGCTTTCGTCGCAATCAACTCTCGCCGCAATACCAGCGGATCTTTCCCCGCAGCCGCCGCAATTTCGTCGATGAAACTTTGCACCGCAAAAAGATTCCACGTCGTGTCCACTCCGCGCCAGTAACCGCGCGGCACCGCAGTGTGCAGAAAACTCGCTTCCAGCAAATAATTCGGAACGGTTCCGCTCGGTAGCCCGGTTCCGGCGAGTTCGGTGCCGCCCGTGTCCGGAATATCGCCGCCGACGTACATCCCATCCGTTGTGGGCGCCGCGATGTGATGCATCCAGGCCGTGACCTGATTCTGCGCGTCGATTCCCGCGCGCAAACGGTGATGGCTCATCGGCCGGTAGAAATCGTGCCGCACGTCGTCTTCACGCGTCCAGATCACCTTCACTGGCGCGCCCACGGCTTTTGAAATCAGCGCCGCTTCCACCCCGTAGTCGATGTTCAGGCGCCGCCCGAATCCGCCGCCGATCAGCGTGATATGAATCGTGATCGCCGACGCCGGAATTCCCAGCGCGCTCGCGAGCGCCGTCGCCATCCCGCCGGAATTTTGCGTCGGCGCCCACACTTCGCATTTGCCGCCGCGCACATTCGCAGTGCAATTCGGCGGCTCCATCGTCGTGTGCGCCACAAACGGCAATTCGTACTCCGCTTCGATCTTTTTTGCCGCTCCGTCAAACGCCTTCTCCGGCTCGCCAATCTTGCGCAGCTCTTTGCCGGAGCCTTTCACCAGTTCCGCGCACTTCGCGCGCTGCTTTTCGCTCGACTCCTCCGCTCCAGCCCCGGCATCCCATTCCACCGTCAGAGCCTTCCGCCCTGTAACCGCTTGCCACGTGGAATCCGCCACCACTGCCACACCACCCCACAAATAATGCTGGTGCCCGGAATTGGCCGGCCGCTCCTCGCCGAAAAGCGGCGGCATTTCGACCGCCGGCACCTCCACAACTTTCTTCACGCCCGCCACCGCCAGCGCGCGCGCCGGATCGAATTTCTTCACCCGCCCGCCAAACACCGCCGGCCGCGCCACCACCGCATACAGCATCCCCGGAACTTTCGTGTCGATGCCGTAGTGCGCCTCGCCGATCACGATGTGGCCGCCATCGACGCGTGGCTTCGCCGTGCCGATAATCCGGTACTCCTTCGGATCCTTCAGCGGCGCACCCTTCGGCACCGGCAGCGTCGCAGCCTTCGCAGCCAGCGCGCCATATTCCGCGTGTCGTCCGGACTTCTTGTGCTCCACCACGCTGCCGCCGATCGCGCTGCATTCACTCTTCTGCACGCTCCACGTTTCTGCTGCCGCGGAAATCAGCATGTCGCGGGCCGCCGCTCCCGCCTGCCGCAGTGGATCCCACGACCCGCGCACGCTCTGGCTTCCGCCGGTGGTCATATCGCCGTACTTCGACTCTGCATCCGCCTGCACGATCTTTATTCGCGACCAGTCTGCGTCCAGCTCTTCCGCCAAAATCATCGTCATTGATGTCCGCACGCCCTGGCCCATTTCCGACCGCGCCACCCAAAGCTGGACTTCGCCATCGGGATGAATTTCGACGAACGCATTTGGCGCAAAATCCTTGGCTGCATCCGCCGCTGCATTCGCAAGAGCCGGCGATGCCCAGTAAAAACCGATCACCAGGCTCGCGCTCCCGGCTGCGCTCGTCTTCAGGAAATTGCGCCGTGAAACCTGGGTGATCTTTCCCGCCAGCGCGCTCATCGCTTCTCTCCCGCCGCCGCCGGCTTCGCGCTCTGCTTCGACGCGGCCTCATGCACCGCCGCGCGAATCCGCTGATACGTTCCGCAGCGGCAGATGTGCCCGCCGAGCGCCTCGTCGATATCCGCGTCGGTCGGCTTCGAATTCTTCGCCAGCAGAGCCGCACTTGTCATGATCATTCCCACCTGGCAGTAGCCGCACTGCGCCACTTGCTCGTCGATCCACGCCACCTGTACCGGATGGCGGCCGTCGGAAGAAAGCCCCTCGATCGTGGTGATGCTCCGCCCCGCCACCGCCGAAATCCGCGTCGTGCACGAACGCGTCGCCTCCCCATCCACATGCACCGTGCACGCTCCGCAAAGCGCCATTCCGCACCCGAATTTCGTTCCGGTAAGCCCCAGCGTATCGCGCAACACCCACAACAGCGGCGTATCCGGAGTCACTTTCACCGAACGCTCGTGCCCATTCACAGTGATCGAAATGGCATCCATAGCTCTCCCCCGTGGTTCGACGCGACAAATCTACGTTCCGCTCCCGTGAAAAGCAATCCGTCTTTCTCATGCCCGCCCCCGGCTCTGCCGATACAAAAAGAAACTGGTTCGCGCAGCACTGCCGAAAAAGGTAAGATTGAGTTCGAATCGTAAAACGCAAGGAGCCTCTATGAGCGTGACTTCTCCCGCTGGACCATCGCAAGCCGCAGTGGACGCGATCAAACAAAAGGCGCGCCTGTTGAGTATCTATTCGATGATGTCCACCACCGCGGCCGGATCGGGGCATCCGACTTCCTGCATGTCCGCTGCGGAACTCATGGCTGGGATATTTTTCTATGCCATGAAATTCGACCCGAAAAACGCAAATTCCAACAATGACGATCGCTTCGTCCTTTCCAAGGGCCACGCCGCACCCGTGCTGTATTCCGCGTTGGCCGAAGCTGGCGTGTTTCCCGTCTCCCGCGTGATGACGCTCCGCGAGTTCTCGAGCGAGCTTGAAGGCCATCCCACGCCCCGCATTCACGGCGTGGACGCTGCCACCGGCTCGCTCGGGCAGGGGCTTTCGGTCGGCGCCGGCCTCACTATCGGCGCGCGCATGGATAAAAGCAATACGCGCGTGTACGTCGTACTCGGCGACGGCGAAATGGCCGAAGGACAAATCTGGGAAGCCGCTGAATTCGCCGGCCACTATAAGCTCGACAATCTCACGGTCATTGCCGACGTCAATGCTTTGGGCCAGAGCGAGCCCACGATGTACCAGCACGATATGGAGACGTATCGCAAGAAGTTTGAGGCCGAAGGATTTGCCACCGAAGTGATCGATGGGCACGACGTCGCCGCCGTTCTCGGTGCGCTCGATCGTGCGAAGGCCACGAAAGGCCGTCCGCAGGCAATTCTCGCCCGCACCATCAAGGGCCACGGTTTCAGCGAAGTCGCCGGCAAGATGGGCTGGCACGGCAAGCCCTTCTCGAAAGAACAGCTCGCGCGCGCCATCGCCGAGCAGGGCGGCACACCTCCCGTCGTTCCTCCCGATCCGGGAAAATCCTACGAACGCACGCCGCTTCCGACGCCGCCCGATTTCCCCGCTCCCGGAGCGCCGGAGTATGAAGCGGGCAAACCGGTTGCGACCCGCGAAGCATACGGCTACGCGCTGAAACGCTTAGGCGCCGTGAATCCACATGTGGTCGCCGTTTCGTGCGACGTCAAGAATTCCACCTTTTCGGACATGTTCGGCGACGCGTACCCGGACCGATTCTGCCAGGGCTATATCGCCGAGCAGAACATGATCAGCCTGGGCGTCGGCCTCGCAGCCCGTGGCAAGGTGCCCTTCCTCGACACGTTCGCCTGCTTCCACTCACGCGCCTACGACCAGGTGCGCATGGCCGCCATCAGCCGCGCCAACATTAATCTCTGCGGCTCCCATTGCGGCGTCTCCATCGGTGAGGACGGCCCTTCGCAAATGGCGCTCGAAGATATCGCCATGATGCGCGCCGTCCACGGCTCCGCCGTGTTTTATCCTTCCGATGCGATCTCCACCGAACGGCTGACGGAGACCATGGCTCGCCGCACGGGCATCAATTATCTTCGTACTTCGCGCCCCAAGACTGCGATCCTCTACTCGAAGGACGAAAAGTTTCCGGTGCCTGGCTTCAAAGTGCCGAGGCAAAGTGCACAAGATAAAGTCACTGTGATCGGTGCCGGCATCACGCTGCACGAAGCCCTCAAAGCGGCCGATCAGTTGAAATCGCAAGGCACGGCGATTCGCGTGATCGATCTCTACTGCGTCAAGCCCATCGACGGCAACGCTCTCGCCGAACAGATCAAGGCCACCGGCGGGCGACTCGTCACCGTGGAGGATCATTGGCCCGAAGGCGGAGTGGGTGAAGCGGTGATCACGGCACTGGCTGCGGCGGGCGCCTCGCCGTCGAAATTTAAGCTCCTGGCAGTGAACGGCATGCCGCACTCGGGCAAGCCGGATGAACTGGTCGATGCATTTGGAATTTCCGCGCGGCACATCGTCGAAGCCGTGAAGCAAATCGCTCAATAACTGAAGCTTTCGCGGTTACCGCCGTCGTTGTAGCCCGCGGTTTCAACCAAGGGACGTCGACGCCACGAATGCGGGGCTTCAGCCCCTGAAGGACGGTTTCTCGCGCAGTTCCGCCTCGGCTCAATCCGCGCCTTTCTCGTTGCGCAGCCGCGCGAACTCCATCGTTCCATCATCCACATTGCCGAACCTCAGCGTAATCATGTCCAGAGCGTAGTTCTGATACAGCTTCCACGGTTTCTTGGATCCCTGCTTGGGAAGCTCTGCGATGGATCGCAAGAAATAGCCGGAGTTGAAATTCACGATGGGCTCTTCGGTGATATCCGCGTCTCGCTTGCGCGGTGTGCACGAATCATATCCCCGCGCGTCCATGTAGTTGAGCAATCGGCACACGTATTCAGCCGTCAGATCTGCTTTCAGCGTCCACGAGGCATTCGTGTATCCGAAAGCAGAAGCCAGATTCGGAATGTCGCTGTACATCATTCCCTTGTAAGTCAGGGATCGCGCCAATTCGATCGGTACGCCATCCACCGCAACCTTGAGTCCGCCCAGCACTTTTAGTTTCAGTCCGGTGGCCGTCACAATGATGTCGGCGTCGATCTCCTCGCCGGAATGCAGCCTCAATCCTTTCTCGGTAAATGCCTCAATCTCGTCGGTGACAATCGACGCCTTGCCGGATCGAAGCGTCGCGAACAAGTCGGAATCGGGGACCAGGCACAGCCGCTGGTCCCACGGGTTGTAACGCGGTGAAAAATGTTTTTCGACGTCATACTCGGGGCCGAGTTCCTTCCGGACGAGCTTTAGAATTCCCTTTTTTGTAGCAGCGGGTTTTCTTCGCGCGAGACCATAGAAATACATCCCGATCAGCACGTTCTTCCAGCGGACGATCGCGTACGCCAGCCGCGCAGACAGCCGTTTCCGCAACCAATTCGCGATCACATCCTCGGACGGACGCGCCAGAATGTACGTCGGCGAGCGTTGCACCATCGTCACATGCGCCGCCTTCGTAGCCATCGCCGGAACCAGCGTCACTGCCGTCGCGCCGCTTCCAATCACGGCAATCCGCTTGCCCTCGTAGTCGAGATCTTCGGGCCACTTCTGCGGATGCACGATCCGGCCGCGGAACTTTTCCATGCCCGGCCATCCCGGCATGTAGCCCGCGGAATAGTCGTAGTAGCCGCTGCACATGTAAAGGAAGTTGCAGCGGAACCGGGCCGTTCCGCCTTCCACCTTTGTCGCTTCCACCATCCACGCGGAATCCTTGGATGACCACGATGCGCGCGTTACTTGATGTCCGTACCGAATCTTCCGGTCGATCCCGCTTTCGCGCGCCGTTTCCCGCACATAATTGAGTATGGATGGGCCGTCCGCGATCGCTTTCGCTTCTTGCCACGGCCGGAACCGGTATCCGAGCGTAAACATGTCGGAATCGGATCGCACTCCCGGATAGCGGAAAAGATCCCAGGTACCGCCGCTCGCGTTTCGCCCTTCCAGGATTGCAAAGCTCCTTGCAGGACATTCCTGTTGCAAGTGATAGGCTGCACCGATTCCGGAAAGCCCCGCGCCTACGATCACTACGTCGAAGTGCTCGACACTTTGCGCGCTTTCTGCCGGAAGGATTGCGCTCGATTCGACTGCCGCCATTTCCGCCACTTAATACCTCTCGCTCGAATTCAGTCCGCCAACGGCCACTATCAGATATTGCCTTCCACAACGGCGCGAATCAACCGCTGTGCCCCGCAAACCGGGTTCGGACGAATCGTGCGTCGCCTCTAGCCGCCCGATCATAGACCACGTTTCAAGTGATCGCGTTCCGCATTGAAACGAGACGTGTCCGTTCGGCACTTCTTTCCCGCTACTCCCACTCAGTTGCGCTGCAACTCCTTGGCTTTGACCACGCTGCTCCAGTCTCGTTGGGCATGAACGTGCGTCAGCCGTTTGAAGATGAGTACCTCTGCCGAACTCGCGGTATCCGCCTCCTCGAAGAAATTATTTCGGGCGAAGCCCTATTCTGTCGAGCGCCGCTTCCAACTCATGCAATCCGGCACGGTCGTTATCGCACTTTTCCTTTCGTCTCTCGCACTCTACTGGAATCTCTCCCTGCAACGGCGAGTCGAATCCTCGCTCCGCATCCTTCGTTCTACGCTCTCGCTTAGCCGGCTAGTTCACGCGAGCCACGAGAACGCTACACAAGATTTTTGGGAGGCATACGACTTCGGAAGCAGCGATGCGCGCGCTCGGTATAGCCGGCGTTCCGCGGAAACGATGTCTTTCCTGCGGCAGTACGATCCCAGTTCCCTGTCCGTGGAAGAAGCCGCCAGGCTCGACCACCTGCGAACTCTCGAACGGAGATTCTTCGAGCGCACGGATGCGCTGCTGGCTGGCGGACATCATCCGAACGGCGACATCGCTCAGCGCGCGGAAATCGGCAAGCTCCATGCGGATATCGAATCCGATCTGGGAGCCCTCGAAGACGTGCAGATCGCCCGTCTTGATGCTTCCAGCGCACACATCGCGCAGACTTCCCTGTGGTTGACGGTTTTGCTCCTGCTGTCTGCAATCGTCGCGCTCGTTGCGATCGGTTGGTTTCGCCGCGAACATCGCGAGCACTTGTGGCTGCACCTCGAGGATCTCCGGCAAATGGTTGCCAAAGTCCGCGGCGGAAATCTGGACGTAACGGCAGAAATCCCAAACAGCATCGAACTCGGCGCGCTCATCGGCGCATTCGTCCAAATGGCGGCGGAGTTGCGGGAGATGCGTGATTCGCTCGAACGGAAAGTCACCGAACGCACTGTGAAGCTCGAACTCGCCCACGAGGAGGTGGTCCATTCGGCGAAGCTTGCTTCCCTCGGCCAACTTGTGTCCGGCGTCGCGCACGAAATCAATAATCCACTCACATCGATTCTTGGTTTCAGCGAGGTTGCCCTCGGCCGTACCGCTCCGGGCGCTCCGATCCACTCTCAGCTGCAAACGATTCGCAGCGAAGCCCTGCGGCTGCGTCATGTGGTCTCGAATCTCACCGCATTTGCTCGTCGCGCCCCGCATCGCGCCCAACGGTTCGACCTCCGCACCGTTCTCGCCCGCCTTGCCGATCTTCGCGGATACGAACTGCAAGCGGACAACATTTCGCTCCACCTCTCGCCGCCACCCGCGCCGGTTTGGGTCCTCGCCGATTCCGAGCAACTCACTCAGGTGATGCTGAATCTGGTGCTGAATGCCGAGCATGCAATCAAATCGTGCCGCGAGCGCGGTGACATCTGGCTCGCATGCGGCGCCGAAGGCGACGCCGGATTCTTCTCGGTGCGCGACAACGGCTCGGGCATGGCGCCCGAGGTCCGCGACAACATCTTCGTTCCCTTTTTCACTACGAAGCCCACGGGCGAAGGCACAGGCCTTGGGCTGAGCATTTCCCACGGAATCATTCAGCAACATCACGGGAAGATTTCGGTGGAAAGTGCTCTTGAGGAAGGCACCACGATTTACGTTCAAGTTCCGTTAGCGCCAAAGATCGAAGAAAACGCAGCGGCACCCCTCTCCGATGGAGGCCAGGTTCGCGGCCCAAAAAGCGATCGCGAAACGAATCTGCACGCCGAGCCCGAGAAGGAACAGCCAGGAGCGAAATCAAGGGAAGCGTTACGCGGGCTCGTGATCGACGACGAAGAGGGCATTCTCGAAATGGTCAGCGTCGCTCTGGAATCGATGAATTGCCGCGCCACTCTCCTGCACGGCTCCTCCGGCGTCGAAGCGGCGCTCGCG
>JBOGNA010000014.1:0-5610 GCA_050746925.1 Candidatus Acidiferrales bacterium
CATGTAGGCCACGTACTCGTGGGTGAGCTTGCCGGCGAGCGCCATCGCGTGACCCGCGATAAAGAACGCGATGAAAAACGCCGTGGTCCTCCCGTGGGTGATCTGGAGGATCTTGTGGGTCAAATTCCGAAACCATGCCATGTCAGCGCCTCAGAGCTTGTGCAAAAAGTGAAAGAGCAGGCCGACGGCGAGCGCGCCGACGATCACGGCGATGCGGTCATACCATTTGTTCGCCTGGAAATCGGGCAGGATCACCGATGGCAGAAGCATCGCCACAAGAAACACGCAAAACAAAACGCCAGCGAGTTTCGGGATCGCGAGCAGCACGGCGCCGAGGATCGCCCCGATGACTAAGTGAAGCAGGTGGTACCGCGCGAGGGATTGCTCTACGGAATTGACGTTCATTGTGTTGCCTCCTGTGAATTTCCCGCCGCCGGCGGCGGGGGATTTTTTAGAGCCGAAACGAGCTTCGTGACCGCATCGATGAAGCGCGGCCATCCCGTCAGACCTCCATTCACGCGGCGCCGGACCATCTCCCAGTTCTGCTGCTCGGCGTAGAGCGTGATGTGACGCTCGATGAAAAAAAGCGCGAGGATCTCTGACGCGACGGCCGGGTCGAGCGCGAGATCGGGGTTCGCCTCGAGGTCGCGACCGATCTCCGAACCGAAGTGCGCGTAGTTGACGCGACCGGTGATCTGAATGAACCCGCGGCCGCAGAATTTCGCGCCGTCGCCCGGATTCACATTCCCCAGGTCCCGCCTGTTTTCGTAGAGATTCGTGAGGTAGGTGGGACCGCCGCGCTCGCGAATCGGATAGAAGCGGCCGGTCTCGACGCCGATCGTCGAGATCGCAGCCACGGCCGAGAGCGGCGAGTAAATGTCGTGGCTATCGAGCGCCGACTCGACCAGCGGCCAGTTCGCGCGCACGTTATCGATCGGACCGTAGGGTCCCAGGATCGCGGAGATCAGTTCGACGGGCAGCGGGAAGTTCATGAGCCTTCGCCCTCCGGCGACTCCTTCAACATCTCGGCGATTTTTTCCCGCTGCGCCTCGGTGCAGACGAACATCAGAGCGAGCGAGAGATTCTGCCAGCGCGCCTGCGAGCGCTTGATCTCCGCGTTCATCTTCCGGCCGAGGCCGTTGACGTCCTTCCTCGATTGCTTGATGAGGAAATACGCGCCGCCAGCGCCGAACGCGAGCGAGAGCAAATAGCCGAGACCCTGGATGCTGACGTCCGGCGAAATCATATGAGCTCGTACCCGTCCGGGAATTTCAGCGCCAGGAGCTCCTTCTCGAGTTCCCGCATGCGATCCGTCAGCACGCGCCCGGATGTCTTGCGCGCTTCATCGATCCGCGCGCGCAGGAGCTCGCGTTCGATGAACGGCCTGAACACTTCCCGGAAGTCCGCGTAGTCCGGCTGGCTCGGTCCGCGTTTTGTCGCTCTGTGCTTCTTGTCCATCTGGAGGCAAAGCGACCGCGCGACCGCTGCCAGGCGGCCCCACGGGGTGTCTTCGTGATTGATCCGTCCATTCATTCGTTGGCCCCTGGTTACTGCATCACGCATACAACCGGCTGAGCGCTTCCGCCGCCGCCTCCCGTGGATTTCATGAATGCCATCGCTCCGATTAGCCAGTCGGTGCTGCTAGATTGCGAGAAATCCGCGACGATGCCGGTTTGCGCCGAAGAGAACGTCGCCTCCTCAGTTCCTGCGAGTCCGCTCACGAGCGCCGCGCCATCGATCGCATAGCCTGTACCGTGGGTATAGGTGATGCCCGAGAAATCGTTGATCGCGCCGGCGAAAACGATTTCGTCGGTTCCGGTCGTGCTGAAGCTGCCGGTCGATGGATGATTGCTCGCGCTGGAGCTGGCGCCTGTCGCTTGGACGTCCAATGCGGCACTGCCGCCAGAGACGGGGACGCTCCAGACGTAGATGTAGGAATAATTGACGCCCGTCGAGTGGAAGTGAGTTCGCACAATATTTGAGGCATTGGCCGCCGCTCCGATGCAGTAGAAAAGCTGGTGAGCGCCGACGATGTTGGTGACGCGGGTTCCCGGAAGAAAAGTGTTGCCGGCCGTGTCGGATAGCGAGTCGATCACGATCGTAGAGCTTCCCCATCCGACAGCGACCACGATGAGATCGCCCGCGCCCGTATTGACCGCAGCGGCGAATGCATCTCCATTCGCGATTTGACCTCCGCTCCCCTTCGATGGCGTGCCGAAAATGCTCATGCGCGAATCCCCGCCAGGGTGATCCCGATATCCGCGAGCGTGGCGTCAGCGCTGCCAGGCCCGTCGATTTCGAGAATGTCTCCGGCCGCGAATGTCGAGTCGGATGCTTGCGTCCAGGTCCCGGTCGAAGCGCTCGCTGCGAAGTTCACAGTGGCGAACGATGTCCCGTTTTTCTTGAGGGTGAACGTCGTGGACCCCGTCGCCGCGACGCTGGCAACGGCCTGAGAGAGCGAGGCACCCGATGGAAACGTCACCGCTCGAGCGAGTGCGACGCGAATAAGCTTCTGGCTTGCAGAACCGACGCCGGGCGCGAACACGGAAACGTCGAACGGTTTCGCGCTGAACACGAGAGCCGTCGCGCCGCTGTTGACCTCGACTGCTTTCCCGCCGGCGCCCGAGTAGGAGCCGGGGACATCGGAGAGTCCGATGAACACAGTCGCACCGCCTCCGCCGCCGATCGAAACCCATGCGGAACCGCTATAGGCGTAAAACATCGCATCCGCGACGTTGTACACGAGCCATCCGGTCTTTGGCGCATAGAACTGCCAGGCGCCCGAGGGCGCCGTCGGATCGTCCGTGGTCCAGACGGTGATGCTTTTGTCGTGGCCTGACCAGGCGCCGGTCGCGCTCGCACCCACGATGTAGCGGTCGCCATTCGCCGGCGAGCCTGGCGGAGCCGTCAAGCTTTTCGAGATCACCGCACCCTGCAGGAGCACGTCGACGGCCCGGAGCAGCTTGCGGAATTCGGCGTCGAACGCGTCCCCCGTCGCGGCGTTGATCATCACTCCCAGATTTGGTCCGTCGGTTACGCTCATGCCTGTAGCCCTCCGAAGAAATTGCCGAAGTCCTCACCGAACCCGGTCATCAGCGTCGAGAGCGGGTTCGACATGAAGCTGTCGAGAGAATTCGCATTCGAAAGAACCTCGATGAGGACCGCCTTCGTCCCATCGGGATCATCCGCGACTCGCTGCGCGCCGGTGTAGGTGTATGTCTCGGCTGAGATTCCTGTCACCGTTCGAATCAGACTTCCGCCGACGGTGATCTTCACCTTGTACGTTGTCCCTGCCTCGGGCGTGATGTCGTTCGCATCCTGACGCACGAGCGGACCCGCGGCAGTCTGCGTCAAGCGATTGCGCGATTTCCATGTAATTACAAGGTCGCCTGTGACCTTCGAGTAACGAGTCCCGTAGGCTTGGGCCTGCATGCGGAGATCGCCAGGCGGGTACGGCCTCGCGAAGCGTGAATTCGTCGCGAGAGTGATGGCGCTCGCGCTCGTGAGCGGGAAGCCACCCGAAAAATTCTGCGGGAGTAGCTTCGCAGTGATGGTGAGATCTGCAGGATATGGCGCATCCTTCGTGAGACCCGAGCCATCAGAAATGAACCAAACGCGCGCGCCGGCCGCGTGGTCAGTGGGGACTGTGTCGCACGCGCCACGCATGTTCCCGGAGATCGAAATCGTGCCGTCGCCATTCTGAGTGACGGTCTGCCAACTCATGAGTTCCTGGTCGATGAGCAGGAGATTCACGCCGTTCGGGACGTCAGAAGAAAGCACGCTCGCGAGCGCGTCGAGATCTGTCGAGGGGGAAAGCTGCAGAGTGAACCCGGTCGTATCGAGCGCATTCGTTCCGGCGGGATAGCCAGCCAGGAGCAGACCAGTGGGACAAAATCCGAAAATTTCATCACCTTCGAAGTAGCCCGACCCTTCATCGAGCCATACCTGGTCGCTCGTCGATGTCTGATCGCCGCGGACGCAAAGCACGAGCGCGTGGATGCCGTCCTGCTTGAAGTGGTAGGGGAGCTCAACCAGTTCCTGCGCCGCCGGCGCGAGCGGCGCACCGATCGGATTCACCCATCCCGAAGCTGGAGGCGAGACGAACGCCACGCTGTTGATTCCGAAGATGTCCTCGACCGCGTCGATGGTGATCTTCCCGTCGGTGAGTTCGCCGTAGCCGATGCGTGTGATTCGAAAAACTTCGTTCTCGATACCGAGCGGGACCCACGTGAAGCGGAAGAGACCGCCCGGCCGAAGCTGCCAGGCCGTCCGGTTGCAGACGATCTTGATTTTCGCGAGGGGATACGTCAGCGTCTTTAGGACGCGGATCGCCACGAGCGATGCCGTGGCCTCGGAAGAAATCCCCTTGAAGTCAATGCTCTGCGGCCGGACTTCGCCCGTCACGCGAATGTTCGCCGGGTCGTAGGCGGTCAGCAAACCATCGACGAAATTCCCCGCTCGGGTGATGTACTTGATCTGCGCGACGTTCGTGGTCTCGCTCCAGGAGCCACGCGCGTAGTCCGGTGTCGCGAGAATGTTATCGACGGTGAGAAGCGGGAGTGTCGAGGGATCGTATCCGCCGCGCGCAAGCACGATCGTCCAGAGGCCGGTCGCCGGGTCGCTGTAGAGCAGGCCGTCGCAATGCCGGAGGATTTCTCCGATGAGCTGGTCCGCGCTCGCCTGCGTATCGAACTGCATGGAGATACCGAGGCCCTCGTCGGCAAGCGTCGATGCTGCAGCCGTGAAACTCGAGGAATTGATCTGTACGCCAGGAATTCCCAGGCCATAGTCGGGATTCGTGAGCAGGTCATAGACGCCGAGCGCCGGGTTCGCATCGCCGTTGATGTTGGCGACGCCGGCGCCCTGCGCGAACGGGTTCGGGCAGCGGCGGACAACGAACGCCATCGGTTTCGGATAGTTCGATGTGCCGACATAGAGCTGTTCGAACACGGCGTAGCAGAGTCCGCGATAGGCTGCCGCAAGGGTTGAATGCTCGGTGACGATCGTGAACACGTCACCGTCCGCGAATTGGGTGGACCCGGTCACAATTGTGAAATTGATTCGCGTGTTTCCGAACGCCTGGTCAGCCCAACACGCGTGCGAGCCTTCGGGATTGGGGACGGTGTTCGAAATCACGCCAGAGCGCGAGCCGACCACATCGAACTTCATTTTGTTGAAGGTCGAATGGGAGGAAGTGTGATCGATGCCGACGGCCGTGATGGTGAAAGTTTCATCGAGCGATGCGCTGCCGGCGGACTCGGCAGTGATGATCCCGTTCCCGGTCCCGTGGAATGTGTAGCCTATCCCCGACTGGTCGAGCACCACGCGCGCCTGCTTCTTGCTGAGGTACGCGTTGGGGTTTTGCGTTTGCAGTCCGCGGTAGAAATCGATGATGCCGTTGATTCCGCCGGCGCCGCCCGGCCCGACTCCCCCGAAAAGCTTCTCGCCGTCTGCCTCGACCTGGATGTAGTCCTCGCTGCCATCGCCGTTCAAAATCGTGGTCGTCGAGCGCGGGATACTTTTCACATCGGCCTGAATGTCCACAAGCGCATCGACAGGACCGTGGCAGAGCATGAACTGAACGCCCAGGTAATAGCGGAAGCCGGTCGT
>JBOGNA010000015.1:0-44614 GCA_050746925.1 Candidatus Acidiferrales bacterium
GCTGAAATCTTTGCCGCCATCCGCCCTGCCGCTGTTGATGCAAGAGCCTTAGTATTCGCCACACGCGAGGGATTACCGCTAGATCGATGGAATCTCTTGCGCAAGCACCTGAAGCCTGCCGCGAAGAAGCAGGGGCTTCCAGGCGTCACGTGGCACCTTCTGAGGCATAGCCACGCAACGATGCTCGATTCCGTGGGTACGCCGATAGGGACAATGCAATCCCTATTGGGGCATTCCACACCGGAGATCACGCGCGAAATTTATTTGCACGCGATCCCGGAAGAGCAACGTCGTGCAGTAGAAAGCGTCGAGAGGCTTGTATTTGGACCCCAATGGACCCAAGTTCAGGCCCCGACGCGAGCGGCATCAACAAGAATGAATTGAAAACTCAGGAGTTAGTGGTCGGGGCGCGCGGATTTGAACCGCGGACCTCCTGCGCCCAAGGCAGGCGCGCTACCAGGCTGCGCTACGCCCCGACTGTTGAGACGGTTTTGATTCTACTGTACTTGTGGATCCCATTGCCAATTGGCGCGACGACTGTGGCAAAATTGTGCCAAATAGTCGTCGATTGATCCACTGTGCCAGAATTCTCTTTGCCGCAAGTTACTGAAAACATGGTGGGAGAAAATTGTGAGGAGTAGCGCACCTTGCGCGAAAAGCAGGCGCGCCCATTGGCTCAGACCGAAACGATCGCGGGAGCTAGTGAATCCCTAGCCGGAGTGTCCCTTAGAGCGTGAATCAGCATTTCAAGGCTCTCTTCAACCGTGCGTCCTGTAGTGTCAAGCTGGATATCCGCCTTGCTGTAAAGCACCTCGCGCTCGGCGAGGATTCGACGGAGGTCGGACATGGCGTCCCGGTTGTCGGACATAGGACGCATGTCCCCCTGGGCAATCACGCGCTCCATGTGCTCTTCCGGAGAAGCCTTCACCCAAACCGTGAAGCAACCAGATAACAATCGCTCAAACGTGCCCGGCTCCGATACAAGACTTCCTCCCGTCGCCAGGATAAAACACGGGTAGCGCTGAATCACGCTGTCCAAACACTGGCGTTCGAGTTGGCGGAAACCGCCCTGCCCGCGAAAATCAAATATCAAACTCAACGTGAGTCCACTCTCTTGTTCAACCACCTTGTCCAATTCAACAAACGGCATTTCGAGGCTAGCCGCGAGGGCAGCTCCCAGAGTGGACTTGCCGGCGCCACGAAGTCCGATCAATGCAATGCGCCGATGACGAGCCGCCGGATCAATTCCGCCGAACTGATGGAGCAACATTTGGCGCGCAATTCTGAGGTCATCGAGCGAGAGGCGCCGGAGAAACTCAACGCTATGGACCAATTCTACCGGCGGTTCAGGGCCTTCAGCCAGCAATACGTCAGCCGACACGTTCAGCGCTTTTGCCAAGCGCCGCAAGATGAGCACGGAGATGTTTCCTCTGCCGGCTTCGACTTGCGCTAGATACCGCTCGGAAACCCCGGAATCGCGGGCCAGCAACTTGCGGGTCATGCCTCGGCGCGCTCTTGCCTGCCGGACAGAGCTGCCAAGCGACTTCAAGGTATCCGCCGCAAGAACCTTGGTCAGAACACCATGTTCGTGTGGCAGCTTCGACCTTTGCGACTTGGGCGCAGCGACTTTGCGCATATTCCCCAACATGATACGATAAATGATTGGCCTCAGCAAAGCGCGGGGATCTGCGAATGCGAAAGGCCTGTGCGTATTATAATGCATACTATCGAGGCATGGTAACAGAAATATTGTGCATCGTTGTCTGTTGACGGGGGCGCTTGATATGCAATATAGTATCACCTGTCAGGCCGAGAGCCCGCTCCGGAGGAGCAACCCATGGATGCCGTCATAGCTAAGCCAAGCGCTGCGATTCCAGACTTCGTGGATTTCGAGACAGCGCCGTCGCGCTATCGGCACTGGAAGCTGTCCTTTGAAGGTTCTGTTGCGAGGCTCGCCATGGACGTGCAAGAGGACGGTGGTATACGCCCCGGCTATAAGCTCAAGCTGAATTCCTACGATCTGGGCGTGGACATCGAGCTGCACGACGCGCTTCAACGGATCCGCTTCGAGCATCCTGTAGTCTCAAGCGTCATTTTGACCAGCACCAAGCCGCGGGTTTTTTGCTCCGGAGCCAACATTTATATGTTGGGGCTTTCGAGTCATGCTTGGAAGGTCAATTTCTGCAAATTCACAAATGAGACTCGAAATGGAATCGAGGACTCCAGCGCACATTCGGGGCTGAAATTCATAGCGGCTTGCAACGGTTCGACGGCAGGCGGAGGCTATGAGCTAGCCTTGGCATGCGATGAAATCATCTTAGTCGACGACCGATCGTCGTCGGTAAGTCTCCCGGAAGTTCCCCTGCTGGGGGTGCTTCCGGGCACTGGAGGGCTGACACGGCTCACCGACAAGAGACACGTGCGACGGGATCTGGCGGACGTATTTTGCACGACGCCGGAAGGTCTGCAAGGCCAGCGGGCCAAGCAGTGGGGGCTCGTCGACGAGGTGAGCAAACCACAGGACTTCGACGCATACGTGAAAGGGCGCGCACTTGCACATGCGGAGTTGAGCGACCGTCCCAAAGAATCTAAGGGAGTGGAACTTGTCCCCATCGAGCGCACGCTAGACCAGGGCGGGTATCACTACCGATATGTGGACGTGGAACTGGACGCACAACGCCGCACCGCCACCTTCACCCTGAAGGCCCCTGAATCGGTTGGGCCGTCAACGCTCAACGAGATTATGGATGCCGGGGCACGATGGTGGCCGCTACAGATGTCGCGGGAACTTGATGATGCAATTCTGTCGCTTCGGATCAACCAACTCGAGATAGGCCTTTGGGTCTTCAAGACGGAAGGCGACTGGAAAAACGTGCTCGCGGTTGATTCCGCACTATCCTCCCATAAAGATAATTGGTTCGTACGCGAAGTCATCGGGATGGTCCGCCGCACCTTCGCGCGCTTGGATGTCACCTCGCGATCGATCTATGCGATAGTCGAGCCAGGATCGTGTTTTGCAGGGACGTTGCTGGAACTTGCGCTGGCGGCGGACCGCGTGTACATGCTGGATGACCCGCGGGCTGCTGTGGTGCTCTCAGAGATGAACTTCGGCGGGTTGGAAGCGGCAAACGGCTTGTACCGGCTGGAAGGGAGATTTTACGGAGATCGGTCCCGACTTTCCGACCTGCGGAAGCTCACCGGCGATGCGCTGGGCGCACGGCAAGCAGCAGACCTCGGCTTGGTCACGTTTACACCGGACGAACTGGACTGGAACGACGAAATTCGGCTGGCGATGGAAGGCCGTCTCGCTCTTTCACCGGACGCGATGACCGGGCTCGAGGCCAATCTGCGGTTTGGCCCAGTAGAGACGATGGGCTCGCGCATTTTTGGACGGCTGTCACCGTGGCAGAATTGGATCTTTATTCGCCCCAACGCAGTTGGTCCAATGGGGGCGCTAAAAGTTTATGGCAAAGGCAATCGAGCCAAATTCGATTGGGAACGGGTGTAAACGTTATGGCTGAAATAGGGCGTACGACTCAACAATCGATCGATTACGCGCAACGCATTCCTAACAACGTTGATCTGTCGAACGACCGTGCGTTACAGAGGGCGTTGGAACAGTGGCAACCCGCATTCCTGAACTGGTGGGCGGAGACTGGGCCAGTCGATACTTCCGCTCTGCAGGTTTACCTGAGAACCGCGGTTAGCGTGGATCGCGACGGGTGGGCGAACTTTGGATATGTGCGTATGCCGGAGTACCGCTGGGGGATTTTCTTGACGCCGCGCGATGAGAACCGAAAGGTAGCCTTCGGGGATCACAGGAACGAGCCAGTCTGGCAAGAGGTTCCTGGAGAGTACCGGTCGACGCTGCGACGAATCATCGTGACCCAGGGAGATACAGAACCGGCATCCGTGGAGCAACAAAAATTGCTGGGGGCCACATGCCCATCGCTGTATGACTTGCGAAATCTGTTCCAGGTCAACGTCGAGGAAGGACGGCACCTGTGGGCAATGGTGTACCTGTTGCATCGCTATTTCGGGCGGGACGGCCGGGAAGAGGCTGATGCCCTGTTGCACCGGCGGTCCGGCGACCCGAACAATCCGCGAATACTCACGGCTTTCAATGAAAAGACCAGCCACTGGCTGGCGTTTTTCATGTTCACATTTTTCACGGATCGCGACGGCAAATATCAATTGGCGGCCTTAGCGGAGTCCGCGTTCGATCCTCTGGCGCGCACTACGAGGTTCATGCTGACGGAGGAAGCCCATCATATGTTCGTCGGCGAATCTGGTTTGGCGCGGGTGCTACAGCGTACGTGCGAGTTAATGCGCGAGCATAATCTTACCGATCCCGCGCAGATTCGTGCCCTGGGCCTGATTGATCTTCAAACCATGCAACGGTTCGTGAATTTTCATTACAGCGTAACGCTGGACTTGTTTGGCTCGGAGATTTCCTCGAACGCAGGCAGCTACTACGCCGCCGCGTTGAAAGGCCGCTACGAAGAAAGCAAGATCGCCGACGATCATTCGCTGGGCGGCGATTCCTATATAGTTCCGGAAATTCAAGATGAGAAGATCGTGGACCGCCAAGTGCCGGCGCTTAGCGCTCTGAACGCGCGGCTGCGCGATGACTACACGCGTGAAATTCAAGCCGGAATGGCACGATGGAACCGCGTTCCAGAAAGACTCGGTATTCCTTTCCGCCTGACGCTGCCGCACCCGGGATTTCATCGCAAGATTGGAAGCTTTGCCGGTTGCTACGTCAGTCCGGACGGGCGAGTACTTGCCAAAGAAGAATGGGAACGGCAATCTTCCGAGTGGCTCCCTTCGGAGCATGATCACGCTTTCGTGAGTTCGCTAATGGGACAGGTGATCGAGCCTGGTAAGTTCGCGAGTTGGATTGCTCCGCCGGCGCGGGGCATTAACAACTTGCCCATCGAATTCGAATATGTCCGTTTCGGCTGAGCTAACGATGAATGGGGCTGCCGCGACCGTCGCCCTTCAGCATCTGATTCGCGGACGCAGCGAGATGGTAGTCTCGCTGGTCCAAGAGGGGAACTCACACATATATGTCTCTGGACTGAAGGGCATGGAACACGGAGTGGATGACGCTTTCGGCGACGCTTGCGCGACTCAGCTGGCGGGATATTCGAAGCTCTATGCTCGGGCAAGGGAGGCTCCATATTGAGACCTACTGATCTTCAGGCAAACAAAGATATTCCGTCTCTCTTTGATCGGCTACAGAGAGTCTCGATTCCGGCCCGAAAGTTGTTCGCCGTGATCGTGCGCGAAGCATTTCACGGTCCGATCCACCCAAAAGCGAGGGGCACAGCAACCCCACCCGAGATCCTCGAGGCGTGCGGTTTGGATGTAGGGGAGTTTTACACGTTGCTCGATGGGTTGAAGGGAGCCGGACTCATCCACATTTCGAGCGCCTATCCGTTTGAAGAGATCCAACTCTCTCCCGAAGCGGCCGTGGCAGAATCTCTAGCGGAACAATGCACGCGCGAAAACATTCCGTTCGAAGACTCTTTTGTAAATCTTGCTTTCCCGCCGGGGATTCGCGCCTAGATGGTGCGCTCGCCGCACTCCTCGAGTGCCGAATTTACTTCGCGTAGCGACGCCCCTTCCTCCAGCAATATTCTGGAGTCCCTTTTGGAAGGCCATTCGGGTTGTGCGGGCGCCCCAATCTCAGGCAGGGCTTTTCCCCGCGTTCTTTGTTGGTGAATCGTCTGCTTGAGTAAGAGTCTGAGGCTGCGAGGCAGCAGTGACACGACACATCTCGCGCAGCTTGTATCTCAACAACTTTCCGACTTCGGACTTCGGCAATTCGTTAACGAATTCGATGTGCCGCGGGTACTTGTAAGGCGTAATTCGTTGTTTCACGAACTCCTGCAGTTCCTTGGCAAGTTCCGCGGTACCTGCTTCGCCGTTACGCAAAACCACGAAGGCTTTCGAAGTCTGCAGATGTGTCGCCTCTTCAAAGGCTACAACCCCGGCTTCCAAAACGCGTGGATGCTCGATCAACGTCCATTCAACTTCAATTGGCGATACCCATTGGCCGGATACGCGAAACATGTCGTCGGATCTGCCTTCGTACCAGTAGTAGCCATCTTCATCTTTTCTGTACTTATCCCCAGTGAAAAACCAGCGCCCGCGCATACGGTCCGTACTTAGGGTTTGGCGATTCCAGTAATGGCGCGCGGTGCTGGGCCCGGCAACCACCAAATCACCGACCGCACCGACTGGGACTGGCTGCCCGGTGTGGTCGACAAGAGCGAGTTCATATCCCGGCACCGCCTTGCCGGTGCTTCCCGGTCGAACTTGACCGGCTCGCGCGGAAACATAAATATGCAGGATTTCGGTGGAGCCGATGCCGTCCAAAATCTCGACCCCAAAATGTTCCTTCCAGCGGCGGAAAACCGCTGCAGGCAAAGGTTCGCCAGCCGAGACTGCCAGGCGGACAGACTGCAAGTCGTAAGCTGTCCCTCGATCGGCTTCCTCGAGCATGGCGCCGTATAGCGTTGGCACAGAAAAAAAGAGCGTCGGTCTATGGGCCTGCGCAGTTTCCAGAATGGCCTTCGCTTGTGGCCGATCTGGATGCAGGATGGTTGTAGCGCCCACGTGCATTGCGAACACTAATCCATTACCGAGACCGTACGCATGGTAGAGTTTCGATGTAGAAAAGGTCACGTCGTTGGCGCGAATGTCGAGCACGCCTCGCGCATAACACTCGCAGCAGTGGACCCAGTCGTGGTGCGCGTGCACGGCGGCCTTGGGCTGCCCCGTGCTGCCCGATGTCCAAAGCCAGAAGGCCGCATCGTCCTTGCTGGTCGGCGCAGCCTCCAATTCCGGCGAGTTATCCCGCAGGAACTCATCCCAATGCAGGTAGCCATCCACGCGCTCCCCGCAGGCGACCACCTTTCTGCAATATTGTTGTCCAACGAGGGCCGGTGTGAATTCGGTCAGCAGCGTGGAATGAACAAACGCAATTTTCGCCCGGCTCTCCCGTAGAAAGTAGGCATAATCCATTTGCCGCAGCGCGGTATTGGTAGGAACCGCCACAGCTCCCATCTTCATCGAGCCAAAGTAGGCCGCCGCGAATTCCAGGCTGTCCGGCAGAACCAATAGCACTCTCTGCTCCTCTTGCAATCCGAGGCGCAGCAATCCATTCCCGACGCGGTTGATCAGTGCAGCAAGTTCGCGGTACGTCGTCCGCTGGGCGCCACTGATGATCGCTACCTTTTCACCACGGCCTTCCCGGACGTGACGGTCGACAAAATGGTCCACCAGATTGTATCGATCAGGAATTGCGAGGTTGAAGATATCGTCCATGATAGTTTGAGCGAGCGATTCGAGTATGCGGCCGTCACTGGGAAACTATGCTCATGAAGCATAGGCCGCCGGTACACCGCAAAGCAGTATGCAGTATACTGCACAGTCAAGTCTTGGCAACTGGTCTGCCTGCTGTACCTGGCCCAGCGGGTAGATGACCACGGAGGTGATCCATGAGTTTGGTGAATACTGCGAAATCTGGCGTTCCTGTTCTGGACAACTACGTGGCGGGCGAATGGCGCACGGGCGACGGCAACGGCCATGAACTGATTAACCCAAGCAACGGCGAGTTGGTCGCGCGCTGTGGTACAGAAGGGGTCGATTTCGGCAGCGCATTGGCATTTGCTAGAAACGCCGGGGGACCCGGGCTGCGCGCTTTGACCTTTGCAGGCCGAGCTGCGCTGCTTGGCAGGGTCGCTGAGTTGCTTGCGAGCCGGCGCGATCGCTGGTTCGAGATTGCAAGGCTCAACTCCGGTAACACCAAAGCGGACGCCGCGATTGATGTCGATGGCGCGATCGGCACCCTCAAGTATTTTGCACGATTGGGGGCTGGCCTCGGTGATACGAAGATTCTCGCGGAGGGCGATCCCACGAGGCTAGGGCGCGATCCCAATTTTCAGGCGACTCACATCGGGGTCGCAGTGAAAGGAGTGGCCGTCCATATCAATGCGTTCAACTTTCCGGCATGGGGCCTCTGGGAGAAAGCGTCCGTGAGCCTGTTGGCGGGAGTCCCTGTGTTTGCGAAGCCCGCGACGGCAACGGCGTGGCTCGCCCAGGAAATGGTGCAATGCGTGATTGAATCCGGGATCTTGCCGGAGGGTTCTCTGTCGATTGCGTGCGGCCCCGCCCACGATCTGCTTGAAGGGCTGAAATTCGGGGACGTCGTATGTTTCACCGGTTCTGCCGCGACCGGACAGATGGTTCGCCGTCATCCGGCAACGGTGGAGCGTGGAGTCCGCGTAAACATTGAAGCCGACAGTTTGAATGCGGCGATCCTCGGCCCTGATGCCAGCGCAGACAGCCTATCTTTCCAGTCCTTTGTGCGAGAGGTGGTCAAGGAGATGACCGCAAAGGCCGGGCAGAAATGCACAGCGATTCGACGCGTGATCGTCCCAGTCGCTCAAACCAAGGCTGTATGCGAAGCGATGAGTGCCTTGCTGGCTCAGGTTAACGTCGGCGATCCTGGTAACGCCAACGTCGGCATGGGTCCTTTAGCAACCCTGGTGCAACGTGGCGCAATTGAAAAAGGTGTTCGCACTTTGGCAGCCTCTTCCGAAGTTATCTATCAGCAGAATCCGCTGAAGGTTGTGGACGCGGACGTTGAACGGGGAGCCTTTGTCGGGCCCACGCTGCTCCAGGCACGGTCCGAGAGCGGCTCTCATATATCGAATGAGCTCGAGGTATTTGGTCCGGTGGCAACGGTCATCCCTTACGGTGACACAAACGCGGCCTTCGCGATTGCAGAGCGGGGTGGCGGGTCGCTGGCTGCGTCGGTCTTCAGCGCGGATTGCGCATTCCTGGCGCAAGCCGCGGTGGAACTCGGTCCGAGTCACGGACGAATCCTGCTGGTGGATCCCTCGATCGAAAACTCGCACACAGGGCACGGAATCGTCATGCCGTCGTGCATTCACGGCGGGCCAGGCCGGGCTGGTGGGGGCGAGGAACTCGGCGCATTTCGCGGTTTGTGGTTCTACCACCAAAGAACCGCTGTACAAGCCTCGCCGCGCACCCTAACTACCATTGGCCAAAAGGCTGTCAACCCGGCCGCCGCGTCCGCGTGAATCAGCTCTGCCTGCCCTAGGTTCAAAGTCCTGAATTGCGTTCGTTCTGTCCCATAAGAGTGAGTTACTTTTGACAGGCATTATAATGCGAGCAGGCTGCGAGACATTTGGGAGATTCCTTGGCGACCAGAGGTCTCATGCCGATCAGGTATGAGGCACGCTCTTGTTTTGACGGCCGCTTCCATGCTCGGTCCTGAACACGTAGCGTATGGTTTTCAAAAACGCCAGAATCCCCGGGGAGTTTTCGTGCGCTCTCCACGCCACCTGTACATCCAGTTCTGCGGCGGGCTCGTTGAGTTGGACGACGGCGACCGGATCTTTCTGCCTTCCAGGCACACGGCGGCAAGATGATCATGTACCACGGGCTGGCCGACGAACTCATCTATCCCCGCGGTTCATACAATTATTACAACAATGTGACGGCCAGGATGGGCGGCCTCTCCCAAGTGCAGAGCTTCTACCGGTTCTTCCCGTACCCCGGGAACGGCCACTGCGGAGTTGAACCCACGTTCCAAGGAAGTTTTGGGGCGGACGTGCCGGCGATCGATTCCACCTCAAGCGGCCCTCTGTTTCAAGCCCTGGTCAACTGGGTCGAACACAAGGTGGCGCCGAACACTATCACCGCCACCAATTCCATGGCGGGGACCCGTCCGATCTGCAAATACCCGGACACGCTAAAATACGACGGATCCGGAAACATATTCGCGGCAGATAACTTCACTTGCGAAACTCAGACGACAGACCCGCTCGCGGGGGCCGAAAGCGTGATTCCCGATCTAGGGCGAGTGGGCCCCTGAGTATCGGAATGCCGGTCGAAGGCCGGCGAGGGGAGTTCCTGGCGTTCGTCAGAACCAGCGGGGAGGAATTCAGGGGTGATGCGGGGCGGTTGTGTTTACGCCACGTTGTCCCTCAGCCTCGAAGGCACATCAGACGAATCACTCGCGCCGATGAAACCACTTTCAAACTGAAGATAGCAAACTGGACTGAGCGTTGTCGGGGTCGAGACCGCCGGACGGCCGGGATTCGCTTCAGGCGCGTCCTGATCCGACGACTGCGCCAGTAGGGGTTGAACAAGCAAGCCAAAAATCGCAAACAGCTGTGGAACAGAACGCCTGATTCCGTCTCCTCGCAAACGGAAATACGTTTCCTCTACAAGATGACCATGACTTCTACGGAAACCAGGTCAATCGCCGCAAACATCGCGAACGATGGGAAACGCAGTGCACAGCGTTATCCGCGGCGAACGAGAAATGCGTCTGCCACGGGTTCGAGAGTGAAATAGAAAGTAGCGCCTCGATCGACTTCCGATTCGGCCCAAATGCGGCCGCCGTGTCTCTGGATGATCCTCTGGACGGTGGCCAGGCCGATTCCAGTGCCCTCAAAATCTTTGGCGTGATGAAGACGCTGGAATGTGCCGAACAATTTGTCAGCGTATTTCATATCGAAGCCCGCGCCGTTGTCCCGGATGAAAAATGCGGGAATTCCATTCTTGAGGGTCTGGCCGATTTCGATAACCGCCGTCTCCCGTGGACGCGTGTACTTGATGGAGTTTCCAATCAGATTGTTGAGCACCTGTTTCATCAATCCCGCGTCGCATTGCAAAAATGGCAGGCTGCCTACTCTCCATTCAATTTGCCGGCCCTCAGTCTCTGTCAGAAATTCGAAGCGCGACTGTTCGACGAGCGCGCCGAGACTAACCGATTGCAGATTGAGCTGTTGCCTGCCGACCTGCGCGAGTTTGAGCAGGTCTTCGATGATGGCGGCCATATTTTGAGCCGCGCTGCCGATTCGCTCCAGGTATCTCACAGCTTCTGGATCAATCTGAGAGCCGTAGGATTCGAGCACAATTCTCGCAAAGCCGTCGATGTGGCGCAGCGGTGCGCGCAGGTCATGCGACACGGAGTAGCTGAAGGCCTCCAATTCCCGATTCGCTGCCTCGAGTTCGGCGGTCCGGATCTGGACCCGATGTTCCAGCTCTTCGTTGAACTTGCGAATCTGCTGATCGCCGCGCTCGCGCTCGATCGCGTAGCGAATCGCACGCGAAAGGAGGCTGCCGTTCAGGTCGATCTTGGCAACGTAATCCTGTGCGCCGTCCTTTACCATTTTCAGCGCCATCGCTTCATCGCCCAGGCCGGTGAGAACAATAATCGGAACAGTCGGGGCCTGCGCTTTGGCCTTTTCGAATGTCTCCTGTCCCTTGCTGTCTGGCAGTGCAAGGTCGAGAAGGACGGCGTCGATCCCCCCGTCCCCCAACCGGCGAAGGGCCGTGGCCAGCCGGTCGGCGGTCTCCACGTCGAACGGATCGCCCGCTGTTTCGGCGAGCGATTCCTGGATCAATCGCGCGTCTCCCGGATTGTCTTCCACGAGCAGAACTTTGAACCTTTGCTCGACGATTACTTGTGATTGGGAAGCTTGACGATGGCCAGCCAAAAGTCCTCCAGAGATTTCACCACCGTTACGAATTGGTCCAGATCGACTGGCTTCGTGACGTAGCAATTGGCGTGCAAATTGTATGTTTTCAGGATGTCCTCCTCCGCTTTGGAGGTGGTGAGGATCACCACGGGGATCCGCTTCAGATCGGGGTCCGCTTTGATTTCAGCCAAAACCTCCCGGCCGTCTTTAATCGGCAGATTTAGGTCCAGCAGGATCAGGTCGGGACGATTGCAATCCTTGAATTTGCCGCGCTTGTGCAAACAAGAGAGAGCTTCCTCGCCGTTGGTGGCAACCGTCAGATTGTTGCGGACCTTGCTGTCGCGGAGCACTTCCTTCGTCAGCCGGACGTCACCCGCGTTGTCTTCGACGAGCAAAATATCGACCAGTTCAGACTGCAATTCGAACATCATCTTGTTCTCTCTCCTGTAGTCTTTGAGTTTGTCGATCCGGAATCGTGAAGCTAAACGTGGAGCCCCCGCCCGGCGAGGGTTCCACCCAAACCTGTCCTCCGTGCCGTTCGACGATCTTCTTGCAAATCGCTAGACCGATTCCGGTGCCGGGATATTCCGTCTTGGTGTGCAGCCTTTGAAAGATCACGAAGATGCGGTCGGCGTGCTCGGGGGAGATGCCGATGCCATTGTCACGAAACGAGATTTTCCACGCGGAGCCATTTTTGCTGCAAGTAATAGCCACGCGAGGCGGTTTCTCACCGCGAAATTTGATGGCGTTTGTGAGAAGGTTTTGAAATAGCTGGCTAAGCTGCACCGGATCGCCCAGTACGGTGGGCAAGGGGTCTCGGGTAATGGCCGCGCCGGTGTCCTCGATGGCAAGCTTCAGGCTCTTCAAAACGCGGTCGAGCACCGCGTCGCAGCGGACGGATTCAAACTCCTTCCCTTGTGTCCCTACTCGAGAGTAAGACAGAAGGTCGGAGATGAGCGTCTGCATCCGCTTCGCCCCGTCCACCGCATAGTTGATGAATTCTTCCGCGTCACCGTCGAGTTTGTCCTTATAGCGCTTGGCGAGGAGTTGCGTGAAACTCGCCACCATCCGCAATGGCTCCTGAAGGTCGTGCGAGGCCACGTAGGCGAATTGTTGAAGCTCGCTGTTGGATCGCGCCAGCTCCTTCGCGCGTTCCGCCAGTTCCGCGGTTCGCTCAGCCACGCGCCGCTCCAAATCCGTGTTGAGATTGCGCACTTCATGTTCCGCGCGCTGGCGCTGCCCCATTTCCTGAAAGATCACCATTCCGGCCAGCGCTAAGAAAAAGAGAGCCAGCACGTTGCCCGCCACAATCACCACTCCGGCCCTGGAGCTGCTGGCGGCTGCTTCCCGGGCGCGGTCAGCCAGCAAACGATGTTCCTCATTCTTCATATCGGCGACGATCGATCGAATCTGGTCCATGTGTAGTCGTCCCGAGCCATCCCGCAGGGCGTTGACCGCAGCCTCCAGCCCGTCCCGCTTTCGGATTTCGATGCGATCCTGCAACTCGGCGAGCTTCACGGCCACGACGGGTTCGAGCCGGTCCAAATTGTGCTGCTCGAATGGATTGTCGGCTGTCAGTTCGCGAAGAGATTTCGCCTGTTCCTGCACGTGGCCGAGGGCGTCGTCATACGGCTGGAGGTACGGTTCCTCTCCCGTCAGAATAAAACCCCGCTGGCCGGTCTCGGCGTCCGCCAGGTTCGTGCTCAGGACGTCCAGCTGTTCCATGACGAGGTGAGTGTGCGTTACCCGGTGGATGTCATCTCTGTTGCGGGTGATGGTGCGGTAGGTGAGAACACCAATGAAAATCATCATGGCGAGCGCTGTGGCAACGCCAGCGACAAGTCTGCTTCTGAATGTCATCGTACGCACCGTGACGATGGATTTTCGTCGGCTTGAGAGGGGAAATGCAGCAGCCGAGTACGAATCTACGGAAGGGGTATGTTCAGTATGCGCTCGGATGGCGTTTCGTCAAGTCAAATGCCGGACGAATGTTCTCGAAGCCAACAACGGACGCAAAGCGCGGCGCAAAAACCAAGACCTGTTATCGGCGCGGCCGTCCTCGAGATCGTTTTTCGACGAACACTTTGAGCCGCGCCACCGCTTGATCCCACTTCCGATTCGATCGCTAATGCGAGGCAACCCCCAAGTTGTCTATTACCGCACGCCGACATTGATATGCGACCTTCGTGTTGCGCTTCAAACGTTGGGTTCAGGCCGCGGGGTTTTTAGGTTCGCGGTGAAGTGAGGATGGCGTTGAGGCCCGCGGTAGCGGCGAAGGCCCGGAAGTCTCGGTCGCGCGTTACCAGCGCAGCGCCCGAATCAATGCAGCTCTGCGCGATCAGCGCGTCGCCCAGTCGCGCCTTCCGCTGCTTCGCCAGCACTTTCGCACGCAAGGCTCCCGCCCGTTGCCAATATCCAACCTCCATCGCTAGCAGAGGTATCTCTGAAAGCAATTGTGCAACATCCGGCGGCAGCTTCGGGTCGCTAAGCAACTCCGTCAACACGACCGGCACCATAACCACCTGTCGGTCTCCGAGTGCGCGATCGAGCAACTGAGAATCCTCGCCCGCGCCCGCTTCTAAAAACGCAACCCAAGTGCTTGTGTCAGCCGCTATCATCGGTCGGCTTTCATCTCTGCTGGACTGCGCGAGAAGCGAACCTTTCCTCGAAGTCGGCGGAGGCGGGCATACGCTCGGGACGCTGCCACAAGTTGCAAACCAACACGCACGGTTTGAGTGATCCCAGAGCCGCTAGCCTCTTGCGCTTTTTCAAGGAGCTCCTCGGGCACTTCCACGGTGATCTTACGGGCTGTTTCCATAGTAATTCATCTTACCATACTCAATACCAGTATCCAATATGGTGTTCGTCGGACGAATCGATCGAGCTCGCGTACGGACTAAGAAGTACAGTTCCGGGACTGGCTGTACTTTTTCGGTCCAATGGCCAGTCGATTTTTTCCTCCCTCGCGTGCTACCTTGTGTTGTGGCAAACGGAAATGAAATTCGAGTTGCTTCGCTGATTCGCGCCGCCGGGAATCTGCCACCCGCCTCCCGGCGCGACGGGAACCGGAAAATACGCCGCCGGCGCCGCCAAACGGGTAGTGGCCTCTCCTGCGCAGCTTCACTTAACCGGCCGTACCTCACTCCATTTCTAATCTACGGTACGCCGATTAGAAATCCTCGTAAGTCATAGAAAACATGGCTCCGGCACAGTTTCTAATCGGCGGTAAATCCGGGGGTAAGTAGCGCGGTCGCAGGTCCGTTTTCGCGACGCGGCTCCTTTGCAACTAGAGAAGCGGCCGCGCAAGGCGGACTGGTCCTAGACCGTCTTGTCCTTCGAGTAGCACAGGTTTTCGAGGTTGCAATCGAGGCATTTCGGCTTGCGCGCGTTGCAGACGCGGCGGCCGTGCCAAATAAGCTGGTGGGAGAAGAGGATCCAGCGGTCCCGAGGGATAATTTTCATCAGATCAAGTTCAATTTTCTTGGGGTCTGTGTTTTTCGTCAGGTCCAGGCGTCCCGAGAGGCGTTGCACGTGCGTATCCACGACTACTCCCGACGCGATTCCGAACGCGCAGCCGAGCACCACGTTCGCCGTCTTTCGCGCGACGCCCGGAAGCGTCAGGATTTCCTCCATCGTCCTCGGAACTTCGCCGCGAAACTCTTCCACGATTTTCTTGCTGGCCCCCATGATCGATTTCGTCTTGTTGTGGTAGAAGCCGGTCGAGCGGATCTCATTTTCAATATCGGCCGGATTCGCGTAGGCAAACGCCTGCGGAGTCGGATATTTCTGGAAGAGCCCCGGCGTCACCAGGTTGACCCGCTCGTCGGTGCACTGGGCGGAGAGAATCGTCGAAATCAGGAGCTGAAACGGGTTGTCATGCTTCAGCGCGCACGTCGCCGCCGGGTACGCTTCATCGAGCTTTTGAAGTATGGCGTGAACGCGCGCCGGATCGGTACCTCGTCGCGCCGGACGCGCGGGTTCCTTTCCTGGGCGCCGAGAAACAGGTTTCTTTGCGGCTCGCGCGGATTTCTTGCTGGATTTCTTCTTGGTCTTGGCCATCGAGCGCAGAACTATAACACACGCGCGAGCGGTGCTCGACCTCGCGCAGGTTTACGCCTCGACGCGAACGCCTTTCCAGAACGCGATGTGGTCCTTGATTTGCAGCGCGGCGAGTTTCGGATCGGGGTAATACCAGGCGGCGTTGGGATTCCGTTCACCATCCACCTCGATGTGATGATAGCTGGCGGTGCCTTTCCATGGGCAGACGGTCTGAGTCTCACTCGGCTTCAGATATTTCATTTTCACCGAGTCGGCAGGGAAGTACTGATTGCCTTCGACGATCACGCAGCGATCGCTCTCCGCAATCACCGCGCCTTTCCATGTGGCCTTGGGCATCGGAATGTTCCAGCGCGCCTAGGTTGCAAAGAAAAGATTCTGTGCAAATTGCCATTCGCTGTCGAACCACTGCCTGGCGCAGCGATATCCGGTTCGCTCTCCCATCTGAATCACTTCCTTGGGATTGTATTTGTGCGAGCTTTCCGTCCAGATCGTCTCGCCCTCGTGCAGATAAAAACCGTAACCCGCTTGGCGAATCGTCACTCGCTGCCAGGCGGTCGAGCGAAGATGCATCTCGATGCGGCGCTCGGATTCGTCGTAGCGAACGATGTGCTCGAATCGCGAGAGATCAAAATCGGCGCCCAGTTCGCGATTGATGCGTGCGAGAAGATTCTTGTTGAACGCAGCCGTCACGCCCGCGGGATCGTCGTAGGCGAGCTTCAGCTTTTCAACCGGCTTTTCGAGGTCGGTCGAAAGAAGCAGTGCGTCGCCTTCACGGAGGATCGCACGCACGTCGCGCAGAAACTGATCGCCGGCAGGCCGGTCGAAATTGCCGATCGTGCTGCCGAGAAAGAGCAGAAAGATCTTCTCGCCCTCACGCCTGCGCGCGGCCACTTCCTGCAATCCGTCGAGGTAGGCGCGCTCGAAGCCGACAATACTCACGCGGTCCATCTGGCCGAGCTCCTGCTGGCAGCGATTGAGCGCGCTGCTCGAAATATCGATTGGGTAGTAGTTCACTCGCTGGCGGCGGGAAAGCGCTTCGAGCAGCAGCCGCGTTTTCTGCCCGCTACCGCTCCCAAGCTCCGCGACGATCACGGGGCTGGGCAGCCGGTCAACGATATCTCCCGAGTGGCGGCTCAATGTGCGCCGCCCCGCACGGCTCAGCCCGTACTCAGGCAGCACGCAAATCACATCGAAGAGCGCCGAACCCACTTCGTCGTACAAATACTTCGAAGGGAGCTCTTTTTGCCCCGGATGGCTCAGCCCGATCACCACGTCGGACGCGAATTCCGAGAGAACCTGCGTGGGGAAAGTTGTAGGTACCAATCGTGCTGCACTCGACATGATCTATTCCTCCACGCACCGGAAAGTTGCGTACACGTACGGATAGTGGGGCTGAAACCAGTTGCGGAACGAGCGGCGCAGCATCGACGCGTCCGTGCGCGGCGAGCCGCCTTTCATCACGAAGTGCTTGCCGTCGAAGAAATCGGCCGAGTAGCCCTTGTAAAAGGGAAAAGGCGTGAAGCCCGGAAGCGGCGCGAAAGGCGTCGAAGTCCACTCCCATCCGTTGCCGAGCAAATCGTGAACGCCGAACGCGCTCGCGCCGGAGGGATGAGCGTCCACGGGAGCGGCGTGCCAGCTTTTCGAGTGGAAGTTGCCGCGCGAAGAATCGGGCGGCGCTTCGCCCCACGGATATTCCCGCTCGGCGCCACTCGGCGTGCCGTACGCCGCGCGATGCCACTGCGCTTCGGTCGGCAATTTCTTCCCGGCCCACCGCGCGAACGCCGTCGCTTCGGCGTGGCTCACGTACACAGGCCACGACTGCGGCAGCGGAATGATTCCGAACATCGACCGGTATTCCCACTCCGTGCGCGGATCGGTCGCAGCCGAATGCGATCGCGGCAGCCAGAAATGCGGATGCTCGAGCCGCTCTTGCCGCTTCCACTCCCAGTCCTGCGGCTTCCAGTAGCGCGAATCTTCGTACCCGCACGCCTGAACGAATTCCATGTACTCGCCATTCGTAACGGGATACGCGCCGATCGAAAAATAGGGGACGGAAATTTTCTCGCTCTCGAATTCGTTGTCCCATCCGAATGTTCCGGCATCGCGAGACTTACCGAGCGTCGCCGTGCCCGCAGGGATCCCGGCATATCGCTGCCCGGGCGCAGGCCGCGAATCGCTTTTCGGCGCAGGCTGCGGAACTTTTCGCTCGAGCGGCAGATTGTGCAGCAAGTAGGCGAGCGTCTCGCCGTGCATCAGCCGGTGCTCGATGGCGACGTGAAGCAAAGTGCCGTCGGCCAGAAGCGATTCTTTTCGCCCTCGCGCGATCTCCGCATTCTGCAAACTCTCGTCCAGCCTCTCGCGGATGCTCAGTTTGTATTTTTCGGTGACGGCAATGTTCGGCCAGTCGCCCGGTGTGTCGGTGGGCAATCCGCCGCCCACCGGATCGATGCCGAACGCGAACAGCTTGTCGAAAGCTGCGCCGCGCGATTCCAGACCCAGCGGACCGCTCAGGAGATTCCAGTCAAACGCTTCGAGGTGCCCAAGATAAAAAATCAGCCGATGGCGCTCCGCCACAGGGCGCTCGTAGAAGGAATTGGGAGGAAGAAGCCCAAAGAGCGCATCGGTCTGCGAGCGCGCTTCTCCCAGTCGGGAGAGCAGTGTCGAATGAAGGTCCGGCGCGACTTTCGAAGTAGCCATGAAGTCACCTCGGCGGGCAGGAGCGCCCATTTTCGCCTGCCGTGCAGCTTCGGAGCAAGTTATTTGATTACGCGAACAGGCGAAAGGACTCTTTCAATCGAGCTAAAGGATTTGCCCTTCGAGGAATGCGAGAATCTTGCGGAACGCCTTACCGAGATGACTATATCGATTCTTTTCTTCGCGCGAGATTTCCGCGTACGTGCGGCCGAGCTGCTCGAAGTAAAAGACCGGATCGTAACCGAATCCGTCATTTCCGCGCGGCTCCTGCAGGATCGTGCCTTCCGCGGAATCCGAAACCACCGCGAGCGCGCGTCCGTTCGCCGCCAGTGAACTTACGCAAACAAACCGGGCGCGGCGTTCGTCGCCTTCCTTGCCCTGCAACTCGCGCAGGAGTTTTCGATAGCGATCTTCATCTTTCGCATCCGGACCCGCGTAGCGCGCCGAATAGACTCCCGGAGCGCCGCCCAGCGCCGGCACCACCAAGCCGGAATCATCCGCCAGCACGATTCCCGGCGCGAAGCGGCTGTAGTGCAACGCTTTTCCCGCGGAATTTTCCGCGAACGTCGGCGCGGATTCTTCAAACGGCGGGATCTCGTTGAAAGTCGCAAGCAGTTCGATTTCGATCGGCGAGCTGTCCGCCAGGACGCGGTATTCGCGCAATTTACCGGGATTCGAGGTGGCGAGAAACATTTGAGTCGGCGCAGGCTGGTTCAAGGGGCGCTATCGCGCTCGGGCGGTGAAATTCATGTGCAGAAGTTCCTGCTGCGCCTCGTGCAGCGTGCGAATTCCGCCCGCCGCGAGCGTCAGCATTTTTTGAAGCTCGTGATCCGTGTACGGACGGCCTTCCGCGCTCGCCTGCACTTCCACGAAAAGGCCGCCGCCCGTCATCACCACGTTCATGTCCACCTCCGCGCGCGAGTCTTCCTCGTACGCAAGGTCGAGCATCAGTTCGTTGCCGACGATTCCCACGCTCGTGGCTGCCAGCGAATCGATCAGCGGAATCGACCGCAGCATTCCCGCCGCTACCATCCGTTCGAGAGCCAGCGCCAGCGCCACAAACGCTCCGGTCACCGACGCAGTGCGCGTGCCGCCATCCGCTTGAATCACGTCGCAGTCGATCCACGCCGTCCGCTCGCCGAGCGCTTTCAAATCCGTTACCGCTCGCAAAGTTCGCCCGATCATTCTCTGGATTTCAAGAGTTCGCCCGGATTGGCGGCCGCGGGTGGATTCACGCGGCGTGCGCTCTTCCGTCGAACGCGGCAGCATTCCGTACTCACCCGTCACCCAGCCCTTGCCCGAGCCTTTCCGGAACGACGGCACTCCATCTTCAATCGTCGCCGTGACGATTACGCGCGTATTGCCTTCTTCGATCAGAACGCTGCCTTCAGCGTTGGGAATAAAATCTGGAGTGATTTTTACAGGGCGCAGATCGTCCACTGCGCGTCCATCCGATCGCACGAAAAACTCCTCTCCGGGCCAGCAGCGAAGGAAAAGAAATCCTCGCAACACAGTGTGACGACTGCCGCGGCGAGTGTCAACAATACTGATGCGGAGGAATCTGCGAAGCCGCTCAGCGGGGCGTTTGCGGAGCAGCGGCCGGCGCGGGTGGCAGAGTCTTCAGCGGTTCGGCGGCGCTGGGCGCTGCGGGCGCCGCGAATGGCGCACTGGGTGAGGGCGCTCCGGGGAGGGCGTTAGGCGGATTCAGATCGAAGAAACCTGTTAGGTCCACGTGCCCGGCAAGCGTATCCACTTCCTGCCCGTGAATCAGAATCTTCAGCCGGCGCGCAACAGGCACGTTGCTTTCGAGCGTCCGCGAAATCGAATCGATCACCACTTGTTCGCTTTCGATGCCCGAAGCGGTCTCCGACGACAGCGCGTCTGAAAAATCGGCGATCACCGTGCCGTCCGAGAGAATATAAAAACCGAGAAGCGCTGCGTCCGCCGGAATCGTCCGCTGCTCGGGCGAAGGAGCGTTCGAAATCAGCGCCTGGAGCACCTGTCTGCCGCGCTCCACGGGATCGGCGGAAAGCGCAAGCTCGACATTCGTTGCAGTAACGCGATCTTCGCCGGCGGCCCAATAGATTTTCGCTTCGACCTTTGCATCGCTCGACGTGGAAATTTCCGGCGTGAGCACCTCGCGGCGCGCTTTCTCCTCGGAGGATTGGGATTCGGCAAGTCCTCGCATTCGCTGATGCAGGCCGCGAAGGCTGATCAGCCCAATCGCGACCGCCACGCCCAGGATTCCCATCGCGATTTTCAGGTTCCGCGGCATCAGGGTTGCCCCGCCGCAGTTCCGAGAATCGGATGAAACGCCGTGATTCCTCGCGCCACGGAAATTGCGATCGGTCCCGCGAGGGAAGTGAGCGCAGCTGGATCGGAGACCGCGACGCTCGATATTTCCACCGCCACGGCCGGCGCTGCCACCGAACGCAAACTTCGGACGGCGACCGGTGCGGGCGCATTCGGGGAGCCCGAGAACCGGTGCGTAAGCTCGATCTGGACCAGATTTGCCAGGCGGCGGCTCGCGTCGCCGTATGGCCGCTGCGCTTCCTCCCAGGGAGTTGCTGCGCTAGCGGGAACCGCCGACGCGAGCGGAGACGAAAACTGATAGAAATACGCCCGAGCCGTGCCGGCCGTCCCCGTGGAAGAGATATGTAAACTCACAAAAACGGGATCGCGGTAGGCGTTCGCCAGCGCAGCGCGATCGTCATAGGAAGGGTCGGAATCATCATTCCGAGTCATCACCACGTGATAGCCCAGCCGCTCGAGTTCGGCGCGAAGCGCCCTGGCGAACTGAAGCACCACGTCCTTCTCAACGATGCCGTTTTCGCCGTGCGCGCCCGGATCCGTTCCGCCGTGCCCGGGATCGAGCACCACGATGGGCCCGAGATGGACAGGAACAGGAAGCGGCGGCTGGCTCGGAGAGGCTTGCTGGACGGGTGCATCTGCGGACGGCTGAGGCGGCGCTTGCTGCTGCGCGCCAGATTGCTGGCTTCGCACGTGTGATTCATGCGGCGGAATCGCGCGCGCGAAGAGTGCCGATGCCATGACCGCGAGGATTAAGAAAGGGTAGAAGAACGAACGTCGCACGGCGAAAAGAATAACAGAAATGGTTAGCAGCAAAAGCGCGAACCGTGTGTGTTTTCCAGGCGGCTACTCGCCGGCGCGAATCATGTCCGCCGCCTTTTCCGCGATCATGATCGTGGGGGCGTTGGTATTTCCGGCAATGATTCGCGGCATCACGGACGCGTCCACCACGCGCAGGCCGTCAATCCCATGAACGCGAAGGCGGGCGTCGACAACCGACATTGGATCGCTTCCCATTTTGCAGGTGCCGACCGGATGGTAGAGCGTCTGCGCCTCGGCGCGGATAAACTCAGCGATTTCTCCGTCGCTTTGCACGTTCGCTCCGGGGTGCAGTTCGCCGCCGCGGTAGTCGGCGAAGGGCTTCGAACGGACGAGCTGCCGCGAGAGTTTCACGCCTTCTACGATCACGCGCATGTCGGCGTCGGTCGAAAGGTAGTTTGCACGAATGGCCGGAGGGTCGAGCGGGTTTGTTGATTTCAGCGAAATCGAGCCGCGGCTCTGCGGCGCGATGAGCGTGGGGCCGAAACCGAAGCAGTGCTCCTTGCGCGGGTCGAGGCCGTGATTCACGTAGTACGCCGGGCCGAACAGCAGTTGCAGATCCGGGATCGAGATTTCGCCGCGCGTTCGCGCAAAAATTCCGGCCTCTGCCACGTTGGAGGTCAGCGGTCCACGCCTCAGCAGCAGATACTGAAGAAAATTTGGCAGCGATTCGGCATTCGCCATGCTCACCGGTTTCGTGCAGAGGTAGCCGACGGAAACCATCACGTGATCCTGCAGGTTTTTGCCTACACCCGGCAGATCATGCACCGAGCGCACTCCTGCGCGATTCAATTCGTTTGCCGGGCCGATGCCGGAGAGCAGAAGCAGTTGCGGCGAGTTAATCGAACCGCCGGCGAGGATGACTTCTCGGTCCGCGCGTGCGATGGTTTCGGCTCCTTCACGGAGATACGCGACACCGACCGCCCGATGATTCTCCATCAGCACGCGCGTAGCGTGCGCACCGGTCGCCACCGTGAGATTTTGCCGCCCGCGCACAGGCTTCAGGTACGCATCGGCGGTGCTGTGACGCCGACCGCTTTTCTGCGTTACCTGATAAAGCCCGGCTCCATCCTGAGTCGCGCCGTTGAAATCTGAGTTGCTCGCGATGCGAAGCTCTGCGGCCGCCGAAAGAAAAGCACGCGTCAGCGGATTCACGAATCGCAAGTCCGACACGTGAAGCGGCCCGCTCGCGCCGTGATGCTCGGAAGATCCGCGCTCCTGCATCTCCGACTTCTTGAAGTAGGGAAGTACGTCCTGGAAACCCCAACCTTCATTCCCCAGGCTTGCCCAGTAATCGTAATCAAGCGGATTTCCGCGCATGTAGATCATCGCGTTCATCGAACTCGACCCTCCCAGCATTTTTCCGCGCGGCCAGTACAGCCGGCGATTGTGGAGGTGGGGTTCGGGCTCGGTGGAATAGTTCCAATCGACGACGGTTTTGTAGAGTTTCGAAAACGCGGCAGGAATGTGGACTTCTCTCGCGGAGTCCCGTCCGCCCGCTTCGAGCAACAGCACTCGAGTGCGCGGATCCTCGGTCAGCCGCGCCGCCAGCACGCAACCCGCCGAGCCGGCTCCGACAACGATGTAGTCGTAGGTGTTGGTTTGAGAGGGCATCGCGGCCGGAAGGGAATTAAATGATACGAGGACGGCCATCGGCAATCAAATTAGCTCCGAAGGCCCACAATCGGACTTGAACGGGTTTGATACGACCGTGAAGCTACGCAGCCTTACGATTGCGTAGCGCGGAAATGCTCCATCCGTCCTTGCGAAGCGCTGAGGTGGCCCAGTACATCAAGAATCCGCCGGCAATCAGCAAAGCGCCAAACGTGAGACCGCTCATGCCGAGAATGCGCTCTCCTTCGCCATGAACCATCGCGAAGCCGAGCAGCAGAATGGGGAAGACTCCGACGAGGACGACTCCGGGCATTCCGCCGGGGACGCGGAAAGGCCTGCGAAGATTCGGTTCCTTGATGCGAAGCGCAACGAGTGCGACGAATTCGAGCGACAGGCTCAGGCCGTACAGCATGATGTCGAGCGTAACGAGACGCTCAAAGCCCAGCCCGAGGCACATGGCCCAGGCGGTGGCCAGCACCACGATCGAAACCCACGGCGCTCGCGTCTTCGATTGCAGCTTGCCGAACACCGCAGGCAGCATTCCGTCCTGCGCCATTGCCAGGGGCAGGCGCGAGTAGCTCATCACCAGCGCGTTGAACATTCCGAACGCGCTCATCATTCCGCCGAGCACCAGCGCCGCGCGGAACACGCGTCCGGCAACTGGGCCTCCTACGAGGGCGCCGATCATGCCGGCCAAATCGGCCCAAGAGCCGGTTTCAAAAGCAGAGGAGGAAATGCCGGTGAGCCACATCGCGGCAAACGGCAGAACGTACGTTGCGGAAACGACGAGCACGGCGATCAGCATCGCCTTCGGATAGGTTTTCTGGGGCCGGCGGACTTCTGTGGCGATTGTCGAGGCGTTGTCCCAGCCCATGTAGTTCCACATGCAGATCAACAGCCCGCCCATCAGGCCCACCGTAGAGGTCGTCGGCGCGGTCACCGCTCCCTTCAGCGCGCCCATTTCCATCGGGGCGATCAACACGATCAGCGCGAAGGGAAGCGAGAGCAGGAAGAAAAGCCAGAGCGAGGAGATGGCCACCACGCGAATGCCGGCGATATTCATCAGCGCGCACACGGTGACGACCGCCAGCCCCACCATAACGCCGCGATGTCCTTCCGCGAACCACGGAAACAGGCGGGTGAGGTAAGCGACGAATAAAGTGGGATAGATCGCCATGTCAAAAATGCTGGCGACCAGCGAAAGCCACGCCTCCTGAAATCCCCAGAAATTTCCGAGCGCTCGGCGCACCCACGCGTAATAACCGCCTTCGGAGGGAAGCGCGCTCGACAGCTCGCCGATCATGAACGTGGTCGGAAGACTCCAGATCAGCGGCGTAAGCAGAAGAAGCAAAATTCCGAGACCGTAGCCGGCGCCGTGAACAATGTCTTCGGTGCCGTAGGTGCCGCCCGACACCATGAAAAATGTGGCGGCGACCAGCGGCCAGACGGTGAGCTTCGCTACTTTCTTCTTGGTGGAAGAAATCGCCCGGGAGGGAAATTGGGCTGGCAGGGAGATGGTACTCAATTTCTTGTCGCGTCCTCCGTCAGCGATCCTCGCTCTCTCACTGCCGCGCAGGTGGAGCGAGTTCGCTCGGTCAGAATGCAGAATACGGATATTCGCGTGTGATGCAAGAGAAATGTGCGAGTGCGGCGAAAAAATCCTGCCGCGTTTGCGGCTGCGGCGAGAAGCCGCGATGAATACCGGCGGCTACTTTGCGGCGTGCTTTGCTTCGCGGCGCTCGCGCTGTTCGGCGCTCCAGGTTTTTTGCTGCTCCGGAGTGAGAACCGCGAACACCTGGGCGCGCGTTTCTTTGGTTACCTGTTTGAGTTTTCGCGTCCGCTGGTCGTCGGTGAGTGTCTTGTCTTTGGCGATTTCGTCGGTCTGCTTCTTCGCGTCGGAACGGATGGAAGCGATCTTGTCCCTCTGCTCCTGCGTCAGGCTTAGAGTTTCGTCGGCTTCAATCGCGTCCGGGCTGCTCGAGGAGGGCTTGGCCGCGGCGCTCTGCGACGCGGAGCCAGCGCTTGCTCCCGATTGCGGAACACGAGCTGCGGCTCCCGCCGTAAACAGCAAGCCGATCCCCAAAGCGAAAGCGCTCAGCCTTGACCCTTGCATTCGGATCCCCCTCGCCCCTGCTCGAACGCGCTTAGACGTCCGAACCGAATTGCTTCACGTCTTCCGGCCCGTCTTTCTTCGCAACCACACCCTTGCCCTGCACCTGCACGCGAATCTGTTCCACGATGTCCGGGTTCGCCAGCGTGGTGATGTCACCCACGTCCATCGTGTTGGAGATGGCCGCCAGGATTCGGCGCATGAGCTTGCCGGATCGCGTCTTGGGCATGTCGGGAACGATGTGAACGGTTTTTGGCCGCGCAATCTTGCCGATCATGGTCTCGATCGTCCGTATCACCTTGTCCACGATTTCTTTCTGCGGAGTCGTCACGCCCGGCTTCAGCGAGATGTAGATTTCCGGCATGCGTCCCTTGATTTCATCCACCACCGGGACCACGGCTGCTTCCGCGATTTCATCGATCGTCAGGCACGCCGACTCCAGTTCCTTCGTCCCGAGCCGGTGGCCGGCGACGTTGATTACGTCGTCCACGCGCCCGAGGATTCGGAAATAGCCGTCGGTGGCGAGCAGCGCGCCGTCGCCCGCAAAGTACGGCCAGTCGTGCCAGTCCTTGCTCTTCGGATCGCGGCAATACTTTTGGTAATACTGGCGGACGAAGCGATCGCGGTCTTTCCAGATCGTCTGCTCGATCCCCGGCCAGGGGTTGCGAATACAGATGTTGCCTGCGCGCCCCGCGCCGGCGGGAAGTTCCTTCCCTGTTTCGTCGTAGATGATCGGATAAATTCCCGGGACGCCTGGACCGGCGCTCCCCGGCTTCATCGGGTCGATCGCCGGTTTTGTGCTGCACAGAAAACCGCCCGTCTCCGTTTGCCACCACGTATCGACAATCACCGCTTCGCGCTTTCCCACCGTCTCGTAATACCAGCGCCACACTTCGGGCTCGATGGGCTCACCGACCGTGGTCATGTGCTTGAAGTGGTATTTGTACTTGGCCGGCTCACCCGGTCCCGCCTTGCGCAGCATGCGGATTGCGGTCGGCGAAGTGTGGAAGATGTTGACGTCGAGGCGCTCGGCGATTCTCCAGGGCCGGCCTGCATCGGGAAAGTTCGGCACGCCTTCGTAAATCACGCTCGTCGCCGCCAGCGCCAGCGGGCCGTACACGATGTAGGAGTGGCCGGTAATCCAGCCGATGTCCGCCATGCACCAATACACGTCCTCGGGGTGCAAGTCCTGAAAATATTTCGTCGTGCCGGTCACGTAGGCAAGGTAGCCGCCGGTGCGGTGCTGGCAGCCTTTGGGTTTGCCCGTGCTTCCGCTTGTGTACATCAGAAACAGCGGATCTTCCGCGTCCATCGCTACCGGCTCGACCGTCTTTCCGCGATAATCCTTCGTCACTTCATCCACGAAATAGTCGCGGCCCTGTACCATCGGCGTCGCGGAACCATACCCTCCGTGATAACGCCGCCAGACGAGCACCTTATCGATTTCCTGGCCGTCGCGTTTCGCGGCATCCACCGCAATTTCAACCGCGGCCTTGTGATCGATTAGCTTGCCGCTGCGGAAATAACTGTCCGCGTAGATCAGAACGCGGCTGCCTGAATCCGCCGCGCGCGTGCCGCAAGCCTCGCCGCTGAATCCGCCGAAAACCACAGAATGGATCACGCCAAGCCGCGCACACGCCAGCATGGTGATCGGCAACTCGGGAATCATCGGCATGTGAATCGTGACGCGGTCGCCCTTCTTCAGGCCCGCGAACCCGCGCAGCATCGCCGCCGTTTCGTTCACGCGCTTGTACAGATCCTGATAGGTAATGACGACGGGGTCCTCGGCCTCCGCCTCCGGCACAAAGATGATCGCGGCCTTGTTCCTGTATTTCTCAAGGTGCCGATCGACGCAGTTGTAGCTCGCGTTGAGCTTCCCGCCCACGAACCATTTCCAGAACGGCGGATCGCTCGTATCGAGCACTGTATTCCAACGCTCGGACCAGGTGAGCATGTCCGCATATTCTTCAAAGCATTTCGGGAAATTTTTCTCGCCGAACCGCTCCATCACCTGGGGATCCTTCAGGTAGGCCTGGTCGATGAACTTCTTGGGCGGGTAGAAATACTCCTCTTCCTTCCAATGAACGGCGATGCTGGCTTCTCCGGCACCGCCCGCGTTCGATTGCGCGGGGGTTGATCCTGCGATCGGATCCTTAATTTCGGCCACGGCGGCGGCTCCTTTTGCGGAGACTCAGTGGAATTAAGACGCGCCAATCATCTCTCCGCCGCGAACTGCCGTCAATCGCCAGGCGCGGTTAAACTTGTGTCGCAATGGTGCAGTTCTCACAACTTTGGATTCCGAGCTGCGGCTTCCTGCGGGCGTCCGTTGCGAATGGAGAGCTTTCTTGGTTGACACTATAGCGCAATGCGATATAGTTGTTGGCGTAATAGAGTTGAGGCGGACCATCTAAGCAGTAAGAGGGAATCGATGAAAAATAGCCTGCACCGCGCTTCGCACCAGCTGCTCGTCGCCGCAATCCTCGCCGTAGCCGCACTCGCCGCGAATGCGTACGCATCGCCGAAAAACGCTGGAGAGGGGAAATCGCAGCAGCCGATGATCGTGAGCGCCGACTGGCTCGCCGGCCACCTCAGCGACCCATCGCTCGTGATCCTCGATATCGGGGAAGAAAGCGGATACCAGCACAGCCACATTCCCGGCGCGCGATTTCTCGATTACGAAAAAGTCTCAACGCCCCACCGGGACGATTCACTCATGCTCGAGCTTCCGCCGGTCGCCCAACTCGTAGAGGTCTTCGAAAAACTTGGAGTGTCCGATACCTCGCACATCATTCTCTGTTTCCACAGCGACTGGGTGACGCCCACTACGCGCGTCTATTGGACGCTCGACTACATGGGCCTCGCCGGCAACACTTCCATTCTCGACGGCGGCTATCCCGCTTGGCGCACCGGCAACCGGGCAATCACAAGTGAAGTAGCGCCTGTCAAGAAGGGGACCATTACCGCACACCCGCGCCCCGAGATCGTCGCGGACGCCGAGTGGGTCAATTCGCACCTGAGCCACCCGAGAACGGACATCATTGATGCCCGCGCCAACGAGTACTACATCGGCGCCAAGAGCGACGGCACCCCGCGCAAAGGACACATTCCCAGCGCCACGAACATGCCCTACACGTCGCTCGTCGATGACACGGATAAATTCAAGAGCAAAGACGCCATCGAGCAGATGTTTCGCGATGCAGGCATCAAGCCGGGCGATCTAGTCGTCAGCTACTGCCACATCGGCCAGCGCGCCACCATCATCTACTTCGCCGCCAAATACCTGGGCTACGACGCCCGCATGTACGACGGCTCCTGGCAAGACTGGAGCCAGCGCAAGAATCTGCCGATCGTCAGCGGAAACGCTCCTGGCAAACCGTAATCTTGAGTCCTCTAGCTGAGCACGTTTTCGGCGCCGCATTCGGAACGTGGTAAAATGAAGGCTCCAACGGGGGCGACACGGTTTCGACGGAAGCTGTCGCGGCTCGAAGGCATGCCGGGCCCCACCTGCCCGCTATCGGGTGGAACAACACAACTGGCAACTCACAGTTGGCTCTCGCAGCCTAACTTAAATTAGGCAGCGCGTCTCCTCAAGCGTCGCCTGCGCGGTTGAGATGAGGCGTCACACAGTAGGCTGGCCGGCGCGTTTCGGTCCGTAATGCGCCGGTAAGATCATCGGACTAGCCGGGGGCGCGTCTTGCCCGCTCTGAGTTCTCCCGGTGAAACAATCGGAACGGGACAAGCATGTAGTCTTCGAGTTGCAAGGCTTTTCGGACGGGGGTTCGACTCCCCCCGCCTCCACCAAAATTCGATCGAATGCCTGGCGTACTTGTCTCTATGCCAGCCTCGTTCTCCTGCTGTTCTCCGGTTAGCGTCCGGGACACCGCCAACGATTCCTGATGCAGTGGTCTTCCGTCTCGAATTAATCAGGACGGAAGCGTGGGATTTTCGGCTAAAGAGAGGAGCGCGGGTATCGCGTCGCTCAGTTATTCGCTAGATATGTCTTGGCGGCTTCGAGTTCCGGGCGATCTCCGCTGGCGGGCCCGCAGTTGACGAGCAGGCGGGAATAGTAGCTCTTGGCTTTTTCGCGATCGCCTAAGAGTTGAGCGGAGCGTGCTGCTCCGGCCAGCGTGTTGAATCGGTTTGGTGCTGTACGCAGCGTTGCTTCGAATTCCACGAGCGCCTGAGCCGGCTGATCTGCTTCGAGCAACATCTCTCCGAGCAGCTCGCGAGCCGGAACGACGACTCCCGGAGTGACGGCGTGCTTGTCGGTGGAATCCTCATGATCGGCGGCGCAACGCATCTGGCGGAGAGCATCCACGCGCCTGCCATCCGCCCAAACGAGCCATGCCGTCACGATCTCACGCTGAATGTCCAATTGCTCGGCCCAGTATTTGTCATTTGCTTGGACCATCGTGTCGCGCAGCGAGGTTAGCTGCTGCAAACTTTTCTGCGCGGCTCCGGTGCCGTTCATCCGGGCAGCCCCCAGGGCTCGCGCAAAATAAATGTTCGCCTCGGTCCAGGCGTAGCGCCCACCCGGGAATATGTCCTGCGGCACCGCAATCGCGGCGGCCTCCTGCCAGTGATGGCGTTCCACGGCATATCGCGCCGGCATGCTCGCGGTGGCGTAGAGTCCGGCGAAATACGATGGTTCGCTGGGCCGGGGCGATGGCATGGCGTCGAACAGTTTTCTGGCCTCAGCATCCTGGGCTCCCTGCAGATAGGCGTACATCATGTAGTCCATCGCGTGGAGTTGTTCGCCCGTCATGCTGTCTTTCCGGGCGGCTGCTGCGGAAGCCAGATTCGATTCGATCGATTCCTTCCAGTAGCCAAGCCGCGTGAAGATATGCGACGGCATGTGCAGCGCGTGCGGGGAATCGGGAGCGATCTGCGCGTAGCGCCGTGCCGCGGGAAGTGCGCGGTCAGCCAGTGTGGGATAGTCGTAGCAATGGATGATGTAATGAGCGAGGCCGGGATGATCGGGCTGCTTGGCAAACGCTCTCTCCAGAATCGCGCCCGCCTTCCTCTGAGCCGCGTAGGTCTTGTCGCTAGGCAGCGCGTTTCCGCGCACGGCCAGGGCGTAGAAAATGGCGGCTTCCATATCATCTGGATAGCGCGCGTGGAGTTGCTCCATCGCCGTTTCGTAGCCCACAGCTCGAGCGCGATGATCGAGCGTGCCTGAATCCTCATAAAAAACTTCGACGGCGGCGATGTAGTCACGCTCTCGCTGGGTTTTGGCGCCTGCCGATTTTGCTTTCTCGACGGCCGCCCAACCTAGTTTCAGAGCCGCCGGATTCGGCGCTTCCCAAACCGGATGGTAGTACGTCATCGCCAGACCCCAATACGCCATGCCACAGGCGGGATCCGCCTCAGCAACTTCGGTGAATGCTTCGGCAGCCTTTTCGTATCCGAACGAATGAAGGATCGCTACGGCGCGATTAAACGGGGCCTGAACCGAAGCGTCACAGGAGATGGGAAAGTCCACCCTGCCGAATTTTTCGGGATCACCGGCGGAGGGCTGGTGCTGGGAAACTGCGGTCAGCACGAGCAGCAGGCACGCGTTTGCGACCGCGAGGTACACGGCGCGTGCGAGTCTCATTCATGCCTCCCTGGCAAGATCGCAGCCGAAGGTGCTGAGTTAAAGAAACCCTACGCGGAAGGGACAAGGCGCGTCAACCCGAAACCACGCGCGCAGCCGAAGGTTTTCGGTGATTCGCGCGTTTCGACGTCCGTCCGGGACCACCGGGTTCTCTTGACGTTCGCCGGTTGCTATTGCAGACACCGCCAACGATTCCCGCTTGTACTCCCGCCCGCCTACGTGGGATCGTACCTCGCATGATCAGATACCCGAGGGAACGCGCCCGGTATTTCTGCGCCTCGACGGCACTTTGCTTCGTTCTCGTTTCGCTCGCCGCATGCGGAGGCAACTCGGGCGGCGGCGAAAATCCCCCGCCGCAACTTGCGATCTCCACTTCCTCCTTGCCCAGCGGCCAGACGGGAATCGCCTATAGCGCCACTCTCGCGGCCACTGGCGGTACGCCACCCTTTACCTGGACACTCACCAGCGGCACGCTGCCGACCGGCTTGATGCTGAACGCATCGACGGGGGCAATCACCGGCACGACGGCGCAGTCCGTCACAGCCCTGTCGCTCACATTTCAGGTGGCCGATTCCGGGAGTCCGCAGCAGACCAAGTCGATGACGCTGATGCTCACGATCGCGTCCGGGTCGTTGAGCGTTTCTGTCTCGCCGAAACGCGCCGGCCTCACCGTAACGCAGGCGCTTCCCGTTACCGGCACGGTGGCGAACGACAGCCTGAATAAAGGAGTCTCCTGGTCCGCCAGCGGCGGCAGTTTTTCATCCATGACCAGCGCCTCGGGCACTGCAGTCACCTACACCGCGCCATCCGCAGCCGGCGTTTACACCGTCACCGCCACGAGCGTCACCGACATGTCTCAGAGCGCAAGCTTCACCGTCGGCGTCACGAATCTTGCCGGCGTTTTCACATTCCACAACGATCTTTCGCGCGACGGCGCCAACACCAGCGAGTACGCGCTTACCACAGCCAACGTGAACACCTCCACGTTTGCGAAGCTGTTCTCTTGCGCCGCGGATGGCGCCATCTACGCGCAGCCGCTCTGGGTCGCGAACTTCGCGATCGGCGGCGCCAAGCACAATGTGGTCGTGGCCGCCACCATGCGCGACTCGGTGTACGTCTTCGACGCCGACGCGAATCCCTGCCATATCTATTGGCATACGCAATTCATTCCCGCGGGCGAGACTTTCGTTGCCAACACCGACGTCAGCACTTCGGATATTTTCCCTGATATCGGCATCCTCGGCACGCCGGTGATCGACAGCGCCGCAAGCACGATCTACGTCGTCACGAAAACGAAAACCACGCCTGGCGCCATCATCCATCAGCGCCTCCACGCACTCAGCTTGCTCGATGGTTCCGAGCGCGCTCACAGCCCCGTCGAAATCGACAGCACCATTACTGTGCCGGGGAATTGCGAAGGTGGTGCGTCGGTAGCTTTCAACACGCTTACCGAAAATCAGCGCCCCGGCCTAGCTCTTGTAAACGGGGTCGCTTACGTTTCCTGGGCCTCGCACGGAGATAACGACCCCTACCACGGCTGGATCATGGGCTACCGTACGTCCGATCTCAACCGCGTGTCCGTGTTTAACACTTCGCCGAGCGCCGCCGAGGGTCTGGGTTATTGCCGAGCCGGGATCTGGATGTCGGGCGGCGCGCCGGCGGCCGATTCGGCCAACAACTTATACGTCCTCACCGGCAACGGCATTTGGGACGGCACATCTGCCTTCGGCGATAGCATTCTCAAACTCAGCACCGCATCCGGTCTCACGGTCTCCGATTGGTTTACTCCCACGAACCAACTGAGTCTCGACGGCAACGACACGGACTTAGGTTCGGGAGGCGCTGCTATCCTCGTCGATCAAGCCTCCGGCCCGCATCCGCATCTGCTGATCGGAGGCGGCAAGCAAGGCGTCCTTTACCTCATCGACCGCACCAACCTCGGCCACTTCAACTCCGGCGGCACCGACATGGTGGTTCAACCTTTGAGCGTTAGCGGTGGCTCCTTCTCGACCCCCGCGTTTTGGAACAACACGCTCTTCTACTTTGGGTCAGGCAGCGCCGGACAGTCCTATTCATTTCTCACTGCCTCGAATACGTTCAGCACGTCTGTTGTTTCCACCACATCCGGATCCTACGGTTTTCCCGGCGCCACTCCCTCCGTCTCGTCGAATGGTAGTTCCAACGGGATCGTTTGGACGATTGACTCCAACGCTTTCGGCACCCACAACAGCGGCAGCCGCCCTGCTGGTCCAGCCATACTCCACGCGTACGACGCCACGAATCTGGGTACGGAACTTTGGAACAGCACGATGGGCTCGGGGAATTCCGCGGGCAACGCGGTGAAATTTACTGTCCCCACGATTGCAAACGGCAAAGTCTACGTTCCCACTCGTGGCAATGACTCGACGCAGGGCACGGGTGCAACTCTTGGTGAGATCGATGTTTACGGGCTGAAGCCAAATTAATAGCCGCGATCGAACCGAGAGGCATTTACGCGTGGACAGAATCGGCGCAGTGTCGAGAGTGAGCGGCTGTCATTCGCATTCGATTCCTGTTCGGCTTTGTGTTCCGCCCCACTCAAGCAAAAAATCGGCCGCCATACACTAAAATAATTCTCCATTCGCTCTTGAATTCCAATCCATTCCTGTGGGATCGTCTGTTCGATGACTCGACAAGATTATTTTATCGGCGTGCGGCAATTCCTGGTTGCGACGGTTCTTCTGACAGCGATTGGAATCATGAGCGCCTGCGGCGGTGGATCCGCTCCGCCCACGCTCGTGATCACAACGTCCGAGTTGGCGAACGGCCAGGCGGCGGTCGCGTATAGCGCGTCGCTTGGGGCCGCGGGTGGAAGAGCGCCCTACACCTGGTCAATCACCGGCGGGACGCTTCCCTCGGGGTTGACACTGAGCCCCTCGACCGGAATGATCACCGGCGCGCCCACCGAGTCCGTTACCGATTCCGCCGTCACGTTCCAGGTTACTGATTCAGGCCATCCGCAGCAGACGCAGACTGCCAATCTCACGATAACCGTCACTCCCGGGACCATCCGTGTCTCTGTTACACCGGTTCGCGGCGGCTTGGCGGCAACGCAAACAGTCCCGCTGAGTGCGACAGTCACCAACGACAATTTCGCCAAAGGCGTCACCTGGACAGCCTCCGGCGGCAGTTTCTCGTCGTCTGCGAGCGCTTCGGGAGCGGCGGTCACCTACACGGCCCCCGCAGCTGCGGGCGTCTATACGCTCACGGCGACGAGCGTCTCAGACGTAAATGAAAGCGCTACGGCCACCGTGGGAGTGACAGGCCTCGCAGGCGTTTACACCTACCACAACGACCTTTCGCGTGACGGCGCGAACTTGCAGGAATTCGCCCTCACGCCGGCGAATGTAAACCCTGCAACGTTTGGCAAGCTCTTCTCATGTAGCGCGGACGCTGCCATCTACGCGCAGCCGCTTTGGGTCGCCAATGCCACGATTGGAGGCGGCACGCACAACGTCATCGTCGCTGCTACGATGCGCGACTCCGTGTTCGTTTTTGACGCCGATGCGAATCCCTGCATTACGTATTGGCAGTCACGATTGGTTCCGGCGGGCGAAACATACTACGGCGTCAGCAATGCCATCACCAAGGACATCTATCCCGACATCGGCATCCTTGGTACTCCGGTCATCGACAGCGCTACCAACACGGTCTACGTGGTTACGAAAACAATGACGACCCAGGGTGCCTTCGTTGTCCACCAGCGGCTCCACGCGTTAAATTTAGCCGACGGCTCGGAGCGCCCCAACAGTCCCACGGAAATTGATAGCTCCGTTAGCGTGCCGGGCAATTGTGACGGCGGCTCGACCGTGACATTCAACACGCGGAAGGAAAATCAACGTCCGGGCCTGGCCTTGGTCAACGGCATTGTTTACGTTGCCTGGGCCTCGCACGGAGATCAAGATCCGTACCACGGCTGGATCATTGGGTTCAACGCTTCCGATCTGAGCCGCGCCACCATCTTCAACACGTCGCCAAACATGGCCGAGGGCATGGGGTACTGCCGCGCCGGGATCTGGATGTCTGGCGGCGCCCCCGCAGCTGATTCGGCCAACAATCTATATGTCATCACCGGCAACGGCATTTGGGACGGAGTTAGCGCCTTCGGCGACAGCTTCCTCCGGCTGAATACGTCGGCCGGCCTCTCGGTTGCGGATTGGTTCACCCCCGCGAATCAACTGACTCTGGATGCGCACGATTCCGATGTGGGCGCAGGAGGCGCTGCGATGCTTGTCGATCAGCCGTTCGGCCCTCATCCGCACCTTCTCATCGGAGCAAGCAAGTCGGGCGTTCTCTATCTGCTCGACCGCACGAATCTGGGACACTTCACCGCCGGTGGGCCTGATAACGTCGTTCAGATTATCACGGGCACAGGCTCGTCCTTCTCGACGCCGGCGTTTTGGCAGAACACGTTGTACTTTTTTGGTTTCAATGGATTCGGCAAGGCCTACACGTTTCTGACTGCCAGCGACACTTTCAGCACCACTCTGGCGTCTGCTACGTCCATCAGCTTCAGCTTTCCCGGTTCCACTCCGTCGGTATCTTCTAGTGGAAGTTCTAACGGTATTGTGTGGGTGATCGATTCCCGTGCTTTCGGAACGAATAACACAGCGCCAAGTAGCGCCGGTCCGGCAATTCTCCACGCCTACGACGCCACGAATCTCGCGGCGGAGCTTTGGAACAGCACGATGAGTTCAAGCGACACCGCCGGCAACGCTGTGAAATTCACAGTTCCCACCGTCGCTAACGGGAAAGTGTACGTACCTACCCGAGGCAACGACACAACGACGGGCTCCGGCACTGTTTTTGGCGAGATTGACGTTTACGGCCTAAAGCCGGACTGAGGCCCCTCAATTCCCTCGGGCTCGTTCGCATGGGAGTGGGACCCTCTGTAGGCTCCGGTTAGCGCCGTAACTCCTTGTTTTCTGCACTATCCGCTCAGGAACCTCCCGTCCGAATGCCAGTTGACACTCCCGGCAACCGTTTTCATAATCGCAAATGGGCAGGCGAACACATTGAAAGAGCGCCAAAAATCGCTCGAAAGAGCGCTGGAAGAAGCCGTATCGCGCGCGCTGCGCGATAATCTCGCTCCACTCCAGCGAACCGCGGACGAGCTCCATCAGGCCTACGCCGATCTCGTCGCGGCCTGTTCTTCCACGCGCCCAAGCAATGCTCTCCCGGCCATGCTTCGCGCCCAGACGGCCGCCTCTGCCTTGGCAGCTGGTCTTTCTGTGCTGTCGAATTTCGTGGCAGTGGCCCTCAAACCGAGAGATGGTCAGGCCGCAAGTCAGGATGAGGAACTCGCCGAAGCGGCCGCCAGCGAGGCAATAGCCGGCTCCAAGGCCAGCGCGACCGCCGTCGAGGAAGAACCTTCCGAACCAGAGCCCAAAACTCCCGCTCCGACCGCAATCTACGAAGAAGAAATCCCGGTCTCGGAGAGCGCTGTACAGGCGGAAGTCGTCGCCGAGCAAGCCGCTGTCGTTGAATCGCAGGCCTTCAACGTCGCAAGTCTGCCTCCCGAAATCCAGGACCTCCATCGCCGCGCCAATCGCGTAGCCAAAGTGGCCATGCAGGACATCAAACTATTGCGGCCGAAAGACGTGAAAGCGGCCCGCGAGCATAAGGACATCTGTACCCGGTTACGCAGTGACCTCGACAAAGCCCGTAAAGAATACGACCGCCGTTTCCGCGCGATTCTCGAGCAGCCAGTGGATTACTTCCATCACTGGATGGTGGAGATTCTCGCCGAGGGCGATACCGATGCTCTCGGAGAATACCCATATCCCTCGCCCGTTCTGCGGCACTAGCGCGTCGGCATTGGCCCTCTCGGTCAAGCGAAACGTCCAGCGCCTGGCCACAGTCGCCGGACTGCTCGTTCTTGTTTGTGGCCTCGCTCAGGCGCAGGGACCCAAGAGGCCGCGCCCTCCTCTCCACCGCGCCGAACCGCCCACGGCGGCCGCCACGGAAGCCACGCCCAAAACAACAGCGGCCAAATCGGCTCCCGCTTCGCTCGCGAAGCCGCTTGAGGCTCTGTCGCGCGATCTCAAGAAAAAGAATGCGGCCAGCGCCTATGCGAAGCTCAGCGAATTCGCCAACCAGAATTCCAAGAACATCTTTGGCGCTCGCGCCGCTCTCGCGCTGGGCTACTACGACTATTCGAAAACGAATTTCGGGCTCGCCGCCAAATGGCTCGCGCGTGCTCAATCGGATCCCGTACTTCGCGAGTACGCCCTCTACTGGAGCGCCGAAACTGATATCGCGCTCAACAAGCAGGCCGACGCAATCGCGCAACTCCAGTCCCTGCACGCCGATTATCCCAATTCCGTGATGACCGATCAGGCGCTCGAAGCCCTGGCCGGCGCCGCGATTGCCTTGAATCAGCCGGATGCAGCGCTCGCCGCTCTCGATGCCTACTCCGCGACGAACGACAAGCCGGCGCTCCTTCTTCTCCGCGGCGAAGCTCGTGAACTCACCGGTCGTCCTCTTGAAGCAGTCGCCGATTACCAGTCCCTCTACTTGCGATTTCCCGTCGCCGAGCAATCGCGCCAGGCCGGCACGAAGCTCGATTTCCTGCGCGCTACCTTGAAATCCGGCTACATCGAGATTCCGCTCGACCAGCGCCTCGCCCACGCCTCCGCTCTCTTCAACGGAAAGCTTTGGAGCGAAGCGCGCAACGAATACGCGCAGCTTCTGCCCCTCGCTTCGGGCGCCGACCGCGAGCGCGCGAATCTTCGCATCTATGAATGCGGAGTCGCGCTCGGCGGTGGAGTTTCCGCCATCGCCTCGCTGCAGATCAGCGATGCGGACGTGGATGCCGAACGCCTCTTCACGCTCGCGCAGTATTACCGGACGGTGTCGCCCGATTCGAGCATGCCCCAGGCCGTCGAATCGGCTTTCGCCCGCGCTCCGCTGAGCCGTTGGACCGAGCAGGCTCTTTTTCTCGCGGGGAACTACTACTGGGTGCAGCTCGACCGCGACCGCGCCGCGAGCTTCTACAAACGCGTCGCCGATAATTTTCTGGCGTCTCCCGATTCCGTCCCTTCGGACTGGCGCGTTGCTTGGACTGCGGTGCTGAAGCGCACGCCTGAAGCGGCCAGTCTACTCGCGCAGCATCTGCGCCGCTTTCCGGGCTCGCAATTCACACCCGATGCTCTCTACTGGCTGGGCCGCCTCGCCGAAGAAGCGCAGAACCCGACGCTCGCTCGCGCCTACTACGGAAAGCTGCTCGTCCGCTATCCGCAGAATTATTTTCAGGCCCTCGCGCTCGTGCGTCAGACTGCGTTGGGGAGTGGAGCCGTGGAAGATCCCGATGTGCTCGACACGATCCCAGCGGTTCCCTCGGTAAAGCCTCTGAGCGATACGATCCCGCAAGCCGCGGTCGCCCGGCAGGCACGCGCCGATGCGCTGCGCATGATCGCCTTCGATTCCTCCGCGGATTTGGAGTTGCGCGCCGCCTATGCCGAAACGGGCGAACCTCGCCTGCTTCTGGAAGCTGCGCAGCAGGCAATCGCAGCCGGCCACGTCGGCGTAGCGATCGTGACGATCCGGCAGGTCTTCACCCAACTCGAATCGCGCCCTTTCCTCACCGTGCCGGACGAAGTGTGGCACGCCGCCTACCCGATGCCTTTTGCGGGCTCGATCCATCAATGGTCCGCCAGCGCCGCGGTCGATCCGGCGCTGACCGCCGGCCTGATCCGCCAGGAATCGGCCTTCGATCCCCAGGCGCATTCCGGAGCGAATGCGATCGGCTTGATGCAGATTCTTCCGAAGACAGCGCGAATCCTCGCTCGCAAAGGCAAAGTGGGTTATTCGCGTCCGCGCCTCTACGAACCCGACTACAACATCCGGCTCGGCACAATTTACGTCGCCGGATTGCGCAAGGATTTCGGGAGTGTGGAATCGGCCCTGGCCGCGTACAATGCCGGGGAAGACCGCGTCGCGCAGTGGACCGCGGGACAGAATTATCGCGAGATCGCGGAGTTCGTGGATTCGATTCCGTTCACCGAGACGCGCGAGTACGTCGAAATCGTCACGCGCAACGCGGAAATCTACCGAAAGCTCTACGGGGCACCAGCGCAAAATGAATCCCGCCCAACCCAGACCCGAACTCGAAAGCATCGCGGCAAGTAGCGCACAACTCTCCGCCAAAGCCGGCCAGTTCACCGAGTCGGTGATTCGTGAAATGACGCGCCTGGCGCTTCAATATGGCGCCGTAAATCTCTCGCAGGGTTTTCCCGATTTCCCAGCGCCCGCCGAAATCAAACGCGCCGCGCAAGACGCGATTGCTGCGGACATCAATCAGTACGCCATCACCTGGGGTGCGAAATCTCTCCGCAACGCCATCGCCGGGAAGTTCGAGCGCACCGGTGGCTTTGCCATCGATCCTGAACGAGAGATCACCGTCTGCTGTGGTTCCACCGAAGCGATGATGTCCACCATGATGGCCATCATCAATCCCGGTGACGAAGTAGTCGTCTTCGAGCCATTCTACGAAAATTACGGCCCCGACGCGATTCTATCCGGCGCCTCTCCGCGATTCGTCAAGCTCCACCCGCCCGATTGGAAATTCGATCCGCGCGAATTGGCCGCCGCATTCACGCCCTCCACGAAAGCGATCATTCTGAATACGCCGAACAATCCCACCGGAAAAGTTTTCGAGCGCTCCGAACTCGAAGCCATCCGCGATCTCTGCGTTCGCTGGAACGCTTTCGCCATCACCGATGAAATCTACGAGCACATGCTCTATGACGGCGCGAAGCACATCTCCATGGCCACGCTTGACGGCATGCACGAGCGCACCATCACCATTAACGCGCTCTCAAAAACCTACAGCGTCACTGGATGGCGCGTCGGCTGGGCCATCGCCGCGCCCGAGGTCACCTCCGCGATCCGCAAGGTCCATGATTTTCTGACGGTCGGCGCCGCCGCTCCGCTGCAAGAGGCGGGAGCGATGGCGCTCCAATCGCCGCCGAGCTATTACGAGAATCTCGCCAAGGAATATCTCGCGCGCCGCGATCGCTTGCTCGGCATCCTCACCGGTTCGGGCTTTCGCTGTTTCACCCCGCGCGGCGCCTACTCCCTCATGACCGACATTTCCGCCTTCGGATTCCCGGACGACGTCGCCTTCGCGAAATATCTCGTCAAAGACATCGGTGTCGCCGCCGTCCCCGGCTCGAGCTTCTATCGCCATCCCACCGACGGCCGCACCCACCTCCGCTTCACATTCTGCAAAACCGAAAAGACCTTCCAAGCCGCCGCCGAGCGCCTTGCAAAACTTCGTGTCGGCCAGTAGTCGGGCGGTATTCAGCGGACCGTATGTAGTTCGACGTAAGCTTTAGCTGGTTGATCTGAGAGTAGGGACATTCATGGTTTCGCTCTGGGACTTGCTGATCGCGGTGTGTTGCTCGATGGCTGTCGGAGGCGCGCTGGCGTCGGCAAGAGTTGCAAGGGTTGGATTCAGCGGTTACGTCTCTGCGATCATTGTCGGCATGGCGGTTGGGCTGGGTTGTGCGTACCTAATGACGATCGTGGGAAAAACCGTCAGTGCTCGTCAAAAGGAAGTCTCGCTCTCAAATCGGGAGCGGTCCTTGCTCACGCTCTACTTGGCAGCGATAGTATGGATTTTCTTTGCGGCATGCCTCGGATTCTGCGCATCGTTGGCGTTGCTGTGGCATTCGAGTGGGTGATGCCAGAAATCCAAAGGGCGCTGGCATTTATGCTAGAATCCGCGAGGTTTTCATCCGGGAGATAACCGCATGGTGATGGAACTGGATCTGATTCCGCCGGGCACAAAACTCACATCCACCGGCGAAGGCGAGCCGCAAGCGATCGGCTCAAGCGCCACGCGAACGTTCATGTGCTGGATCGAAATCACCGACCAAATCGAACAGGAATCAGTGGACATCTCGATTTTCGGTTCCGAAGATGGGCAAGCCTGGGGAAAAATGCCGCTGCTGAAGATGCCGCAGCGCTTTTATCGCGGCGACACGCGCCAGATTCTAGATCTTTCGATGAAGCCGGAGATCCGCTTCCTTCGCGCAAAATGGGAACTCGCTCGCTGGGGTCGCGTAGCCCCCCATCCAATGTTCGTTCTCGGCTTCCGGCTAACCGAAGTCCCCGCCTTCGAACATCAACCCGCTCGCTAGTCTAAGTAGGGGCGGGTCTAAGCGCGTTTTTGCGTCCGCCCTGGCGCGACCCGCCCGCCGTCACATCGCGCCTACACAAAACACCCTGTCATTCTGAGGGCATCCGATCAGGATGCCCGAGGAATCTCAACGTCCAATCTGCAACCCAAGTAACACCGCAGCGCCCGTTCGGCGCGCCACCGCCGATCCAAATCACTTCGCCGAAGCGTTCTTCGACATCACCGCCTCATCCTTCATTTTCCGCACCACTTCCGCGCGCATTTCTTTCGCCTGTGCTCCGCCCGCGCTGTTCGGATCGATCTTGATATACGTATCAATATCGTCGAGCAAAGCCGCGTAGTCCTTCTCGCGCATGTGTACGTTTGCCAGCAGCCGGTACACGATTGCCGCCGTCGGCATCAGCGAACGCGCCTGTTCTGCAGATTGTTTCGCCTCGGGCATCCGATTCTCGGCCAGATACGCCCGTCCCAATTCATAATATCCGAACCAGAAATTCGGGCTGAGCTCCAGCCCGTGCCGGATCATTTTCTCGCCGCCGGCGTTGTCTCCCTTATCGAGCAGCATCGTCCCCATTCCAATTACAGGCTCCCCGTATTTCTCTTTGCTCAGCTCCATCGACTTGCGGAAATTCTTGTCAGCCTCATCCCGTTTGCCAAGCTCGTAGTACGTCATCGCGATTTGGTAGTAGGCCTCGTAGTAATGCGGTGCGATCGCGACGGCGCTCTGGAAGTCCGCCAGGCCCCCTTCCACATTTTTGTCGAAAAAGACCTTCTGCTTGCCGGCAAGCACCAGATCGCGCGCCTTTTTAGGCATGGAGAGTTCGTGCGCGGAGACGCTCGATTGGTTTGACGCCTGCTCGCCCGCGGTTCGCTTCAAATAGATCGTCATACCGCGCGTTGCGCCGCCGCCCACATTTACCTGCGTGCTGAAAAGATCGTAGCCCGTAGCCCTCGCGACGATTTCGTACGCGCCGCGGCTGACGCTGCCGAAATCGAATCGGCCGAAATCATCGGTCTGGATTTGTGCGCGCATCACGCCGCCGGGCTCTCGAAGCGTCAATTCGACGCCGCGCATCGACTGCTGGCTTTGCTCGTCGTACACCCTGCCGCTGATTCCGTAGAGTTCTGTTCCCATTTGAAACGCGCGGGCCACACGAAGAGATGCGAACGCAGCTGCACAGGCGAACAAACAGAAGTAAACAGAAAAGCGGATGCTGAGCCGCCCCATGGCTCACCTCCACGCACCATCCAGTTGCGCGGAATGTTACACCCGCTGTCAAGTCTCAAGGGAATATGCCGTGGGTAAATCGAGACGCGCGGGAGGGGTTGAAGGTGCAGTTGATGTTGTAGCGGCCGCCTTTTTACCCTGAACGAAGTGAAGGGCAGACGGGCGCCTTTTCCTTCATTTGCGCGGAACGCCCGGTCGCAAATCAGCTGGGATTCAATTCGAACGATTGCAAGTAAGCGGGAATCGTCACGGGCCACTTAAATTGCGCCGTCACCGAATCGCGAAGAGAATTGAGCGCCACCGGCTCGCCGTGCACCAGAAAAGTCTGCCGCGGCGCCGCCGTGAACCCCGAAAGCCACCGCAGCAATTCACTTTTTCCGGCGTGCGCCGAGAGCTGCCCCATCGAAACCACCTTCGCCCGCACGGGCACTTGCGCTCCAAAAATACGCAGAAATTGCGCGCCATCCTGCAAGGCGCGGCCCCGCGTGCCGTCACCTTGATACCCGACCAGCAGCACGGTGTTCCGCGCATCCGGAAGCCTCGCCGCCAGATGATGCAGGATGCGCCCGCCGGTGGCCATGCCGCTCGCGGAAATAATGATGCACGGTGAATTCACGTCATTGATCTTCTTCGAATCTTCCACCGTGCGGGTCATGTGCACGGTCTTGGCGTTCAGCGGATCGCCTTTGCCGTGCTGCTCCTCGTTCGTAAAATCCGAGTCGTGATCTTCCGGATGCTTGATGTAGAGGTCGGTCACGTTGATCGCCATCGGGCTATCCACATATACAGGCAGCACCGGAATGCGCTTCTGATTCACCAGCTCGCGGAGGTAGTACATGATCATCTGCGTCCGGTCCACGGCAAACGCCGGAATCACGATCGCTCCACCACGCTTCACCGTGTCGTTGATCACGTTGGCAAGCTCGTCCGCCACCGATCCTACCGGATGATCGCGGTCGCCATAGGTCGATTCGCATAACAAATAATCCGCACGGCTCGGCGGCTCGGGGTCGTTTAGGATCGGCTGGCCGTAGCGGCCGATATCTCCGGAGAAGACGACGAGGATTTGCTTTCCACTCTCGGTAATCGTGAGTTCTAGCCAGGACGAGCCAAGAATGTGTCCCGCGTCATGTGGCCGCACCGAAAATTGCGGGCTAATCGTGAACGGCGCGGCGCGCGGAATTTCCTGGAACTGCTTCAGTGCCGCCAGCGCTTCCGCGCTCGTATAAAGCGGCAGCGGCGGCTTGTGGTTGCTGTAGCCTTTCTTCGCAATGTAGAGCGCGTCTTCTTCCTGCAGATGCGCCGAATCGGGAAGCAGCAGTTGGCACAATTCGTTCGTCGCCGCATTCGCGTAGAACGGCCCACGGTAACCCAGATGTACGAGCCGCGGAATGTAGCCGGTATGATCGATGTGCGCGTGCGTCAGCACCACCCAGTCAATCGAAGCGGGATTCACCGGAGGATTGTTCCAGTTTCGCTGCTCGAGTTCGTTCGATCCCTGAAACAGCCCGCAATCGACGAGCAATCGTTTGCCTTCGGCTTCAATGAGGTACTTCGATCCAGTTACCGTGCCGGCTGCGCCGAGAAAGGTAATTTTCGCCATGGGTCGGTTATTTTAGACCGAACGCGGAGAAATCCGGCGCTACATTATTTGCAGCCTCACGGAGGGCACACCGTTACGCGACATGAAGGCCTTTAGTAGGGGCACGGCATGCCGTGCCCTCTCGACCCGCAGCACCGCTCAACCATCCACCTCGGGCGCCCGACGCACGCCTTGACCGTAACCCCCGCCTGGCTTACGCTCTCACCCTCGTCGAGTGCAAGCGACGGCCCAGCGAGGGAACATGAAGTTTTTGGCGATCGTTTTTTCTATCCTTACGGCGGTTTCAGCGGCGGCCGCGCAGGATCTACCGTCGAAGTCCCTCACTCGCGGCACCTGGGAACTCGGCGTCTTCGCCGGCGGTGGCGACGGCTTCGGCAAATCCGACAACACGCAATTCATGCTGGCGGGCTCTCGCATCGGCTGGGTCCTCACCGGAGAGCATCTCCCCGGAATCCTGCGCGGAAATTTTGAGTGGGCCGTCGATCTTTTGCCCGTCTATATCGTTTTTCCCCCGAATAGCGCCGTGTACGGAGCAAGCTTCAAGCCCGCCATCTGGCAATGGAATTTCACCCACTGGCAAAAAGTTTCACCCTTTTTCGCCGCAGTCGGCGGCGTTCTTTTTACCCGTCGCAATATTCCGCCCGGCGATACCTCCCAGGTGAACTTCACGCCGCAAGCCGATTTCGGCATCCACATTTTCACGCGCGAAGGCCGTGCGATCACCCTCGAAATGGACGCAGTTCACCACTCCAACGCCAGCCTCGGCAACCAAAACCCCGGCTACAACGGTTCGTACTTTTTTACCGTCGGATACACCTGGTACAAGACCCGCAAGTAACACCATCCAATTTCCGTCAGTAAGGGCACGGC
>JBOGNA010000016.1:0-16076 GCA_050746925.1 Candidatus Acidiferrales bacterium
TGCCTGCCCTGACGAAGGAAAGGAGCGAAGCGAAGGATCTCAGCGCCAATTGGTTCAGAGATGATGAAGAGTTTTCGCGCTATCTTCTCCGCGCCTCCCGCGCCACTTTCGTAGTACGCGCGAGCAGGCGACCGAATCCGTCCCTTGTGCCAGTTTGATACGTTGTTCCGCATTGCTACCCTGCCATCCCGCCTTCAACCCGCGAATCAATTTACGCAGAAAATTGCCGAAACTTTTCAAAGCGCTCCGGGTTGACAGGGTTTCGCGATGAATTTCAGTCTGTGGATTCGGGAGGCTGCCGTGCGCCGCTGGATACTTGTAGCGCTGATTGCCGTGCTCGCCGGGCTTACGTCCAGTTGCGCGAGCAACACGGGCGGCTCGACCGGAACATCGAACGGAATCGAGGTCTCGCCCGCAAGCCCGTCCGTGCGCGCGGGCGCCACGCAGTTGTTCACTGCAAAAATCACCAGCTCGATGAACCCGAGCCCGACGCTCACATGGTCGGTGAACAACGTCGCAGGCGGGAACTCAACCATCGGCAAGATCACCAGCAGCGGCGCTCTCACCGCATCCTACACCGCGCCGGCTGTAGTTCCTTCTCCGAACACGGTCACCGTGGAAGCGGCCGATTCAACCGACGCTACCGTCAATGGCTCGGCAGTCGCATCCCTGCTTAACCCGGTGCCGCAGCTGAATTCTGCCACGCCGTTGCCGATCGATCTCGGTCCATTTTCGATTACCGTGACGGGAAGCAATTTCGTCAGCGGCGCAGTTGTCAATTTCGGGTCGGCGCAACTCAGCACCACCTTTGTTTCGAGCACACAGCTCACCGCTTCCGGCACCACCACGCAAGCGCAAGTGGGAAATGTGCAGGTCACCGTGACGAATCCCGATCCGGGCTCGGCCACTTCGGGAGCGCTGACCGCGCAGGTCGTGAAGGTATTGGCGCCGACGATCGCCGATCGCTTCCTCGAGCAGACCACGTTCGGTCCCACTCCCGCGCTGATTTCGCAGGTGCAGCAGAGCGGCTTGCAGGGATTCGTCACCACTCAGTTCGCGTTGCCGGTGTCCGCATACGCCGATCCCGATCCCACCGAAACGGATCTGGGCCCGCTGCAGCAGCGCTTCTTCGTGCAGACGCTCACCGCCCCCGATCAACTGCGCCAGCGCGTCGCCTTCGCGCTGGGCCAGACGTTTGTGATCGCCGGCGACAAGATTACCGATCCCACGGGATACACGAATTATCTCCGCCTGCTCGAAGCGGACGCCTTCACGAATTACCGCCAGATCATGAAGGACGTGACGCTCTCGCCCGGCATGGGCCACTACCTCGACATGGTGAATAACGACAAGCCGCACACCGGCGACCACGCCAATGAAAACTACGCGCGCGAGCTGATGCAGCTTTTCACGGTCGGAACTTCGCTGCTCAACGAGGACGGCTCGCTCCAACTCGATTCGAGCCACAATCCGATCCCCACGTATTCACAAGCGCAGGTCCAGGAATTCGCTCTCGCCTTTACCGGCTGGACGTATCCCACGATGCCCGGCGCGACGCAGCAAAAACACAATCCGGCGTATTGGACCGGCGCGATGGTGGCCTCCGACTCCAATCACGACACCACTTCGAAGCAGCTGCTGCAGTACACCAACGCTGCTTCCGGCGGCCTGCTCCCTGGCGGCCAGTCCGCCGAGCAGGACCTGGACGGCGCGCTCGACAACATCTTCAATCATCCGAATCTTCCGCCATTCGTTTCGCGGGAGTTGATTCAACATCTCGTCACCAGCAATCCAAGCGCCGCGTATATCGATCGGATCACTCAGGTTTTCAAAAATAACGGCGCCGGTGTGCGCGGCGACATGAAAGCAGTGATCACGGCCATCCTTCTCGATACTGAAGCGCGCCGCGGCGACGATCCCGCCACCGCCAACACGGGCGACGGCCACCTGCAGGAGCCGATCCTCTACATCATGGGGCTGCTCCGCGCTTTCGGCGCCGTCAGCGACGGCTCGAGTCTCGCAGGTCAGGGCTCCAACATGGGCCAGAACGCGCTCTTTCCGCCAAGCGTGTTCAATTTCTTCTCGCCGAACTTTGTGATTCCCGGGACATCACTCAATGGCCCCGAGTTCCAGATCTTGACCACGGCCACATCGCTCAATCGCGCCAACTTCGTGAACACCTTCGTGTTCAACTCGCTCGGTTCCGGCACCACCGTGAGTTTTTCGAGCTACGCATCGCAAGCTTCGAATCCGGCTGCGCTTCTGGATTCGCTCAACATCCTGATGCTCCACGGCACGATGACGGCGGATATGAAAAGCAGCATTCTCACGGCGATGCATGCCGTGCCAGCGGGCGCAAGCCAGACATTGCAGGAAGCGCAGACGGCGATTTATCTGATCGGCACATCTTCGCAGTATCAGGTGCAACACTAGCGGCCAGCTCGGCGGCGCCCATCGGCGCAGGAGCGTGAATGAAAATGTCCGGCGAAAACAGATTTACGCGCAGGGATTTCGTGCGCATCAGCTGCTGCACCGCTGCGTCATTCGGGATGACGGCCGCGATCGGCCGCCTGAACCTCATTCACGCTCTCGCGGCTCCAGCAACCGGCTACCGCGCGCTCGTCTGCATATTTCTTTTCGGCGGCAACGACAGCAACAACATGATCGTGCCCAACGACGCCGCCGGTTACATGAACTACGCCAACATCCGCTCGAACCTCGCGCTGCCGCAGGCCTCGCTTCTGCCAATCGTCGCGAAGACGGGCAATGTGCCCTACGGATTGCACCCCAATCTGCCGGGTCTGCAGGGTTTGTTCGGCGGCGGGCAACTCGCCGTGGTGGCCAACGTCGGAACACTCGCGCAGCCCATCACACGCGCGCAATACCTGCAAGGCGGCGCCACGTTGCCCGTGAATCTGTTTTCGCACTCCGATCAGCAAGGCCAGTGGCAGACGGCGGACTTCACCGGATTCGGCACCACCGGCTGGGCGGGTCGCACAGCCGACAAGCTGCAGTCCATGAACGCAGGCGCGCAGTATCCGCCCATTACTTCCGTTGCAGGCGGCGCGATTCTTTGCACCGGCGAGCAGACGCAACCCTATGCTCTGAGTCCCGGTTCGAGCCCCGGGCTGCGCGGCTACAACGGTTCCACGGCGCAGAACGCGCGCCTGGTGGCCTTCCAGCAACTTCTTACAATGGACTCGGGCGTTTCGCTCGTTCAAGACACGAGCGCGGTGATGACGCAGTCGCTGGAGCAAAGCAAGATTCTCGCCGCAGCGCTGCAAGGACTGCCAACGCTGCAGACAACGTTTCCGACCACATTCATCGGCAGCCAGCTCAAGCAGGTGGCGCAGATCATGCAGGCACGCTCCTCACTCGGCCTGCAGCGCCAGATATTTTTCTGTTCGCTCGGCGGTTTCGATACGCACAGCGATCAATTGAACGGCCAGATGGGCTTGTTCTCGCAACTCGACCCGGCCATGTCCGCGTTCTACAACTCGACGGTGGAGCTGGGTATCGCGCCGCAGGTAACCACGTTCACTTTGTCCGATTTCAGCCGCACGTTTCAGCCGGGATCGAATGGCGGCACCGACCACGCCTGGGGCGGCAATCACCTCGTGATGGGCGGTGCCGTTGCCGGTACCGACGTGTACGGCCGGTTTCCGCAGCTCTCTCTCGGCGGCCCCGACGATGCCGGAAGCAACGGACGTTGGATTCCATCCACGTCGGTCGATCAGTACGGCGCGACGCTCGCGAAATGGTTCGGCGTCGCCGATGGCGATTTGCCTGCGATCTTTCCGAACCTCTCGAACTTCACCACCCCCACGCTCGATTTTCTGGGCTGAGAAATCGAGCGCGGGCGCTCCTCGCGGCCGGTATTTCGGAAGGATGGTGCACACCATCGTTTACGAAATGCCGGCCGTGGTTTATCGGAATGCGCCGCAATTTTCAGAGTACAATTTCCCCTGGTTTTCGGCTCCTCGGACACTTTGCGTGCGGAGGCTCGCATGATGCGCCGTCAAATGTTGGTGTGTGGCGCCGCCGCGGCTCTGGTTCTGCTCGCGCTCGGATTCGCAGCGGCTCAGACGCGGGACGCGGCCGATACCTTGGTTCTGAATGTTCCGAGCAACCAGTGGTTCGAAGGCCCCAGCACCGACGTAGCGATCTCCGGCGACGGGAAATGGGCGCTCTTCACGCAGTACGGCCACACGCTTTCGCTGGCCTCGCTCGACACCGGAAAAGAGTATCCGAACCTTCTGCTCGGCGGCCTTTCAAGCCTTGACCGCGCCGTCTTCTGTGGGCCCGGCAAGTTTGCGCGCCAGGGCCTGCGCGGCAGCGAGCGTGGCTGGTTTCTTCCCGGCGAAGACAGCCCTCAGCTTTCAACGCTCCCGCAAAATTCAGTAATTGGCTGCTCGGCCGACGGCGGTGTGATCGTCTATTACGTCCCCACCAATCCCGACCGCCAGATTTTCGTCGGTCCTGCGCGCGGCCCATTCAAGACGTTTGGAGTCACGGGACGGATCACCGCGACAGCGTTCTCGCCGGACGGCTCAACGCTCTACGTGCTGCTGTTTCAACCGACCGGCGCCTCGTCGCTCGTTCGGATCAGCGTGTCGGAACAGCGCACAAAGGCGATCGCGCACGATCTCGACGCCGCTCCGAACGGCAACACGATTGCCATTTCGGCGGATGGTCGCAGCGGATTCATCGCGCTGGCAGGCGCCGGAGCGCCGAACAACGCCGCTCGCCACCGCCCCGAAGCCGATCGCTGGCTCGCCATTTACAAGATCGATCTCACCACGGGCGCGCGAGAGCCCGTCGTGCAGACGGCGGGCGTTGACAATTACAACCCCGCGCTCGCGGGCGGGAATCTGTATTGGGCGCGCAACGTGATTCGCGATTCGGTCGCTGCCGTTGCAATTTCGGGCGGAGATTCGAAAGACATCATCCTCGGCGGCGAAGTTCCGATGTGGAGCCCCGACGGAAAGAAAATCTCATTCACCTTTGGTGGCTGGCGGCTGGCCGACTGGGCGCTCGATCTCGACGCGGGCTACGTGCTAGTCGATGCGGACGCGAATCGAATTTCAGCGCGGTTCACGATCGTCTCCGGCTACCACGAGGATTTCCCGGCGGCCTGGTCGCCCGACGGAAAATGGATCGCGTTCCATTCGCATCGCTCGAAAGTCCCCGTGCCGGATTATTTGAGCGCCGAAAGCACGGACGACATTTATCTCCGCCTCGCGGATGATCCGGATGCTCCCGAAATCCGCCTCACGGACTTCGGGTGGGAAACGGGCCCTGCTTACTGGTCGCCCGACGGCCGCAAACTGCTGTTCAGCTCCTGGTTGCGCGGCGGCACGCCGGGAATCGACAAGCTCTGGGTGCTCGGGATGCAGCCGGTGACGGGCGCCGTGCAGGATGTTACCGAGCTTCCGCTGTCTTCGGAAATTCGCAGCGCGTCGTGGGCGGCATGGTCGCCCGACGGGAAAGAAATCGCGCTCGAGGATAATCGTGGCGGCGAAGATCGCGCGATCTGGGTGGTTCACTCCGACGGCAGTAACGCCGAAAAGCTCCTCGATTACAAGGGCACTACCTATGGCGGAATCGATTGGTCGTCCGACGGGAAATCGATCATCTACGGTGGGCTCGCCGGCGACAAACTTCAGCTGTTCGCCGTTCCCCGCGCAGGCGGCACTGCCACCCAGCTCACGCACGACGCGGGCAACCTGATGCACCCGCGCGTCTCGCCCGACGGCAAGTGGATCGCCTGCACCCGCCTGGTTCAATCGAAGCAAATCTGGCGCCGCCCGCTTTCCTGAAGTGCACGTTTTGGACGCGGCGAGGCAACTGGAAAGCCGGGCGAGCATAATCCAATCTGCCCCCGCCCGGCTCCGCCGAATGGAACCTCTCTGTAGTTTTGTACGACGTTGGTCCGGTTACAGATTCGGGTCGAGGAACACGTTCTGTGGCGCGGTGACACCGTCACCCCAATTTACGCCAGAGCATCCTGGGGCGTTGGTGCCTGTGTAGAACCATTTGCCGCCGCTGAACGCTCCGACCCCCGGTCCAGGGCTCGCCTTGTTAACAGATACCACCCAATTCGTGCACGCTTCGGTGCCATCCGAGTGGTAGAGAATCACCTTCGATCCGCCTTTCGGATTATTCACGGGGTCTGAGCTTCCGTAAAGATTGACCGTCTTCCAGACCACTTGCGTGCCGCCCGGCGGGATATTTTCGCGATACGCTGTCCACATCTCGGTGTACGTCGGAAGATTTCCGGGTTGATTCACTTTGATGGTAAGGGGATTGGGCTTGAGAGTGCCGTTCGAGTCGAAGCCGTTGAAGGTGAAAAGCGCAGCGCCGGACGTGTCGTAGTTCGGAACCGGCGGCGAGGGAATCAGATCAGAATCCTTCAGCGCGTTGTAGGGATCGAACAAGCCGTAGTGCTGCTCGGCCTGTTCTTGCCCAGCGGGAACGGGAATTCCGGCCGGCATCTTCGTGGGGCCGTCGTAGGCCTCGGAGATCAGCATCGGGACGTCGCATCCTTTCGCATAGACATACACGTTGTTCATGTAGTCTTTTGCGTCCGCCAAAGTGCCTTCCCGATACGGAGGCATCGCGAACTGGTATCCGGCATCTTCACCGGCAGTCCACCAGCCCGTCTCGCCCAGCATGGCGGGATTATTCGGATAGAAGTTCTGCATCGCCGCGACCCGCTGGATCAAGAAATCGATCGCGCTGATGGCATCGGGAATCTGCGAAATCGGAAACTGGGCGCCGTAGATATTCTCGATCACCGGAGCGCCCGGCGTGTAATGGCTCACCAGGTCCTGTCCCTCGTGCAACATCTGGTCGATCACTTCGACGGAGCTGACGTCCATCCCCTGGGCCGTGCTGGTCGTCAGGGTGATGCCATCGGTCGTGAGTTCCGCCTTCACTCGATCGAGGGCGCTCTGTAGGTCGGCCGTATTGAATGTTTCGTGATCGGTGGGAGAGATCACCAGATCTTCATTGCCGACGGTGACCAGTGGCACGATCCGCTGAAATTTGGCCGCTCCCACTTCTGCGATCACCTGTTTCAATTGGATCAAAGAGAAGCCGAACACGCCCTCGAATGTGGGCCCGAACCCGCCGATACACGGATGGTTCGCAACCGCGGCGTCGCTCTTGCAGGTGGCGACGGTGTACACCACGTGCACGTCTTTACCTGCCTTTTGCTGGTTCATTTCGTCCGCGCGGTTGATCAGGTTGATCCAGACCTTGGCTGGATCGCCGTACGCGCAATCGTCTGGAAGCCCGCCTTTTTCAATTGCAGCAGATCGAGGCGAACGCTCGATTCCATTTCGGCATTCTTGGCATCTTGCATGTCGCCCGGGATGGGATTTCCGTTGGAGTCGACGCAAGGGGCGATCGTGCCGTCGCTCGCGTAGCAGGGATAGTGTGGGCTATAGTTCACGCCGATGCCGATCCTCGGAAAGTAGTTCGAGCGGACCGGCGGCTTTCCATCCAGGCACTGCTTCAACTTAATCTTCGAAGCATTCTGCGCCTGCGTCGCTGGCGCGCCAATCAGAGTGAAAAGGGCCGTGAATACAAGTCCTCGAAATGGTTTGGATTGTGACAGGCTGGGTTTGTCCATGCAAAAATCTCTCCTTGAGCGAAATCACCCGCATGAAAGGCAAAACGGCGCGCATTGTACCTTCATTGTATTTCTGGCGCTTGAATGCGCGATTCGCTTGGCTAGCAAGTCTCGGTTGGGAATGACCTGCGGTCAGGAAAACAATTTTCCGCGGTTCACGTCTAAGCTCGGAGACGAAACTGGCTCGGGAGCGCGGCACACCGTGCCTTTTCGACCCGAAATGCCAACGCCGATCGTCCCCGACGGGCCCACGAGCGAGCCGGCTTCACATCTGCGAACGCTGCGGAATTCTCCGTCGCATCGCGAGGCACAATGAAAACCACTCTCCTACTCGCGTCTGCAATTTCGATCGCAACATTGGCTGGAGCGAGCCGCCTCGCTCCAGTTCGCTCGCACCCGCAGCTCGCCGCGAGCGATCCCCAGGCCTCGGCGAAGGCGGAGCTGCTGGCGGTTCATCAGGCGGCGCGGCGCGCCCACTTCCATCGCGATATGGATTCGATCGTCTCCGGCATGGGCCCCGAATTCACCACGGTCCATGCGGGCAAGATCAAGAAGATGTCGCGCGAAGATGTCCGCAAGCAGTTCACCGAGTATTTCCGCGGCGCCGAATTCTCCGCGTGGGACGATCTCGAGCCTCCCATCATTCAGGTGTCTCCCGACGGCCAGATGGGCTGGATGATTGTCCGCGTGAGGATCGCCTACACGAAGACGGACGCTGCGGGCGCGAAGTCGAGCGAAGACACTGTCATGGCCTGGATGTCCGCCTATGAGAAACGGGACGGGAAATGGCTTCTCGTCGCCAACGCCACCACCTCCGAGCCATAAAATCCGCCCAAATCGACAAAGCATTTTCGCCTCTCCCTCGTCTAAGCAGGGCATTGGTTCATCGGAATTTGGCCCAGCGCGGCTCGGCCGCTGTGGCAAGCATTTCGGCATTCGGCTCGAACTGAAACGGCGCGGAAATAGGAAAAGGAGAATTGCGAATGAAGAAGCTATGGCTTTCTATGGTTCTTGGAATCGTGGCATTTGGCCCGGGAGCCGCCCGAACGCAGGCACAAAATGCCGCAGCGCCGCCGCAGATCCCGATGTCGAAGCCGCCGGTGACCTACGGCTACGACCTGCGACCCGAGGTGTTGCTCGACCTCGATACGCTTTCGAAGAAATTCATCTCGCTGGCGGAAGCAATTCCGGCTGACAAGTACACCTGGCGACCGGAGGAAGGCGTGCGCTCGATCGCCGAAGTGTACCTGCACGTTACGGCTGCCAACTACAACTTTCCGGAAGCTCTCGGCGGCAATGTCCCGGACCGCGTAAAAGCCAAGGACTGGGAGAAATCCACCACCGAAAAAGAAAAGGTTGTCGCCGAGCTGAAGCAGTCTTTCGCGAACGCGATCGCGGTCATCACCAGCGTCCCGACCAGCGAAATCGCCAGCCCCATGCCCAAGTTTGGACCGGATGCGAATAAGGGCGACGTGGAGTACCTGATGGTGACGCACATGAGCGAGCACCTCGGCCAGTCGATCGCCTATGCCCGCGAAGTGGGTGTGACTCCGCCGTGGACCGCCGCCGCCGAAGCGGCCGCCAAGAAAAAAGCGGCCGAAGGCAAGCCGACCGGGCAGCAGCCCGAGTAGCGGCTGTATCGAGTGATTTGCGGAATCGGGCGGAGCCGAAGCGCGCAATTCTTCGGCTCCGCCTTGCCCTCACTGGAATTGCATTGAAGTCCTCGCTGCTCGTGATCTTCAGCGCGGTGTTCGCCCTCGGCGCTCTTCGCGCGATGGCGCAACAGGAGCCGCAGCCCGCTCCGCCCCCTCCTTTCGAGCAACTCTACAAAATGCCGGTCGTTTATTCCGTTCCGGGGATGGACAAGGTCGAAGTGCGCCGTGACATCGTCTATAAATCCATCGACGCTACGCCGGCCAATCTCCATCTGAAGCTCGACGCGTACATTCCCGCCGGCGCGAAAGCGGAGCAGCGTTTCCCGGCCGTCATTCTGATCAGCGGAGGAGGAGCGGATCCTCCCTACGATTGGCGCGATGCCGGCGTGTACGTCGGCTACGGGCGCATTCTCGCCGCGTCCGGCTTTGTGGGCATCCCGTTTGCGAAGCGCTACGCGCGGGGAGGGGAAGGGACGCTTCAGGGGCTGGAAGATTTCAAGGATATGGTCCGCTACGTTCGTTCGCACGCGGCGGAACTGCACGTGGATTCCGATCGCATGGCATTCTGGGCATTCTCCGGTGGAGGAACGCTTTTGAGCCCGGTGCTCTCGGAAATGCAGCCGTACGCGCGCGCCGCGGTCTGCTTCTACTGCGTGGCCGGCCTTGATTTTCCGACGATCACCGACGAGGATCGCGCGAAAATGCTCGCCCGGCTATCGCCGCTCGTGCAGATCGGGCGCGCGGACCAACCCGTCCCGCCGATTTTTGTGGGCCGCGCCGGATGGGACAGCCCCGAGCTGAATCGCAACCTCGACCGCTTCATCGACGCCGCGCTAGCGAAGAACCTCTCGATCGAAGTAATGAGCCACCCGCACGGCCGCCACAGCTTCGACATCATCGACGACGTGCCTCGCTCTCGCGAGATCATTGCGCAGGCGATCGAATTCCTCCGCCTGCGGCTTCGAACCGACTGAACCGGGCCCGAGCGCTCGAAACCCCTTGAAAACAAGCCTCCGAAAGTCTTTGCTTTTTGTTCGCCTAGTGGTATTATCACCGTACAAATGCGGATTCAGCCGGGGTCATCGATTCTGATAGACTGGGCCTCCTGCGTCCCCAGGAAAACTGACAAACTTTCTTCGAGGTGGAATCGTGTCCGACGAAAAAACAAAAAATTTGGACTTGGCAATCGCGCAAATTGAAAAGCAGTACGGCAAAGGCTCGATCATGCGCCTGGGGAACAAGGACGTGCTGGTCCCGGTGAACGTGATCCCCACCGGCTCGATCTCGATTGACGCCGCTCTCGGCGTTGGCGGATTGCCGCGCGGCCGCGTGATCGAAATCTACGGCCCGGAATCGGGCGGCAAGACCACGCTCACGCTGCATGTGATCGCGGAAGCGCAGAAGCTTGGCGGCCAGGCGGCCTTCATCGACGCGGAACACGCGCTCGATCCGTCGTATGCGCGCAAGCTCGGCGTGGACGTCGATAACCTGCTCGTCTCGCAGCCCGACAACGGCGAACAGGCGCTGGAAATCGCCGAAGCGCTGATTCGCTCAAACGCAGTGGACATCATCGTCGTGGACTCGGTCGCGGCGCTCGTCCCGCGCGCGGAATTGGAAGGCGACATGGGCGACCCGCAAATGGGACTGCAGGCGCGCTTGATGTCGCAGGCGCTGCGGAAGCTCACCGCCATCGTGTCGAAATCGAAAACCTGCCTGATATTCATCAACCAGATTCGCGAGAAGATCGGCGTGATGTTCGGCAACCCGGAAACCACCACGGGCGGCCGCGCGCTGAAGTTCTACTCCTCGATCCGCATCGATATTCGCCGCATCCAGTCGATCAAGGAAGGAGACCGCGTGGTTGGCTCGCGCACGCGCGCGAAAGTGGTGAAGAACAAGGTCGCCGCGCCGTTCCGCGAAGCTGAATTCGACATCATTTACGGTGAAGGCGTCTCGCGTGAGGGCGATCTGCTCGACGTCGGCGTGGCGAAGAATATCCTCGAGAAATCCGGCACCTGGATTTCCTACAAGACCGAGCGCCTTGGCCAGGGCCGCGATAATGCGCGCCAGTTCCTGAAGGAAAACACGGATATTCGCGACAAGATCGAAGCCGAATTGCGCAAATCGCTGGGTTTGACGCCGCAGCCCGCAACGCACGCCGGCGAGAACGGAAAACCCGCCGCTGCCGCAGAACCGGCAAAGCCTGCCGCGATGGCTGCAGCCGCCGCATCGAAAGGCAAAGCAGGCCGCTAACCGCATTCGCAAGATTCACCTGTGGAAATGGGGCTCCCGAGCTTCCTCCGGAGCCCCGCGCTCACTTCCGCCGTGGTACTTCCGTACCCCTTTCGCCTGCGAAAAACTGTACTGATTGCCAGTTGCGCCTTCCTTCGACTGTACCTACAATTTATCTTGGCTCGGGGACCTCGCTCACGGTATTGTCCCCCTTTGCCGATACATACAGGGACCAGGTAATCATAAATGAGACCCAGCTCCAGCATTCGACAGGCAGTACCGATACTGTGCCTCGTGCTCGCGGCCGCCGCGGGAGTGGCTTTCGGCTCGCCCACCGGTTCGCCCGCAGCCAAGCGCACGCATCGCACTCGCACTTCTTCAGCCTACAATCACGATCCGGCGCGATTTGACGCCACCAGCTACGACGACGCGATCGTCCGCCAGGTGGCGATCGACGCCCTCGGCCACACGAACGGCTCGGTGGTCGCGATGGATCCTTCGAACGGACGGATTCTTACGATCGTCAACCAGAAGATGGCGTTTTCCTCGGGCTTTGAGCCCTGCTCGACGATCAAGCCTGTAATTGCTCTCGCAGGTTTGCAGGAAGGCGCGATCACTCGCGACACGATGCTGAAAGTCGGCCGCCGCCGCTACATGGACCTTACCGAAGCGATGGCCCATTCCAACAACGTCTTTTTTGAGAGCGTCGGCAAGCAACTCGGCTTCGACACCGTCATCAAGTATGCCCGCCTTCTCGGCCTCGGCGAGCGCGTCGGCTACAACATCACCGAAGAACAGCCCGGTGCGCTGCCTCTGTTCCCGCCGAAGTACGGCGGCGTCGCGCGCATGTCGAGTTTCGGCGGAGGCATTCGCATCACGCCGCTACAACTCGCGTCTCTCGCTGCCACGCTCGCCAACGGCGGCACCGAATATTATTTGCAGTACCCGCGCACTACAGAAGATCGCGTGAATTTCACCCCGCGCGTCCGGCGCCAGCTCGATATCGCTCCGTTGCTTCCGGATCTGCGCGAAGGCATGCTCGCCGCCGTGATGTACGGCACCGCACGCCGCAGCTACGATCCGCTCGGCGATCAATCGCTCGGGCCCACGCTCGGAAAGACGGGCACTTGCAACGATGAGTCGCTCGGCGGCCGCCTCGGCTGGTACGTTTCCTACGCCGACGAGATCCACCCCAAGATCGTCCTCGTTATCCTGATCCGAGGTGGCGGCCGTAGCACCAACGGTCCTCGCGCCTCGCAGATCGCCGGGCACATCTACCGCGGCCTTCGCGAACGAAACTATTTCGCTGCTTCCGCGATCAACGACCGCGCCACCCAATACGCGGCCGCTGGCACCGCCGGCGCCTCCCACTAGTCTCGCCGCTCGACTTCCAACCGCAACTTCATCAGCTCCGGCAAGAGGCCGAGCAGGCAATCGATTTCTGCAGCGGCTCAGTCGATCTTCGATTCATCCCGGTACATCACCTTGTGGCGCATCGACTTGATCCACTCATCGATCTGCTCCACCGTCGCCGCGCACGCGGGGTTGAACCTCTCCCAGCTCATGATTTGATCGAGCGGTTTCTTCCAGCGTTTGTAGGATGGCTTTGCTGGCGGCCCGAAGCACATCACGTCGATGATCGATAGTTCCTCCGGCACGCCGAGCAACGGCTTGATCTGCTGCTGAATGTCTTCCTGGCCGATGGCGGTGATCCACCATACGGCGTACCCCAGCGCGGCTGCGGCCAGGTGAGCTGACATCGTCGAAGCTGCCACGGATTGCAGCAGAATGCGCTCGGCATTCTGGCGGTATAAAAGATCCAATTCCGAGCCGTCGTTCAGAACGGGAAACGCTCGCACGAACCGAAAGTCTGCGAGCACCACGACGAGTCCCGGCGCCGTCTTCACGCCGTTATAGTTCGGCGTAGGGAAACCCATGTGCAGCCGCGCTCGATGCTGCTGCTCATCGACGAAGCATTGCCCGATCTGCTGCTTTGCAGCCGGATCGCTCACCACGATGTAGTGCCATGGTTGGGCGTTCGCGCCCGACGGAGCGTGTCGAGCCGCCTCGAGAATCATTTCGAAATGCTCGCGTGGCACCCGATACGGCGCGAAGGCCCGGTTGGTCATCCGATTTCGCACCACATCCATCAACGCCGCATATCGATCGACCTGATTAAACCCAGCAGCGGGCCCCGCTGCGTCCTGCGCGCCCTCAACCATCTCCGGCCTCCCACGTAAATCCTTCGCTAGCTTCCCGACAGGCGATCATTCTACTCTGCGAGATGGCGAACGTCAGTCGCGCGCAGCTCGCGACGCATATCGCCCTGGAGAAAACCATGTCCGAGGTCGTTTACGTTTCCAACGTTCAGATTGAACGCAAGGCAGGCCCGCTGCGCATCGCCCATCTTCCTGGTGAATCGCAGCCGGTTTTCTTCAGCGTTCACGGCGCCATCGCCGAGCATTACAAAGTTCCTCCCGACAAAATCAAGGAATCGCACGCCGCCACCATCGATTACGTGATCGCCGGAACCGCCGGTTGAATGATGGGCACCTTTGGGGGCGCGCTGGAAGCGCGTCAAATCGATGCAAGCAACGGCAAGTTGACGGCGGAAGTGAGAGGCGAGGTCGAGCAGGAAGACGGAGTGTTGGTGATCCGGCGCATCCACGTGTCGATGCGCCTGCGGGCGGCCGAAGAGAAGCGCGTCACGGTGGAACGAGTCCACAGCCTCTACGCGATGAATTGCCCGCTCTATCGCACGCTCCACAACGCGATTCAGCTTACTTCATCCTTCGAGCTGATCGCCGGATGAAGCGCCAAGAAAGCAGCAAGCGTTCGCCACACGCATAGCCTGGCCACGAAGCCATTCCATCCGGACGCACGGCGGTGCGCCCGGGCTTCGATCCAAGGTTTGCGGCTACTGTTTTCGCGGCTGCTTTCCGGATTGACCGCTCCCCGAAGAATTCCGCGAATTCCCGCCGGAAGTTCCGCCCTTCCCTGACCCGGACTGGCCGGAGCTCTGCGATTGTTCCGTTTTTTTCGCAGGAGGCTGCGAGGGCCGAGCCGGCGGAGCAGGCCTCGCTCGCCGCGCTCGATCGCGTGCGGCAGCATCGCGATCCAAACCTGGAGCCGGAGCCGGCTGTATCGACATCTCCTCTTCCGGTGTTGGGTTCGCCGGCTTCGGAGCAGGACGCGTCGATGGCGTCGTGGGCCGCGGTTGTGGATTATTCGGCACCGGCTGAATCGACGGGTTCGATGGCGCCGGTTTCACCGGAGCTGGCTTCGCCGGCCGCGTCGAAGGAGGCGTTGACGGCTTCCCCGGCGAGGGCGCGGGCTGAATGCTCGGCTGCTCCGGCTTCGGCTGTGGCGCCGGCCGCGGTGTTGGTGCAGGACGCGTCCCGGGTTTCGTCGGCTTGGCCTCCGGCGTAGTCGGCGCAGGTTGAATGCTCGGCTGGCCCGGCTTGGGAGTGGGAGCAGGACGCGTCCCCGGCCTCGACGGCTTGGTCTCCGGCGTAGTCGGCGCGGGTTGAATGCTCGGATGGCCCGGCTTGGGTGTCGGAGCCGGCCGAGTTCCCGGTTTGGTCGGCAGAGTCTCCGGATTCGACGGCGCCGGCTTCGTCCACTTTCCGTTCTCGTGCTTGTCCCATTTGCCGTTGTTGTTCCGGCGATAAACGTTTCCATCCTTATCGGTGTAAACGTTGTTCGGCGTTCTCGTCGAAGGTTTCGGTGTACGCCCTTTCGGACGGTAATCCTTCGCCACACGATCCGTCGTGCCCGGCCGCGCGTAAAGATTGTCTCGCGTATAAGGCGATGGTCTGCCTCCCGGCCTTCCGGGTCCGCCAGGACGCGGACGGCCCCGCCCGATCGGTTGAATCACAACGACGTTCTTCGGCGGACGATACGGCGGCCGATAACCCGGTAGCGGCCGATAAATCGGCCGGTACCCGCCCGGTCCCCACCACCCGCCGCCGTAGTACGGCGGATAACGATAGTAGCGATTGCGCCAGCCGATGCTCACGTTGATAAACGGCGTGCTGTATCCCAGCGCAAATCCCCAGCCGCCGCTCCACGGGTTGTAAATCACGTTGAAGCCCCACGTGTACGGCCGCGGATAGTAGTACACCGGCCCGATCCACGGCCGGTAATACCATCCCGTTCCGTACACCACGGTTCCGTAGTAGCGGTACGTGCCGATGTATCCCGGCGTGTAGCCCACGTACACGATCTTCGGCGTCGTCTCGTAAACATGAACGTAGCGCACGTTGTACACGGGGCTGCTCGGCGGAATCGATTGCACTGAATCGGGGACGCTATCGGCCACAGCCCACGGTCCGTTCGGCGTCAGTCCCACGAACCACACCGCGTTGTCGCACACGTAGTAGCGGTCGCCAATCCGTAATACCGAGGAGCTCGTGTTCGCCGCGTACTGAATCTGCGTGCTGGGTATGTCCTGGAATTGCGGCGCGCCGTCGTAACTCACTTCCACTTTCGCTTCATCCCGCTTGATCGCGGCCGTTTGCGGAATTTCGGCGTCCATATCCGCGTCTTCAGCC
>JBOGNA010000017.1:0-4014 GCA_050746925.1 Candidatus Acidiferrales bacterium
CCTGAAATCGTCCGATATCCGCGTTGTACTTGTACGTTCCTGCGTGGCTCGAGAAATAAACCAGCTTGCCATCGGGCGAAAACACCGCTCCCGAATTGATCGTCGTCTCGCCCTTGCCCTTCACCAACTCGACGCCCTTCCCGCCATCCTTGTGAAACATCCACAAGCTCGTATACCGCAAATAATCCGTAGGCCCCGGATACTGTCCGTACTTCCTCACCACGATGTAATTCCCGTCAGGCGACCATGCCGGCGATCCCAACTGATCGTCCGTCTCTTCGCTCACCTTCTTCGCTTCCTTACCATCAATCTGCGAGCTATCAACATTGATCAGCCAGAGGTTGTCGCTCCCGCTCCGGTCGCTGATAAACGCGATCTGCTTCCCATTCGGCGAAAATCGCGGCTGGCAATCCCACGCCGGCCCGCTCGTCAATCGCTTCGCGTCGCCACCGCCGGACGGCACCACGTAGAGATCGCCTAGCAAGTCGAATACGATCTGCTTTCCGTCGGATGAAATATCCACCGACATCCAGGTTCCCTCATCCGTCGTGAAACTCACCTTCCGCGTGGTCTTCAGCGGCAGCGTCTCGTCCTTCTTCTCATCCTTCTTGTCATCCGCCGCTTTCGGCTTCTCTGCATTTTTCGACTTGTCTTCCTGTGCTCCCGCCGGCGAGGCAATCGCGCTCACGCCCGCGAGCAAAGTCAGCGCCAATAGCCACGATGCGATGCGTCCCGCAGTCCGCTCGATCCTTACGATGGAATTCATTCCGAAGTGCTCCCTTCGATGCTCTCGCGTATCTCCGCGCCGCCGCCTCATACCAAATCGACCGCCGATTGTATCTCACGCAAGCCCGACACCCACACCCCTCCATTGCCACTTTCAGACGTAGCAGCACTCAAATCGTTTCACTCGAAGTTACGTGTTTGCGGAGATCGCCAATCCGAATATCCAAAACAACTCCGCTCGCGTCCGGCATTTGGCGTTAGAATCTCGCCGCTCGCCGCTCGCCGGGATTCCCGCAGTTCGCAACTGTCATCCCGACCGGAGTCGCGCGTCCTGCCGTTCCACCGCGAAGCGGTGGCGCGCGACGGAGTAGAGGGATCCCTCTTCGCGTTGGCGGCAGAGGGCAACCCCTTGTTCAGGAGGAATCATGCGTCGCATCGCACGAGTCACAGTCACAGTTGCATTCACATTTGTCGCCGTCTTCATCGCATCGCTCGCGCCGCACTCCGCCCGCGCTGCCGATTCGTCCGACACCTACGTCCGCGCCGGCCACCTCCTCGACGTTCGCGCCGGAAAAATGCTCTCGAATCAAGTGATCGTAATCCATGGCGATAAGATCGACCGCGTCGGCCCAGCCGAACAAATTCAAATCCCCGCCGGCGCCACCGTCATCGATCTGGGCCGCTCCACCGTCCTCCCCGGCTTGATCGATTGCCACACCCACATCACTCTCGCCGACACCGACGACTCACACTACGACGAAATCCTGCTCAAGCAATCCTGGCAATTTCGCACCATCCTCGCCACGCTCAACGTGAAAAAGGATCTCGACGCCGGCTTCACCGCCATGCGCGACGTGGAAACCGAAGGCGCGATGTACAGCGACGTGGACGTCCGCAACGCCATCAACCAGGGCTTGATTCCCGGTCCGCGCCTGAAGGTCTCAACGCGCGGCATCTCGACCACCGGCGGCTACGGACTCGAAGGCTACTCGCCCGAAGTCACGGTCCCGATCGGCGTGCAAACCATCGACGGTCCGTGGGAAGCCCGCAAAGCCGTTCGCGAGCAATTCAATTACGGCGCCGACTTGATCAAAATTTATGGCACCGATCGCTACCATTTCACGCCCGACGGTAAAATCGTCAGCATTGCCGATTTCAGCCTCGAAGAAACCGACGCCATCGTTGACGAAGCGCGCCTCAAAGGTATCAAAGTCGCCTGCCACGCCTACGACGGCCCCGGCCTGCACTACTGCATCGATTCCGGTGTCGCCTCCATCGAACACGGCATTCAGCTCGATGACGAGGCCATCGCCAAAATGGTCAAGAAAGGAATCTATCTCGTTCCGACGCTCTACGTGTATTCGGGCGCACTCGAGAAGACCGACCTCGCCATGTCCGGCGGAAAAGCCAGCCGCCTCAGCATTCACGAAGTAAGTTTCAAGAAGGCGCTCGCGGCAGGAGTGAAAATCGCCTTCGGCACCGACGCCGGCCCGTTCCCGCACGGCACTCAGGCAATCGAATTCGAATGGATGACGCGCTACGGCATGTCCCCGCTCGACGCCATCCACGCCGCCACCATCAACGCCGCCGACCTGATGGGCTGGTCCGACAAAATCGGCGCCATCGAGCCAGGAAAATTCGCCGACATCATCGCAGTGGATGGCGACCCACTCGCCGACATCAAACAACTAGAACAAGTAAAGTTCGTAATGAAAGGCGGCCAGGTAATCCGCAACGACGTAGGCAAGTAGCACAGGCAATCCTGCCTGTGCCACCAGCGAAAACGCGCTCCCGCTCGAATTGCTTGCCTTTCGCGCGATCTCGTTCTTTCATACGCCGGCGGCATTGCCTTTGTAGCGGCCGCCTTCAGGCGGGCGGATTTGCTGCGAGGTTTTTCCGGAATCTCTCTCTTTAGTCTTAAGTCTTATCTGCGTTTATCTGTGTTCATCCGCGGTGAATCGCCTGCAAACTCTCCCCCGCCGCCGCAATCGTTCGCTCAATATCCTCATCGCTATGCGCCGCCGAGACAAACAACGCCTCAAACTGTGACGGCGCAATAAATATCCCGCGCTCCAGCATCTCGCGGAAAAATACGGCATATCTCGCCGAATCCGCCTTCTTCGCGCCCGCATAATCCTTCACAGGCCCGGATGTAAAAAACATCGTCATCAACGACCCGGCCGAGTTCACCTGCCCCGCCACGCCGCTCTCCTTCAATGCCGCGCGCAACCCCTCGGCCAACCGCCCCGATTTCCGGTTCAGCGCGTCGTAGAATCCCGCCGCGGCTAGCTTTGGCAGTGTCGCCAGCCCTGCTCGCATCGCCAGCGGATTCCCGGATAGCGTGCCGGCCTGATAAACCGGCCCCAGCGGCGCCACCATCTGCATAATTTCCCGCCGCCCGCCATACGCCGCCACCGGCAACCCGCCTCCGATGATTTTGCCCATCGTCGTCAAATCCGGCTGAATCTTGTACGGAATTTGCGCGCCGCCGTAGGCGCTGCGAAACCCGGTAATCACCTCATCCAGAATCAGCAGCGCCCCATCGCGTTGAGTCACTTCGCGGAGCTTTTCCAAAAATCCCGCCGCCGGTGCCACCACTCCCATGTTCGCCGCGATTGGCTCTACGATTACAGCTGCGATCTTTCCTGCATGCTGTTTGAATGTCTTTTCAACCGCTTCCGTGTCGTTGTACGGCACATTCAACGTCAGCTTCGCCAGCGCGTCCGGCACGCCGGGGCTCGACGAAATTCCCAGCGTCGCCAGTCCCGACCCCGCATCGACGAGAAAGCTGTCCGAATGCCCGTGATAACCGCCCTCGAATTTCAAAATCAAATCACGCTTCGTAAACCCGCGCGCCAGACGAATCGCGCTCATCGTTGCTTCCGTGCCGGAGCTGACGAAGCGGATTCGCTCGATCGACGGCAACGCCCTTGCAATCTGCTCGCCGAGTTCGATCTCCAGCGGCGACGTCATTCCGTAGCTCGTTCCGCGCGCCGCCTGCTCGCCGACCGCGCGCACCACGTCGGGATGCGCGTGCCCCAGAATCAGCGCGCCCCACGAACCCACGTAATCGATATACTCGCGTCCATCGACGTCATAGAGCCGTGCCCCGGCAGCGCGATCAATGACCAGCGGAGTCTCTCCCACCGCCCGGAAGGCGCGCACAGGGCTATCCACCCCGCCAACGAGAATCTTCTTACCACGCTCAAAAATCTCCGCCGACTTCGGTCGCCCGCCAACCCGCTCACCCACTCGCCTCACCCCCGTACAAGCCAGTAGGGGCACGGC
>JBOGNA010000018.1:0-84084 GCA_050746925.1 Candidatus Acidiferrales bacterium
GCCTGGACGAGCTGGCGGAGACGCCGGAGTACGTGTACCGGGCGGAGAACGAGTTCGCGGAAAGCGCGGTGAGCGAGGCGGAGGGCATCGACCGGCGGGAAGTGTTGAAGTTGATGGCGGCCTCGGCGGCGATGGCCGGGTTGAGCGCTTGTACGAAGCTGCCCACCGAGAAGATTGTTCCGTACGTGAGACCGCCCGAGGAGATTATTCCGGGCAGGCCGCTGTTTTATGCGACGTCGATGCAGCAGTCGGGCGTTGCCACGGGATTGCTGGTGGAAAGCCACATGGGTCGGCCGACGAAGATTGAAGGCAATCCCGAGCATCCGGGTAGCCGGGGCGGAACGGATGTGTTCAACCAGTCGTCGGTGCTGACGCTCTACGATCCGGATCGTTCGCAGACGGTGATTCATGAGGGGCGAATCGAAAGCTGGGCGGCGTTTCTGACGACGATTGGAAATGTGCGCTCGCAAATCGCGCCACGAGGGGCCGGGTTCCGAATTCTCACCGAGACAGTGACCTCGCCGACACTTGCGGCGCAGATTCGCGCGCTGCTGGCGCAGTTCCCCGATGCGAAGTGGCACCAGTATGAGCCGTGCGCGCGGGATGCGGCGCATGACGGCGCGGTGATGGCGTTCGGGAAGCCGGTGAATACTGTCTATCGCGTGGACAAGGCGGACGTGATCGTTTCGCTGGACGCGGATTTCCTGACGACGGGGCCCGGACATACGCGATACGCGAGAGAATTTTCTTCGCGGCGGGCGATCGAGGGGCCGGCGTCGGGGTTGAACCGGCTGTACGTGGTGGAGTGCACGCCGAGCAGCACGGGATCGATGGCGGACCATCGGAAAGCGCTGCGAGCGTGCGAAGTGGAATTGTTCGCGCGGCAGCTTGCGGCCGAGTTTGGGACGGCGTCGGCGGCGTCGCCGGAAAGCCTGGCGAATGCCGTTCCGGCGGAGTGGACGGCGGCCGTGGCGCGCGATCTGGAAAAACATCGCGGCGCTTGCCTGGTGATTCCCGGCGAAGGGCAGCCGGCGATCGTGCACGCGCTGGCGCATGCGATGAATGCGGCGCTCGGGAATGCCGGGAAGACGGTGTATTACACGGAAGCGATCGATGCGAATCCGATGAATCAGATGAATTCGCTCCGAGAACTCGTGAACGACATGAACGCCGGGCGCGTGGAGCTGCTGGTGATGCTGGGCGGGAATCCAGTGTACGACGCGCCGGCGGATTTCGAGTTTGGGCCGACGCTGCTGAAAGCGAAGCTGCGAGTTCATTCCGGGCTCTACTACGACGAGACGGCGGAGCTATGCCACTGGCACGTTCCGGAGACGCACTTCTTGGAAGCTTGGAGCGATGCGCGGGCGTATGACGGAACGGTGGGAATCGTGCAGCCGTTGATTGCGCCGCTTTATCAGGGACGGTCGGCGCACGAGCTCGTGTCGGCGCTGGCGGGCGAATCGGGGAAATCGGGGCACGATCTGGTGCAGGGCTACTGGAAGTCGCAGCGGCCGGAGAAGGACAAGGCGTTTGAAGTGTTCTGGGAAACGTCGCTGCACGACGGAGTGATGGCCGGGACCGCCCTCGCGGCGATTGCGGCGTCGCCACGAACGGACATAGGCAGAGCGCCGGTTTCGGCCGCAGCCGACAAGTCCGCGATGGAGATCGTGTACCGGCCTGATCCCACGATTGGCGATGGGCGCTACTCGAATAACGGCTGGCTGCAGGAAACTCCGAAGACGATCACGCGGCTGACGTGGGACAACGCGGCGCTGGTGAGCACGAACACCGCGGAGCGGCTGCATTTGCGGCACGGCGAATACATGAAGCTGAAGCTGGCGGGACGGGAGGTTTTCGCCGGGATCTTCGCCGATCCGGGGCATCCGGATAATTCGATCACACTGCATCTGGGATACGGGCGGCGGCGCGCGGGGAATGTGGGGAACGGGCAGGGTTTCAACGCGTATTTCCTGCGCACTTCGGGCGCGGCATGGATGGCGACGGGGCTACAACTGGAAGAGTCCGGGAAGAAGTACTACTTCGCGGTGCCGCAGTATCACTACATGATGACGGACGACGGCCACCCGGCGGACACGGAGAGCGTGAATGCATTCCGGCGCGACTTGATTCAAGTGGCCACGCTCGATGAATTCCGCAAGAATCCGAATTTCGCACAGCATCCGGAGACCGAGCCAGGCAAAGTCGATTCGCTGTTCCCTCAATTCAAGTCCGCGGGCTACGCCTGGGGGATGTCGATCGATTTGAACCGCTGCATTGGGTGTAACGCGTGCGTGGTGGCCTGCCAATCGGAAAACAACATCGCGGTGGTAGGCAAGGATCAAGTGGCGCGCGGACGCCTGATGCAATGGATTCGCATCGACACGTATTTCCGCGGCAGCCTGGAAACGCCGGAGATGTACTTCGAACCGCTGCCGTGCATGCAGTGCGAGAACGCGCCGTGCGAAGTGGTTTGCCCGGTGGGCGCAACGACGCACAGTCCCGAAGGACTGAACGAGATGACGTACAACCGGTGCGTCGGGACGCGGTATTGCTCGAACAACTGCCCGTACAAGGTGCGGCGGTTCAATTTCCTGTTGTACTCGGATTACAACACGCCGAGCTTTTTCGGGATGCGCAATCCGAACGTGACGGTGCGAAGCCGCGGCGTGATGGAGAAGTGCACCTACTGCGTGCAGCGGATCAACGCGGCGAAGATCCGGTCAGAGGAAGAGGAGCGGCTGGTGCGCGACGGCGAAATCGTGACGGCGTGCCAGAGTGCGTGCCCGGCGGAAGCGATCGTGTTCGGAAACGTGAATGACCCGAACAGCCGCGTTTCGAAGCTGAAGGCGCAATCGCGGAACTACAGTTTGCTGGACGATCTGAATACGCGGCCGCGGACGACTTATCTGGCGCGCGTCCGCAACCCGAATCCGGAGATTCGCGAATAGAGATATGAAGCGCAAGCCGATTTACGGATTGCTGGCGGAATTCGAGACGCCCGAGGAGCTGATCGCCGCGGCGCAGCACACGCACGATGCCGGCTACAAGAGCATCGACGCGTTTACGCCGATGCCGATTGAAGGACTGGCGGAAGCGGTGGGTTTCGAGCACACCGTGCTTCCGGCGGTGGTCTTCGCGGGCGGGCTGATCGGCGGGTTGGCGGGATTTTTCATGTGCTACTACGCGAACGTGATCAGTTTTCCGCTGAATATCGGCGGACGTCCGTACAACAGCTGGCCGATGTGGATTCCGATTACGTTCGAACTGACGATTTTGGGAGCGGCGCTCGCGGCTGTGTTCGGGATGCTGGCGATGAATGGATTGCCGACGCCGTACCATCCGGTCTTCAACGTGGCGCGGTTCGCGCTGGCTTCGAAGGACCGGTTCTTCCTTTGCATCAAGGCGCGCGACAAGAAATTCGATCCGGCCAAGACGAAGGAGTTTCTCGAAAGCTTGCATTCGCACGGGGTGTTCGAGATTGAGGCTTGAAACGAAATTCGGCGGGGTAATCAAGCACTGGCGCGGACTGGCGTGCCTGAGCGCGATCGCGTGGATGGTCGTCGGCTGCCGGCTGGACATGCATGTCCAGCCGAAATACCTTCCGTACGAGCCGACCGACTTTTTCGGAGACGGACGATCGGAACGGCCGCCGGTGCCGGGAACTGTGGCGCGCGGCCACTTGAAGCTCGATGAATTGTTGTACACCGGGAAAGAGAATGGCGTGCTGGCGGACAAGTTCCCGTTTCCGATCACGCGGGCGGACCTCGAGCGCGGCCGCGAGCGGTACAACATTTACTGCACGCCGTGCCACGACTACACGGGCACGGGGAACGGGATGGTGGTGCAGCGGGGATTTCCGCCACCGCCTTCCTTTCACATCGACCGGCTGCGTACGGCGCCCGCGGGGCACTTTTTCGACGTGATGACGAACGGATTCGGCGCGATGTACAGCTACGCGGCGCGAATCGAGCCGGAAGACCGCTGGCGCGTCGCTGCATATGTCCGCGTGCTGCAAGCAAGCCGGCACGCAACGATGGAGGACGTGCCTGGAGCGGAGCGGCAAAAGTTGACGCAGAACTCGTCTGGACAGACGCCATGAGTGCGATGAACTCCATGAATCTATCGAGCGAACTGCAAGCGAGATGCGACCGCGTGCAGCGGGTGGCCCTGCTGTGCGGAGCGAGCGGGCTGGCGCTCGCGATTCTGCTCAGCTTTCACAGCTTCGAGAGCCGGCAGCAGTTCTTCCGGTCGTACCTGCTGGCATTTGTGTATTGGCTATCGATTCCGCTGGGGTGCCAGGCGATTCTGATGCTGCACCACTTGACGGGCGGCTGGTGGGGCTATCCGCTCCGGCGGCTGCTGGAAGCCGGGACGCGAACGCTTTTCGTGATGGCGATTCTGTTTCTGCCGGTGCTGGCGGGACTGCCGTATCTATATGCGTGGGCTCAACCGGCGGCGGTGGCGGCCGATCCTTTGCTGCAATACAAGAGTCCCTACCTGAACCCCGGATTCATGACCATACGAGCGGTGATCTATTTCGCCATCTGGATAGGACTGGCCTACCTGTTGAATAAAGGATCACGCGAGCAGGATGAAACCGGGGATCCGCGCATCGAGGGGCGCCTGGAAGCGTTGAGCGCGCCGGGACTGATTCTATGGGGTCTCGCGTTCACATTCGCGTCGATCGACTGGGTGATGTCGCTCGAGCCGCACTGGTTTTCGACGATCTACGGAATGATCTTCATGATCGTCGGAGCGCTGATGTCGATGTCGTTCGTGATATTCGTGCAGCGCCGGCTTTCCGATTACCCGCCGCTACGAAACTCGGTGACGCCCGCGCAGTACAACGACCAGGGAAACCTGATGCTGACGTTCGTGATGCTCTGGGCTTATCTCTCCTACTCGCAGTTTCTGATTATTTGGGCGGGCAATTTGAAAGAGGAGATTCCGTGGTACACGAAACGCGCTTTCGGCGGTTGGGGAGCGGTGGCGGTGGCGCTGATGGTGCTGCATTTCGCCGTGCCGTTTCTGCTGCTGTTGCAGCGCGGAGTGAAGAGGCGGCTGGCGCGGCTTTCGCTCGTGGCGGGCCTGTTGATTGTGCTCAGCCTGCTCGACGTGTACTGGCTCGTGGCGCCCGCCTATGAGGCTGCTCCTCAAGTGCACCCATCCGATATTTTGGCGGTGCTGGGAATCGGAGGGATGTGGATTAGTACTTTTATGTGGCAAGTGAAGAAGATGCCGCTTCTCCCGCTGCACGATCCGCGGTTTGAGGGAGCGCTGGAGCATCAGCATGGCGATTGACCGCCGAGACGATCACCGGCACACGGCGCCGCAGCACGGGCCCGAGGGATACGAACACTCGGACGCAAACGTCCGCAGCCTGTACCGCTATGGGTCGGTGCTCGCGATATTGATTGTGGTGGTGATGTTTGCGATGGATGCGACCTACCGGTTTTTTGCGAAGATCGAATCGCTGGGACCGCCGGCATCTCCGTTTGAGAACGTGCGAGTGCTGCCACCTGCGCCGCGATTGCAGCCGCAGCCGGGCCTCGATTTGAAGAGCTACTGCGCCGCCGAGCAGCAGCAATTGAGTAGCTATGGTTGGGTTGATCAGCACATCGGAGTGGTGCGAATTCCGGTGGATCGCGCGATGGCGATGGTTTTGAAGAAGGGTTTGCCGGCTCGTCCGGCGAGTCAAGCGGCCGCGGACGGGTCTGCCATCACGCCCGTCGGATCGGCGATGGAGCCGAGGGCCATGGGAATTGAGGGACCTTGCGGGTACCTTGCGCCACCCGCGAGTGCGGAAGCGGAGTCGAAGTAACTGGTTCGGGAAGGACTGAATTGAAAATCGTGGTCAAAGAACCGGCGAGATTTCAAGCCGTGCCCGCGCGCGCGTTCGTCCGCGCGGCAGCGCTGCTGATTGGCCTGCTTCTGACTTGCGCGGGAGCGAGAGCGCAATTTCAGTATCCGACTCAGAACATCGGAGTGCGGCCAGACCTGCTGAAGGATGTGGGGATCGATCAGAAGCTGAACGATTCGGTGCCGCTCGACCTTACGTTCCGCGACGAGAACGGGCAAACAGCGACGCTGCGGCAGTATTTCGGCGGCAAGCCCGTGATTCTGTCGCTGGTTTATTACAACTGCCCGATGCTTTGCACGCAGGTGCTGAACGGGCTGGAGCGCAGCTTGAAAGACGTGCCGATGGATATCGGGAATCAGTTTAACGTGCTGACCATCAGCATCGATCCGACGGAACGGCCGGTTCTTGCTTCGGCAAAGAAGGCGCTTTACACGGGGCTGTATGCGCGTCCGGGCGCCGCGCTGGGCTGGCATTTCCTGACGGGCGATGCGGCGCAAATCAAGCAACTGGCGAACGCGGTGGGTTTCCGGTACGCCTACGATCCCGAATCGAAGCAGTTTGCGCATGCCAGCGCGATCATGATGCTGACGGCGCAAGGTAAAATTTCGCGCTACCTGTACGGAATTCAGTACTCGTCGCGCGATTTGCGGCTGGGGCTGGTGGACGCTTCTGAGGGGAAAATCGGGACGGCGGTGGATCAGATTCTCCTGTTTTGCTACCACTACGACCCTGCCACGGGAAAGTACAGCCTGCTGATATCGCGAATTCTCAAAGTGGCGGCGGCCTTCACTGTTCTGGTGATTGGCGTGGGCATCTTCTTCCTGGCTCGCAGCGAACACTACTCGCTGCCGGAGCGACGAGCATGATGGGATTGATTCAATCGGGAGCGGTAATGGCGGTGAGCGTGCTCGTGCCTATCCCGATTCGTCCGCCGGCGGCATCATCGATTGCCGAGGGTGTGGATCTCCTACATTTCACGCTGACCGGGATTACGCTGTTTTTCACGGCAATCATTTTTGCGACGATATTCTTCTTCATGGTGAAGTACCGGAGGCAATCCGAGGACGAGGTACCGCCGGAAATCGAAAAGAACGTACCGCTCGAAGTCCTCTGGACAGGGATGCCCACGCTGATTTGCGCCGTCCTGTTTTTCTGGTCGGCGAGCCTCTACATACGGAACGCCCGGCCGCCTGATGCTTCGACGGAAATCTTCGTAGTGGGCAAGCAGTGGATGTGGCACCTGCAGCATCCGGAAGGCGCGCGCGAGATCAACGAGCTGCACGTTCCCTTGAACGTGCCGATCAAGCTGACGATGACGTCCGAGGATGTGATTCACGACTTCTACGTTCCCGCATTTCGCGTGAAAAAAGACGTAGTGCCCGGCCGTTACACCTCTCTGTGGTTTCAGGCCACAAAAGTGGGCACGTATCACATATTTTGCGGCCAATACTGCGGAGCAGATCACGCACAGATGATCGGCTGGGTGTATGTGATGGAGCCGGCGGATTATGCGGCGTGGCTTTCCGGAGGAGCGTCGCACGAATCGATGGCGCAGGCGGGAGAGCGACTATTCAATCAACTGGGCTGCGTGACCTGCCACCTGACGGACGGAACCGGCCGCGGACCCGCGCTCGTGGGGCTTTACGGTAAGCCGGAAAAGCTTCGCAGCGGCGAGACTCGGCTGGTTGACGAAGGATTGATCCGCCAGGCGATCGTGTTTCCTAATTCGGTGATCCTGCCGAACTACCCGCCGGTGATGCCGACGTTTCAGGGGCAGATCAATGAAGAGCAGGTCCTGCAGCTGATCGCCTACGTGAAGTCGCTCGGAACGCAGGAAAGGACTGGTAAATGAGTACGGCCGTAGCAGACATCCACGAAGCGCCGTCCGATTCTCGCGTCAATTATTTGAACGCGAGTTACGGCATCAAGTCGTGGCTCTTCACAACCGACCACAAGCGCATCGCGCTGCTCTACCTGGCTTCGATCACCTTCATGTTTTTTGTGGGCGGCACGGCTGCCGTGTTGATGCGTATTCACCTGATCGAGCCGCAGGGCGCGCTGGTGCAGCCGGAGACGTATAACAAGCTTTTTTCGATTCACGGGATCGTAATGGTGTTCTTTTTCCTGGTGCCGTCGATTCCAGCGACGCTGGGAAATTTTCTGATTCCGATGATGATTGGGGCGCGCGATCTGGCGTTTCCGAAACTAAACCTCTTGAGCTGGTATATCTACATCGTGGGAGCAATCTTCACGCTCTACGCCATCATTTCAGGCGGAGTGGACACCGGATGGACGTTCTACGCGCCGTACAGCAGCATGTATTCGCAAACGCACGTGATTGCCACGGCGCTGGGCGTATTCATCACCGGGTTCTCATCGATTCTAACGGGCCTGAATTTCATCGTGACGATCCACAAAATGCGGGCGCCCGGGATGACGTGGTTCCGGCTGCCGCTCTTTATCTGGGCGTTGTATGCGACGAGCGTGATTTTCATTCTGGGCACGCCGGTGATCGCGATCACGATATTCCTGCTGGGACTCGAGCGGTTGCTGCATGTGGGCATCTTCGATCCCGCGGTGGGCGGCGATCCGATCCTGTTTCAGCACCTTTTCTGGTTCTACTCGCATCCGGCCGTGTACATCATGATCTTGCCGGCGATGGGAGTGATCAGCGAAGTGGTGGCGTGTTTTTCGAAGAAGCGGATTTTCGGATACAGCATCGTCGCATTCTCCAGCATGGCGATTGCGATCATCAGTTTCCTGGTGTGGGGCCACCATATGTTCGTCACCGGGCAATCCGTGTATGCCGGGCTGATTTTTTCGGCGCTGAGTTTTTTGGTGGCGATCCCGTCGGCGATCAAGGTGTTCAACTGGACTTCGACGCTCTACAAGGGTTCGATTTCCTACGAAGCGCCGATGCTGTATGCGCTCGGATTTATCGGGTTGTTCACGATGGGCGGCTTGACGGGCTTGTTCCTGGCTTCGCTCGCTACCGACGTGCATTTGAGCGGCACCTACTTCATCGTCGCGCATTTTCACTACATCATGGTCGGCGGCGCCGTGATGGGCTATCTGGGCGGCATTCATTTCTGGTGGCCCAAGATTACCGGACGCCTGTACCCGGACGCGTGGGCGCGATTCGCGGCGCTGGTGGTGTTTGTGGGATTCAACCTGACGTTTTTTCCGCAATTCATGCTCGGATACTTGGGAATGCCGAGGCGTTACGCCGTGTATCCGGACGAGTTTCAGGTGCTCAACGTAATGTCGTCAGCAGGCGCTTCGATTCTGGGCATTGGGTATCTGATCCCGCTGATTTATCTGATCTGGTCGATGCGTTATGGGCCGCCGGCGGGACCGAATCCCTGGGGCGCGCGCGGACTGGAGTGGGAGACGCCTTCTCCGCCGCCGACAGAGAATTTTGAAGAGATCCCGGTGGTCACCGAAGAAGCCTACAACTACACAGGGACGAGGCAAACGCGTGGCTGACATGGCCCATACCGCTCATTCGCCTGCCCTGATGCATCAGTTCGAGACCAAGGAGCAGCAGCACGAAGCCGGAAACCTGGGGATGTGGGTGTTCCTGGTCACCGAAATTATGTTCTTCGGTGGCGTGTTCATGGCTTACATCGTCTATCGCGCGCTGCATTTCGAATCGTTCCTCACCGGCAGCCACATGCTGGACGTGACGTTCGGAGCTACGAACACTGCCGTGCTGATCTGCAGCAGCTTGACGATGGCCCTAGCGATTCACGCAGCGCAGACGGGCAAGAGCAAGTCCACGATCATCACGTATCTGGTGCTCACGATGTTGCTCGGCGCGGCGTTCCTCGGAATCAAGTTCACCTTCGAATGGAGCCACGACTGGACGGAAGGTTTGGTGCCCGGCTTGCATTTTACGTATAGCGGAGTGCACGCGCCGGGCGTGGAAATGTTTTTCTGTTTCTATTTTTTCATGACGGGCTTGCACGCGCTGCACATGATCATCGGCCTCGGAATATTGACGACGCTGACGGTGATGGCATCTCGGGGCCGGTTCAATGCCGAGTACTATGCACCGCTTGAGGTGAGCGGGCTTTATTGGCACTTCGTCGATATCGTGTGGATATTCCTATTCCCGCTGCTGTATCTGATCGGCGGGCGCTACGGAGGCGGGCACTGATGTCCGAGCACATCGTACCGGTGAAGAACTACGTGGCCGTATTCATCGGCTTGCTGATCCTGACGGGCCTCACGACGAAGGTTGCGTATATCGACCTGGGCCAAACCATGATCGGGAAGACTCACGCCATCGACTGGAACACCGTGGCGGCGCTCGCGATTGCAGTCGTCAAGATGCTGCTGGTCGTGCTGTTTTTCATGCACGTGAAATACAGCCCGGGACTGACGCGGCTGGTCGTGGTGGCTGGATTTTTCTGGCTGGCGATTATGATAGCGCTCACGCTCTCCGACGAACTCTCGCGCGGTTGGACGGAAACCGCCCGGCCGTGGAGCGTGCTGCTGCCTTTTCTTCATTCTTATCTCTAAGGCTGGGCCGCTAGGGGCACGAGTTCGTGCCTTGCTGCCCACATTCCTCTCTATCCATCGAGCGCAAACGTCATAAAGATCGCGACGGCACCGGTACTGCACAGCGAAGCCAGAAACAGCATATCGGCGATCCGCGCCAGTTTCAGTTTTCTAGCTTTCGTCGCGCTCCTCAAGGCCAAATAGGCGCAAACCGTTGCGGCAAAGTAGCCTACGCAGACAAAGGCGAGGAAGTTGTCGGCGAGTGTGGTGATTTTCTCAAACCGAGTGTAGATCTTGATCAGGCCGATTACCGTGAGGCAAAGCACCAGCATATTCGGCGAGTTTGTGAAGACCTTTTCGGACAGATCCACTTCCGCCCTGGCTTCCTGCATATTTTCGTTCGGCACGCTTCCTCCCAGAATAACTTGCGCACGCCAGATCCTGCACTGGACCGGACCGCCGCATTCGATGCGGAATGATACCGCAGGTTGGAAGAGCCAGATGAACGCAGACGAACCGAGGAACTATTGCTGAATCGAACGGAAGGCGATCACGGCGTTGAGGCCCCCGAACGCGAATGAGTTCGAGAGCGCGGCCCCGACCCGTTTTGCGCGAGGCTGATTCGGGATGTAATCGAGGTCACACTCGGGATCGCGCTCGTTGTAGTTCGCAGTGGGGGGCAGGATTCCGTAGTGCAGGGCGAGAATCGTCGCGACGCCTTCGAGAGCTCCCGCCGCACCAAGTGCATGGCCGTGCATCGATTTGGTCGAGCTTACGGCAAGCTTGTCCGCATGACTGCCGAACACAGCACGAATGGCCTGACTCTCGACCGGATCGTTTCCGGGCGTTCCGGTGCCGTGGGCGTTGATGTAGCCGATTTCTTGCGGCGCGATGCCGCCATCTTTGAGGGCGCCTCGCATTGCCCGGGCAGGTCCATCGACAAGCGGCTGCGTGAGGTGATGCGCGTCTGAACTCATGCCCAGGCCGCAGATTTCGCAGTAAATCCTCGCGCCCCGAGCCCTGGCCGCTTCGAGCGGCTCAAGAATCATCATGGCCCCGCCTTCGCCGAGAATCATTCCTTTCCTGTCTTTGCTGAACGGCCTGCACGTATCCGGAGAAATCACCCGCATAGCTTCCCAGGCCTTCAGCAACCCCAGAGTAAAGGGCGCTTCGCCGCCTCCCGTAACCGCTACATCGGTGCCTCCATCCCGGACGAGGCGAAATGCCTGGCCGATCGCATGGTTGGCCGAAGAACAAGCGGTCGAGACGGTGTACGTGGGTCCCGTAAGCCTCAACTCCATGGAAATCCCGCTCGCTCCCGCGTTGGCCATAGTCTTCGGAATCGTCAGCGGATGAACACGCCCGCGCCCGGAAACGTACAAGTCCTCGAAGCCGGTTTCGATCGCCTGCTGTCCTCCTACGGCCGAGCCACAAATTACGGCGCCGTTCTCGCGCAGCTCGGGAGTCAATTCGAGCCCCGAATCCAACATCGCTTCGCGCGCGGCCACAACGGAAAATTGCGCGAAGCGGTCGAGATAGGCGTCCCGGCCCGCTTCGAAATGCTTTTCTGGATCGAAGCCGCGCACTTGCGCGCCGTTCTGAATTTTGGCCGAAATGCCGGAGACCTGTTTGGATTGAAGAGGCGCGATGCCCGGGCGGCCTTCGCTCAGAGATTTCCAGGTGTCGGCAAGGTTGAGTCCGAGGGGAGAGACAATCCCGAGGCCCGTAACAACGACGCGGCGCGGAGCCATCCGTCAGGCCGCCGGTGTGGCCGAGCCCATCGAGGCGTCAGGCGGTGCGTTGGCGAGAAGCTTCTTGACGCCTTCGACGACGTCATTCACGGAGCGAATCGAGCGAACATCATCATCCGGAATTGAAACCTTGAACGCATTCTCAAGCTCAAAAAGGAGTGTGAAAACGTCGAGCGAGTCGATGCCGAGATCCTGAAGTTTTGTTTCGAGGGTGATTTTGTCCGCCGGGATCCGCTTTACGGACGCCAGCGTCGCAACCACCTTATCCGCGACTTCATCAGACATCGAACTTACCCTCCATGCGACTAGCTTCCATTTTATCGGCTCTTTGAGACCGTAGCGCAAGGCCCGCGACGAAGTCAAATTTTAGCAGGAGTAAGCGATTCACTGCGTGATTTTCTCTTGTGAATCAGGAGACGAGAAGTAAGACACAGGCAATACGACAGACTGCCCGATCGAATGGATGCTCAGCGGGTCGCTGGAGCTGTTGCGGCGGCCGCAGGCGCCTGGATCGGATCAAGTTCCTTCGCGGCTGCCGGTGGCAGTTTGCCGATGTGGGCCAAGAAGGTCACGATTTGCCAGGTTTGATTCTCGGTCAATGTCTTGTTCCAAGTGGGCATGCCGGTCCAGCGGATTCCGTGTTGGATGATGTAAAAGCTCTGGTTATCCGCCATATCCGAGCCTTCTTTGAAAAATTGCGGCACTGGCGGATTGAAAGAGCGGCCGAATTGGCTATCAGAATTCGACGGCGTGCCGTGGCAGCCGGCACAATGGTCCCGGTAGAGGATCGTGCCCGCCAGAAGATTTTCATCGGTCGGTTGGAGCGGATTCTTTTGGTCAGAAGCGTGGCGATCGGTGGACGCGTCCACCGCAGCCATGGCGAAGTGCGTCTCCGCGCTAGACGGCCGCTGGTCCGCCGAAAAATCCATGTATCCCTGCTTCATGAAAAAGTATCCTCCAACGAGAATGGCGAGGATCGTGAAAATAACTCCCAAGAGAAAACCACGCATCTGCCGTCTCCTTCCGAGATGTTGACCGCCGCGAGCTTACTGAGGCGATTTTACCGCCGCAAGACGATTGTATTTCTTTAATACTTCGCGAAGCCGGTCGTGTGGAAGCGCTTCCACCGTGTGACCGTTGATGCCGGTCATTGTCTTCGCTGCGACCATCGCGTTTACGACGGCTTCTTCGGTCGCCTGGACGGTAGCTTCAAACAAGCTGTCCATTTGCCCGATCGGGAGCATCTGCACGGCCGCGGTCTTCTGAGCCAGGCCTGCGCCGGGATTTGCCGTCGAGAATGCGATGAAAATATCGCCAGAATCGTTGCCGGAGATACTTCCGAGCCGGCCGAGGCCGAGTGTCACGCGGCGGGCAATCCGTTTCATTTGGTGCGGAAGGAGCGGCGCGTCGGTGGCGACGACTACGATGATGGAGCCGATATCGGCGCGCTCGGGGACCTTGGGAATCTCGTAGCCGACAGGCGCTCCGGCGATTCGCAGCAGGTGGCGATCGCCAAAATTGCATTGAACCAGGACACCCACCGTGTAGCCACCTTGTTTCTCCGGCAGCTTGCGCGAAGATGTGCCGGTGCCGCCCTTGAATTCAAAGCAGACCATTCCGGTGCCGCCGCCGACGCTGCCTTCGGCGATGGGCCCGGAATGTGCATCCCGCATCGCGGCGTTTGCGTCCTCGGGCTTCACGTGAAAGCCATTGATGTCGTTCAGTTCGCCGTCCCATGTTTCCGCTACAACCGGGAGCGACCACCAATCCTCCAGCGGAATCGGCGTGCCGTGTTTTAGCTCCCAATCGATCACCGTGTCCCTGACGACGCCAACGCTATGGGTGTTGGTAATCATTACCGGGCCGTAGAGAAACCCAGACTCCTCGACCCAGGTAGTGCCCGTCATCTCACCATTGCCATTTTCGGTGAACCAACCGGCGAAAACGGGATCCACGGAGTTCTGTCCGCGCGGGAAAATCGCGGTTACGCCGGTGCGGACTGGGCCGACCCCGATCTGGAGTTTCCCTTCTCCGGAAATCATCGTGCGATACCCAACTTCAACTCCCTTTACATCGGTGATGGAATTGAGAGCGCCGGGCGTGCCTTCAAAAGGCACACCGAGATCGCGAGCGCGCGGTGCTGATTGCGCAAGGGCGGCTGGCGCCCAACCTACCAGCGCGAGAGCAATCAGGATCGCGTAGGTTTTCACCGCTTCTCTCCCGCCGAAATTGAATCGAGCTCGTGCCGGACGTGCTGCAGAAGGTCCGTGTTTTTTGCCAGCGCCAATTCCAGAATCTTGGCCTGTTCCGCGGCGCGCGCCCAGTCGCCCGCTTCGGCGGCTTCGGTGAGGCCGGGCAATTCGAGATGCGCGTAGGTATAGCGAGCGCCGTACAAGGAATGTTTCCACCAGGGACGGCCGGGAATCCCCGCGGGATTGCACCAATTGCGTTCCACCTGCATCAGCTCCTCGTTGACGTGATTCGCTGTTCGGGTGTCGAGACGGCTGACTGCTATCGCGCGAGAGATACTGTCGCTTAACTCGCGACCGGCGGCCTCGAAGGCCGAAACGCCGTCTTGGAGCGGGACGAGATTGAGTTTGTCGCGCACATGGCTCGTTGCGTCGAGGCTGAGAATGAATTTGCGAATATTGGCGCCGTACGATGCGAAGTCGAACGGAAGAATCTCCGCATTGGCGAGACGCAGCGCCATCACCCCCCATAGCTGCGACATTAGCGTGTGATAGCGATAGCCCGGATCTCCAAAATGATTCATCCAGTAGAAATCATCGTACATCGAATGATAGACGCCGTAGGGGCCGACGAAAGTGAGACCAACAGTCGGAATGCCGAGAAAATTCAGGAATACGGTGTGGTCGGAACCGCTGCCGATGCGGGTGTTGGCCAAATCAGAATCCTGGATGGGCTCCGCTCCGTGAAGTTCAAACTGGCGCGAAATTTTCCATTCATCGTAGAGAGTTTTGCCGGAAGGCGCGGGAAGAGTGCGGCTTATTTCTACAAGCAGCGGTGCGAGAGAGCCGACTGCGTCGCCCTGAAAGTCTTTCCCCGAGGTCGCTTCGTCCACATTGAGGTAGGCGACCGCCTTCTTCTTGAGTTCGTCGGCATACTGCTCGCCCCATTCCGTTGAACCTGTGAGCGCATACTCCTCGCCGTCCCAGCTGCAGATGACGAGAGTGCGCTTCGGACGAATTCCCTGCTTCAGCAGCTCGCCGAGATCGTGAGTGAGTTCGAGCATGGAAGCAGTGCCGCTTGAGGGATCGACGCCGCCAAAAGCCCAGGCATCGCGGTGGTTGCCGAGAATTACCCACTCGTCGGGAAATTCCGATCCGCGAATGCGCGCCTCCGAAACGTAGTAAGGCTCGACGCTGGTGTTCATGTCCACCTTTACGTGAACGCGAACGCGCTTGCCGCCCAGGCGATATTTCAGCGGGAGGCCACCCTGCCATTCGTCCGGCGCGATAGGTCCGTCCAAATTTTTCAAAAGTGGCTTGGCATCGTGCCAGGAAAGAGGCAGAGCCATGATTTTCGGCAGCGAGACCGCTTGCTCCGCGGGAATTCGCTTCGCGCCGGGAACCGAGGCCCATCCCGGAGTGAGCGGATCGCCGGGCTCGAGGAAATCGTAAGTGATTGCACCGCGCTGAATGTGGGATTCCGGCCCCCACGGCCCCTCGGGAAAGACAGGGCCACGTTTGTAGCCGTCTTCATCGGGGTCTGAATAAATCAGAAGTGCGGAGACGCCGAGGCGCTCGGCGGTGAGCGCTTTGAATCCGCGATAGCTGTACGGATTGGAATAACGAACCAGCGCGACCTTCCCGCGCACGTCGATTCCGTGTTTCAGGAGATAGGCGTAGTCTTCCGGATTGCCGCTGTGGGCATAGACGAGAGGGGCGGTGACTTCTCCGGAAGCGGAGTAACCCAGATAAGCGCCGGAGACGTTGGGATTCTTCGTGTCGGGATCGATATCGTAAGGCTCTTCACGAAGAACGGCGCGGTAGCGTTTCGGCTGAACCATTTCGAGAGAGACCTCGCGCGGCGAGGAATTGAGGACGTCGTATTCGTGAACCGTAACATCCTCGAGGCCCTGATCGCGCCATTGCGAGGCGACCCACTGGGCCAGCTCGTTGTTTCGAGGCGAACCGGCGGGATGAGGCTCCTGGGTGAGATACCGATGGAATTTCGAGATTCGGTCCGCGGAGGCCAGGGCCTTGAATCGCTGCTCTGTGTCGGCTTCGCGCTCCGCTGCCTGGCGAGAAAATCCAAGCATGGAGAGGACGCGTGCAGGAAAAGCAAAAGCGACGATGGCGAGAACGCAAACGCAAATCAGAGGAGCGAGCCGGCGCAAAAACCGATCACACGAGCGCAGAAGTTCCTCCCATGCCGGCGAGATGAGTACGCTCGAGGTCTGCCAGCGTGCGGTCGAGTCCTGCAACCAACATTTGGATCATCGCGGGAGTGATCGTGAACGGAGGAGCAATCAAGATGTGGTCGCCGCGCTCACCGTCGGCGCATCCTTGCATTGGATAGGTCATCACTCCGGCATCGAGCGCGTCTTCCTGGATTCGGGCAGCCATGTGCGCGTCCGGCGGGAACGGCTCCCGCGTCCTTGCATCGCGCACGATTTCGACGGCGAGCAGCAAGCCCTTGCCGCGAACATCGCCTACGACAGAATATTTCCGCAGCACTTCGAGAGCTGCGCGTAATTCCCGGCCCACAGGCTCGACGCACTCGAAAAGATGCTCGCGTTCGATGTAGTCGAGCACCGCGTTTCCGGCAGCGACGGCGACGGGATGCGCGTTGTACGTGAAGCCATGGAGAAACGCACCCGAGCCGCGTGAAATTGTTTCGGCAACGTGTCCCGCGACGATTACTGCTCCGAGCGGGGCGTAGCCGCTCGCAATTCCTTTTCCGACCAGAATCATGTCCGGAGAAACGCCCCAATGCTCAACGGCAAACGGCTTGCCGGTGCGGCCCATGCCGCTCATCACTTCATCGGCGATCAGCAGAATGCCATGGCGGCGGCAGATCTCCGCGATCCGTTGTACGTACCCCTCCGGCGGCACGACGGCGCCGAGCGTGGCGCCGACGACCGGTTCGAAGATGAACGCAGCAACGTCGTCTGCGCCTTCGCGCTCGAGCAAGCGATCCAGCTCGTCGGCGCAATCGACATTGCAGGAAGGATATTCGAGACTCAGCGGGCAGCGATAACAATGGCAAGGAACGATGTGTCCCCACTCGGAGAGCATCGGGGCGAAAGGCTCGCGGCGCCGGACGTTTCCGGACACCGAAAGAGCGCCGAGGGATGCTCCGTGATAGCTCTGCAATCGAGAGATGACGCGGAAACGTTGCCTGTTGCCGCGCTCGATCCAGTACTGGCGCGCAAGCTTCAGTGCTGTCTCCGTGGCTTCCGACCCACCCGACGTAAAATAGACGCGGCCACCATCGCGCATTCCCCGCGGCGCAAGTTCGAGAATTCGACGAGCCAGCTTTTCGGCCGGAGCGGTGTGAAATTGTGAGGAATGAACGTAGGCGAGTTGTGTGGCTTGCTCGGCCATCGCCCGCCCGATTTCCGGAACGCCGTGACCGATCGTGACGACGGCTGCACCGCCCGAAGCGTCCAAGTAACGCTGGCCTCCAGCCGTGAAGATGAAACACCCCTCGCCGCGCGCGGCCTGCGGATACGTCTTCAGAAAATTCCTGGGAAAGACGGCTTCACTCATGATTTGCCACTCGGCCGGGTGTTGCTCGGGCTTCTCCGGGGCCGGCAATCGTGCACCAAGACTATTCTCATTATCGGCTGATCTCGCGGTGAGCGTTATTCGATTGCCAAAGCGTGGCGAGCGTATTCATATTGGCGATGAATTGCAAGGGCGCGAGGGTCATTTCCACTTGAGTTTCTTTACGTCAACGGTGGGCGGCGGGAATTTCATATTCATTCCCTCCAAAGTCTCCGCGATGATGTGGGAGACGGCGAGATTTCGGAACCACTTTTTGTTCGAAGGGATGACGAACCACGGAGCTTCCTGCGTGCTGCAGCGGCACAGGGTGTCCTCGTAAGCGGCAGTATAGTCGTCCCAGAATTTTCGTTCCTTGAAGTCGTCCTCCGAAATTTTCCAGCGCTTATCGGGATCGTCGATTCTTTCCTGGAAACGCCGCTTCTGCTCGTCTTTGCTGATGTGCAGGAAAAACTTAAGAATACGGACGTGATTGTGGCGCAACATCTTCTCGAAGTCGTTGATCTCGTCGTAGCGCTTCGACCACTCCGACTCCGGCACGAGATTGTGGACCCGGACAACGAGCACGTCTTCATACTGAGACCGGTTGAAAATTCCGATATCACCCGCCGGGGGAATGGCTTTGTGAATGCGCCAGAGAAAATCGTGAGCGGATTCTTCGACGGATGGCCGCTTGAATGACGTGACGTGGCAACCTTGCGGGTTGACGCCGGACATCACTTGGCGGATTGTGCCGTCTTTGCCGGCTGCGTCCAAGCCCTGCAGGACGACGAGGAGCGCGCGTTTCTTCTCCGCATAGAGGAGATATTGCAGTTCATCGAGGCGCTTGAGAGATTTTTCAAGACTGGCCTTCGTCTTATTGCCCTTCTCCCAACCGAGCGTGTCGTCCGGGTCCCACTTCGAGAGGTTCAGGTGCTTCTTTCCCGGAGTTACCATCAGTTCTTTCGTGAAATTCGTCGACATCAACGTCTTCTCTCCATCGGAAGCTGTGGGTCAATTCAAGACACTAGAGAATACCCCGTTCGCAGGGCGCAAGGTACTTTGCCTGGCGTGAAACAACGCGATCTTACGGCCGAGTGTGTTGTAACACTTTTTTGACTTGGGATTCACAGTTCCGAAGTATGATAGGTTTTCCATCAGGTGCGTTCCTTATGGCTACTGTTTTGCCCGAAACCCAAACTGCGATTCATACATTGTCGAGTAAAGCAGCCATGCCGAAGCGGCAATACCCGGGCGCGCTGGTTGTCGTGGAAGGGATCGACGGTTCGGGCAAAAGCACGCAATTGTACCTCCTGAAGCGGTGGCTTGAAATCGGCGGCTATCGAATCCACTTCACAGAATGGAATTCTTCTCCGCTCGTCAAATCTGCGACGCGCCGGGGAAAGCAACGAAGGCTCCTTACGCCGACTACATTCTCGCTTCTGCATGCGGCGGATTTCGCCGATCGCTGCGAACGCCAGATCCTGCCGCTGCTGCACGGCGGCTATCTCGTTCTGGCCGACAGATACATTTATACGGCCTTTGCGCGAGACGCCGCGCGCGGTTGCTCACCTCACTGGCTGAGGAACCTCTACAGCTTTGCCCCCATTCCGGACATAACGTTCTATTTTCGAGCGCCGCTCGACGTGGCGGTAAATCGCATCGTGGCTGGACGGCCCAAGCTGAAATACTACGAAGCAGGCATGGACCTCGGAATTTCACTCGACCGCGCGGAGAGCTTCCGAATTTTCCAGGAACGAATTCTCACGAATTACGACGCCATGATCGACACGGACAATTTCGTGTTGATGGACGGAACCGTGCAAGTGAACAAATTGCAGAAACTCATGCGTCAGGTCGTCGGCGAGAAGGTTCAACTCGCTCAATTTGCTCCGAAAAAATAGGAATGCGCTCCGAAAAAGACATGGCTTCGCCTAACTCAAAAAACGGGTCGCCTTCGAAGACCTCGAAGAAGCGCAAAAAGAAGAACGGCCAACCCGAAACTCCGTCTCGCTTTTACGGAGTGCCGCTGCCCGGCGTCAAGCTGGAGGAGCTGAGCGGAACCCTTTTCGTTCTCGAAGGGACGGACGGCTCTGGTCGATCCACGCAAATTTCTCTGCTGACCGAGTGGCTCGAATCGGAAGGTTTCGCCGTACAAACGATGGGGCTGCGCCGATCGTTCCTGGTTGCGGAAGACATCGATACGTTGCTCGCAGAAAATTCCGTGACGCCAATGACGCTGGCACTGATGTACGGCACGGACTTTTTCGATCAATTGGAACGGCGAATACTGCCGGCGCTGCGGTCGGGATTGATCGTGCTCGCCGACCGCTATATCTATACGTTGATCGCGCGTTCGGCGGTGCGTGGAATCGGACGAGACTACCTGCATGGAATCTACGAAATGGCGCTGCGGCCTGATCTGACGTTCTGGCTCAACGTAAAGCCCGAAGTGGCATTCGACCGCGAGTTCAAGAAATCGCAGACGATCAGTTACTGGGAATCGGGCCGTGATATGTCGCTATCGAACGACCTGTTCCAATCTTTTATCCGCTATCAGTCTTTGATTCGGCGCGAATTCGATTATCTTTCGCAACGGCACGGTTTTATCGAAGTGGACGGCGAAGAAAGCGTGTCCGAGGTGAACCGGGTGCTTCGCAAGCAGATTGCGTCCGCACTGGGAATCCGAAGCACGCACTACAAACCTTCGCACGCACTTGCGCAACTCTGGCGCTGAGAGTGGCTGCCCCTGTCCAGTTGGCGGCGATTGACGCAGGCTCGAACGCCATCCGCCTACTCATCGCCCGAGCAACTTCTCCCGAACAAATCCAGGTGCTCGATAGCGAACGCGCGGCTGTGCGCCTGGGCCACAACGCATTTACCCGCCGGATGCTCGATCCGAAGACGATCGCCCGCGCGACGCGAGCGTTTCAGGAGTTTCGCGAGCGCATGGATCAGCATCACGTGAGCGCCTATCGTGCCGTCGCCACAGCCGCAGCGCGAGAAGCGCGCAACTACCGCACGCTGATGGATCGGATTCGGCGCAAGACCGGCATCGAGCTGGAAGTGATCAGCAGCGAGGAAGAAGCCCGTCTGGTGTGTGCGGCGGTGTTGCGGGTGGTGGGCGGCCTCGTTCAGCCGCGATTGATCTTCGATCTTGGCGGCGGCAGCCTGGAATTGAATTTTTTTCAGCACGGAGTGCTCGAACGCCGAATCGCATTGCCGCTTGGGACGATTCGGCTGATGGAAACTTATTCGATCGAGGGTGCCATCGACGAGGACAATGCGAACCGCCTTCGCCTGCACGTGCTGGCGCTTTTGCGTAGCGCGATCCCGTCACCGCCTAAATTATCGCGTGCGGTAGCCGTCGGGTGCGGAGGGAACGCGGAGGCGCTGGTTCGGCTCGCGTCCGGGCCGCTCGTCGGAAGGACGCCCACGATAAACCTCCGCTTACTGAAAGATCAAGCATGGCGGCTTCTGGCTCTGGATATTCCCGGGCGGATGAAAGTTTTCCGAGTGAGGGAAGATCGGGCCGAAGTGATGGGGATCGCGGCGATTATTATTACGACGCTCGCTAAATGGCTCGATATACGTTCCCTGCTCGTTCCCGGCGTGGGTGTGAGGGAAGGAATCCTCCTCGATATAGTCGCTGAGCAGTACTCCGCATCCCTTGCATCCGAAGAAGAAAAAGACCGGGCCGAAGAACTCCTGGCGGGAGCACGGTGGTTTGGCCGGCGCTTCAACTACAACGAACAACATGCCGATCAGGTGGTGCGACTGGCGCTTTCTCTGTTCGATCAGTTGAGGCCGATTCACGAGATGGGGGCGGATTTGCGGCTAGTTTTGGAGGTCGCAGCGCTCTTGCACGATGTGGGAGATGCGGTGAATCACAAATCGCACCATCGGCACGGCGAATATCTGATCCGGAACGGCGAGATTCCGGGGCTCCGCGGTTGGCGGTGTGACCTGGTTGCGGCACTCGTGCGGTACCACAACTCAAAATCCGAGCCGGAGATTGAGCACGCGTCGTACGCCTCGCTGGACGGCCAGCGGCGGCGTCAGGCACGCCTGCTAACCTCGCTGCTGCGAATCGCAGAAAAACTCGAATCGGAACATCAGCAACGGATCTCAGGGGTAGACGTTCAAATCGAAGGGCGCAAGGCGATTTTTCAAATTCGCGCAACGGAAGGCACGCGCTTGGACGTAGTCGGCCTAGAACGAAAAGCCGAGCTGTTCGAGAGAGAATTCCATCTCAAGGCCGAATTTCGCCGAGTCCAGCGAAAAGAAAAGGTGGCTTAAGCCATGATCCTCTACATCGTCCGTCATGGGATCGCGGTTGACCGGACAGATCCGAACAGCCCTCCCGAACCGGAGCGGCCGCTAACTGCCACAGGCGTGAAAAAGACTCGACTGGCTGCACTCGGAGTCGCAACAATGGCCATCAAGCCCGATGTGTTCATTACAAGCCCGCTGATACGCGCGGTCCAAACGGCGGAAATTTTCGCCGAAGCTCTTGGGTTCGCTCCGAACAAAATCCGAACGAGCGAAGCCTTGCAGCCTGCCGCAAATCCCGCCGATTTTCTGAAGGAACTGGCGCGGCTCAAAGCAAAGGAAGCGATGTGCTTCGGGCATGCGCCGCATCTGGACACCTTGATTTCACAACTAGCAGGAGCGCGCGGAGTGTTCACCTCGTTGAAGAAAGCGGGGATTGCATGCTTCGAGCATGGAGCGTCGCGGGACGGATGGGAGTTGCTCTGGCTCGTGACTCCGAAGGTGCTGCGTCAGCTGGCTGAGTAAGCGGTTCGATTTTCAGCGGGCAAGACTGGCCGAAGCGTGGTTCCACCTTGAAGGCCAGTGCGCCAATCAAGCCAAAGCGACTCCTTGCCGTCGGTTTTCGCCAGAAACTTGTCGAGGCGCGCCTTGCGCGGTCCTTCGATTCTAACGAGCAAGTCGGCGACTGCCTGAAAATCGAGATCGCGGAAACGGCGGCGGATATCGGAGCGCAACACATCTAGATCGTGTACTTCGCCCAGCAGATCCTGCATCTCTCTTAGATCGCTGGCCCACGATTCATAGTGCTGAGGCAAAAAGTTCTCCACGATATAACGGAACTGCTTCACTGCGATGCGAACCCGGTGCCATGCGACACCGCTCGGCCGCCTGCGTGCCTTCCGATCGAGCTCCACTGCATTGTTCAACTGTGAGAGCGCCAGCCGCTGAAACACGACACTCTCCAAGGGGAAGATATCCGCCTTCGCGCGCAACTTTCGGGAGAGTTTCCGCCAGTCTCTGCGATCGAATCCCTCAAGCGCCTTCTGCGCTTCCCCGAGGCGCTCCTTTTCCCTGCTTCGCAGAGCCTTAAGCATCTGGACTCTGGAAGCATCTTCCGCCGGACACAGTTTCTTCACCCACTCCTGTTCAACCTGCACGTCCCGGACCTCTCCGAGAGCATGAAAGAGTTTCTTGCTGTACTTTTTGAGCTTGTTCCATCCCGGACCCGGGTTCGTGTCGATGAGGGCTTCGGCCATCGTCCTGCAGCGCCGGAGCGCAACTCGCAAATCATGAATGTCATCCACGTCCCAGGTCTTGCGAACCTTCTGGGCGCGCTTCAGGACGCGGTCCATCCACTTTTCGAGGCCATCTTGCCTAGCAGAAATCGGAGCGGGTAACGGTATCGTTTGTGCCATGAAATGCCGTTTCTACGGGGTGCAACGGAATACGGATACTACATCCGCAGGCGAAGTTTAGCCAGAGCCAGCGACGATTCAACGGGATCGCCGAGCTTAGCGGCGAGTTCTTTGAGAGCTCCAAGCGTCGTCCGCTTCCTGGAAGCGAACCGTCCTTCAGTTTTCACCTTCCTTTTATTAGACGCTAACACACGCCACGTATCAATTGGCCGTCCCCGTTAGCTCTCGCCAAGCAAGGCCCACTGGCCCGCTCCGAATCCTTCGAAGCGGGCCAGCCCCGTTTTATAGCTTACCGTAAGCACGTTCGGCGGTATTCTTGCACGGGCTCGTCATCCCATTCGGAGCGTTCATGGCTCGGAAACCTCGAAGCGTCGACCTCACGCAAGTCTCCGAATGGAACGACGGCAAGCTGAGCCGCAAAGACGACTATCTCGCCGCCGAAGAGCCACTCGAGATTCGCATCGGCGCGAACCCCTTGAGCGTCACGATGCGCACCCCCGGCGACGATCGGGAGCTCGCCGCGGGTTTCTTATTCACGGAAGGATTGGTGCAGCGCCGCGACCAAATTCTGACGCTCGAAAACTCTTCGCGCGATGATGCGGGGAAGCGTGGGAACGTCGTAGAGGCTGGGCTCACTTCGGACGCCGCGCCGGACTTCGACAAGATGAGGCGCCACTTTTTTGCAGCTTCGAGCTGCGGCATCTGCGGGAAAGCCTCAATCGATTCCATTCGATCCCGACTGCTACGCACGCCTAATCCGGACTTCCGCATCTCGTCCGAGCTTCTAGTGCGGCTCCCTGACGCACTTCGTTCCGCGCAGGACGTATTTGAGCGCACCGGCGGCCTTCATGCTGCCTCGCTCTTTGATTCGAAGGGGACGCTGTTGGTGCTACGAGAAGATATTGGCCGGCACAACGCCGTCGATAAAGTGATCGGCTGGGCCTTGCTGAAAGACCGTGTGCCACTGGGCGATTGCATCCTGCTTGTCAGTGGGCGGGGAGGATTCGAAATCGTGCAAAAGGCAATCGTCGCCGGCATTCCGGTGGTCGCGTCCGTATCTGCTCCGTCCAGTCTCGCCGTTCAGCTGGCGCGTGAGCTACGGCAGACTCTGATCGGTTTCCTGCGAGGGAAGCGGTTCGTCATTTACGCCTGCGAAGAGCGTGTGTCGAAGTCGTAGGTGACCGTCAGCCCGCCGATGCGCTCGACCGGACTATATTGCGGTTCGACGCGAGTCCGACGCCCTCTCGGCAGGATTGCCGCTGCGAATCATCGCCTGGAACCTTTCGAACAATTCCCGGTCCCACCATCCGCGAGTCGCTTCTTCATCCATCATGGCGAGCGCGACGTCTGATTCAACGGCCGTTCGATACGGCCGGTCCGTCGTCAATGCGTCATATACGTCGGCAAGCTGCAGAATGCGGGCCGTAAGCGGGATAGCCTCGCCGCTCAAGCCGTCCGGGTAGCCAGAGCCGTCGCGCTTCTCGTGATGATGGCGAATGATCGGGAGCACTAGCCGGAACGAACGCAACGGCGCGCAAATTCGTTCACCGACCTCGGCATGTTTGCGCATCACGACGATCTCTTCCGGTGTCAGCGGCCCCGGCTTTAGAAGGATCGAGTCCGGCACCGCGACTTTGCCGACGTCGTGAACGATCCCGGCCCAGCGCAAAGCCTTGATGTGCTCCTCTTCAATTCCCAATCGTTCTCCAAGCCGCGACGACATTTGCGCCAGGCGCTCGCAGTGCCCGCGAGTGTAGGGATCGCGCGCCTCGATACTCTCCGCCAGAGTAAAGAGAACGGTCTCGGCGTTCTCGAGCTCGTCGGTGAATTGCTTCAGCCGCAGCAAGGAGCGAGTGCGCGCAAGGAGTTCGCTAAAGTCGATGGGCTTACTCAGAAAATCGTCTGCTCCGGCGTTGATGCCATTAATCCGGTCCTGCGTTGCGGAGAGCCCGGTTATCAGAACCACCGGAGTGAGCCTTGTTTCGGGAGTGCTTTTTATTCGGCGGCACACCTCGAACCCGTCCAAGCCCGGCATCACGATATCGAGAAGGATCAGGTCGGGCCGGAATGTGGTGCATTCAGCGAGCGCGGACGCGCCGTCGTGCACGTCTCGCACCTCGAAGCCTTCGCGGCGCAGCAAGACTTCGAGCGCACCTCGTGCGGACGATTCGTCATCTACCACTAGGATTTTCCCGTTCATCGGAAGAGAACAAATGTATCCTGTCGGCTGGTTGCGAACAACCCCGGATTCACTGTTTAACGCGCCTGGTATTCTTCGGGCGCCATAAACTTTTGAGGCGCGGAAGATGAAGAGAACTCTCCACCTGGATTCGCTTAGCGAAATAACAACCCGGCTCGAGCAGGCGCACAAAGCATTTCAAAAACGCTATCCCGGTTCGACCGGCGAACGCCAGCCCGTTCATACGGTTTATGGCGGCGCTCATCTCTTCCGCGCAGATACGGCGAAGCGGTTAGGTGAAGCAGCACTTCGCTCGCTCGATGAGTTCGCTCCCAATTTTGTGACGTTCGCGAAAGTACTCGCACTCCCGGGAGCGGATCGCCTGCCGGAATCGCCGGAAGATGCCGCCGCGATCGCGAAATCGATCGAGGCAGATCCGGACGGTGCCCGGAAGGAAAATCGGCCGGCATGGTTCGCGTTCACGATTTATCGCCGGGTCCGGGAGAAGCTAAAGCGCGAACCGGTAGAAGATTTCCGGATTGATTTCGAGGATGGATACGGCAATCGTCCCGATGCCGAGGAAGATGGCCATGCCGCTGGCGCTGCCGCCGAAGTCGCCGCAGGCATGAATGAAGGCGAACTTCCGCCCTTCATTGGAATCCGGATCAAGCCTTTTACCGAAGAACTTCGTGATCGCGGTATCCGCACGATGGACATATTCCTGACGGAACTGGCGGCGAAGACGCGCGGCCAGCTGCCGAAGACTTTCTTTATCACGCTTCCAAAAGTCACGCTCCCAGACGAAGTCGCTGCGCTCGCGGATGTGTGCGCCCGTCTTGAGCCTTTGCTCGATCTCGATCCTGGCGCGCTGCGTTTTGAGTTGATGATCGAAACGACGCAGTCCATCTTCAACGAGCGTGGCGAAGTAAATCTTCTGCCGCTGGTAACCGCCGGGCACGGGCGCTGTGTGGCGGCACACTTCGGCACCTATGACTACACGGCCGGACGGAATATCACGGCCGCTCACCAGAATATGGCCCATCCTGCCTGCGATTTCGCTCGCGAAGTGATGCAGGTGGCGCTCGCTGGCACGGGCATCTGGCTTTCCGATGGCGCTACGAACATCCTGCCCGTCCCGCCGCACCGAGCCGGGAAGAATGGCTCGCCGCTCACGTCCCGGGAGGCCGCAGAAAACCGCGCCGCCGTTCATTCGGCATGGAAGCTTCATTTCGACCATATTCAGCACTCGCTCGTGAACGGCTACTACCAGGGATGGGACCTTCACCCGGCTCAACTGCCCACGCGGTACGCCGGGGTTTATTCGTTTTTTCTCGACGGGCTCGACTCCGCTTCCGAGCGTCTGCGTAATTTCATCGCCAAGGCCGCGCAAGCCACGCTGGTCGGTGACGTGTTCGACGATGCGGCCACCGGGCAGGGCCTCTTGAATTATTTTCTGCGGGCGATCAATTGCGGCGCGATCACATCCGAAGAAGCGCAATCGTTGACCGGACTCACGCTGGCGGAACTGCGGAGCGCGTCATTCGTGAAGATTCTCGACGGGCGGAAGAAATAGCCGCTCGGCTTATTCCTTTCGGAGAGTCGCTTCGATCAAGCCATGAGGCTCATCGGTTGGCAGAAAAACTTCGGCGGGATTGTCCATTCCGAAGGGCGCAAGATTTACGAGATTGAAGTGTTTATTCGGAAGCGATAGATAGATTTCGCGGATGCGGTCGAAGCTATTCAGAACCGCCTCTCCCATCGCGTACAGGGTGTGCTGAAGCGAGTGGCTGTCGTGCTCGGCAAATGTTTCCACGATCGCCTGGCGGACACCGTGCCAAACGGGACTGAATTCGGTTTCGCTTCCTTCATAGATCCAGTCGGCGTGAATCACCGTGGATAGAATGCGGTCGCGGTCTTCCTTCAACGTAGTGTACGGATCGCGAAGAAAGCCTTCGAAGGCGGACTTCGTAGTCTTCAGCAGCGTCAAGCCGTCGAGGCCGGCGCGAATCGTGGTTCCTTCCCGAGTCCCATCCAGCATCGCAGTGCGTTTCTCTTCACTCGAGCGTGCAAATGCAGTGGCATGCGGCTTTCCTCCCAACACCAATCGCGTCCAGAGAGTCTCACTCGCCTCTATTCTTACACGCGAGACCTGAGGATTGTATGTAAGGAAGTGCTCGATCAAATGCAGCGCGAAGTCCTCAACCGCCTCAGCCGGATACTGGCGCGCGAGAACGTACACCGTGTTCTTCATCGTATCTGTTGGCAGAATCTTTTGATTGTCTCCCTTCGTATGGGCCGATTCGAAATCGCCTTCGAATTGGATCCCGATCGTCAGTTCCTTGATATCGTGGCGGCCCTGCTGCCTGACCACGCGAAGCAGCCGAACGCGCGACTTCCCGTAGCTATTTGCGCCGAGTTTGATTGCCATTCTTCAGCTCCCGCGATACGTAGAGTACCCAAACGGGCTGAGCAGCAGGGGAATATGGTAGTGCTCCTTCGCGTTCCGCACCTGAAATACGATTGCAACCTCCGGATAAAGTCCTTTGACCTTGCGCGATTTGAAATAAGCCTTCGTTTCAAAACTCAGCCGGTAGGTGCCATTTACGAGGGACCCTGGCACCAGGAGATGACGAAGGCGGCCGTCGGAATCCGTCGCGCCCCGGCTCAGCTCCTTCCAATTGCCGGCACTTTCGATTTCAAGGGTTACCGGCACTCCAGCAGCGGGTTGCCCCACGGAAACATCGAGCACGTGCGTCGTGATTTCGCTCATGATTTGAGTAGCTTCTCCAATCGCAGCCGCATGATTTTTTGGTGCTCATCCGCAGCTACGTGTAATTCAACATCCGGACTATTCTGCAGGCGCTCTTGCAGGCTCTTGAGAATCTCATCAGCGCTTTTGTTCGTCGCGCAAATCAGAAATACATGGCCGAACGCCGCATGGTAAGCCTGATTCGCTGCGGCGAGCACAGCCAGAGTTTCAGGCGCCGACTTCTTCGCGGTGGATTGTTCGCCCTCCGACCATTCCTGCGCAGCGCGCGACTGTTTCGCCTTCGCCCGTTTGCTTCCGATGGGAGGGTGATGCCGGAATGCCCGCAACCATTCTTTCCGGTCGAGCTGGGCCCAAATACGATCGGCATCATGGAACATGCTCTCTTCGTGGGAGAAAGGTCTCTGGGCAAGAAACTGATTGACCCATGCAATTGACCCGCAGCAATCCAGCAACGATTTTCGCAGCGCTTCAGCCGGCAGTCGATTGATCCGATCGAGTCCCTTCAATTGATCTTCCAGGCGTGCTGGCCCTCCGAAGATTCTTAGCCGGCTTACACCGCCGTCAGGGTAGATGTTGAATCGTACGTGCGATACTGTGCCCACATCGCGGATTTTCCGGAAGTTGTGGATTTTGTTTGCTTGGAGTGGAGCGCGTGACAGCACCTCATTCCACGCTTCGCTTTCCATTGCTGAATTCTCGATTGGGTTCCGACCGAGATAGCACGCTTCGAGCGAACAGCTCTCGGGGAAGTTCCCCTTGAAGTGCGCCGTGTCCACTTGGATGCGTCGAATCTTTCCCGGCACCCCCAGCTTCAGAACGGCCCAATCGTGCCCCGGCCCACGCCTGCGACGAGTCTCCCACCCATCGCTCATATCGTTGCCGCGGCCCGGCATTAGCAAGTTCAGCGGCTCGCTATAAAATTGATCGCTCGATGCGACGATGCTTCCGCCACTCTCAATCGCGACGAGATCGATATCGCGCCGCTTCGCCAATCTGCTGTCGGGTACTACTTCCCCGTGCACTCGAAGCCGGGATACTCCTCCGTCCGGGTAGATCTTGAGCCGGAGATGTGTGAATCGCCCGGCATTTCCAACGGAGAACGAATTCTGCGCATCGCCGTGGAGCGCGGTTTTTGAGATAGCTTCGATCCAATTTACCTTGGAAGAAGTCAGCTGGCGCCGCTCGCCCGTGTTGGGCGGTTTCCCCAGATCGCAAGCTTCCAGAGAAAAGTGCGACGGAAAATTACCCGTAAAGAAACTCGTGTCGACGACTACGCCGCGGATCACCCCTGGCAGGCCCAATCGGATGATGCACCAGTCGAAACCGGGCGTTCGCCGACGCCGTGTCTCCCAACCATCCATCCATTTGCCGCGGTCCGTGTACTTGCCCTCGATGAAAACCGGCTTCGCAGGCTTCAGCAGATTCTCTTTCGGCGCGAAGAACTCGTCGTTCGCAGCAAGAACACGGCCGCCAAGCCGTTCGGACGCCAGATCAACGAGACGATGAAATTCGTTCATGCAACTCCCCGCCGCAGCACTTGCCCAACCGGCCTGGTGGAAAACTCGTCCCTGCCGTAAATCTTTCGGCCGCGAAGAAATGTGGTTTCCACAACGCCAGACAGCTTACGCCCAGAATACGGAGTCATCTTGTGCCGCTGATGCAGCTGCATCGGGTCAACCGTAAATTGCGCTTCCGGATTCCAGATCACAAGATCCGCGTCATAGCCCACTGCGATAGCGCCTTTCCGTTTCCCGAGACCTGCAACCCGCGCAGGACCGCTGCATAGCCACCTCGTTAGTTGCGGCACAGAATATCCTCGCGACGCCGCCTCCGTCCATACCACGGGCAGGCTGAGTTCAAGTCCCGCAATACCGCCCCAGGCCTGCAGAAAATCGCCAGTTTCAGCTAGCTTCATCGCCGGCGGGCACGGCGAATGATCGGAGGCGATGAAATCAATCGTGCCATCGCCGAGCGCCGCCCAGAGTTTTTCGCGATTCTCCCGCTCGCGGATCGGGGGTGCACATTTGAAATGGGTTGCACCGTCGGCAATGTCCTCCGCCGCAAACGTGAGGTAATGAGGGCACGTTTCGACTGTGACGGCATGCCCATCCGATTTGGCTTGTTGCACCGTCGAAATTGCATCCGACGACGATAAATGCACAATATGAATGCGCACGACAAATTCACGGGCGAGGCGCAGCAAAAGCTCGATGGCCTCGTTCTCGGCTCGGCGCGGACGCGAGGCAAGCCAAGTCGCATACTGGCGCGGATTCGTTTTAGATACTTTCCCCGCCGACTCCGTAATCGGTTCGGGCAGTTCGGCGTGAGCCAAGAGGGGCGCGCCGAGTGCGGCCAGCACGGGGAGAGCCGCCCGAAGATCGCTTTCGGTGACATGCGCGAATTCCTCGACCCCGCTGGGAACCAGAAAACATTTGAAGCCGAACACGCCGCTTTCCCAGAGTTCGCCCAGCTCACCAGAATTCCCGGGCACGACGCCGCCCCAAAATCCGCAATCGATCCAGAGCTTGCCCGCCGCTGCGGCGAGCTTCTCGCGATAGGCAGCGGCGGTTATCGTCGTCGGAATGCTGTTGAGCGGCATCTCGACTAGGGTCGTGACTCCGCCCGCCGCCGCCGCTCGAGTCGCCGTCGAAAAGCCTTCCCACTCCGTGCGACCCGGCTCGTTGATGTGGACATGCGTGTCAACAATTCCTGGCATCACGGCGGAATCGCCGGCTTCATGCACGGGAGCGCCGCCCGGGATGTCGTCGAACTCCGTGATCGCGGAGACGATCCCGCCGCGCACGTGTAGTGCAGCCGCGCGTTCGCCGTCCGGCATTACGATCCGGCGCCCGCGAACAACGAGATCCGGAATCTTCGCGATCTCTGCTGGTGGGCTCGGTGACTTTGGCATGCGGCTTAAGCGACCAGTATTTCAAAGAATTCGGCGACAAGATTTTGAGCCACCCGGCGACGATAGACCGCTGTCGAGCGCAAGTCATCGATCGGGGTTATTTCGCGTCCCAGCGCGTCTTGCGCCAATTTCAGCGTAGCGCTCGATGCTGGTTCGCTACGCAGAATGTTCTCCGTCTCGGTCGCGCGTAACACGGTGGGAGCGACGCTGCCCAACGCGATTCGCACATCGCGAATCCGCCCATTCTCCACGTAACCCACTCCCGCAAAGCAGACCTTTGATATCGCCTGCGCCCTGCGCGTTCCGACCTTCCGATAGTACTGTCTGCAACCGCTTTCCGGCCGTGGCAGCCGAACGCGCCCGATCAGCTCGTCATTGCGCAATTGCATCTGTTTGTAACCGGTATGGAAACCGACATGTGGCACCCGTCGCGTGCCTCGCGCGGATATGAGTTCGAGTTCAGCGTGATAGACCGCGAGCGCAGGCGGGGAATCCGCTGCCGGCGAAGCATTCGCAATGTTTCCGCCGAGGGTTCCGCGGTTCTGCGTAGCAACGCTCCCCGTCTCAGAAGCCGCGCGGCACAACAAAGGAAATTCGCGTTGAAGGATTTCATTGCGCTGAATTTCGGTATAGGTAGCAAGCGCCCCGATGGCCACGGAATCAGACGCCACTTCGATCTGGCGCAACTCCGGCAGTTTCCAGATGCTCAAGAATTTTCGATGCGACAGCTTCCCCGCCTCGAGCAATACCATCAGGTCCGTGCCACCTGCGAAGGGCTTCCATACGCCAGGCTCTAGCGCCATTGTTTCGAGCACCGATTCGAGGTTACGTGGTGCTACCAGTTCGTAAAGCGGAATGCGCGCTCTCAAGCGCTCCGCTCCCTTCGCCGGCATACCGCCATCACGGACTCAAAAATCTTGGTGTATCCCGTGCACCGGCACAGGTTCCCGGAGAGTCCTTCGCGAATTTCCGCTTCCGTCGCGCCGGGTTTGCGCTCCAGAAGATTCACCGCCGCAAGCACCATGCCCGGAGTGCAAATTCCGCACTGTGCACCACCGTGAGTAATGAACGCTTGTTGCACGGCATGCAGTTCGTCTCCGTTCGCCACTCCTTCGATCGTGCGAATCGTTGCACCTTCGGCATGCAGGGCCGGAACGAGACAACTGTTCACGAGCGCTCCGTCGAGTTCGACAGAACATGCTCCGCATTCACCTTCGCCGCAGCCTTCTTTCGCGCCGGTCAGTCCTGCAGACTCTCGCAGCACGTCGAGCAGCCGCGCCATCGGGTACGCTTCGAGCATCATCGGCGTCCCGTTCACGGTGCATAGCACGCGAAGCTTGTTAGCGGACTCAGGCATGCACGCTCTCTAGAATTTCGCTCAAGACCTCCGGCGTAATCGGCACGCGCGTGACGTTTAGGCCGGTTGCGAACGAAATCGCATTCGCAATAGCGGGCGCCGTCCCATCAAGCGGTAACTCGCCAATTCCCTTCGCTCCCGCTGGCCCGCGTTCGTACGGAATCTCTTCGAAGTGCACTCGAATCGGCGGAACGTCCATCGATGTGGGCATAATATAGTTCGTCATCTGCCCATTCACCATGCGCCCTTCCTGCCACACGACATTTTCATAGAGCGCCATGCCGATTCCCTGTGCTACGCCTCCCTCGATTTGTCCGGCCGCCAGCACTGGATTGATCACCTTGCCGACTTCTTGCACCGCGACGAAATCATCGACGCGCGTTTCGGCGGTACGCATGTCGACGGATACCTCTGCAACATAGATGGCCCAGGCGTAGGCGCCGTAGGCGTCACCCTGGTAGCGCTCATCGTCCCAGTGCAGATCGCGCGGATGCTGGTATTTCGCGACTGATTTCAACGGGCCAATCGCGTCAGAGTATCGCCGGCACGCTTCTGCAAACTCGGCGGCAATGTATTCTTTGCGCAGGCACCCGCTCTCGATCAGCTTGCTTTGAAGCTCGAGCGCAGCCGATTCAACGAGCTTGCCGACGATCATCGAAGTACGCGACGCGACCGTTGGCCCGCTGTTGGGCACATTCGCCGTGTCGGGCTGCACGATTTCGACTTGCTCCTGATCGATCCGAAGCGTCTCGCCGACGATCTGCGAGAAAATCGTATTCGTTCCCTGCCCCATTTCCGTGCTCGCGGCCATCAGCCGCACGCATCCATCGCGCGTGGCTTCCGCAGCCACCTCCGACGCGAGATACTCCTCACCCGATCCAGTGAATCCCGCTCCGTGAAAGAATGATGCGAAACCAATTCCCTTTCGAGTTTTTCTACCGGGATTCTCCGCCGCAAAGCGTTTCCGCTTTTCATAGTAGCCGCTCAGCTCAAACGCTCGATCCATCAGCCGATCCATATTCACCTTTTCGTGAATCACCTGGCCCACCGCGATGGTGTCCCCCTGATGGATGAAATTCCGCCGCCGCAATTCGTCCGGCGCGAGTCCCACTGCTTCTGCGACGCGATCCAAATGCCGTTCGAGAGCAAAGACACTCTGCGGCGCGCCAAAGCCGCGAAACGCGCCGTGCGGAGGCGCGTTCGTTGCAACTGCACGGCTTCGAATTCGCACATTGGGACAATTGTAGGGCCCGGCCGCGTGAATCGTTCCGCGCGAGAGCACTACGGGCGAAAGCGTCTCATACGCCCCGCCGTCAATCGTGAAGTCGATGTCCATCGCCAGCAATTTGCCTTCGCGAGTCACAGCCGTGCGGTGGGTCGTGCGCGAGGGATGGCGCTTCGTCGTCGCCACCATGTCCTCGGCGCGATCGTAAACGATCTTTACGTGTTTGCCGGATTTCCACGCGAGCAGCGCCGCATGCGCCGCAATCATCGAGGGATATTCTTCCTTGCCTCCAAACCCGCCACCCGTTTCCGCTTGCACCACGCGGATGCGATCTTTCGGCAGACCGAATAGCGCCGTCAGCGCTTTGTGCACGTAATACGGGCACTGCAGCGAGCCCCACACCGTAACGCCTTCTTCCGCATTCGCCTTCGCGATCATTCCCTGAGGCTCGATGTACAGCTGCTCCTGAGCGCCCGTCTCGTAAGTCCCTTCGATGATCAGTGCCGCGGTGGGCCAAACGGCATCGACTTCGCCCTTCTTGACGAGAAACGATTTGAAGATATTGTCGGCGCCCCAAACGATCTCGTTGCGTGCGGCGGAATCATCGATTGAAAAGATTGCAGGCATTGGCTCGATCTGAATTCGCACGGAGCGCCGAGCTTCTTCGAGCAAATACTTGTCGGGGTGCGCGAGAAGCACGACCGGCTCTTCCGGATGATTTACGAACTTATCCGCCAGGCAGGGCTGGTCGTCGATCAGGAGCGCAATGCAGTTTTTGCCGGGAATGTCTTTTGCGGTGACGACTGTAAACTCGTTCCACGGTATGCCCGCATCATACTGAATTTCGATAATCCGTCCGCGAGCTGCGGGGCTGCGCACCGTGACGCCGTAGAGCATGTCCGGAAACCGAATATCGTCCACATACTTCGCGCGGCCGGTCACTTTCTCCCGGCCTTCCTTGCGCGGCACCGATTTTCCGATGACCCGGGTTGCCATCGACCTCGCCTCAGTACTCGGTCTTATCCGGCTTCGATTGCCACACGCGAAATGCCTCCAGCGCTTCCTCGCGCATCATCGGGATCAGGGGAATCTTCCGTTGCGCGTGCGGCCGCGGAATTTCCTCGTAGATCAGCGAATCATCGAAGCCGGCATTCGCAGCGTCGGCGGCCGTATTCGCGAAATAGACCCGCGCCGGCCGCGCCCAATAAATAGCGCCCAGGCACATCGGACAGGGTTCGCAGGTGGTATAAATCTCGCAACCCTTCAATTCGAACGCCCTCAGTTTTTTGCAAGCCTCTCGAATCGCGACGACCTCCGCATGTGCCGTGGGGTCATTCGTGGAGGTCACGCAATTCGCTCCCTCAGCGATGATCTTGCCGTCCCTTACGACGACGGCCGCAAAAGGCCCGCCGTGCCCGGATTCGATGTTTTGGAGCGAGAGCTGAATCGCTCGCGCCATGAATGGATTCTGCATTTCGATCGCTTCTCAGCGGCCACGTCAGCGTACTCGACGGTCGCGCCGATTGTAGCCCAGCCGCCCTGAGTGCAGGCAGCGAATGTCGTTTCACGCCACTCGCAGGCCCAGCGTGCTAGACCTCAACTATTTCCTTCGCAGCGGCAAACTTCATCGTCGCAAACGTCCGCTCTTTCCTGCGCCAAAAATAAAGCAACGCGCAACCGATGAGTATCAGCGCTACGCAAAGCCCCGTCCAAAGCCCCGGCGCGCCCCAATGCAGCCGAAAGCACAGATACGCGCCCAGCGGCAGCCCGATTCCCCAGTAGAGCAGCAGGTGACAAAGCATTGGCGTTCGAGTGTCGCCCGCCCCGCGTAGCGCACCCGTTGCTACTGTCTGCATCCCGTCAAATAGCTGAAAGAATGCCCCTACGTACAAGAGCACGCCCGCTGCGTGAATCACGATCGGGTCGGGCGTATAGATTCGTGCAATCGCATCGGGGATAAGAAAAAACAGCACGCCCATGCAGAACATGAAACTCATTCCGATCGTGAGAGCCGTCCAACCCGCTCGGCTCGCTCCGTGTGAATCTCCACGCCCCAGCGCCTGGCCTACCCGCACCGCAGCTGCAGATGCCACTCCCAGTGGCACCATGTACGTGAGACTCACCGTGTTGAGCGCCACCTGATGGCTTGCCAGAGGAACTGCGCCCAATTTGCCGATCAGCGCGGTGCACACGGCGAAGACGCCCACTTCCATCCCGAATTGCGTCGCCGCCGGAAACCCCAACTGCACGAGTTTCCACATTCGGAGAAAATTCGGCAGCCGAGGCGTTTCGCGCAATCCCGTCTTATACCGATGGTCGTAGTAAACCGCATACACCAGCAACACACTCATCATGTAGATTCGCGCGATGCACGTGGACCAGCCCGAGCCCACCGTCCCCATCGCGCGAAAACCTAGATGTCCGTACACGAGCGCCCAATTCCCCACCAGATTCACCAGGTTCGCGGAAATCAGCGCGAACATCACCGGCTTCGCCAGGTTCATACCCTGCAGATACCGGCGAAAAACGAAATAGAGCAGCAACGGAAGCGTTCCCCAATTCAAAGCCCGTAAGTACGGAATGGCCTGGTTGAGCACCGACGCTTGAATATCGAGCGAGCGCAGCAGAGGCTCGAACAGCCAAACGATTCCCATTAGAAGCGGCGCGATTCCGAGGCTCAGGTACACTCCGTTCACAAGCGAATGATGGCAGTCCTCCACGTTTCCGGCGCCGTAGGAGTGCGAGACCAGCGTATCGAGCCCCAGCATCAGTCCGGTTCCAAAAATCGCCGCTGCGTTGAAGAGAACGCTGCCGAGACTCACCGCTCCAATCGCTTCGGCGCTGTGCGCCTGCCGTCCTACCATCATCGTGTCCACGATCGCCATGGTCATCCAGCCAAGCTCTGCCAGCACGAGCGGGATAGCCAGGCGCAACATCGGGCGCGCTTCTTCAGCGATGTAATGCAAGAACAGGCGCTTCAGCATGGAGTGGCGCTTCCCCTCGCTCGCGCATGCGGACCGAAGGCGGGTCGCGACGGACAAGAGCGGACAAGAGAATGAGCAGCAATCTCAGTTTATAGGGATTTGATTGCGACGGGAATCGATAACGGGGGCGGCAGCGCGCCGCCCTCGGATATTCGTCTTCGCTGCTTCAGACGGAACGGGCGATCGCCGTCACTCCATTCGCAGCGAATCGATCGGATCAATTGACGCGGCTCTCCGCGCCGGCAGGTAGCTCGCAAGCATCGCGGCGCCAATGAGTACGATGCCAACCGCTGCAAATGTTGTCGGATCGGCCGGCGTCACTCCGAATAGCAGCGACTTCATCAGCCCCTTCAGCGATAGCGCTCCAGCAATACCGATACCTACTCCCAGCGCTGCGAGCAGCAGTCCCTGGCCAAGAATCATCCGCAAGATCGCGGACGGTTGTGCCCCCAGCGCGATGCGAATCCCAATCTCGCGGACTCGCTGGCTCACCGTGAGCGCCATGATTCCGCCGATGCCGGATGCTGCAATCAGCAGCGCCAGCGCCGCAAACAGCCCGAGCAAGCTGGCCGTTACTCGCGGCGATGCCATCGAATCATAGCGAGCCTGTTCGAGCGTCAGCACGTGCGTGACCGCAGCTTGAGAATCCACATCGTGGACGGCCCGCGTGATCGCGCGAACCATGGTTCGTGGATCCACAGCCGTTCGCACCACAAGCGCTGCCACCGCCGCGCCCTGTGCCTGAGGGATGTAAAACTCCGGCGTTGCCGGCCGGTCGAGCCCAAATTCCCTCACGTCCCCGACCACTCCCACCACCGTTGCCCAGTGCTCGCCTTGGTCTCCCGTCACTCGCTTGCCAATCGGATCCTCGTGCGCCCAGTACTGGCGCTTCATCGCTTCATTGATGATGACCACCAGTTCGCGCTTTGCGTCGTCGGTATCTGCGAAATAGCGCCCTTCTTTCAGCGGGATGCCAAGTGTTGTGAAGTATTCCGGTGAGACCGAAAACTGCCCGCCGATCGGTGGAGCTTCACCAGGCCCCAGGTCCCGCCCTTCAATTTGGAAGGGCCCCGAAAACGCGCTCGGGCCCGCCGCAATCACTTCCGATTCCAGCGGATAGCCGGAAGAGATCGCGGCCGCGATTACGCCCGGCTCGGACTGCACGCGCATCAACAGCTTCTTTACAAGCTCGGCCGATTGTTCGTTCGTCGTATATTTGCTGAAGCTCAGTGTCGTCCGCATCGCAAGCGCCCGCTGTGCAACGAACCCTGGATCCACCTGCTGCAGCTTGAAGAGACTTCGCAGCATCAGCCCCGCGCCGATGAGCAGCATGAACGAGAATGCGATCTGCGAGACGATCAGCACGCTCCGCACTCGGTTTCTCCGCTGGCCTGCCCCGGCTCCGGAGCTTCCCTCCTTCAGTCCCGAGGAGAGATTCACCCGCGAGAAGAATGCGGAGATCGTTCCGAACACGATGCTCGTTCCCACCGCCGCCACGAGCGTGAAAATCAGTACGCCGGCATCCACGCGAATCTCTCGCGCCCGCGGTGTTAGTTGCGATGCAAACTCCGTAAGCAGGCCCAGGCTTCCGTACGCCGCCACGAGTCCCAATGCCCCTCCCGCAAGCGCCAGCAGGAAACTTTCCGTCAAGAGCTGCCGCAGCAGCCGGCTTCGGCCCGCTCCCAGTGCCGTCCGAACAGCGAGTTCGCGCTCGCGCTGCGACATCCGCGCCAGCGTCAAATTCGCTACGTTTGCACAGGCGATCAGCAAGACAAAGCCGGCCGCCGCGAGAAGTACCAGAAGGGTCGGACGCGCTTGTTGCGTCAATTCCACCTGCAGCGCAGTTGTCGCAGCCGCGTAACCCATGCTATCGGGATAAGACTTCGGATATTCGGCCTTGAGCCTCGCCGCGATCGTGGAGAAATCGGTGCTCGCCTGAGACAAACTAACTCCCGGCTTGAGCCTGCCGAAGACTTCCATCATTCGCATGTCCCGATTGTCCAGCATGTGTTTTCCGGAGCGGAACGGGCATGCCGACGTCGGCATGTACACGTCACTCTCGGAAGGATATTGCGGGACGGGCGGCAGCACGCCCACCACGGTGTGCACCTTGTCATTCATCTCGAAAGTCTTGCCGACGATGTCGGGATCCGACCCGAATTTATTTTTCCAGTATTCGTAACTGAGCATCAGAACAGGCGGCGCACCCAGCTTGTCGTCATCCGGTAAGAACGCTCGCCCGAAGAGAGGGCTTACCTGGAAGAGGTCGAAATAGTTTGCGGAAACCACTGCCGTTCGCACGCGATCCGGATCTCCGTGCCCGTACAGGATGAACGACATCGTGTGATATTCGACGAGTCCTGAAAGAGATTTGTTCTGTTCGCGATAGTCTTGAATCTCATGCACGGAGAAGCCGGTGTCGTCGATACCTTCCTTTACTGCTTGCTGCCGAATTAAAACCAATTGCTGGCCCTGGGGATAAGGCAGCGGCCTCAGCAATACGCCGTGGACGACGCTGAAAATCGCCGTGTTCGCGCCGATGCCCAGCGCCAGCGTCAGCACCGCCAGAATCGTGAACCCCATATTCTTGCGCATCGTGCGAAACGCATACGCAGTGTCCTGGGTCAGCATTTCCCAATGTTCGCGCGGAGCCGTCGTGAAGATTCCCGCCAGCGTTTCCCACCATACCCGTGCCACTCCCGCGGCGCCCGCGTGGTCCCACGCCTCGCGTGCCTGGTCTTCGAAGGTGTGCTCCATATCGGGTCCGTAGTCGGAGCGGAAATCAGCGGGCAGAACGCGCAGCAGTGCGCGAAACATTCGCTTGGAAAGCGGAACGCTGCTCGAACTCATGGGCGGACTCCTCTGTGTTTGTGCAAATCTGCCTACGCCAACTCGGGCTTGCGAAATAAATTCTTATTGCGCGCCATCGCCAGCAGCTCTTCCAGGCGCCGCGCTTCATTCACGGCCACGCGCCGGCCCGCTTCCGTCAGCCGGTAGTATCGCCGCCGCTCGTCGTCCAGCCCTGCGACGGGGCGCTTGTTCGATTCGACGATCCAAGCCTCCGCGTTCAGGCGCTTGATGATTCCGTAGAGCGTCCCGGCGCTGAGTTGCACTTTTCCTGCGGTGCGCCGCGCTACCTCTTTCAGAATCGCGTATCCGTGCTTTTCTCCATCCGCCAGCGACAGCAGCACGTGGAACATCGCCGGCGTCAACGGCTCCTGCATCTCGGCTTCGGCAGCATCGCGGGAACGGGTCATTTACGTCCTCCAGAAGTGCGCTTCTATAGCGTACGGCTGGATACTATAACGCGCTGCGATATAGTGTCAATAGTCTCTTCGACGGGCCGGGTCTGCAATGGTGAGCAGCCCCTGAAGATTTAGACGCAGGTGCAAACCGACGGAGAGTCCCGAACTGGGGATCGAGTCAAGGTTCAAACAGCGTGAGTACTGCGCGGCTTGTAAATGCGGATGATGTCGTCGGTTACCTCTACCACTCGGCCTGGATACTCCTGCGAGACCTTTTCCCGCAATTGTTCCATCGTCGGGTAGTCGGTTCGCCCGTCAAACCATCGCGCATCGTCAATCAGCAGCACGTGGTCATACGGCGACTGCTTATAGATCGCATCGAGCTCTTGCTTGATTGGCGAGGAAATGTCGAAATCATGCCCGTCGAGCCAGAAAAGGCACGGCTCTTTGAGCGCGGGGATCACCTTCGGAAGCACAGTGCCGCTGTCTCCCTCAAGGACGTGAATATTGGGCCGACCCGCGAATTTTCGCCGCGCGCTTTCCGCCCGCCAGGAGTCGAGTTCGATCGAATAGATCTCGCGGAAGCGATCCTTGTTCACGTAAATCATGTGGCCGTAGTTCGTGCCCGTTTCCACCAGCACATGCAAATCGTAGTCCCGCGCGTACTGTTCGATCGCTCGCTGTTTCGTAAGATGCGGCGCTTTCACTCCCGGACGGCCGCGCATGCGCCACCAGGCATATTCGCCGGGCGCAGAAATATTCTTGTACCAGTGGAAGAGCGAGCTATTTCGGAACGCTTGCCGCATCTTTGGGAACATCCGCCGCCTTACTTTTTAAGAACTGAACGAAGCATAATAGAAAGGGCGTTGCGTTCGGCCTAGCAAAATCTTCGCCCTATTTTCGCACGATCTCGCGGTTCGATCTGGCTTGCTCGCGCCGAAATGCGCCAGTCCGCGGCTGGTGCCGCGAGTATCCAATACGAACCGAATTGCCCACAAGTGCTGCTCTCGACCACTTGTTTTCCACGACAGTTGTAGTTCCTATTCTGAGAATCCATTAACCATACTATTTTCAGTTACTTAGAAATTCATTCCTATGGCTCCCTAAGTGCCATTCATCTCCGCGTGAATATCTCGAACTCTATCAATTGCCAAGACCCCAGGGGAGTGTCCATGCTGAAGAAATTCGCGATTGCTTCGTTCTTTGCGCTCATCGCGCTGGCAGCTGTTGCTGCACCGGCGAACGCAGACGGCTTGCCGGTAGTCTCCGTGACCTTGACAGGAGTCAGCGGCGGCTCTGCGAACGGAGTTGACACCAGCCCCTACTACGGAATCGTCGGCGGCACTGCGGGCGTTGCCATTGTTTGCGACGACTACTGGCACGATGTTTACATCGGCGAAACCTGGACGGCCACCGTCAACACCTTTTCGTCGCTCGACCAGGCTCGTTTCCAAGGCGCGAATGCGGCCGCTACCCTCTTGATGTACGAGGAAGCTGCATTTCTCGTCGAACAGCTCTCTTCGCACCCGGGCGCAGCCAACGATATATCATTTGCGATCTGGTCGATTTTTTCGGCCGGAGTTCCGCCCACGGCTAACTCCGCGTGGTGGCTCAGCTACGCGGCCAGTCAGTCTTATTACGCCGGCGAATTCGCGAACTTCGAAATCCTCACTCCCACGGATAGCAGCCAGGGATCCGCACAGGAATATCTCGTGAACACCCCCGAGCCGGCCAGCATCTTGCTTCTCGGTTCGGGATTGCTTGCTCTTGGTTCGTGGCGCCGTCGAACGAATCGGTCGGTGCAGGCTTCCTAGGATTCTGCAACGATTTCCGGCCCGGCGCGCAGCGATGCACGCCGGGTTCTTTTTTTCTGCGTGTCTCGCCGAACTTCAACGGCGTCCAATCGGCGTGACCCTAGAGTTTGTCGATTTTTGCCGCGAGGATGAAATCGCTTTCGGTCAGCCCGTCGATCTTGTGCGTCCACGTCGTAATTTCGGCCTTGCCCCAGCCAAGTAAGATGTCCGGATGATGCCCCTGCTGCTCGGCAATTTCCCCGGCTTTGTTGACGAACGCCAGAGCCTGGCGAAAATCCGGGAACGCAAACGTGCGCGTGATGTGATGCCCGTTCACCACTTTCCACTGCGGCACCTGCTTCGCGAGCGCCTCGAGTTCCTTCCCAACCAAAGGTGGCACTCCGCCCCGGCAAGGCACGCACGTCTTGCTTGCGAGATCGCTCATCACTCCTCCTTCACATTTCTGCTGCTCAGCCGCGGTTCCCCTCGTCCGTCCGCGCCCACTCTATCGTCTGCCGGATGCAGCCGTTCTCGCACCGACATATTCGCGAACGTAGGCTTCAAAAACTTTCTCCAATTTCTCGACCACCGGCGTTTTCCCGGTTCCGATCTTTCGCCCGGCAACTTCCGTCACCGGCAGCAGATTTCGATTCGTCGAAGAGATGAAAACCTCATCGGCCGCGTATAAATCCCCAGGTAGGAGCACCCGCTCCTCCACCGGCACACCGGCAGCCGCGCCAGTCTCCAGCAAAACTCCGCGCGTGATTCCCTCCAGGCAGCCTGAAGCGAGCGGCGGCGTCGATACGCGCCCGCCCTTCACGCAAAAAACATTGGCCGCCGTGCATTCGGCCACTTCCCCGCGCTCATTCAGCAGCACCACCTCATCGAACCCTTCCCGCTGCGCCTCGTACAAGCTCCACACATTATTCAACCAGGATGTCACCTTCACGCCCGCCAGTGGCGAAGCGGCGTGCCGGCCGTTCTCGCGCAGTCCGAGCCTTGCTCGATCGCTGTACGACGGCAGGTCCGCCGAATAGATGATCAGATCGACGGCGGGAAAATTCTCATCGCTGCGCCAGAATCCCACCTGATTGTAAATCGCGTAGATTCGCGCGCAACCCTCTTTCACGTGATTGGCTCGCAGTACTTCGCCCAGCTGTTCCCTAACCAGTTCCGTCTTATATGGAAACGGGCAATGCGTCCGTTCCGCATCCCGCACCAGCCGCTTCCAATGCCGCTCGAACGCGAACGGAACGCCCTCATAAATTCGGACCGTCGTGAACAGGCCCCAGCCGTTCAGCAGTCCCGCTTGCCCCGGGGAGAGCCTTACCTCGGCGATCGGCGACAACCGGTCATTGTGAAAAATAACGCGATGGATCATGCGCTCCTCCCAGAGGCGAAAGCCATTCTATCGCAGAACTCCGCCTCGCACGGGCTTCCCTCGCCCGCTTGCGGCTCCGCGCATCGGGTCCAGATTGCGCTCTTCAATTGGCCCGCCCGCAAACACCCGGCCAATGAACTTCAAATCCTCCGCTTGCCCTATTGACACCGGCCAATTCTGCGCCTAAATTGTCTTCTAGCCCTCGGAGGGAAGATAGCAATGCGACCGCTCTTGCGCGTCTGCTTGGTAGCCATTTTGGCCGCCGGATTGTTGAATATTCCCGCCTTTGCTGCGAACGATACGCCGCTCGGCATGATCATCCAGGCCGAGGGCCTCGCCCACCTGGGCGCCGCCAAGGCTGCGATTGGATCCACCGTTTACACGGGCGACAGCGTTTTCACGGAAACGGGCGGCACGATGCGCCTTCGAGTCGGCTCAAGCCAGGTGTACCTCCTCTCGGATAGCGGCGCGTCGCTGGCGCAATTCCCGAACATGGTTCACGTAGTCGTAGCACACGGCACGGTTGGTTTTTCTGCGACTGCGAGCGACCCCGTCGGCCTTGATACTCCCCTCGGTTTTGTCCGGCCCGTCGCTGGCCAGCCGGCCTTCGGCCAGGTGATGCTGACGAGCCCGCTCGAAATGATCGTGACTGCGTATCACGGAGACGTAGTCGTCGAAGAAAACGGCAATCTGCACACGATTCCCGAAGGCAAGTCCTACCGCATTACGAAGGACCTCGAAGCCGCCCAGCCGAACGCGGCCGCCGCTCAGTCGAGTCAGGGCAGTGGCACGAAAAAGGCAGCCGCAACTCCAATTATGGAAAAAGTCGCCATCGTGGGCGGCGTAGCGGTTATTTCGTGGGCCGTTTGGTCCGAGCTGTGCGAGAGCCCGTCCCGCATGAAGTGCTTGAACTAAACGCTTGATCGGAACCTGCCGCGCTATTGCGGCATGTGGCAGGCCTTAATTCCCTTCTTCTCAAAATACTGCTGATGGTATTCTTCTGCCCGGAAAAATTCAGGAGCCGGTGCGATTTCCGTCACGATCGGCCTCTTGAATACGCCTGATTTCTCCAGCAGCGTCTTCGACCCGCGCGCCGACGCCTCCTGCGCCGCGTCATGGTAGAAAATGGCCGATCGGTACTGTGTGCCAACATCCGGCCCCTGACGATTCAAAGTGGTTGGATCGTGGCTCTCCCAGAAAATTCCCAGTAGCTGTTCATAGCTTACCTGCGCGGGATCGTAGTCCACTTCCACCGCTTCCGCATGTCCGGTGCGGCCCGTGCACACATCCTCATACGAAGGATTCTTCTTCGTCCCGCCTGCGTATCCGACCGTCGTCGAATTCACGCCCTTGGTGTGCCGAAATGCGTCTTCCACGCCCCAGAAACAACCTGCCGCAAATGTCGCCTTAGCCATGATTGCCTTCTCCTCTATTCTTGCTCCCCTGCATCATCTATGTTGCCACAACGTCGGGACGGGGTCGAGTTCGCGGAGTCAAATCAGCAGACTAAAGAAATTAAAGGATGCCAGCCCAGATCAAACGAGCCGGCTGGCGAATAGCGGATCTTCCGAGGAACTGGCGCTCAAGCCCGCCCGCTCGAAAATCGTTTGCAGGATGCCGGGGATTTCAAATACGGCCTGATTCTTCAGCGCAGCAGCGTTGGCCTGGTAGCGCGCCAAAGTGGCGGGGTCGATCAGACGCTCGACCGCCGGCACAATTTCTTTGAAGGTATTCAGCACCTCTCCCACTTCCTTCTCCAGAACCCAATCGGCGTTGTAGCGCTCTTGCGGAAGAGTCCACGCATTGCGTTCCACGATCACCGGCAAATGCATCGCAAGCGCCTCGCTCACGCTTCCCGGGCCGGGCTTGCCGATAAAGAAGTCAGCCACCTGCATGTAGTAATTCACTCTCGTCGTAAATCCCTCGACGAAGCGCGGCAATCGCGGCTTTTCTTCCCGCAGCGCTTTCGCAAGCTTTTCATTCTTCCCGCACACAAATATCAGTTGTAGCTCAAGGTTCGACCGATCCAGCCGGCGCGCGATTTCCAGCATCGCGTCTGAACCGTGACCTCCAAACAAAACCAGCGCCGTCGGCAGATCCGGCCGCAGCCCCAGCTTCTCGCGCTCGGAGATTGGGTCTTCGATCGGAGGTTCGTAGAATCGCGGATGAAGAATCATCCCCGACGTCTGGAAAATGTGATCCTCCGGATGCTCCATGGCGCGCGCCTGCGCCACGGCGCGATCGGACCCGCAAATAAAATATTGTGATTGCCGCTCGATCCAGAAATGGGGCGGGTAATCGGCGATGTCCGTGAGTATCGTTACGAATGGCCGTCCCGGATGGGCGCGGCGAAAGCTTTCGCCCAGCGCACGATTGAAATGTGGAACAAATGATACGACCATGTCCGCCTGCGTCGATTTCCAGTGCGCCTCGAGCATCCGCACCGTAGGACCGTGATAGAGCCGGATCACGCCCTGCAGTACCTTCATCAATTGCGTGCTTCCCAGCGTCCAGCCGGATCGAAGCATCCAGTTATAGAAATCCTCGATGCGAATGCCGGCATATTTTTTCAGGATGTCGAGCGTGTCTAGAAGTTCCTGCAGATTTGTGAGACGCACTTCCCAAGGACGCTGCTGGCCGCGAATGGCGAGCTCAAGTGCTGTAGCAGCAGCACGATGGCCGCCGCCGGCGTCGAAAAAACCAAACTCGATTCTCAACATGCGACGGAGTCTGTCAATCCACTGGCCGCGCCAGGCTACAGCTCTGTTAAAAGAATGTTTCAGGTGTCCAAACGATTAAATGGCTGTCTTTTCAGAAGTTTAGCGTCCCTGTCACATACGAGTAATGCGCGTGCTTCATCCTTGGAATCGTGAGATGCGACATGCATGTTCACTCGTACTTCTCCGGTGCCTGTACGACTCCATTCCTTTTGAAATTTTGCCGCGAAAGCTACAGCGATCCCACCGAGGTGTATCAGCTGCTTGGCCGCCGCGGCATGAGCCTGTTCACTCTTACTGACCACGATTCCATCGAGGGCGCCGAGATATTACGGCGCAATCCAAATTTCTTCCTGAGTGAGGAATTGACTTGCCGGATGCCGAGCGGCACCGAGATTCACGTGGGAGTGTACGACATCAGCGAACGCCAGCACGCGCAGCTGCAGCAGCGCCGCAACGATCTCGTCGCGCTCCTGATGTATCTCAGCGAGCGGAGGCTTTTCTTTTCAATCAATCACGTGTTTTCCAGTCTGACAGGCGAGCGCCAGCGCGAAGACTTCGAATGGTTCCGCGAATACTTCCCGGCGATTGAAACTCGCAACAGTCACATGCTCGAAAGGTCCAATCGAAATGCACAGACCCTGGCAAAACAGTGGAACAAGATTGCAATCGGTGGAAGCGACGCGCATGCACTGCCGTCCGCGGGGACGGCTTACACGGAAGTACCGGGCGCCCGCGACAAAGAGGAATTTTTCTCGCGGCTGCGCGGCGGCTTGGGCCGCGTTGCCGGAGAATCCGGCTGCTTCACCAAGCTGACGCGCGACTGCTACTTGATCGCGGGCGAGCTGATGCGCGAAAAAGCGTGGACCGCGCTCATCTCACCGATTGGTTTGTTGATTCCCGCGTTCACGTTTTTCAACTTCCATGAAGAGCGCAAGTTCAATCGCCGATGGGAGGCTGAGCTTCTCGAAGTTCCGGAAGCCCGGAAACGTCCTCGATGGATCACCGTGCCGCAACCTGCGGTGGAGGAATGGGTATGACGGTCGCACAATCGGTCTGGAACCAGATTCAATCGAACGACCACCGGCTAATGCGCCGCGTGCATCGCTGGCGCGCGCCGCGTTGGTTCCGAATCCTCATGATTGTGGCTACTCGCGGCGGCGACGGATGGCTCTGGTATGCGCTCGGAATGATCCTGATGTTTTTTGGCGGCCCGCACCGCTTCGCGGCGATTGGAGCCGGAGCTTCGGCGGCTGCGGCGGGCATTCTGATTTTCCGGACGCTGAAGCACGCCAGCCATCGCAAGCGGCCGTGCGAAATCGAGCCGCACTGCTGGGCGTCGATACTGCCCCCGGACAAATATTCGTTTCCGTCCGGCCATTCGATCACGGCATTTGGCGTAGCGATCGCAATCGGCCTCTTTTATCCGGAATTGATGGGAACCCTGCTCACAGTCGCCGCGTTGATCGCCGCTTCGAGAATTATTCTCGGCATGCATTTCTTGAGCGATGTTCTCGCGGGATCCGCGATCGGCATAATTCTGGGAGCGATCGGATTCCACATCTTCGCCCGATTGTGATTTAGCCCGCGCCGGCATTTCTATTTCTTTCCGGGATCCGGCTGTTGAGGAGCCGCTGAGGGTTGCGGAATTTCTCGTGAATTCTTCTGCCTCAAGAGATCAATCACCGCGCGATAGAGCCGGGTGCGCACTTCCTGCCGGTCACTTGCGCGCGTCAGATAACGCACGAGAATGCTCACGCCGCCGCCTTCCGGGCGAACGCTGACCGAAGGAGCGGCTGAGAACGTCCGGTTGACAGATGCCGGGACGACACGCTGCCATTCCGTTTCCGCCACCTTGGCGTTCGCCGCGGTATCGTCAGCGGCAATCCGTTGAATCGCTTCCGCCACTTTGTACGGATCCGCATCCGGAGGCGCCTGCACCTGTAGCTCATCCCAAAGCCACTGGCCGGAAGTCGAGAAATTGAAGTAGTGGCCCTCGATCGCAAAGCTGTTAACGAAAGTAACCTTTCGCCCGGTCGGATGCGCGGCATCGGCCCAGTTGCCCGTCTCGAGCAATACCGTCTGGAACAGGCCCACCTCGAGCACTTCGCCGGCGACTCCGTTGATTTCCACCCAGTCACCTGGACGAATTCCGTCTTTGCCCATGAGCACGAACCACCCGAAAAATCCGACGATGAAATCTTTCAAGGCAACGGTGAGCCCAGCACCGGCGAGCGCCACGACAGTCGCGAAATTGTTGGGCATGCCGAAGACAACGAGAAGGATCAGCACGATTCCCAGCGCTTCGATGCCGAACAGTACCACCGCCTGCAATTTCTGAAGGGCACGGCGTTCGGGCGACAAATCGGAGAAGAAGCGTTGTGTTCCCTCATTGGCGCCAAACACGAAGAGCGCGATCAGCAAAATCCAGAACGACGCAACGAACACTCCGTGCAGGAACGCCTGTTTGCGAACCGTTACGTAGCTGATCCAATTGCCATAGAGCGTCGCCAGCTCCTGTTCGTTTTCGATTCGCTTATCAAGCAGCGTGAGATTCTTCTGATCGACGCTCAAATCCTTGAGAAATGAGAGCGTCGGAGTGTTGGCGATCGCGTCGTCTGAATCGGAGGTGTTGCCAGGTCCGCCTGCCGAATCGGAAGGAGCGGTTCCGCCAGTGCCGGCTTCCGCATTGGACGGAACCGTTTCGGTCGCGCCGGAATTCTTTCCATTTGTCGCCCTGGCGGGTTTCGCGGCGCCTGGCGACTTTTTGGGAATGATTTTTTTCTGTGCCTTCTCTTCAGTCAAAGTCTTGTTCAGTGCGTCGTGCGCAGCGGCGAGCTTCGATTGGCGATCGAAAGCGTTCTGCTGCGCTTTTATGAGGAGCTTTTGTTTCGAGTTGAGAGAAAACCACGCCTGCGCCTGGGCAACGAGGCTGTCGGACTTCGTCAGCTCGATCGAGGGTGGGGCATTGGCCGCACTGTTCGTGTTCGCTTGCGCGACGGCTGCTTTCTGGGCTGCTTCGTGCTCGTCCAGCAGCCGCTGGATCGTGGCGTGCCTGTCGCCGCCTGCCCGGGCCAGATCTTGATGAGCGTCGTCCAGATCATCCTGATCCAATTCAAGCTGCTCCTGCGCCAGATCGAGTTGTTGTTGGAGACTATCTTTCGTATTGGCGCGCGCCTTGGCCACCTGCCGGGTGAGCTGCGCGATGCGGTTCTGGTCGGCCGTGACGGCCGCATCGGCCGCCTTCAGCCGTTGCGCGATCTGGCGCGTTTCCGGGGTGAGCGGCGCAGGATTTGCCGCTGCATCTTGGAGCGCCGCGGCGAAAGCGGCGTCAACAGAATAGTCCGCGATGCGCTGCGCTTCCTGCGCGTAGCCTTTCTCCGTGCGAGTCTCGGCGAGTTGCGACAATTGCTCCGCCGTGTCCACAGCGCGTGTATCCACGAGTGTTTCGTTTTGCCTTGAAGCGGTGCGCATGGCTCGCAGGCGTTCGCGGTAATTTCCCCAGTGCCAGGTGAGGATGACGGCTGCGAGAGCCGCAAGCGCGAGCGCGGACAGAATCGAAAGAATTGTTTTCTGAGTTTTACCCATGGATTTTGGCCAGTCCTAAAATTCTGATACGCGCGCCGGCAGCGAGTGGCCGCGTATTTGAGATGACCGATTGACGCAGCCTTCCGCCGAAGAAGACAATAGCCATCCGATTCCGACAGCGCCCGGACAATCGATCGCCGAGGCCGGATTCAGAGGACGGCGAATGGCGAACGCCCCCATCAGCGTCCACCCCACGATGAAGGAACGCACGGCCGCCGGAAAAATTCTGCGCGATCAAGTATCGAGGGGCTCGCACAGCGATTGGACGCCTTCCGCCACTCGCCCAGACGCGGTCGAATTGCTGAAACGCACGGACGCGGGACGAGTGCCCGAGCTCCTTCCGATTCGCTACGGCCGGATGGCTGCCTCGCCGTTCGCATTTCTCCGCGGCGCCGCCGCTTTGATGGCGCTCGACCTCTCGACGACTCCTGCGACCGGCCTTCGCGTCCACGCGAGGACCGGCGATGCGGCGCGGATTTCCGGGTATCTCGGAAAGAGCTGGCGGTTCGATGAAGCGATCGAGAAATTCGCCATCCGCTATGCCGACCAGACCGAGCGAGACCACGCCAAACTCGTGAAAGCGATCCGGGCGCATCGCATCGCCGCGCGTACCGACGTTCCCCGATAGCATCACAAATCCAGCGGCAAAGGATTTTTGCCGGTAATCAGGCGCGCCGCGCGGTCGAATGTGAAATAGAGCCACATCCACTGAGTGAACACCAGAAGTCGGTTCTTGAATTCCACGATGTACATCAGGTGCAGGAAAATCCAGATCAGCCACGCAGGCCAGCCGGCGAGCCGGAGGAAGTTCAAATCGGCCACGGCGGCGCCGCGCCCGATGGTCGCGAGATTCCCTTTGTCGAAATAGTGGAACGGAGCGATTTTCCCGCCGCGCAGCCTTCGGAGGATCACTCTCCCCACGTAGCGGCCTTGTTGAATGGCCGGCTGAGCGACTCCCGGCAGCGGTTTTCCGGTCTGGTGGCTGAAACTGGAAAGATCGCCGATCACGAAGATTTCCGGATGGCCGGGGATTGTCATGTCGGGCTCAACGATTACGCGGCCGGCCCTGTCAAGCTTCGCGCCTGCGGATTTTTCGAGCATGCGGCCGAGTGGAGAGGCGAGCACACCGGCGGCCCAGAGAATCGTGCGCGTGGGAATCAGTTCCGTGTGGTCGCCCGATTGGATGGTGACGGAATGTTGTTTGACGTCGATCACCATCGCGCCGGTGCGAACGGTGACGCTGAGGCGCTCGAGCATCTTGCGAGCGGCTGCGGAAAGAGTCGGTGGGTAAGTCGGTAAGACGCGATCGGTGCCTTCGACGAGAATGATGCGAGCTTCGGAGGGATCGATGTTGCGGAAATCGTGTTTCAGCGTGTCGTTCGCGATTTCACCGAGAGCGCCGGCAAGCTCAGCGCCCGTCGGGCCGCCGCCCACGATGACGAACGTCATCCACTCGCGCAGCTTTTCCGGATCGCGTTCGCGCTCGGCCGCTTCGAAGGCGAGAAGAATTTTCGAACGCATGTCGGTCGCGTCTTCGATGGTTTTCAGGCCGGGCGCGAATTTCTCCCAATCGTCGTGGCCGAAATATTGGTGAGTCGAGCCGGTAGCAACGATAAGACTGTCGTAGTCGATCGTGCCGTCGCTCAGGATGACGCGTCGCTTCGCGGCGTCGATGTCGATCGCCTCGGCGAGAAGGACGGTAGTGTTCCTGTTCTTCTTGAGTACCTGCCGCAACGGGCCGCTGATGTTGGCTGGTGAAAGTGAACCGGTGGCCACCTGATAGAGCAGCGGCTGGAAGAGGTGATAGTTGCAGCGGTCGATGAGCGTGACATCGACAGGCGCGCGCTTGAGCGTCCGGGCCGCACTCAGCCCGCCGAAGCCGCCGCCGAGGATTACGACTCGCTCGCGGGCCATTGGCTGGCTGGTCATCGGCTGACGCTCCCCGGCAGGGGAAGTCCGAAGCTGAGAGCGACGAAATCGGTCTTCGCCGCGGGATCGGAAGACCCCCTTTTACCGTAGATTAGAATGGGTGTCGGCTCCATGTTTTCAATCACTTACGGGGGATTCTAATCGCGCGACCGTAGATTAGAAAGTAGGCGGTGCGCGACGTATGGCTGCCGGCTGGTGAGCTCCAACCGCCACTTACGCCGTCCATCTCTCGTGTCCTTTTGTTCCCCAATTCTTGCCTTGCTGACCTCTCAATTTAGGCTAGCACGTGGAATTGAATTTGTCTGGTTGGAGTTGGTGTGACGATTGGCGGGGCCCAAGGCAGGACTATCGATTGGCCACTTCGGAATCTTTGTGCGAGCAAGGCCCCGTGCAGCAGCCGCAATCTTTACGAAAACCTTATACGTCCCTTATGCCTTCCTGATGGGTGTGCCGGTATCTTCGATTGCAGTCCGACCGCGTCTGGTATCCGCTGCGCAGGTTTAGCTGAGCCGATAAAAATTGGAGAGGGAAAATGAAGGCAATATCGAAGTGTCTGAGGCACCGCGGTTGGGTCGTTGTTTTTTGCGCGCTGATGCTGGTAGCCGCTGCGCAACCCTGTTTTGCGCAGAGCGCCGAACAAAAGCCGACCCAAACGACCGGCGCGGCGGCGGAACAGCCGATTCCGCCGGCGATCTTGAAGGAACTCGAGGCGATGCGGCAGCGGATCGACCAGCTCGAAGCGGAGTTGAAGGCGCAACGAGCGGAGGAATCGTCGTCATCCAAGGCTACGGGAAAATATGCGGAGCAGCCCGCAGAGAACGCGGGAATCGTGAACACGGTGTTTCCGGTGAAACCGAGTGCGCCGACTACGGAGAGCGCGCCTGCGACGCAGGAAGCGACGATGGCGACGAACAGGGTTGCGGCGCCCGAGACTCCTGCCAAGACGGAGCCATTTTCGGATGCGGACTGGACGTGGCTGAACGGCAATCCGCGGACGAAAGAAATATTCTGGGACACGAAATTCTTCACGCCGGAAATACGGGCCGACACGAACTATGTGATCGACTTCAATCATCCGACCGACCATTCAATCGGCGGCTCGAGCGAACTCTTCCGGTCGTCGGAAGTGCAACTCGAGCAGTTCGGCGTGGGCGGCGACTTTCACTACGACAACGTGCGGGCGCGGCTGATGACGCAGTTCGGGATGTATTCCGCGACGACTCCCCGAAATGACCCAAGCCCGGGTCACGGCCAATGGGATTTCGTGAGCGCCTATCGCTACCTTGCCGAAGCATATGGCGGATATCACTTCAACGCGCTGCACGGAGTCAACGTCGATGCGGGCATTTTTCTTTCCTATATCGGACTTTTCAGCTACTACAATTTCGATAATTGGGCCTATCAGCCGTCCTACGTCTCGTCCAATACGCCCTGGTTCTTCAACGGAGTTCGTGTGCAGATTTTTCCGACGGCCCACTTGAAAATTGAGCCGTGGTTCATCAACGGATGGCAGGCCTACGCATCCGCCAATCACAGGCCCGGCCTCGGAGGCCAGATCAAGTGGACTCCGGCACCATGGATTAACATCATTTCCAACAACTACGCATTGGGCCGGGACGATCTATTCATACCGAACCGAAGGCGCATCCATACCGACGACAGCATCGAGGTGAAATACTTCGATCGGCCGGAGAACGGGGGCCTGGACAAGATGGCTTTTTCGCTCACGGCCGATGCCGGCTGCGAGTACGGCGGGGGCGTGAGCTGCTACGGCAACAAAGCGGGGGGACCAAAGCAAAGCTTTCTGGGAATCATGGCGTACAACCGGTTCTGGTTCCACCGGGATCTTTTTGGACTGACGCTCGGCGGGGGAAAAATCAACAACCCCGGGCGGTACCTGGTGCTGTTGCCGCCGATCAACGGCGAAAGCGCAGTTACCGCATCGACGAATTCGCCTTATTTTACGGAGAATCCCGGAGACCCGTACAAAGCGTGGGACTCGTCGATCACCTTTGACTACATGCCAAAGCAATACATCACGTTCCGTGCGGAGTATGACTATCGCCACGCGAATGTCCCCTACTGGACCGGTCGCGGCGGAATCACGCCGCCGGGAGGAAATACGGGATTCCCGACGCAGTTCGTTTGCCAGAGCGGCGTGACGTCCGGTGAGACGAGTTTGGCAGGTGCGCAGACGGCTTGCGGGGCGTTGGGATCGACAGTGTGGTTTCCGGATTTGAGGAGAGATGAATCGTTGGTGGATCTTTCGATTATGGTGAAGTTTTAGGGATATCGACGACAAGCGCGGATAGGTGGGCTATGCGAGATATGGTTTTCGTTTTATGCGGGATTGGATTCTTTGTTGTAGCGATTGCGTACGTGTGGGGATGTGAGCGGTTGAGGTAAGGAGCGGGTGCGATGCTTGGTAACATTTTGCTTTTGGGAATTTCGGTGCTGCTAGTGGTGTATCTGCTGGCGGCGCTGCTGTGGCCGGAGAGGTTCTAGCGATGACGGCGAATGGATGGTTTCAAATTGGGGTGTACGTGGCTGTACTGCTGGCGGTGACGAAACCGCTGGGCGTGTACATGACGCGCGTGTTCAGCGGCGAGAAGACTTTTATGGATCCGGCGTTGCGGCCGGTGGAGCGGCTGCTGTACCGCGTGACCGGAGTGGATGAGACGCACGAGATGCGCTGGACGGAGTATGCGGTATCGATGCTGATGCTGAGTATGGTGTCGATGATCGTGCTGTACGCGATTTTGCGATTGCAGCAGTGGCTGCCGTTGAATCCGCAGCACCTGCGAGCGGTGGCGCCGGACTCGGCCTTCAACACGGCGGTTTCCTTTACGACGAATACGAACTGGCAGGCGTATTCGGGCGAGACGACGATGAGCTACTTCTCGCAAATGGCCGGGCTCGCGTATCACAACTTCCTGTCGGCGGCGGTGGGGATTGCGCTGGCGATTGCGGTGATACGCGGGATCGCGCGGCGGGAAATGGAGACGATCGGCAATTTCTGGGTGGACCTGACCCGGACGATTTTGTGGGTGCTGCTGCCGGGGTGCTTGGCGATGGCGCTGTTCTTTGCGTCGCAGGGCGTGGTGCAGACATTGAAGCCGAATGCGACGGCGCAGCTGGTAGATCCACAGTCGGTACAGGTCACGGGCGCGGACGGAAAGACCACGACGCAGCGCGTGACCGAGCAAACGATCACGCTGGGGCCGGTGGCGTCGCAGGAAACGATCAAGATGTACGGGACAAACGGCGGCGGATTTTTCAACGCGAACAGCGCGCATCCGTTTGAAAATCCGACGCCGCTGACGAATTTCGTTGAAATGCTGCTGATTTTTTCGATCGGGTCGGGACTGACGTATACGCTGGGGCGGATGACCGGGTCGCAGAAGCACGGCTGGGCGGTATGGGGAGCGATGGCCGCGCTGTTTCTTGCCGGAGTGGCTTTCACGTACACGGCGGAATCGAGGGGGAATCCGCTATTGCGCGGCGTGGACCAGCATGCGAGTGCGACGCAGCCGGGCGGAAATATGGAGGGCAAGGAAGTGCGGTTCGGGATTGCGAGCTCGGCGCTGTTTGCGACGATCACGACGGATGCCAGCTGCGGAGCGGTGAACGGCGTGCACGATTCGTATACGCCGCTCGGCGGAATGATTCCGATGATCAACATGATGCTGGGCGAGGTGGTGTTTGGCGGAGTGGGCGCCGGGCTTTACGGGATCGTGGTGTTCATCATTTTGACCGTGTTTATCGCGGGGTTGATGGTGGGACGAACGCCGGAATACCTTGGGAAGAAGATTGAAGCCTACGACGTGAAGATGGCGATGCTGGCGGTGCTGATATTTTCGCTGGTCATTCTGGCGTTTACAGCGGTGGGGGTGGTGACGCCGAACGGCAAGGCCGGGATCACGAACCCGGGACCGCACGGGCTTTCGCAGATTTTGTACGCGTATACATCCGGCGCGGCGAACAACGGGTCGGCGTTTGCGGGGTTGAGCGCCAATACGCTCTGGTACAACACGAGCCTCGCTTTCGACATGCTGCTGGGAAGATTTTTCATGGTGCTCCCGGTGCTGGCGATTGCGGGCAACCTGGCGAAGAAGAAAGTGGTGCCGGAATCGGCGGGAACGTTTCCGGTGACGACTCCGCTTTTCGCGACACTGCTGGTTTCGGTGGTGCTGATCGTGGGGGCGCTGACATTTTTTCCGGCGCTGAGCCTGGGGCCGATCCTGGAGCATCTGTTGATGCACGCGGGAAAAGCATTCGGGGGATAAGGCGGGGATAAAACGATGAGCGCGGGAATGACGACGACTTCTGAAATTATCAAGACGCCGACCGAAGGAAGCGAGCGGCCGAAGCGGGCGAAGAAGTCGCTCTGGACGGGCGGAATTGTGAGCGGTGCGCTGCGGGATTCGGCGCTGAAGCTGAATCCGCGAACGCTGATGAAAAACCCGGTGATGTTCGTGGTGGAAGTGGGCGCGGCGGTGACCACCGTGGCGCTGCTACGGGAAATTCCGCACCATTCCGCGGAATTCGGATTCGGACTGCAGATCACGCTGTGGCTGTGGTTCACGGTGCTATTTGCGAATTTCGCCGAAGCGATGGCCGAAGGCCGCGGAAAAGCGCAAGCGGATACGCTCCGAAAGGCTCGCGCCGAGACGCACGCGCGGCGAATGAAGACGGATGGCACGTTTGAAGATGTGCCGGGATCGAAACTGCGCGCCGAGGATCTGGTGGTGGTGAGGGCCGGAGAGTTCATTCCGGGTGACGGTGAAGTGGTGGTGGGTGTGGCGTCGGTGGATGAATCGGCGATTACCGGAGAATCGGCGCCGGTGATTCGCGAATCGGGCGGAGACCGGTCGGCGGTAACGGGCGGGACGCGGGTGCTATCCGACGAGATCACTGTGAAAATCACTTCCAATCCAGGCGAAACATTTCTGGACCGGATGATCAAGCTCGTGGAAGGCGCGGAGCGGCAGAAGACGCCAAACGAGATTGCGCTGAATATCCTGCTGGCGGGGTTGACGATTATTTTTCTGCTGGCAGTCGTCACTCTCCAGCCGATGGCGATCTACTCGGGGGCGCCGCAAACGGTGTTCGTGTTGATCTCGCTGCTCGTGTGCCTGATACCGACGACGATCGGCGGATTGCTCTCGGCGATCGGGATCGCAGGAATGGACCGCGTGGTGCAGCGGAACGTGCTCGCGATGTCGGGGCGGGCAGTGGAGGCGGCGGGCGATGTGGATACCCTGCTGCTGGACAAGACCGGTACGATCACGCTTGGAAACCGGCGGGCGACGGAGTTCATTGCCGCGCCGGGTGTGACAGATGCGGAGCTGGCAGACTCGGCGCAGCTTGCATCGCTCGCGGATGAGACGCCCGAGGGGCGGTCGATTGTGGTGCTGGCGAAAGAAAAGTACGGGCTGCGTGGGCGCGAGCTTGCGTCGGTGGCGACAAATTTCATTCCGTTTTCCGCGACGACGCGAATGTCGGGCGTCGATATCGACGGGCGCGAAATTCGGAAAGGCGCGTTTGACGCGATTGCGCGTTATGCGGCGGAGAGCGGCAACCGAGTGCCCACGGAAGTGGAAGATGCTGTGAAGGCGATTTCCGGGGCGGGCGGAACGCCGCTGCTAGTCGCCGAGGACCGGCGAATCCTCGGAACGATCTATCTGAAGGATATCGTCAAAGGCGGGATGCGCGAACGGTTCGAACAACTGCGCGCGATGGGAATTCGAACGGTGATGATCACGGGCGACAACCCGTTGACTGCCGCGGCGATTGCGCGCGAGGCGGGTGTGGATGATTTTCTGGCGCAAGCGAAGCCCGAGGACAAGCTGGCATTGATACGGCGCGAGCAGGCGAAAGGCAAACTCGTCGCGATGACCGGCGATGGAACGAACGATGCGCCGGCGCTGGCGCAGGCGGACGTGGGCGTGGCGATGAACGCGGGCACACAGGCGGCCAAAGAAGCCGGAAACATGGTGGACCTGGATTCGAATCCGACGAAGCTGATCGAGATCGTCGAGATCGGGAAGCAGCTTCTGATTACGCGCGGTTCGCTGACGACGTTTTCGGTGGCGAACGACGTGGCAAAATATTTCGCGATCATTCCGGCGATGTTTGCGGGGGCGTTTCCGCAGCTCGACGTGTTGAACGTGATGCATTTGAAGACGCCGCATTCGGCGGTGCTATCGGCGGTGATTTTCAACGCGCTGATTATCATCGCGCTCGTGCCGCTGGCGTTGCGCGGCGTGAAATACCGGCCGCTAGGGGCCGAGGCATTGCTGCGGCGAAACCTGTTGATCTACGGATTCGGCGGAATCGTCGCGCCGTTCCTGGGGATCAAGCTAATCGACATGATCATTACGCACATCGGGATGGCGTGAGGACAAACGGAAGTGAGCTTGGAGTGAGGATGCCATGAAGCGCAATTTTTTGATTTCGATCTGGATGACACTGGCGACGACCGTGCTGCTGGGGATTATTTACCCACTGGTGGTGACGGGGCTCGCGCAACTCCTCTATCCGCGACAGGCGAACGGCGAGTTGGTTTACGACACAGATGGAAGGATCGCAGGCTCGAAGCTGCTCGGCCAACCGTTCACGTCGCCGGGATATTTTCACTCGCGGCCGTCGGCCTCCGGAGCTGCCGGATACGATCCGATGGCTTCGGGAGGATCCAACCTAGGGCCGACGAACAAGGCGCTGATCGATCGAGTGGCCGGAAGCGTGCAATCGCTGGGAGCGGAGAATCCTGGCGCGCAAATTCCGGTGGACCTGGCGACCGCTTCCGGCTCGGGACTCGATCCGCATATTTCGCCCGCATCGGCGGATTTTCAAATTCCCCGCGTGGCTCACGAGCGGGGTATGAACGAGGCGGAGGTTCGAGCGATGGTGCAGAAGCACACCGAACCGCGGCAGTTGGGATTTCTCGGCGAGCCGCGCGTGAATGTGCTGGAGTTGAATCTCGAGCTCGATGCGGTTCATCCGAGGCGGTAGGTTCGCCGGCTATTTGCCGGAGCGCAAGCCGCGCGATTCTTCGCGAAAAGGCTCGAAGCGATATCCCACCCACGGATCGGTGTGGATATAGCGCGGATGGTGCGGGTCGGGCTCGATTTTTTTGCGCAGCTGATTGATGAAGACGCGAAGGTATTCCGTTTCTTCGCCATAGTCGGGGCCCCAGACGGCTTGCAACAAACGGCGATGGCTGATTGAGGTTCCCTGGTTTGCGACGAGCTGGCGCAGAAGCTCAAATTCTTTGGGTGTCAAACGCACGGGAGTTCCCTTCACCGCGACCGTGCGCTTGCCAAAATCGATGGTCAATTCGTCGGACGTAAACCCCGGCGGCGCCTCACCCGGTGCGGCGCGGCGAAGAGCGGCGCGAATGCGGGCCATCAGCTCCTCAGCGCCGAAGGGCTTGACGACGTAGTCGTCGGCGCCGGCGTCGAGAGCCTGCACTTTGTCTTTTTCCGTGTTGCGAACCGTGAGCATGATGATGGGGACATCGCTTGCGCGGCGGATTTCGCGGCACGTCTCCAACCCTGAAATTCCCGGCATATTCACATCGAGAAGGACAAGGTCGGCACGCTCGGCGCGGAATTTTTCGAGCGCTTCTTCTCCGGACTTCGCCTCGATGACGCCGTAACCCTGCGACGACAGTGTGGTGCGCATCACGCGGCGGATTTGTGGCTCGTCATCAACGATGAGAATGGTGGCGGAGTTCATGAGGTCGCGACGCGGCTGCGATCGATTGGCAGAGTGAAGGAGAAAACGGAGCCGTGGCCGCGCTGGCTGGTGAGGCTGATCGTCCCGCCGTGCGCTTCGACGATCGCTTTGGCGATGGGCAGACCCATGCCGGTGCCTTCGACGCGGTAACGCTGGTCGCGGCCACGGTAGAATTTCTCGAAAATGAGACTTTGTTCGGGATCGTCGATGCCGGCGCCGCGATCGGCCACGCTCGTCACGACGAAATCGCCGTGCTGCTCGGCGGTAATCGTAATCGGCTGTTCGGGCGGCGAATATTGATTTGCGTTTTCGAGCAGGTGAACGAGGCCTTCGCGAGCGCGGGAAAGATCGACTCGGACACGCGGCAAATCGGCGGAAAGTCGAAGATCGACGCGACGATTGGCGAGGACCGATTTGGTTTGCGCGAGCGCGGCGTTGATTACCTCAGAAAGCGGATGCGGCTCGATTTTCAGAACGACTTCGCCGGCGTCGAGCTGGGCCATTTCGGCGGCTTCACCGACGAGCCGGTTCAGGCGATCGCTCTCTTCGTTGATGATGGTGAGAAGCTCTGCGCGTTGGTCGTTCGTGAGCGCGGGATTCGAGAGAAGATTGGTTACGGATGCCTTGATCGAGGTGAGCGGAGTGCGAAGAGCGTGCGTGACGGAATCGAGAAGCGCCGTGCGCAGACGCTCGCCTTCGCGCGCGGCTTCCGTTTGGCCCAGCTGTTCGACTGCGCGAGCGCGCTCCATTGCCACGGCGATCAGGGTGCTAATTGCTTCGAGCGTTTGGCGGGAAAGAATCGTGCCGGAAATGCCGAGGCTGCCGATCGGACGCACTCCCATTCGCACGGGAACGAAGCAGAGGCTGTTGGCGGCATCGATCACGGGCTCTTCGCGCGCAACAACGGCTCTGAGACTTTCCAGATCGAGCAGCGGCATCACGGGGCCAGAACGGTAGATTTTCTGCTTGTCCGCGAGAAGCAGAGCCGCGGCGCCCACTTCAAACGTGTCCACGATCTGCGCCGGGATTCGATTGAGCAGTTGGATCACGTTGCCGGATTCAAGGAGGCCTCGGCTGAAAGAATAGAGCCGCTCGACTTCACGGCGGCGGGCGGAAATGTCCTGGGCCTGTTTGCGCGCGCGATTCGAAAGCTGACTGGCAAGCACCGAAACGACGAGGAAAGCGAACAGGGCCACCCAGTTCTGCGGGTCGGCAATCGTGAGCGTGCCAACCGGCGGAAGAAAATAATAGTTGAACGCAAGCATCGCGACGACGGACATGAAAACCGAGACGGCGATACCCCAGAACGTGGAAACCGCTAAAATGGCGAGCAGAAAAGTGAGGGCGACGGTGGTGGCGTTGACGGGGAGCACCTTGCGGTAGAACATGGTGATCCCGAGCACGATTCCAAATGCCGCCGCGAACTGAAGTGCACGGCTGAGGGCGGATTCGCGCATCGCGTCATTCTATCGTAGCTTTCCATGCGCCCGTAAAAGAGAATAGCCGGAATGCCGAAGACCCCGGAACAATGGCTCGCGGAGTCCAAAGCGCCCGAAAAAACCAAGGGCTTGATGAAACTGTTCCTTGGCTACGCACCGGGCGTGGGCAAGACGTACAGCATGCTGAGCGAGGCGATCCGGCGGAAGAATCGCGGCGAAGACGTGGTAATCGGCATCATTGAAACGCACGGACGAAAAGGCGTCGCTGAACTTGCGGCGCAAATCGAAGCGGTGCCGAGAAAAAAGATCGACTACAAGGGAACGCTTTTCGAAGAGATGGATACGGACGGGATTCTGGCGCGCCGTCCTGCCGTGGTGCTGGTCGATGAGCTCGCGCATACGAATATTCCAGGAAGCAAACACCGCAAGCGGTACGAAGACGTACTCGAGTTGCTCCACGCAAAGATCGACGTAATCTCGACGGTAAACATCCAGCACATCGAAAGCATCGCGCCGACGGTGCGCGCGATTACCGGTGTGGCTGTCCGCGAGACAGTGCCGGACTGGGTGCTGCAAATGGCGGACGAGACGGTGATGGTGGACCTGACGCCCGAGGCGCTGCAAAACCGGATGAAGCGCGGCGATGTGTATAACAAAGACAAAGTGGAGCAGGCGCTGAAGAACTTTTTCCGCCGCGGGAACCTGATCGCGCTGCGCGAGCTGGCCCTGCGGCAGGTGGCGGAACAGGTGGACCGCAGCCTGGAATCGTACATGGTGGAAAAGGACATTCGCGAGAGCTGGGCGGTCCGCGAACGGATCGCGGTACTCATCAGCGCGAATCCCAAGGCTCAATATCTGGTGGCGAGAGCGGCGCGAATGGCGAGACGGATGGATGCGGATCTCTACGCCGTGCATGTGGATGCGGATCAGGTACAGGCTCGCGAGCAGGATCAGAAATTACTCGACGCCAATTTGCAATTCGCCGAAAGCCTGGGAGCGAAAACGGTGCGGCTGAAAGGCGACAACGTCGCAGATGCCACAGCGCATTTCGTGCGCGAGAAACATATTACGCAAGTGATTTTCGGGCGAACGGCTGTGGAAGGCTGGCGGAAGCTGCTTTTCTTGAATGCCATCAACCGGTTCCTGCGCGATGCGCCGGCGGTGGATGTGCATATCGTTACGCAAGAGCCGGATTGAAGCGCAGCAACCGGCCGGACATCCTTCAGGCATCGTCCGGTGGAATATCGAACTGCACCAGCTCCGATTGGAATCCCTTCGTCTTCACCGCACCATATCCGATACCAACGGCCATCCAGACGGCGCCGAGAACGATGGCCGAGTGGCCCAGATTTTTCCAGATGAAGAAACAGATTAGAAAGCCCAGCATTGGGAAAACGAGATTGGGCCAGCGCTTCTCCTTCGCTCGCAGATAATAGCGAACAAATGCCGCAGCGTTTACCCCCATGAACGCGATCAGCGCGCCAAAATTCAGCAGTTCGGCCCCGCGCTCGTAGCTCACATAGAAGGCGCCAATGAGCGCAATTGCACCGACAAATATCACGTTGTTGCGCGGGATGCGATTCTTCGGATCGAGCGCGCCGAAGAAGCTCTTCGGAATGCCATCGCTTCGCCCCATGCCGTAGAGAAGGCGCGCGGCGCCTAGCTGCGAGCCCATGCCGGACCCGATGTTGGCGATGAGCACCGTGAAGTTCAGCAAATGGAAAAGGAAGAAGCCACCGATCTGCCGTGCCACCAGAGGAAACGCGGATTCGACCATTTCCGTAGGAAAAGGCTTCGAACCCCAGACGAGCTGCGCGGCATAGACTTCGAGGGACGAGAGCACGCCGGTGATCACGCACACAAGAACCGTGGCGAGCATGATATTGCGGCGGGGATTCTCGACTTCCTCCGAAAAAGTGGAAATGGCGTCAAATCCGATATAGGTGAGGACCGCGATCGAGGTGCCGCGAAAAACGCCGACAAAGCTGAACGTTTCCGGATTGTAGAACGGCTGCGTGAAAAAGCCCGCGCCGTAGTGCTGAATTCCCCAGACGAATCGAATCACGAACGCGAAGAATACAACTACAACGATCGACATCCCGGCCGCGAGCACGTCGTTGATGCGCGCCGATGTTTTTACTCCTCGCAGATTCAAGCTGGTGAACACGACGGCATAGCCGATCGCGAGCGCCCAGTACGGAATCCCCGGCAGAATATTTTGCGTGAGTTTGCTGCAGATCACGGTGCAGATCAACGGATTGAGGATGTAGTCCATCACCATAGCCCATCCGGTGATGTAGCCGAGCGCCGGATGGATTTCCTGGCCGACGTAGGTGTACGCGGAACCGGCGCTGGGATAGGCGCGGGCCATCTTTCCGTAGCTGATCGCGGTGAAAAGCATCGCGACCATGGCAATCAGAATCGTAGTGACGACGTGGCCGCGCGCCTCGTTGCTGATGACGCCGTAAATCCCCATCGGCGCGATCGGCTGAATGATGACGATGCCGATGATGATGAGATCCCAGAGACCGAGGACTCGCTTCAGCTTGATGGGTGATCCCGCCGACACGGTAGGCTCGCTCATTCGGTGACGACAGCCTTGACCAGATTCCGCGGATGATCGACGTCGCAGCCATTGAGCACGGCGAAGTGATAGGCGAAGAGCTGCAGCGGCACAACTTCCAAAATCGGAAGCAGCAGCTCGGGCGCGGCGGGAACGGAGATGACCCGATCGGCGATCAACGCAACGTCACGATCGCCTTCCGTAGCGATGGCGATTACCGTGCCTCCGCGGCTCTTCACATACTCGAGCACCGCGAGCGTTTTCTGATAGCGCAGCATCGAATCGGGGTCGAGCAGATCGCGTGTGGCCAGCGCAACGACCGGCAGTTTTTCCGCGACGAGCGCGTTCGGCCCGTGGCGAAGCTCGCCGGCCGGCAGCCCTTCGGCTTGCACGTAGGAGATTTCCTTCAGCTTTAGCGCGCCCTCGCGAGCGATGGCGTAGTGCACGCCGCGTCCGAGAAATAGGAACGCCTTCGATTCCGCGACCGTGCGGGCTGCGCCTGCGGCCTGCACGTCCCAGGGCGTTAGGGATTTGTCGATCTCCGAGGATATTGCGGAGAGGGAGTTGAGGTGGCTGCGAGTGACTTCCGACGTCATGCGGCCGCGCTTGCGCGCAAGGAAAAGCGAGAAAAGATAGAGCAGCGTCAGCTGCGCCGTAAAACTCTTCGTCGCCGGAATGGCTCGCTCGGGAGCCGCGTAGGTGAAAAGGGTGGCGCTCGCCTCGCGTGCGATCGTGGAGTTGGCTACGTTCGAAATTGCGACGGTCTTTGCGCCGCGATTCAAGGCTTCGCGCTGTGCGGCGATCGTGTCCGCTGTTTCGCCCGACTGCGTGATCACCAGCACGATGGGATCGGCGCCCGCATGCGTCGAGCGGTAGCAATATTCGCTAGCGTATTCCACATCCACGGCGACTCCGGCGAGATCCTCCATCATGATTTCACCGGCCAGCCCCGCATGGCGGCTGGAACCGCTCGCCGCGATGATGATTTTCTTGAACGCGAAGAGCGCGCTTTCAATGGGTTGAAGCGCGGATGGAAAAATCACGTCGCCTTCCACGTTGCGCTGAATCGTTTCGCGGATCGCTTGCGGCTGCTCGTAAATCTCGCGCAGCATCGCATGAGCAAACTCGCGAATCGCAGGCGCTTTCGAATCGCGCGTGTCGGCGCCGGACATTAGTTAGCGCCCCCGCTCGATTGGGATGCGCCGGTGGCGGCATCGCCCAACGGCACCGTCGAGGGATCGATATTCCACCCGCCGATCACCAACTCCGGCCTTCCAGCCAACGCCCCAGGCGTCAGGTAGCGCACCGTGATTTCACGCGATTCTCCCGGCATCAATTCGAAATAATTGTCTTCCCACAAGACCGGGAGAATCTCCGCTGTCTGATTCGTCTGCCGGATCGCGAGACAAATCTGAAAGGCAAGATGGCTGCTAGGGTTTGTAACCTTTACGCGGACCTGCGCGCCGACCGGCGCCTGTTCGACGATTGCAGTTGCCGTCAGCCGAACGCGCGGCAATTGATCGAGCGCCTTCAAATCGTCGTACGGCGATGCCGGCGTGTAGATGGAAGTGGAGGTCGCCGTGGGCGAATCATCGAAATAAGCCGTCTTCGCCCACTCGATGTTCGCGGGCTTGCTGGAAAGCCAGTAAAAATTGGAGCTGAGAAGCTTTCCGGCGGAATCCCGGAGGGTAAGCCTCACGAAGTAAACCGGCGAGGCGGATTCTGAGAACGGGGGCAAGGTAACGATGCGCTGGACGCCGTCGGCGTCGATATCGAGCGAGGCTTGCTGCGAGAATATTTTGTCCAAACTAAAATCGTAAACTTCCGCGGTGGCCGTCAGACCCGAGACCTTCTGGTACGAGCTGTTGACGACAACGACCCCGCGATCGTCGTAGGAATATTGCACGTGCAGCGGCTCGCATGCTTTCTTCGCGCCGAAATATCCACCGGCCGGCTGCAGGTAGTAATCGTACAGATGCCAATAAATCGACGGCCACGAATTGTTCGCCATCCACTGAATCACGCCGGTCGAAGCGTATTTGTTGCGCGAGTAGGCCTCGAACATCGCGCGTTCGCCGTCGTAGGCCATGGCTTGGGATTTCAAGAGATAGTCATCCAATTTTGCAGGCGCGGCGCCAAACATCGACGTCATCGCCTTCGTGAAGAGATCGACGTTCGCGAAGCTTTCCGAAGCGGCGTGGTAGTTCCAGAATTCGTTGATCGGCCACAGACGATCCGCCGGAAGCATTTTTTCGAGGCTTCCGCGCGTAGGAATTGCGGGGCCGGGGCTCGTTTCCGAATTGAAACCGGTCGCGCCGCCATATTTTCCGGGATCGGTGAGCCAGTAGGCGGGCGGCACGTAATTGTAGGGGCCGGTCATTTTCATGCCGGACGGACCGGTGAACTTAGCCGGAATTGCCGAAGCGGATGACACCGACGGATTGGGCCAGTCTGTCTCTTTCAAAACTTTGAGGTACGCGCGTTCGACTCGGGGCGGCGGGGGGATGTCGCTGCCGTTGAGCCAGACAAAAACGCTGGGGTGCCGGCGCAGCCGCAGGGCCTGCGAGCGAAGCGATTCGACCGCAATCGGAAGATCGCCCGGTTTCCACTTCTCCCACAACTGCCAGTAGGTGCAGCAGACCCAGCCGGGCATCAGCAGAATTCCTTTTTCATCGGCGAGGTCGTAAAAATCCTCGCTCTCAATCTGACCTTCGAGGCGAAGCGTGTTGAGGTGCATGTCGAGCACATACTGAAATTGACTCTCGAGGCGTTCGCGCGAACGGCGCAGGAGCATGTCTTCCGCCCACCCGCCGCCGCGAACCAGGATTTTCTTTCCGTTTACACGGAAGAGGCGAGAGCCGTCGCCGGTCAGCTCCGAGGTGATTTCGCGGATTCCGAAGCGGATCGTTTGCGCGTCGGAAACTTCATCGCCCACTTTGAAACGCAAGCTGAGGTCATGGAGCTGCGGCTGGCCCATCTGCGCCGGCCACCAGATCGCCGGGTTCTTGATGCTCAAATCTGAAAATCGGTCCGGCATAAATTTGACGGTGCGCGTTTCCCCAGACTTGAGCGTCACGGGTTGCTGAAATTTTGCGCCCTCAATAATTCCTTCGAGCGATCCGGATATCGGCTTCTCAGTCGCGTTGTACAATTCCGCTATCACGGTGAGATTCGCCTGGCTGTTCGAAGCATCGGTGAAATGCGTTACTACCTGCGGATCTCGAATTTCAACCGGCCCGGTGGTGCGGAGATACACGTCGCTATAAAGCCCCATGTCTCGATCGGGCGGCGCCGGATTCCAATCCTGCCAGTTGATGCCGAGGTCCGTTTCGGTTTGCGCAAAAGTCTCAACGGCCAGCACGTTCGCGCCATCGGCCGCGAGCCACGGAGTGATATCGAATTCATAGACTCGGTCCATGCCGAGCACATCTTTTGCGCCGGCGATCAATCGTCCGTTGAGCCAGATATTCGCGCGGTAGTTGATGCCGTTCAAGTGCAGCCATACGTGGCGGCCGTTCGATCCGTCTGGCGTGGAGAATTCCGTGCGATACCACCACGCGCAGCGAAACGGGCTGTCTTTCGGCATGGGCAGCTCGCCGAAATTCTTGCCGATCGGATAAGTAGCTCCAGGAATCTTGCGCAGGTTCATTCCGAAATCAGGATCGGGATACGTTTTGTCGGCAACGAGCGACGCGACGACTGTGGAGGGAACTCTAGTTTTATGCCAACCGTCCGTCGTAAAGCCGCGCGAAGAGATTTCGGCGCCCGCGGCTTTGATTTTACACCCCGACTGAAGCGTCCAACCATCGTGAAGGTAGGTTTTCGGCGAACCCGTTGCTTGGGAATCGGCCAAAGCGGAGGAGGACAGGATTGCGTGTAACAACAGAAACAGAAAGACCTTTGCGGTAGGAATGTTGAGCCGGCTACTTTTTCGCCCGGCAATCAAGGGAACCGTCACCATCAAGGGCCGCGCTCCGGCAACACAATCAGCATTTATTAAACTTTATTAAATCGAACTATGATTCCAGGTCGGCCGGCTGTCAAGGCCAAAGTTCTCCCGGAACATCGTGCCGCCACATCGCGGCGCCGCTACATCACCGCGCGCGTCGATTCCCGCACAACGAGTTCCGGCGCGAGTTTGCGGTGGACAGGTTCGAACTCCCGGTCTTCGGCCGCGGCATTAATTCCCTCCATCACGATGCCGACGGCGGAGCTTCCCAGCGCCTCCATCGGCTGGCGCACCGTGGTCAACGATGGAAACGAAAGTCCGCCCGGAATCACATCGTCGAAACCGATCACGGAGCAATCGTCGGGAACTTTCAGCCCGGCGCGGGCGAGGCCGCGAATCGTACCAAAGGCGGTCATGTCGTCGAACGCCATCACGGCGGTGAAGCGCTTCTTCTGCTTCAGTAGCTCCTCGGTGAGTTTGAATCCATATTCGAATCCGGAATTGTGGTCGAGCGAATCGGGAAGGTTCACGACGAGCGCCGGATCGATCTCGAGGCCCACCGACCGCGCAAAGGAACGCACGCCGCGCCAGCGAGGCGCGCTGTCGCCGAGCATTTTCGGCCCGCGAATAAATGCAATCTTGCGATGGCCTAGCGAATACAGATGCTCCATGGCAACGTGCGCACCCGCTTCGTTGTCCACCATCACCGAGCTGACGCTTCCTGTCTTCAGTTCCCTGCCGATCATCGCGGTGGGGATATTCCGCTTTTCGAGATCGGCGAGCAGATCGATATCGATAAAAAGCCAGTTCGCCAGGATCACCAGGGCTTCGACCGGCGATGCCAGCAGCATTTCAAGGTAGCGGTCAAACCGGCCGCGCTGATTGTGCACGTCGGTAAACACCGGCAGGTACGACGCTTCGTACAACGAATTCTCGATACCGCGGACAATGAGCGTGCAGAAGGGGTCGGTGATATCGCACACCATTACGCCCACCGAGCGGTTGCGCTTCGCTCCCGCGAAACGGGAAGCGAATTTGGGACGGTAGCCGAGTTTCTTCGCCGCTTTCGCGATGCGGTCTTTGGTGGAAAGCGGGATGTAGCGCGCGAGAGGCGCATTATTGAGGACGATCGAAACGGTCGCCGGAGAGACGCCGCTTGCCTGTGCGACATCCCGCAGCGTGATTCCCGATCCTCTCGATTTACGCCGGCTCAAGAACGATACCTCGCACAGAAGCGCGCCCGATGCGCGTACGGAACGCGCTCATGTGTACCATAAGCGGCGAAAGAGGGCTATACGCGAGGGATTTGGGAGACGCTCCAGCTGCCGCCGATCGCCTTCACCAGCAGCACGCTGGCCTGCATACGGCGCGTCAGGATACTCACTTCGGTGACCTCGTCGGAAAGCGCGGCATTTTGCGCCGTGATCACTTCGAGATAATTGACGATGCCGCCCTTGTAACGATTGATCGAAAGCGCGAGCGAGTGCTCGGCGGAAGTAACGGCGGATTGCTGGACGACTTCTTCGTCGTTCAAAATGCGCAGCGCCGCGAGGTTATCCTCCACTTCCTGGAACGCGCTGAGCACCGTCTGTCGATAATTATCGATCGACTCTCTGTAGGCGGCCTGCGCCTGTGCGGTAGCGGCATGGCGACGGCCGCCTTCGAAGATTGTTTCGCTCGCCGCGGCGCCGATCGCCCATAGCCCCGAAGGGCCCTGCAGCAGCGTGGTAAATACGCCGCTTTCAAATCCGCCCGATCCGGTGAGCGTGACGAGCGGGTAGTAGGCCGATTTCGCGACGCCGATCTGCGCGTTTGATTCCTGCATGCGGCGCTCGGACGCGGCGATGTCCGGTCGGCGTTCGAGCAGATCGGAGGGCAGTCCCGGCGGAATGGCCGGGGGTGCCGCGCGCAGCGGCGAACTCGGCAACGCGAATTGTGAAGGCGGCTTTCCGGTTAGCACCGCGATCGCGTGCTCGAACGCGGCGCGATTCACGCCTACATCGATCGCTTGCGCGCGCGTGGTCCTCAGCTGCGTCTCCGCTTGCGCCACATCGACGGCCGAGGCGAGACCGGCTTTGTAGCGGTTCTGTGTGAGATCGAGCGCTTTTTCGTACGCTACGACGGTGGAGTCGAGAAGATTCCGTTGCGCGTCGAGCCCTCGCAGTTGGAAATAGTCCATCGCGAGTTCGGCGTGGAGCGTCAGACTCACATTCGCAACGTCTGCGGCCGTGGCCTGCGCTTCCGAACGGCTTGCTTCCACCGTGCGGCGCACGCGGCCCCAGAGATCCGGTTCCCACGAAGCATCAATCGGTATCGTGTAGTCGGCGTAGTCGCTCTTCGGCGATTTCGCGACGAACAGAGGGTTGTTACTTGAAACGTGAGTGCGCGTCGCGGACGCACCGCCCGCCACCGTGGGGTAGTAGTCTGCGCGCGAAATTCGTATCGCCGCGCGCGCTTGCGCGTATTGTTCCTGCACCGCTCTCAGGCTTTGGTTCGAGACGTCGACCTGCTCTTCGAGCGCGTTGAGCTGCGGGTCCTCGTAAATCTCCCACCAGTTGCCTTTGGTCACCTGGTCGCTCGGATGCGCGGGCTTCCAGTTGCCCATTTCCTTGAAATCTGTGGGCACATCTGCAGGCGGGCGAACGTAGTTCGGCCCAACCGTGCATCCGAAAAGAAAACACACTGCTGCAAGGCTCAGCCCCAACACCCTTGTTGATTTCCGCGAAAACAGACCGTCGCGGAGTGATTCCGAGTGGAGAGTCAATTTCACTTCTTGCTTCCTCCGGAGGGAGACGCTGGCTGAGCTGCCGGCGCCACTCGAACCGTTTCTCCAGCAATCAGCGAGTCCGGAGGATTTATGATCACTTCGTCGTCAGCCTGGAGCCCGGAGACAACCTCTACTTCCCCGCCAAAGTCGCGGCCGAGAATGATGTTCGTGAGCGCGGCGCGGTTTCCGTCTTTCACGGTGGCCACTTGCAAGCCTTGCGACCGGAAAATCAGCGCGCTGACAGGCAAAATGAAAGTGGGCGCTCCGGACGGAACCGACAGGTGAACTTCCGCAAAAGCTCCCGGCAACAATTCGCCGGTCAGATTATCGACGTCCACTTCCACTAGAAGCGTGCGCGTGGCGAGATCGATTGCATTTGCGGTCCGCACGAGCTTGCCCTGGAATTTCCGGCCGGGAAATTCCTGGAGAGTGAGATTCGCAATCAAGCCGGGCTTGGCGGAAGGTGAGAATTGCTGCGGAACGTTGATATAGACGCGAAGCGTGCGGATTGCCGCAATGTGAAACAACTCCGTGGCAGCCGTGCCGGCGCCTGAATTAATCAGGTGACCCACATCGGTATTACGCACGGTGATGATGCCGTCAAACGGCGCGTAAATATTCTTGAATGATTCGAGCTGCTCGAGATATTTCACCTGATATTCCGCGGCGGAAACCGTCGCTGCATTCGCCCGCTCGGCCCCGAGCGCATTGTCCACGTCCTGCTGCGCCACTGAATCGGTGTTCTTAAGCTCCTGATAGCGGTTCGAAGTGATTTGCGCGAGATTGTAATTCGCCTTGGCGGTATTGAGTTGCGAGCGCGCCTGCTGCAACTGCTGATCGACCTCGGGAGTCTCAATTTCGGCAAGCAATTGCCCCGCCTTCACGCGTCCGCCGATATCGACGTACCATTTTTTCAGATAGCCATTCGTGCGAGCGTAAATCGGAGAATCCGTGAAGGCCTGCATGTTCCCCGGCAGCACGATTTCCCGTTGTGGAGCGCCCTGCTTCGGATGCATCACGTTGACGTTCGGCACGGCGAGGTCGTACGTCTCGCTCTTGAGCGCGGCCTTGGCCTTCAATCGCGGAACGATGCCGCCGATAACGACCGCCGCAACGATCGCGAGCACCACCACGGCGATCAAGATGCCGTGTTTTGGACCGGCCTCGCGTGGAGGCGTGGCGCCACCAGGTTCCGGCTGCCCTGCCATCTGTTCAGTCTGAGCCATATCTCCTCTTCCACTTCGCATTCGCGCCTCGCACGATCATGCGTGCCGGCTTGTTGCGCGGAATTCCGTCCGCGCCGGACAACTAAGCAGCAGCGTCCTGCGACTTGCTTTGACGCCAGCTGTGCACAAAGCTGAAGAATACCGGTACAAAGAATAATGTTGCGACCGTCGCAAACAGCAGGCCACCGATCACCGCGCGTCCGAGCGGCGCGTTTTGCTCACCGCCTTCGCCCAGCCCCAGCGACATCGGCAACATGCCAATGATCATCGCCAGCGCCGTCATCAACACAGGGCGGAAGCGGGTAAATCCGGCGTTGAGCGCCGCCTCTCCCGGATCTTCTCCTTCTTCGAGCCGCTCTTTCGCGAAGCTGATGACGAGAATGCTGTTCGACGTGGCCACGCCCATGCACATGATCGCTCCAGTCAGCGCCGGAACGCTCACCGTCGTTCCCGTCACGAACAAAATCCACACGATCCCCGCGAGCGCCGCCGGCAACGCCATCAAAATGATGAAGGGATCAAGCCAGGACTGGAAGTTCACAACGATCAGCAAGTACACGAGAAGAATCGAGAAGGCCAGCCCTGCCAGCAGTCCGATAAACGACGACCGCATCGTCTGAATCTGTCCTCGCTCGATGATTTGCGAGCCTTGCGGCAAATCTTTCCGTGAATCATCGAGAATCTTTGTGATGTCGCGTGCCACTCCTCCCAGGTCGCGGCCCTCCACTGCCCCGAAGATGTCGATCACCGGTTGAATGTTGTAGTGGGAGACCACCGCCATCTCGGAACCGCGAGTAAAGGTACCAAGGCTTGCGAGGATCTGCGGACGCGCGACACCATTTGCGACCGGAATATTCTCAAGATCCTGCAGCGAATCGATCCGGTACTGTGGCGTTTGCGTGGCGATGTTGTAACTCACTCCAGTTCGCGGATCGAGCCAGAATGTGGGCGTCGTCTGCGAGCTGCCGCTGAGCGAGATCAGTAGATTATTCGCCACATCTCTCTGCGTGAATCCCACCTGGCTCGTTTTCGTCCGATCCGACTCAAAGTGAAATTTCGGATAGTTGAACGGCTGCTGAATTCTCAGGTCGATCGCGCCCGGAATGAACTTCAGCTTGTTGATCAGGTTTTCGGCAAACGTCCGGTTTGCTTCCAGGTTGCGTCCCACGATCTGAACGTCGATCGGCGCGGGCAATCCGAAATTCAGAATCTGTGTCACGATATCCACGGGCAAGTTGTAAAACGTAACGCCGGGGAAATCGTGCAGGAGCTTCACCCGCAGCTCGTGAATGTATTCCTTCGTCGGCCGATGGTCGTGCGCCAGTTCCACCTGAATGTCGGCGTCGGCCGGGCCGATCGGCGCCGACGTGCTGTAGGAAAGATTGATGCCGCTGTAGGGCAGCCCGATGTTGTCGATGATCGCCACAAGCTCCTTGGGAGGAATTTGCCGGCGAATATCGGCCTCCACCTGGTCGCACAGCGCAGCTGTATCCTCGATGCGCGTACCCGTCGGCGCCCGCAGGTGCAGCTTGAATTCGCCGCTGTCCACACTCGGGAAGAAATCTTCCCCCACGAACGGAAGCAGCGCAAACGAAAGCACGCAAGCCGCGAGAAATACGACGATGAACAATTTCCTGTGGTGAATCGACGTGTCCAGCAATCGGTGGTACTTTTCGCGGAATTTCTCGAAGCCCACTTCGAATTTTTCCTGCATGCGCACGAACGGATTGCCGGACGCGCGCGAAGCTTCACGCCGCTCGTCTTCGGTGCGCGCCACTAGCAGATACCGCGCCATGGTAGGCACGAGGGTTCGGGACAGCAGATACGATGCCAGCATCGCGAAACACACCGCCTCGGCCAATGGAACGAACAGATATTTCGCAACGCCCGAAAGGAAAAACATCGGCACGAACACGATGCAGATCGAAAGCGTGGATACCAGCGCTGGCACGGCGATTTGCGATGCGCCGTCCAGAATCGCCTGCACGATTTCCTTGCCCTGGTCGAAATTGCGGTTGATGTTTTCCACTTCCACCGTCGCGTCGTCCACCAGGATTCCCACTGCCAGCGCGAGTCCGCCCAGCGTCATGATGTTGATCGTTTCTCCCAGCGCGCTCAGTACGATCAACGAAGTGAGAATCGAAAGCGGAATCGAAACCGCGATGATAATCGTGCTCCGCCAGCTGCCCAGGAAAATCAGAATCATCAGCCCGGTCAGTCCCGCCGCAATCGCGCCTTCGCGAACCACCCCCTGGATCGACGCGCGCACGAACAGCGACTGGTCCGACACCGGATGAATATCGACATGATTCGGCAGCGAGGCCTGGATCACTGGGATCTTCTCCTTGATCCCGTTGATAATGTCGAGCGTCGAGGCGTCGCCGGATTTCAGCACCGACATCAGCACCGATCGCGACCCGTCCACACGAACGATATTCGTCTGCGGAGGATATCCGTCGCGCACAAACGCGACGTCGTGGATGTACACCGTCGAGTCGCCCACGCTCTTGATCGGCAAATTGTTCAGCTCGGTGACGCTCGACGGCGCCCCATTCATGTCCACCTGATATTCGAAGGAACCGATCTTCGCCGTCCCGCCGGGTAGAATCAGATTCTGGTTGCCGATCGTGTTCACCACGTCGCTCGGTGACAGGCCTTTGGACTGCAGCGCTGCGGTATTTAGATCGACCATAATCTGCCGCTGCTTCCCGCCGTAGGGATATGGAATTGCTACACCAGGGACTGTAATCAGCCCGGTGCGAATAAAATTCACGCCCGCGTCAAACAGCTGCTGCTCGTTCAACCCCTGCCCCGATAGGGCAAGCTGCAAGATCGGCACCGTGGATGCGTTGTACTGAATGACCAGCGGCGGCGTGGTGCCCTGGGGAAAATTCCGAACGATCGTCTGTGAAATCGCCGTTACTTGCGCCACGGCATTGGCGATTTGCACGCCTGGATGAAAAAATACTTTCGTGATGCCGATTCCGTTGAAGGATTGCGATTCGATGTGCTCGATGTCGTTGACCGTCGTCGTCAGCACGCGCTCGTAGATGTACGTAATGCGGTTCGACATCTCTTCGGGCTCAAGGCCACCGAAATTCCAAATCACGCTGACAACGGGAATGTTAATGTTCGGGAAAATATCCGTAGGAGTGCGGAGAATCGCCACCGGGCCCAAAACCAAAAGCAATATCGCCGCCACCACGAACGTGTAGGGCCGGCGTAAAGCAAGTCGAACAATCCACATCGATTACACCCAATTCCTGATTTGCGGCATCAGAGGTTTGCGCTGTTCCGCGCAGCGCCTTGCGGGAATTCTGGCCACGCGCCAATATCCCATTATCGCACGCGGAATTCTAAACCCTCACACAGGACTTAGACTGTAATAGATGTGTTACGCTTCGAACAGGTTTCAGATTTTGGCGGGGCGTTTCAATTCGACGCGTCCGGATGCGATCGTGCCCGCGGCAATTGATGCGGCGCGCTAGATTCCCAGCAAATTGCTTTGAATCTTCGCGTAGCCATGCTCGGCGGCCCACAGGTTCAGAGGAATTGTCGCAAGTTCATCCACCAGGGGCACTGCGTGCCCATCCTTCGTTAAGTCAACCGTCTTGATGTACTGATGGCAGGTGTCGCACGCCTCGACGCGCACGTGCCCAATTTCCTTCGCGCTGTAAACCGCAAGCTTATGCACGTCCTCCTCGCCGCACGCGGCGCAGACGAGCCGCCGGAAATCCCATTCGGTGGCGCACAGCGAGCAAATCAAGAAGCGCTTGCCGCCATCCCCTTCCGTCCGCAACACTCCCACGAGCGGCTTCGACGAACACAGCGGACAGACCGACGGTGTGGAGTGCAGCGGCGGACGCGCGGTGTAATCCGCAAGATACTCGGCGTAGGGTTGGAGGAACGTCCACGCGAGAAACATCTGTGACGCTTCGCGATCGTCCGGCGTAGCAGAAGTCGAGTCTGCTCCCGTCTGCCAGTATCCCGTGAGAATTTCCTGCCACAGATTTACGCCGGTCGCGCGCAACTCAGCGGCCCCGCGCGCGAGAGGCTCGGGCGCATTTTCCTTCACGATTGCAAGAAACGGACCGAATCGCGGCAGCAGCACGAAAGGATCAAACTCCTGTTTCAACGTGCCGGGAGCGCGAGCCACCTGCGCTGTCCCGCACTGGTTCTCGAGCTCGCCATACAAAGAGCGCTGGAATTGGGCGATATGCCCGTAGAAACGAAGGCCCTCGGCTGCGGAAGGATAGGTGGAAACTAACTCACGAGCCCGCTCGATTCGAACGTCCCACTTGCCACTTTTCATTTCCTCGCCGCGCTGCCGCGCGTGATTTGATCGTACCAGATGCCGTGATAGCGCTTGGCCCAGTTCGCCGATACATCGCCGCGAATCACCGAGCCAAACGAACCGCGCTCCAGCGCCACGCCCATGTACACGTGAATGATGAACAGGCCGATCGTGATCAGGGCGGAAGACGCGTGCACCAGCACCGCGGCATATCGCAGGAATCGCAGATTCCACGGAATCCAGTGCGGGAACCACAGAATCAGTCCGCTGAGGAATAGCAGAATGCCGCACCAGAAAAATCCCCAAAAGAGCAGTTTCTGCCCGCCGTTGAAGCGGCCCACTGTCGGCACTTCGTCTTCTTCATTTCGAATGTAGTGGCCGACCGCGTCCCACCACTCTTTGTCCACGGCGGTCTCGTGCATCTGCGTGTTCCACATCCGGAACATCAGCACCACCGCGATAACGAAAATTAACCCGATCCAGGGATGCAATTCGCGCGCGATCGTACCGCCGCCGAAAATCACCGCGATCCAGAAAAGCCACGGCGACCAGAACGCGAGACCGGTGAGCATCAGGTAGATGTAGGACAGCCCCGCCATCCAGTGGATGAATCGCTCGTGAAACGTGTAACGCAACACTCGGTTCTTGGGGAGAATGGCGGCTTCGCTCATGGTCGTGCCTCCGGCCCGCGCTCTTGCCCCGGCCTGGGCGTCGGCGTCAATGCCCCCGGTTCATCTTCTTGCACCACTTTGGGCCCGAATCGCAGATAGTGAATCGCCACGCCCAGCACGCCGCCGATGATCGCAATATTGCCAAGCCACTTGAGCGGCTTCTTCCACAGCTGCACGCTCCAGGGAACGCGCGGATCGGCCGGCAGTCCACCATAGAGCTCGGGATTTTTTGCGTCGTGCAGCACGTAGATCACATGCGTCCCATTCACTCCGGAGGGATCGTACACGCCCGCGTCCTTGAAGCCCGAGACGTCCCGCAGTTGCTTCGCCCGCTTCTCGGCGAGGAACTTCATGTCGTCCTTCGTGCCGAAATGCAGGCAGCCCGTCGGGCACGACTTGATGCAAGCCGGCTCGAGCCCCGCGCTCACGCGATCTACGCACAGCGTGCACTTGAACACCTTCCGCGCGCCGGGACTGAACTTCGGAATATTGAAGGGGCAGCCCGTCATGCAATACCCGCAACCGATGCAATGCTCCTGCTGAAAATCGACGATCCCGTTTACGTATTGCACGATCGCGCCGTCTGCCGGGCACGCCGCCAGGCAGCCGGGATCCTCGCAATGCATGCACTGGTCTTTGCGCATCAACAGCATCATGCCGTGCTCGGGATGTTCGTACTCGTTGAAGCGGATCAGATTCCAGTAATTCCACGCCGTATTCGGCATCGTCTGATACGAGTTGTCGAACACGGTTTCGCTGAACGAGTAGCCGTTCCACTCCAGGCACGCCACCTCGCACGCTTTGCAGCCGATGCAGGTGGACGTGTCGATCAGCTTGCAGACTTCAAATTCCCGTTTGAGCCCGGTGCCGGGAACCGAACCGGCATGGCCCGATATCGCGCGGACTTCTAGGTTGATTTGGCTCATGCCTTTTCTACCTTTACGAGGAAGCCCTTGGATTCAGGGGTGTAGGCGTTTGGATCGACCACGGTCGGCGTCAGGAGATTTGCCGGCGTTCGCGCGTTCCTGTCTTCGTCCTCTTTAATTCCGCGGAACCCCTGGTGGATTGGCAGCCCGATCTGGTAAACCTTCTTGCCGTCGATCTGCATCGGCTTGATTCGCCGCGTGACGAAGGCCTTTGCGATGTACGTTCCGCGGATGCTGGTCACCTTGATTTTTTCCGATCCGCGAATCCCCAGGTCATCTGCCAGCTCCACGGGAATTTCCACGAACGGCTCGGGAATCAGCTGCACGTCCATGGGATTGTTTTTCGTCCAGTAGTGGTATTGCTCCGTCAGACGGTACGTGGTGCAAACCACCGTGTATCCTTGCTCGGGAGTACCGTACTTGTCGGCGGCGGTGGTCAGCTTTTTCACTACCGGATTATTCGACTGCTCCGGGTGAAACAAATTCTTGACCGGGCTTTCGATCGGTTCGTAATGTTCCGGGAACGGACCGTCCGTCACCGCGCCGATTGGCACGAACAGCCTGCCGACCCCCTCCGGATTCATGATGAACGGCCCCATGTGGTCCTTCGGGTGCGAATCGGGCTTGAAGTCTGGAACGTCGTTCCCCACCCATTTTTGCGCGCCTTCGTTCCACCATACCTGCTTGCGAGAGGGGTCCCACGGCTTCCCTTCGAGGTCGCAAGATGCGCGGTTGTACATCACGCGCCGGTTCATCGGCCACGACCAACCCCAGTTCGGATAAATCCCCTGGCCGGAGGGATCTTCCGTACCCCGGCGCTGCAGCAGCGCGCCCGCTTCGGTCCAGGACCCGCAATATAGCCAGTTTCCGGACGACGTCGTTCCGTCGTCCTTCAGCCACGCGAAACCCGGCAACTGTTGTCCGGCCTTGATTTCCTGTCCGGTTTTATCGTCCTTCAAATCCGCGATCGCTTTCCCGTTGATTTCCTTGGCGACTTCCGCGAGGGACGGATGCTGCGGGTTCGTGTAGGCCCACGTGCAATGCAGCAGCGCATCGGGGAACTTTCCGCCGTCTTTTTGATAGAGCGCCCGAATACGCAGGAAGATGTCCGCCAGAATGTCCTGGTCCAGTCGCGCATCTCCCGGAGGCGGAACGGCTACATTCTTCCACTGCAGCCAGCGGGCGGAATTGACCATCGTTCCGTCCTTTTCGGCAAATCCCGCGCACGGCAGGCGATAGACCGTGGTCTTGATGTTTTTCATGTCGGCGGTCGTGGTGCCCGGCGCGCGCCAGAACTCGCTAGTCTCGTCGGGAAAAATCTCACCAACCACGAGCCAATCGGCTTTCTTCAGCGCATCGATATTTTTCTGCGTGTCGGGCCCGATCATCACGCCGTTCATCCCGAACGCGAACATCCCTTTAATGTTGCCGCGGTACATCTGGTCCCAAATCTGCGTCCATGAATAGTCGCGGTCGATTTTCGGCAGATAGTGGAACGCCCAGTCGTTCTGTTTTGTGGCTGCGTCTCCGTACAGCGCTTTCTGCAGCGAAACCGAGAACTTCGGAGTGTTCGACCAGTAGTTGAAGGAATCCCATACGTTCGGCTTGGACGATGTCGGTGTCGTGCGCTTGATATAGGTCGCGAAATCCGTGTCGTTGGGATTCGGCATTTTCAGATAGCCGGGCAGAATGTCGAAAATCCCGGCGAGGTCGGTTGCACCCTGAATATTGGAGTGCCCGCGCAACGCGTTTACTCCGCCGCCCGCGCGTCCCACGTTTCCAAGGAGCAACTGCGTCATCGCCGCAGTGCGAATGATCTGCGTGCCGAACGTGTGCTGCGTCCAGCCTACCGCGTAGATGATCGTCCCCACCTTCTTCATGTCGCCGTCCTTGCGGATGGACGTAAACATGTCGTAGGCCTTCAACAGGCGGTCTTTGGGAATGCCGGTGATTTTCTCCACCGCTTCCGGTGTGTACCGCGAGTACTGTTTCTTCAAAAGCTGAAAGACACACCGCGGATGTTCGAGCGAGAGGTCGTAAGCAGTATTCGCCGGCAAAAGAACCGGCGGCGGGGGAGCGGCAGGCGCGCCGGGCTTGGCTGGTGCAGGAGCTGGCGCATGAGCCGCGTTTGCGGGGGGATCAGCGGCGGCGCCTTTCCCTGAAACTGCGCCGCCCTCCTGATAGTTCCAGGTGGACTTGTTGTAGGTTTTCTTCTCCGCATCGAATCCGGAATACAGACCGTCTTCGGGGAGCTTGAATCCCTCCTTCACGATGAAGGCGGCATTCGTGTAGTTGAGGACGTACTCCTTCGCGATGCGATTGTTCTCAAGCGCGTAGTGAATCAATCCGCCCAGGAAAGCGATGTCCGACCCGGCGCGAATCTGGCAGAAGTGATCGGAAGTCGAAGCGGTTCGCGTGAAGCGCGGGTCCACCACGATCATCTTGGCGTTGCGGTTGCGTTTCGCTTCGATGGCCCACTTGAAACCGCAGGGGTGATTCTCCGCAGGATTGCCACCCATGATCAACATCATGTCGGTGTTCTTGATGTCCACCCAGCCATTCGTCATCGCCCCGCGTCCGAACGTTGGTCCCAAACTTGAGACCGTGGGGCCGTGTCAAACACGGGCCTGGTTTTCCAGGTAGCAGACCCCCAGGCTGCGCATGCTCTTCACCGCGAGATAGTTGAATTCGTTGGTATCGGTGCAGCCGCCCGTGAACGCGATTCCCTCGCAGCGGTTCACCGTCTTCCCGTTCGCGTCCTTCTCGACGAACGTCTCATCGCGCGTTTTCTTCGTCCACGCCGCCACTTCATCAAGCGCCTGGTCCCAGGAAATATCCTCCCAGTCCGTCCCGCCCGGACGACGCACTTGCGGCTTCAGCAGCCGCCGCGGATTCATGATGTCCTGTTCGAGCGACGCGCCCTTCGGACACAGCGTGCCGCGATTGATCGGATGATCCGGGTCGCCTTCCACGTGAATCACCTGCGGCGTCACGTTCTTGGCTTTGTCGCCCAGCGTGTAAATAATCACGCCGCAGCTCACCGCGCAGTACGGGCAGGTCGAGCGAGTCTCGGTCGCGCGCGCGATCTTCAGTTCGCGCATGGCGGCATACGCCGGAGCGAGATCGAACCCGAAGACCGTCGCTGCCGCTCCTCCAAGTCCCGCCACCTTTAGGAAGTTTCGACGACTCGTCTCCATAGCTCGTTCCTCCGCTGCTCACTCGCAGACTGGTTTGGGCGCTGGCTCCAAATCACAAGGACGTACGCGAGCGAAACCCGGTGACACAAAGCATCGAGAGACACCTGCGCTCGCTTGAAAAATTGCTGGAACAAAAAGAAAGGACGGCCGCGCGCAAATTCCGACTTCAGCGCGGCTCTCGAAGCATCTGCCCGGATTGAGAACCGGAGAAATGGTTGACTCCAGAAAATCAGGGTCCGTCAACGAGCGTATTATGTGCAGCCGTCACCTGAGTGTCAATTTATTTCGTGGCCGTTCGCCTTCCCGATCTCCTTGCGGTGTGTCCGTTTATCGCTCGCTCATCCGTCTTGACTTTCTTCATCTCCAAGGATATATGAGCGCCCAGACTGCGTGCCGGGCGCGCAACCTCTCTCCAAGGAGTTCTAGATGAACTGGACCCAGGTGTACGACCCGCTCGGCCACTGGTGGCTCTCCACCCTCGTCGCCGCCCTGCCGATCATCGTCCTCTTCACGATGCTCGCCGGACTAAAAATCAAGCCGCACTGGTGCGCCATCGGCGGCGCCGCCACTGCCGTCTTCGTCGGCGTCCTCGTGTTCCACATGCCGGCCTTGCTGGCCACTTCCTCCTTTGCTTACGGCGTCGCGTTCGGTGTTCTAAAAATCGCGTGGATTGTTCTCGCCGCGGTCTATCTCTACGACATCTCCGTCGAAACCGGCCAGTTTGAAATCATGAAGGAATCGATCGCGAGCATCACGCCAGACCGCCGCCTCCAGGTTCTCCTCGTCGCCTTCTGCTTCGGCGCCTTCATCGAAGGATGCGCGGGCTTCGGCGCTCCCGTCGCCATCGCCGGCGCTTTCATGATCGGCCTCGGCTTCCGTCCGTTCCATGCCGCCGCGCTCAACCTGATTGCCAACACCGCGCCCGTCGCCTGGGGCGCCATCGGAACGCCCGTTCACGCGCTCGCCGCCGTTTCCGGCCTGCCCGAATCCGACCTCAGTGCGATGGTCGGGCGCATCCTTCCGTTCACCGCAATCATCGTTCCCTTCTGGCTCGTCCGCACGATGGTCGGCTGGTCGGACACATTCGAAGTCTTCCCTGCGATCCTCGTTGTCGGCGTCTCATTTTCCATCACGCAATATCTCTGGTCGAATCATGTTGACAGCAACCTCGTTGACATCGCCGCCGCAGTCGTTTCCATTCTCGCTACCCTCGCCTTCCTCCACTTCTGGAAGCCGAAAAAAATCTGGCGCTTCGATTATGACAAACCCGAAGGCGCCGCCGTCCCAGCGGCTCCCACCGGCACCGTCGCCGACGACATGGGCGGCAACTGGCCCGCGAAGGAATACGACGGCTACGTCTCGCCGAAAAAATATCCCGCGTCCGTCGTGCTGAAAGCCTGGATGCCGTTCGCGATTCTCTCGCTCTTCGTCCTTGTCTGGGGCTTGCCGCAATTCAAGAATCCGGTCAATAAAGCCACTACGCACGTTTGGGACGTCCCCTATCTGCACAAGGCCGTCACCCGCGCCGCTCCCGTCGTCACCAAACCCACGCCCGAAGCGGCGCGCTTTGATTTCAACTGGCTCACCGCCACCGGTACCGGCTGCTTCCTCGCCGCCATCGTTGCCGGCACGCTCCTCGGTCTCGGCCCGATTGCGCTCATGAAAGTTTTCTGGAAAACTCTCACTCGCATGCGCCTCGCGATGATCGCCATCTCGTTCATGCTGGGCCTGGGCTTCGTCACGCGCTATTCCGGGCTCGACGCCGTCTTAGGCCTCGCCTTCACCAGAACCGGCTGGTTCTATCCATTTTTCGGAACATTCCTCGGCTGGCTCGGCGTCGCGCTCACCGGCAGCGACACGTCGTCCAACGCGCTCTTCGGGAGTTTACAGAAAATCACCGCCCAGCAACTCGGCATTGATCCGGTGCTGATGTGCGCCGCCAACAGCGCCGGCGGCGTGATGGGCAAAATGGTGGACGCGCAATCGATCACCATCGCCACCGCGGCCACCGAGCAAGTCGGCAACGAAGGCATCATCTTCCGCTTCGTTTTCTGGCACTCGATCGCGCTCGGCTCGATCGTCGGCATAATCGTAATGCTCTACGCCTACGTGTTCCCGCACCTCGTTCCGCATGGTTTGACTTTTGTGAAATGACGCGCGCTTTTATGCGCGTCATTTCATCCTGAGGAGCGGCAGCGACGAAGGATCAAGCGCCGCTGCCGTCAACCGGGTGAAGGAACCGCTTCGCCTCTCGCCTTCATTCTTCCGTAGGGGCGCTGCTTGCTTGCCGCGCCGTCTGCCGGCGGGCTGCGCCCTCTTCGACCTCGCAGGCAAGAGTGCCTGCGCCACCAAACCTCGCCGCAACCGATCCGCGCTTGACACTCGCCACCGCCCGGACTTATCGTTTCCCGCAAGAGTCGAATTCCGAACCCTGGCCCACGAGAGAGAATTTTCGACTCGGAGGTGTCCGATGCCGCTAGACTTAACCACTCTGACGTTAGTAGAACGACCGGTGACCCGCGAAGAAGGCCTGCGCATTCTGGAACGCGACGGCTACCGCTGCCAATACTGCGGACTCGACGGAATGGCCAGCTTCGAAAACGCGCTCGCCATGTCGGTCGATTTCGTAGTTCCGCGCGCGCGCAAAGGAAAGAAGGACGATCGCAATCTCGTCGCCTGCTGCCGCTCCTGCAACATGATCAAGGGAACGAAGGTCTATCGCAGCTTCGACGAAGCCAAATCCTACGTGCTCGCGCGCCGCGAAGCGCTCAGCAAAGCCTGGGAAACCCGTAAGGCCGCGCCGCCCAAAGCAGCGAAGCCAACGAAGGCCGCCCAGCCGCAAGCCGCAAAAGCTGCGTCCGCCTCCGTCATCGGCAATTCGCCACTCTCAATTCGCAACGGCTAAGCCGCGACCCGCGCGAGGTTCGTAGCGCTTGCCCGCCGATTCTTGTAGCGCCTGCCGCGCCGCCTGCTGGCGGGCCGGCATCATCGCCTCTCGCCGCTTTCTCGTCCGTAGGGGCGCTGCTCGCTGCGCCCGCGCCTCGCCTGTTTTCCATTGTGCCTGCGCCACGTGGCAGCCGCCACGCGAGTCCTTGTAGCGCCTGCCGCGCCGCCCCGCGTCGCTTGTCATCTCCGGTTTCTGGAGTCCGATGGACTCCACCGGAGTCCCGAAATCGGACCCGCCTGCCCTGCCTGCCCTGAGCCTCGAAGGGAGCCTCGAAGGGAGCGAAGTCGAGGGATCTCTCCTGCCGCGCCGCCTGCTGGCGGGCCGGCGTCGTTGCCCCTTGTCTCATTCCCTCCGTAGGGGCGCCGCTTGCCGCGCCGCTTGCAGGCGGGCCCGCCTTTCGCCGGCCCGTCCTTGTCGCCTCGTCGCTCCATTTTCATCATCCAGCCGCGACGGTAGCAAAATCAAAACGCGTCTGCAACCGGTTGTTGGTGTGAATTGCGATTTTCAGCCGCTATCTCGCTCGAACGAAACACATTAAAATTTTCGCCTCGTGCGCACTTAGGGCTGAGCTCGATTACGGGCCGCCGCCTTCCCATTTTGGGAAGACCCATTAGACGATTCCCGCAGCGCAGTCAGGACTTCTCACTACCCACCCTACGAGCTGCTCTTGATTTAAGTTGGTGGACGTATCTAAACCAGTATAAATACTTTATTGAATAGCTCGCTCCCGCAACAGACTTAGGGTAGGATCGCAGC
>JBOGNA010000019.1:0-39159 GCA_050746925.1 Candidatus Acidiferrales bacterium
GGCCTTGGGTCAGCGATCAATCAAGCATTCGCGGGTGCATCAACGACTCTGACCAGCGCAGTCTCGTCCACCTAATCATCCATCCCGGCAGCGGTCTAAAGGCCGGGTGACGTCGCTCGAGAGAAGATTTTCTTGTCGGCGGTGCGATGACGGAAGCACAGACAATCTGGGCGTTCACTCTGACGTTCGCGTTGTACGCGGGGTGGATGGACTGGCGGACGCGGCGGATTCCGAATTGGCTGACCATGACCGGGCTGTGTGTCGGCATTGCTGCGAATGCGGTGCTTGCCGGTTGGCACGGCACGGCTCGAGCACTCGAAGGCGCGGGGCTTGCGATGGTGCTGCTGCTTCCGTTCGTTTTGCTGCGAGCGCTCGGAGCGGGCGACTGGAAATTAATGGCGGCGGTCGGGGCTTTTCTTGGGCCGAAGCTGTTTCTAGCCGTCCTCGTGGTGAGCATATTCGTGGCGGGGGCGATGGGGATGCTGCAGATGATGCGAGCTCATCGAGTTATCGGCACGCTCAAAAACATGTGGGTGCTGGTGCAGGGATTTCTTACGTTCGGGCTGCGGGCGAATCCGGAGATTTCGCTGGATAACCCGGGACTGCTGAAGTTGCCATTCGGAGTGGCCGTCGCGATTGCGGCGGTCATTTGTTTTGTGGCCGGGCATCTCGGGTACTGAGTTTCGAGCCAGGGAGATGTATTGATGAATTCGAGTCGATTGCTCGGAGTAGTTGTCGCGATCGTGCTTGGGATCTTCGCGAGCGTCTTCGTGTACAAGCAGTTCCAGCAGGCGTCCGCGCCGAAGCCAGTGGTGACGATGCAGCGGATCGTGGTGGCGTCCGAGCCGCTGAAATTGGGAACGCGACTCGATAGCTCGAATGTAAAAACGATTCCATGGCCGCAGGGGCAGCCGGTTGCGGGAATGTTTACGCGGGTCGAGGACGTGGCGAATCGCGCGGTGATCACTTCGGTGGCTGAGAATGAGCCGATTCTGGACAGCAAACTGGCTTCACTTCAATCGGGCGCCGGACTTGCGGCCACGATTCCGGAAGGAATGCGCGCGATGTCGGTGGCGGTGAATGACGTTGTAGGTGTGGCGGGATTCGTTACGCCGGGAACGATGGTCGATGTGCTTGTGACGGGCGCGCTGAGCGGGTCGGGCGGTAACGTCACTCGGACGATTCTCGAAAACGTGCGCGTGCTGGCAGCCGGTCAAAAAGTGGAGCAGGACCGGGAAGGGAAGCCGCAGACGGTTCCTGTGATCACGCTGCTTGTGACTCCGGATGATGCTGCAAAACTCGCGATGGCCAGCACGGAGGGGAAAATCCAGCTTTCGCTGCGTAACACGATCGACACGAAATCGACGAACCCGCCTGCCGTGTTGCAGACTTCCTTGTTTTCCTCCGGAGCCCCGGCGGCGGCTCCTCCGAAACACTATGCGGCGAAGGCAGCTCCTCCCATTCAGGCTCCATTCACTGTGGAAGTAATCGTTGGGAATAAGCGCGAAACGAAGACCTTTCAAAATCCGTGAGCACCCAACGGGGGATGCGAATGTCTCAGGAAATTTCGATTCGAGAGAGAAAGGCCCTATGGCAGCGCAGCGGCGCCCTCGTGGCTCTCGGTGCGCTCGTTGTTTCCCTCGCGGTGCTTACAGATGCTCAGGGCGTGAGTTCAACGGCCCAACCTGCTCTCGCGACGCAAGCGGTACAGCAATCGGGCGCGAGCGCGCAGGCGGCAACGTCCCGCGTCCCGGTCGATGCGCAACAATCGGGCGAAGTGCCGCAAGCGTTGCATCTGCTGGTGGGCCGGTCGCTCGTAATCACATCGCCTTCGCGCATCAAGCGCGTTTCGCTGGCGGATCCGGCGATTGCGGAAGCGATTGTGGTAAGCCCCACGCAAGTGCTCGTCAATGGACGCGCGCCGGGTGGCGTGTCGCTGATCATCTGGGACGAAAACGAGCAGAGTCAGGCGTTTGAAGTTTCCGTCGACATTGACGTATTAAGCTTGACCGAAAAAATTCACGAAGTTTTTCCCAACGAGCCGGTGGTGGTGGAGACCTCGAAAGACGTGGTGATGTTATCGGGGAAAATTTCATCGGCGGCAGTGGCGGACAAGATTTTGGAAGTTGTGAAAGGCACGACGCCGAAGGTTACGAGCCTAATGGAAGTGCCGGCGTCGCCTCCGGGGGAAATCCTGCTGGAAGTGAAGTTCGCCGAAGTGGACAAGACGGCGCTGCAGCAGCTTGGGATCAATATCTTGAGCCTGCCCGGCGCGAAGAACGTCGGAATCGTTTCGACTCAGCAATTCTCTCCGCCGCAGCTTGTCACTCCCACAAACGGCGTCAATTCCGGACTCGGCGTAGGCAATCTACTCAACATTTTTATCTTTCGGCCGGATCTCAACCTGGCGGCAACGATCGAAGCGCTGCAGCAGAACAACGTGCTGCAAATTCTTGCGGAGCCGAACCTTTTGACGGCGTCAGGCAAGGACGCGAGCTTTTTGGCCGGCGGCGAATTTCCGTTTCCGATCCTGCAAGGCTCATCCGGCGGTGGGTTCGCCGGGATTACGATTCAATTCAAGGAATTCGGCGTGCGGCTGAACTTTACGCCGACGCTCACACCGAACGGCTTGATTCACTTGCATGTGAAGCCCGAAGTGAGCGCGCTCGATTTCACCAACGCGCTCACTATTCAGGGTTTCGTGATTCCGGCGCTCTCGACGCGGCGTGTGGAATCTGAAATGGATTTGAAGGATGGACAAAGCTTCGCGATCGCCGGATTGGTTGACAATCGGGTAACCGAGCAGCTTTCAAAAATTCCCTTCATCGGCGATATTCCGGTGCTCGGAAAGCTGTTTACGAGCCGCAGCCTGAACAAGACGAAGGACGAGTTGCTGGTGATGGTCACGCCGAGAATCGTTCAGCCGATTCCCGCGGACCAGAAAAAGCCGGACGTGTTTTTTCCGAAGTCCTTCCTCGGGCCGACGGGACCGAGCGCAAGCGAACAGCCTAAGGTGCCTGGTCAGAAGTAAAGGATTTTGTGATAAAGCTATTGCGAGCGCAATTCAAAGGACCAAGGACACCGGCACGATGCTAACGACCGCGATTGCGAGCGCCGATCGAGACGGGGCCGCGCATATTCTGGCTGCCTTGCAGCAAACCGGCTTGGTAGGTTCCGTCCGGCAATGGACAATTCCAGCGGAAAAAATGCCGGACGCGAGCGAAGGCGTGCCGGATGTCGTATTCCTCGATCTAGGGCGCGAGGCCGATCCCTTTTTCACTTTCGGAGCGCATCTCCGGCGTTTGAGGCCTGCGGTGCGGTTGATCGCGTGTTCGGCGAGCGCCCCGAACCAGCAGACGCTCCTTGACGCAATGCGCTGCGGAGTGCAGGACTTCATCAACAAGCCGGTGACTCCAGAAGCGCTAAAAGACGTGCTGACGCGCTTTCGCGCCGAAGGCCATGTCGCCGAACGTAAGGCTGCGGAAAAGGCCATCGTGGTGATGGGCTCGAAGGGCGGAGTAGGCACCACGACGGTAGCGGTGAATCTTGGCGTGCAGCTCTCAACGTACGCGCGCAAGCACGTTGTGCTGCTCGATTTTGCCCGGCCGCTCGGGAACGTCCACCTGTTGCTCGATCTGCACCCGCGCTTCGTCGTTCGCGATGCGGTGGAAAATCTGGACCGCCTCGACAGCCATTTCTTTAGCGGACTTCTGACGCCGCACAAGACGAAACTGGAAATCCTGGGGGGCGCAACGCAACTGGAAGAGTGGCAGAACATTCGCGTCGGTCCGCTCGAGCGTGTGGTGAACGTGGCGCAGGCGAGCTCCGATGTGGTGCTGGTGGATGTCGGATCGCAATTTTCTTCTGAATGGAACCCGATCTTTCAAAGCGCGCGGATGATTCTGGTGGTTGCGGAAGCGAATGTTCCGTCGTTGTGGACTCTCGAGCGCCGCTTGCTCGCCATGACGGGTTTCGGCATCGACCCGGAACGGATTCGAGTGGTGATCAATCGCTGGCACAAGGGCGATGAAGAGGCGCTGAAGAGCATCGAGAAAAGCATCAAGCGCCCGATTTTTGCCTGCCTGCCGAATGATTTCCGCAAAGCCAGCATGGCCGTGAATTTGGGAATGCCGCTAATGGAGAATCACAACAATATCTTGACCAACCGTTACCGGCAGTTGGCGGGCCAGTTGACAGGTATCGATCCGGCGGCGGGCGGCAAGAAAGCCGGCCTCGGCAATTTTTTATTTCCACCGAAGAGGTAATAGAGCATGTCGTCTGGAGCACTTCCGACACGGCGCACGGACTACGGCGCAGTCAAAACGGCGATTCATCGCAAACTGATCCAGAGGCTGAATCTGGACCGGCTTGGCGAAATCAAGCGCGAAGACGTTCGCCGGGAAGTGGCGCAGATTCTGGAAGGCCTCGTCGTCGGCGAATCCACTCCCATGAATTTACAGGAGCGGGAGCGGCTGTCAGCGGAAATTCTCGACGAAGTTTTTGGACTAGGCCCGCTTGAGCCGCTGCTTGCCGATCCCACCGTCTCCGACATTTTGGTGAATACCTATAAGCGCGTCTATGTGGAGCGGAAAGGCATGCTGGAGCTGACGACGATTCAGTTCCGCGACGACGCCCATTTGATGGGCATCATCGACCGAATCGTCTCTGCGATCGGGCGCAGAGTAGACGAGTCATCACCGATGGTGGATGCCCGATTGGCCGATGGTTCCCGCGTGAACGCGATCATTCCTCCGCTGGCGGTGGACGGCCCATGCATGTCTATCCGGCGGTTCGGCCACAACCGGCTCAGCGCTCAGGATCTGCTGACGAATAAAACGCTCACGCCCGCGATGCTCGAACTTTTGCAAGGGTGCGTGAAAGCAAGATTGAACATTCTGATCTCCGGCGGCACGGGTGCCGGCAAGACGACATTCTTGAACGTGCTCTCGTCCTACATCTCCAATCGCGAAAGAATCGTGACCATTGAAGACGCGGCTGAATTACAGCTTCATCAAGAGCATGTGGTCCGGCTGGAGACGCGCCCGCCCAATATCGAAGGCAAGGGCTCCGTACAGCAACGGCAACTGGTGATCAACTCCTTGCGCATGCGTCCGGACCGCATCATCGTCGGTGAGGTACGCGGCGAAGAAGCGCTCGACATGTTGCAGGCCATGAACACCGGCCACGACGGCTCGCTGGCCACGATTCACGCCAATTCCCCTCGCGATGCATTAAGCCGGCTCGAAACAATGGTTGCAATGGCGAGCTTGAATATTCCCGACAATGCGATCCGGCGCCAAATTGCATCGGCGGTGGACGTGGTGGTTCAGGTGAGCCGGCTCAGCGACGGCACGCGAAAAGTCATCAGCCTCGCCGAGATCACAGGGATGGAAGGCGAGGTCGTGACGATGCAGGACATTTTTGTGCACCGGAAGCGAGGCGTTCGCGAGACGGGCGAGGTTCTAGGTGAGTTCATCGCAACAGGAATTCGCCCGAAATTTGCGGAGCGGCTGGGCGTGACGGGAATTCAGCTGCCGTCGTCGATGTTCGAAGTTCCCAGGAGCTATTAAGGAATCGTTGATGGCGCCATTGCTTGCACTCCTGACTTTTGCAGTCGTTTGCGGGATCGTCCTCGCGATCTGGATGCTCATGAGCGGTGGCGACGATCAGGATGTGGTGCGGCGGCGGATGGATGCGGTGAGAAAGGCGGAGGCCCGCGGCAGCGAAGTGTCGCCGGACCTGCTGCTTGTTCGTGACGAAATGCTGAGCAGCGTTCCGCTGCTCCACCAGGTGATGTCGCAGTTTGGATGGTCGGCGCAGCTGCAGGAGATGATCGAGCAGGGCGGAATGACGATCAAGCCGGCCAAAGTTATTTTGCTCAGCGGCGTGCTGGGTTTCGCGGCGTTTCTAATTGTGGCGCGCCTTTTGCACGGGCTCGCTCTGGGGGCGCTTGCGGGATTATTGGTGGCCACGGTTCCGGTCGCGGTGATTGCGTTCAAGCGAACGCGGCGCATGCGGAAATTTGAGGAGCTCTTTCCGGAAGCGTTGGATTTGCTTGGCCGCGCCGTGCGCGCCGGCCACGCTTTCACCACAGGACTTGAAATGATCTCGATGGAATCGTCGGAGCCGGTTGCGTCCGAGTTTCGCAAGACGTTTGAAGAGCAGAATCTCGGCCTGCCGTTGCGGGACGTGCTCGTCAATCTCACCGAACGCGTTCCGTTGATGGACGTCCGCTTCTTCGTCACGGCGCTACTGGTGCAGAAAGAAACGGGCGGCAATCTGGCGGAAATCCTGGACGAGTTGTCGAGGGTGATTCGCGAGCGTTTTCGAATCTATCGCGAAGTGCGCGTGCGCACTGCACAGGGGCGGCTGACCGCGATGATCCTGATCGCGATGCCGCCGACGATGATGGTAATCCTGGGAATGATGAATCCCAGTTACATGCGCGTGCTCTTCACCGATCCCAGAGGTCCCACGATCCTGGCGATCGCCGCGACGATGCAGATTATCGGTTCTATTTTCATTTGGAAGATTATTCACATCAAGGTCTGACGAGGGAGTCCGGCGGATGTTGTGGATTGTAACGAGTGCGACGTTTCTGGCGACGGTAGGCCTTCTGGTCGCGCTGGTCTATGCCTTTACACCATCGGACCAGCGAGTCGCGGGGCGCCTCGCCCGAATTCTGAACTCGTCTTCCGCGGCGACCGAGCGAGTGAGTCAGCCGGCAGATCAAACGGCCTGGTTGAAAGGTGGGCTCGCGTCGATCGGAAAGCTTGTGCCGGCCGGCGGTGCCAGCCAGGTGTCGCGATCTCAGCTTCTGATGATTCGCGCGGGTTACCGCAGTCCGGACGCGATGCTGGCAATGAGAGGCTTCAAGATACTGGCGCCGGTCGCGCTGCTTTCCGCCGTTGTGTTCACGGGCCTTTACCACTACAACCCGACGTTTATCATCGGCGCGGCCGCTGTTCTTGGTTTCCTGCTGCCGGATATGTGGCTCACGTCGCGGGTTCGCGCGCGCCAGAATCGTCTGCGAATGGGTTTGCCGGATGGCCTCGACCTCCTCGTCATCTGCGTCGAGGTTGGTTTGGGCCTCGACCAGGCACTCTTGCGGGTGGCGCAGGAATTGCAAGTAGCGCATCCGGAATTGAGCGAAGAGTTGCAGCTGGTCAATCTGGAGATGCGAGTGGGTAAGAGCCGCATTGAGGCGCTTCGTTCGCTAGCTCGTCGCACCGGCCTGGAGGACATCAAGGCTCTCGTCGCCATGCTGGTGCAGACCGAGCGTTTCGGCACGAGCGTGGCTCAGTCGCTGCGGATCCACTCCGACGATTTACGTACGCGCCGGCGGCAGCGTGCGGAAGAAATGAGCGCGAAAACAACTGTAAAGATGGTGCCGGCGCTGGTGCTGTTTATTTTTCCGGCGCTGCTTGTTGTGATCCTGGGGCCCGCGATTCTTACTTTAATGCGGCAGTTCGTGCACTAGAGCAAGAGTCGCAAACGCGGCGGGCCTAGGCGCGCGCCGTGAAAATCGAAACCCAACTTGGAGGGGTCGCTGAAATGGACAACGTAACTCTGATTCGAATCGTGGCAGGAGCGCTCGCAGTCGTCGTGCTCTTCATCATCATCTGGCGGCGACGGAGAAACATCGAGGAATAGAAGCGAATCGGCTCAGAAATTCAATTCGGGGACAATGGGATCCGCGATGCCCAATCATAAAAACGGCCGTGCCGTGTATGTGTACAACAAGACGCGCGAAACATTTGTGGCGACCGAAGCGTCCGTGGCCGACAGCTATTTCCGGCGGCTGGTCGGCCTGCTGGGCAAGACGAAACGGTGGGCGCAGCTCGGTTGCGGCCTCTGGATCGTGCCATCGCGGGGTGTGCACACGATCGGCATGATGTTTCCGATCGACTTGATTTTCCTGAGCAAGGAAAAGGAAGTCGTGCACATCGAGGAGTACGTGCGGCCTTTCCGCATCACGCGCCTGTCGCTCAAAGCGTCGAGCGTGCTGGAGCTTCCGCCCCACACGATCTATCGCACCGGGACGAAGGTGGGAGACCGCTTCGAGATCTCCACCCTGCGCGCCGCGAGTTGAACCTTGCAGTCCGTCGTCGGCGGGGTAGAATGGATTTCAAGTCAGAAATGCGGGCTTCGTCGAATGGGACGAATGAGCCATGACTATTCAATGCACCAATATTCCCCGGCATCCCGCCAAGCTGCTGATTAAGCGCAACCCGGAGACAGGACAAGCCCTCGCCGCCGTTGCATTGGGCTTGGTCGCGCTCATAGGCATCGTGGGATTGGCGATCGATATGGGCTATATGCGCTACGAAAAGCGACGGCTGCAGTCGGCAGCCGATAGCGCCGCGATTGCCGGAGCGTCGGAACTCCAATTTGCTTCCGGAAACTATGCGACCGCCGCGAAGAACGACTCCAAAGCCAACGGCTTTGAGGATGGCGTGAACGGAGTCTCTGTTTCGCCATCGAATCCACCGGCCGACGCACCTTTCTCCGGCGTCTCGAACCCCGGCAAGTACGTCGAAGTCCAAGTCCAGCAAGTCGCTCCGACATTCTTCATGCGCATCTTTGGCGTCAATTCCGTCAATCTGACCGCTTCAGCCGTTGCCGAACTGGGGAGTGCGCGTGGCTGCGTGTACAGTCTGGGTCCCGGTAGCGGGATCGCGGGTGGTATAACGCTTGGAGGCAACCTGACCGCACCCGGTTGCGGCGTAGTCGATAATTCGGTGCTGGATCTTGGCGGTGGTTGCGTCAATGCAGCTTCGATCGGCGTCGTCCTCAATCTGCTTGGGGGCTGTGCAACTCCTGCGCCCATCGTTGGGATCGCTCCATCTGCCGATCCGCTCGCTTACCTCGTGGCCCCCGCGGTAGGGGCATGCCTGCCCGATCCAAACATAAGTCAACCAGCCGCTGCGCCGCCAGTGGTTATACCCGCGCCCCCACTAGGCTCAGCTTATTGCAGCATTACCGTCCGGGCCACCAACGCCGCACAGGTGCAATTCACACCGGGCGTCTATGTCCTGGCTCGAGCCCCCGGGCTTCAACTGCAGGGAACGGGCGACGTGACGGGCGGTGGTGTAATGTTTTACTCCACCGCGGATGCTCCTATCCAAATTACGACTACGGGCACCGTCACTCTCTCGGCGCCGACCGCTGCGGTCGCTGGCGTCCCTGGCGGAGTTCTTTTTTTTCAGGATCGAGCGGACGTTCAACTCGCTCAAATCCGGAATGGCATTCTCTTCCTCACAGGGGCGCTCTATTTCCCGGGCACACAACTAACTCTCGGAGGAAATAACGCGACTCCGTATTTGATCCTGGTGGCGCAAGCTCTGCAGCTCCAGGGAAACGTCACCATCGGAACTGACTATTCATCGCTAACCGATGGGTCTCCGATCAAGGCCGCCTATCTGGTGCAATGATGGGTAAGACCTTCAACCTTGACGGCACAGATTGGAAGCGGCGCGTTCACGGACGGTTTGCCCAACGCGGCCAGAGCCTTCTCGAGATGGCTGTCCTGATTCCGGTGGTGTTGCTGCTGCTGGTCGGGATCATCGAAATAGGGAGGTTCGCTTACGTTAGCATCGAAGTTACAAATGCTGCCCGTGCCGCCGTGCAGTATGGAGCTCAGAGCCTCGCCGATGCGCAGGACTCGGCCGGACTTCAGCAAGCGGCGGTCCGCGACGCTGCGGACCTGAGCAGTATTACGGTGAATTCATCCGCGCTGTGCGCCTGTTCCGATACGCCGGCCACGTTTGTGCCCTGCCCAGCTCTTGGTTGCGCGGGGCACCCAGTGGTATTTGTGCAAGTTGATACCACAACCAGCATCTCGCCTCTATTCCACTATCCGGGGTTGCCGTCTAGTTTCACCGCCAACGGCCATGCGATCATGCGTGTAGCTCAATGATCCTTGCAGACAGATTACACTCGTCGAGCTCGCATGAGTGCCGACGCCGTCGTGCGAGCCGTGGCAGCGCGCTCATGGAATTCGCTTTTTTGGTTCCTGTATTGTTTGCTTTGGTTTTTGGAATCATCGATTTCGGCCGCGCTATGTACAGCTACCACTTCGTTTCCAACGCGGCGCGGGAAGCGAGCCGCTGGGCGAGCGTTCGAGGCAGTAACTGCGCCGACTATTCCCAAGCCTGTCCGGCGGCCGCGACGGACGTATCCGACTACGTCGCAAGTATCGCTCCCCCAGGAATCGACAAGAGCCCCAGCAGGCTCGTCGCGAATACGACTTGGGTTGCGCCTCCCAATAACCTGGCGATCTGCGTGACCCAACCGAACAATCCCGGCTGTACGGTTCAGGTTCAAGTTAGCTATCAATTTAGGTTCGTACTCCCCTTTCTCCCCGCTTCCGGTATTACGATGACCAGTACTTCACAGATGATAATTTCGCAGTGACCCAGCTGGTCCCGGGGAAGGGCAGATTCCCCACCAGGAACGTTCCGGCTGAATTGCGTATAATCCGCGGGATCAGCGCCGCGCGCGCGGAATCGACACTAAGGGGAATGCCATGGCCGAAAATGTTCTAACCGGGTTGCTGCAAGCGCTCAGCTCGGGAGCGATCCGAGTGGTCGACCTCAGCCAGCCGCTCGATACCGGCACCGCCACGATTCAATTGCCTCCCGAGTTCGGCACGACGTGGCCCTTCCGTCTGGAAGAGATTTCGAAATACGACAGCCGCGGCCCCGCCTGGTACTGGAACAACTTTTCGTGCGGCGAGCACACCGGAACACACTTTGACGCGCCCATCCATTGGGTAACCGGCAAAGATTATCCCAACAACGCGACGGACAATATTCCTGTCGCGAAATTCTTCGCACCGGCATGCGTGATCGACGTCTCGCGCGAAGTAGCTGCGAATCCCGATTTCCTGTTGACGCCCCAGCACGTGGAAGCGTGGGAAAAGAAACACGGCCGCATCGAAGCCGGATCCTGGGTGCTAATGCGCACGGATTGGTCGAAGCGCAAAGATGCCGCTTCGTTTCTGAATATCAAAGAAGACGGCTCACACGTTCCCGGTCCGCACCCGGATCTGGTCCCTTTCCTCGCGAAAGAGCGTGACGTGATCGGATGGGGCTCGGAGGGCGTCGGTACAGACGCCGGCCAAGCCTTCCGCTTCAATCCACCCTTTCCGTGCCACACCATCATGCACGGCAGCAATAAATTCGGCCTTGCGAGTCTGATGAACCTCGATCAATTGCCTCCCAAGGGAGCCATTCTCATCACGCCGCCGCTCAAGATCGTCAAAGGGTCAGGCAGCCCGTGCCGCGTCCTCGCGCTCGTTGCCTCGTAGAGATTGTAGGTAGCCACGACGAGCGCCAATCTCGTCGTGGGCCTCTAGCTCCGCCTCATTGACATGTGCTCCACATGCAAGTATGCTACTCGCATGTCGATCATGGTTCAGATCCGAAATGTGCCTTCTGATCTGCATCGCGAACTCAAGGCACGTGCGGCCCTGGAAGGGATGTCCCTCTCGGATTACCTCCTCCGCGAGTTGCGCCACGCCCTCGATCGCCCCACTCTCGAGGAAATGAGCAGGCGCCTTGCGAGGCGCCAATCCGTGCGGCCGCGTCCCGCCCCGGCGGCTGCCGTACGAGCCGAGAGGAAGAGCCGCTGATTGTCGTCGACGCGTCCGCGATACTCGAGGTCCTTCTCCAGACTCCCGCGGCTCGCCGTGTGAACCGCTTCATTTTTGCCGCTAACGAGACCCTGCACGCCCCTCATTTGATCGACCTGGAAATCGCCCAGGTCTTGCGCCGCTACGTGCGGACATCCGTCATCTCCGCGGATCGGGGCGCCGAAGCTCTCACCGATCTCGTCGATTTTCCGCTCACGCGTTATCCACATCAAGTCTTGCTCTTTCGCATCTGGCAAATGCGCCACGGTCTTACCGCCTATGACGCAGCTTACCTTGCCCTCGCGGAAGCGCTGGATGCTCCCCTCATCACACGAGATCGTGCGATGGCGAAAGCCGCCAGCCGCGTCCGCGTGGAAGTGGTATGAAGGTGGACGCGACTTCCGGAGGCAAACTCAGTTTAGGTGTAAGATTCTTGGAGTGAATTACTATCTCTCGTTCTAGCTGTGGGCAAACCGAGGCGCGATAGATGGCGGAGCGGTTCTTCAAGAAGGAAGTTCAGAAGCTGTATCTGGGCGAAGGCCAGGAATTTCGCGGCGAGGGAATTCTTGCCGTCACGAAGGCGCTCCTGCAGTCGGGCGTCTCCTACGTCGCCGGTTACCAGGGCGCTCCGATTTCGCACCTGATGGACGTGCTGACCGACGCGAACGATATTCTCGAAGAGCTCGGCGTCCATTTCGAACACAGCGCCTCGGAAGCCACCGCCGCTGCTACTCTCGCTGCGTCGGTTAATTATCCACTGCGCGGCGCCGTCACCTTCAAATCCACCGTCGGTACCAATGTCGCCTCCGACGCGCTCGCTAACCTTGCATCAGGCGGGGTAACCGGTGGCGCGCTGATTATCGTCGGTGAAGATTATGGCGATGGCTCGAGCATCATGCAGGAGCGCTCGCACGCCTTCGCGATGAAATCGCAGATGTGGCTGCTCGATCCGCGGCCGAACCTTCCATCGATCGTTCGTGCCGTCGAACAGGGCTTCGAGCTCTCGGAAGCCACTCGCACTCCGGTGATGCTGGAGCTGCGCATTCGCGCGTGCCACGTCCACGGGCGCTTTATGGCGAAGGACAATGTCCGCCCGAAATTCACTCTCAAGGACGCGATGGAACGTCCGGTGCGCGACGTGAGCCGGATCGTCCTGCCCCCCGCGAGTTTCCTGCACGAACAGGAAAAGATTCACACCCGATGGCCGGCAGCCCAAAAATACATCCACGAAAAGGGTTTGAACGAACTCTTTGCCGATGGCGCGCAAGATTTCGGGATCATCCTGCAGGGCGGGATGTACAACACCACGATCCGCTGCCTCGAATTGCTGGGCCTGTCAAACGCGTTCGGCGACAGCAAGATTCCTCATTACGTCCTCAACGTCACCTATCCGCTCATCGACTCCGAGATCAAGAGCTTCTGCGCTGGCAAACGCGCGGTTCTCGTGATCGAGGAAGGACAGCCGGACTTCATCGAACAGAACATCCATTCCATTTTGCGCAAAGTCGACATTCAGACGAAAGTTCACGGCAAAGACGTTCTGCCGATGGCCGGCGAATACACCGCCGCGGCCGTGACGAAAGGTGTTTTAAAGTTCGTCGAAATCTACGCGCCGCAATTGATCGACCGGCAGCATTTGCCGACGGTCGCTCGGCCCGCACAAGAAAAGCCGCATGCGGTGAAAATTGTCGATCATGAGATTCATCCGCGTCCACCCTCGTTCTGCACGGGATGCCCCGAGCGTCCCATCTTCTCCGCGATGAAACTGGTGGAGCGAAAATTAGGCCACCATCACGTGAGCTGTGACATCGGCTGCCATTTGTTTTCGATTTTGCCGCCGTTCAATATCGGCGCGACGACGATGGGTTACGGGCTCGGCTGGGCGGGCGCTGCCGCGTTCAACACGAAGGAGACCAACAAACGCACGATCAGCATCATGGGCGACGGCGGTTTTTGGCACAACGGTCTCACGAGCGGCGTCGGCAACGCGGTTTTCAATCAGAGCGACAGCGTGCTCGTCGTGGTGGACAACAGCTACACGGCGGCCACCGGCGGGCAGGATATTTTGTCTTCTGCGGCCAGCAATCCGATCCGCACCACCAAACTTTCGATTGCAGACGCGGTGCGCGGCGTTGGCGTGAAATGGGTGCGAACGATCACCCGCACCTACGACGTGGCGGCGATGCGCGACACCTTCATGGAAGCGCTCACCACCAAAGAACGCGGCCCCAAAGTGATCATCGCGCAAAGTGAATGCGAGCTGAATAAACAACGGCGCGTGAAGCCGCTGAAAGCCAAGATGGCCAAAGAAGGGAAGCGCGTGGTGCGCGAAAGGTTCGGTGTGGACGCCGACACATGCACCGGCGATCATTCCTGCATCCGTTTGTCCGGCTGCCCTTCGCTCACAATTCAACCGAACCAGGATCCGCTTCGTAAAGACCCAGTGGCTACCGTGCTCGATAGCTGTTCGGGTTGCGGCTTGTGCGGCGAAGTCTCACACGCCGCGGTTCTGTGCCCGTCATTTTTCCGCGCGGAAGTCATCTCGAATCCCAGCGCGTGGGATGGCGTGAAGTCACGAATCCGGCGCACCGTAATCGGATTCCTGCAAGGACGTATCGAACGCCGGCTCGCGGGTATCCATGCCTGAAGCGGCCGAGAGGCGTTGATGGAGAAAAGCATGGCCGCCCAGCCCGCGCCACCCGTCTCTCCGTCCAAGTCGTCCGACGCTCGAGCGCCCAGAGCGATCACGATTGCGATTCTGGCAATGGGAGGCGAAGGCGGCGGCGTTCTGGCAGATTGGATTGTCGATCTTGCGGAACATTCGGGCTACTGCGCGCAGACGACATCGGTTCCCGGTGTCGCGCAGCGAACCGGCTCCACGATTTATTATCTGGAGATTTTTCCGGAAGAAACCGTGCGAGTGGCTGGAAAAGAACCCGTGCTGGCTCTGATGCCGGTGCCCGGCGAGCTCGATATCGTCCTCGCATCGGAGCTGATGGAGGCAGGACGCGCCATCCAGCGTGGTCTGGTGACGCCGGACCGAACCACATTGATTACCTCGACGAATCGCGTCTATTCGATGACGGAAAAGACAGCGATCACCGATGGTCGGGTCGATTCCGCGAAAGTGATCGAAGCGAGCGGCGAAGCAGCGAAAGTTTTTGTGCACGGGGATTTCGCGCGTATTGCGGAAGATGCACGCAGCGTGATCAGCGCGTCGCTTTTCGGCGCACTCGCAGCAACCGGCGCCCTGCCGTTTCGCCGCGAGCAATTCGAGGAAGCTATTCGCAAGGGCGGCGTGGGCGTCGATAACAGCCTTGCCGCATTCGCGGCTGGTTTCCGCGCGGCAACGGAGCGCAACGCTGAAGCGATCGCGAAGCCGGAACTCGCGAAAGCAAGAGTGGGCCCCCGGCTCCAGCCGCTCGTCGCGCGCATCGAGAGCGAATTTCCGCCTGCGAGCCGCGAAATTCTCGTTGCCGGCATCGAGCGGCTCGCCGACTACCAGGATCTCGGGTATGCATCCGAATATCTCGCTCGGCTCGAACCAATTCGCGACGCGGACAAAAAATATGGTCCGGGCGCTTGTGAGCTGCTCAACGAAACGGCTCGTTACCTCGCTCTGTGGATGTCATACGAGGACGCTCCTCGGGTGGCCGACCTGAAAATCCGCCGCACGCGCTTCGAACGAGTTCACCGCGACGCTCGCGTCGATCCGGCGCAGCTTTTGCAGATCAACGAATTCCTGCATCCTCGGGTCCAGGAAATAGCAGACATGTCTCCCGCTGGGATCGGGCGATGGATGCTCAAATCGAGCCTTCTGCGCAGGATTGTAGAAGCGCTCACCGGCAACGGTAAAATTGTGCAGACCACTTCGCTGCGCGGATACTTGCAGCTTTACATGGTGGCGGGCGGGCGCCGATGGCGCCGCAAATCCCTGCGCTTTGAAAGGGAGCAGAAATCGATCGCGCATTGGCTGGCGTTGCTCCCGAGCATCGCGCAGGAGAACTACACCTTCGCGCTCGAACTGGCCGAGTGCCCGCGCATGGTGAAGGGCTACGGCGATACGCACGCGCAAGGCGAAAGGAACTACGAAGCCGTCCTCGCAGCTCTGCCGAAGCTGCGATCATCAAGTGATGCAGCGAGCCGCCTGAAGAGACTGCGCGAAGCGGCCCTGGCTGACGACTCGGGCGAAAGGCTCGCCAAGGAGCTTGGCCACCAGAAACTCATTGGACTGGTGTGACAGGCCAATTGTTGCGATTAGACGCGAGAATTCTAATCGCAAATGCGCGATTAGAATTCGAGCTATCTCTATGAAAATAAATGTCGTACAAATTTCTAATCGCAAATAGAATCGGATTTTCCGCGCCACGCGCTTGGAGCGCCAGAACGCGATTTTGGGACTTATTTAGATGGGATGTAGCAATCGGCTCCGGAGATAAGTAGATGAAAATCGTTTGCCTCGGAGGCGGCCCCGCCGGCCTCTATTTTTCGATCCTGGCGCAGAAAGCCAATCCCTCCTGGGATGTAACCGTAGTCGAACGCAATCGTCCCGACGACACCTTCGGTTGGGGCGTCGTTTTTTCCGACAAGACGATGGACGGCTTCAAAGATGTCGATCCCGAGACGCATTCGGAAATCACGCGCGCCTTCCGGCACTGGGACGACATCGACGTATTCTTCAAAGGCCGAAAACTCACTTCCGGCGGCCACGGCTTTTGCGGTATCGGCCGAATCAAACTGCTACAGATTCTTCAGAAGCGCGCCGCCGGGCTAGGCGCAAAGCTGATCTTCCAGACGGAGATCACCGACCCCGACGCCTATGCCGCCGACTACGATCTGGTGATTGCCTCCGACGGCGGCTCGTCCATCACCCGGAGAAAATACGAGAGCGTCTTCAAGCCCAATATCCAGCCGCGCCACAATCGGTTCATCTGGCTCGGCAGCAAGAAAAAACTCGACGCGTTTACCTTCGATTTCGCCAACACCGAATGGGGCTGGTTCAATCTGCATGCGTACCGCTTCGACGCCGACTGGTCCACCTTCATCGTCGAAACACCGGAGAAAAATTGGCTGAAGGCCGGCATCGACAAGATGGACCAGGAAGATTCGATCGCGCTCTGTGAAAAGCTTTTCGCGGACCGGCTCGACGGGAACGCTCTAATCTCCAATGCGAAGCATCTGAAGGGCTCCGCTGTCTGGCTGAAATTCAATCGTGTACTTTGCGAGAAGTGGTTTCACAAGAATATCGTGCTGATCGGCGACGCCGCCCACACGGCCCACTTCAGCATCGGCTCCGGCACGAAGCTCGCGATGGAAGACGCCATCGCGCTCACGCGCGTCTTGTCGCATCACGACGGCGACGTCAGCAGCGCGTTGCAGAAATATCAGGAAGAGCGCGAGATCGAAGCCCTCAAGCTGCAAAGCGCGGCTCGCAATCGAATGGAATGGTTCGAACAGGTGGAGCGCTACGTCCATCTCGACCCGGAGCAGTTCACCTACAGCTTGCTTACCGGCAGCCAACGCATCGGCCACGAAAATCTCAAATTGCGCGACGCTGGCTACGTGCAGACCGTCGAGAACTGGTTCGCCGAACGCAGCGGGGTCGATCACGCCGTTCCTCCCATGTTCACGCCCTTCAAGGTTCGCGGGCTTTCGCTCAAGAATCGCGTCATCGTTTCGCCGATGGCCATGTACATGGCGGAAGACGGAATACCGAGCGATTTTCATCTCGTTCACTTCGGCTCTCGCGCGATGGGCGGCGCAGCAATGGTGTTCACCGAGATGACTTGCGTCTCGCCGGATGCGCGGATTACGCCGGCGTGTCTTGGAATGTGGAATGACCTACAGCGCGACGCCTGGAAGCGCATTGTCGACTACGTTCACCGGCACACCGACGCCAAGATTGCTTTGCAGATTGGCCATTCCGGCCGCAAGGGTTCCACTCGACGCGGATGGGAGGGAATGGACCAGCCGCTCGCTTCCGAGAATTGGCCGCTCGTGTCTGCGTCGGCGGTTCCGTACATCGAGGGCGTATCGCAGATGCCGCGCGAAGCCACCCGCGCCGACATGGACCGGATCAAAGAGGATTTTGTCGCCGCCACTGTGCGCGGTCACGAGGCCGGTTTCGATTGGCTCGAGTATCACTGCGCTCACGGCTATCTGCTATCGAGTTTTATTTCTCCGCTCACGAATCTGCGCACCGACGAATACGGCGGTTCGCTCGAAAATCGCTGCCGATATCCGCTCGAAGTGTTCAAAGCGATGCGTGCGGCATGGCCTCAGGACAAACCAATGAGCGTGCGCATTTCCGCGCACGATTGGGTGCCGGGAGGTATCACTCCCGAAGACGCTGCTGTGGTCGCGCGATTATTCAAGTGTGCCGGCGCGGACGTGATCGATTGCTCGTCGGGCCAGGTAAGCAAAGCCGAACGCCCGGTGTACGGCCGCATGTTCCAAGTTCCATTTTCGGATCGCATCCGCAACGAAGTGGGAATTCCGACGATCGCCGTGGGCAACATCTTCGAGGGCGACCACGTAAATACGATTATCGCCGCCGGACGCGCGGACCTGTGTGCGATCGCTCGCCCGCATCTTGCCGATCCCGCTTGGACGCTCCACGAGGCAGCCAAGATGGGTTACGCCGATGTGTGGTGGCCCGATCCTTATATGGGTGGGAAGTTGCAGCTTGAAAGAAACCTGGCTCGCGCGGCGCTGCTGAGGCTGCAGGTGTGACCGTCGGAGCGCCGCACGAGAGCTCGAGGCTTCTGGCAGGGAAGCACGCGTTGGTAACCGGCGGCTCCCGCGGAATCGGTGCGGCCATCTCCGCGATGCTGCTCGCGAACGGTGCGCGCGTCACAAGCGTGGGACGCGGGGCCGGTGCTTCCGGTACTGCGCGCCACAACGATCTTCACCATGCGAGTGCGGACGTCTCAGATCCGGCTGCTGTGAAGAAAGCATTTGATTCGGCCCGATCGAAATTCGGCGCGATCGAGATTTTGGTGAACAACGCAGGCCAGGCTTCCTCGGCGCCGTTTCCGAAGACCGACGCGAACCTTTGGCGCCAGATGATGTCAGTCAATCTCGACGGAACATTTCATTGTATTCAGGAGGCCCTGCCGGGCATGCTGGCTGCGGGCTGGGGACGGATCGTCAACATTGCAAGCACGGCGGGACTGGTCGGCTACCCGTATGTGACGGCCTATTGCGCATCGAAACACGGCGTCGTTGGCCTCACGCGCGCACTGGCGCTGGAAGTAGCAACGAAGGGCGTCACGGTCAACGCGGTTTGCCCCGGCTTCACGGACACGGACATCGTGAAAGACGCGGTCGCCAACATCGTCGCGAAGACTGGGCGCACTCTGGAACAAGCCAGGGCGGAGTTGGCTTCGCGCAACCCGCAAAAGAGATTGATCGCGCCCGATGAAGTGGCGAACGCCGTTGCGTGGCTCTGCCTGCCCGGCAGCGATGCGATTACGGGACAAGCCGTTCCAGTAGCGGGCGGAGAGGTGATGTAGCGATGCGACATCTTCCAGGAGAGCCGCACCAGTTGCCGGGAAATCGAAATCCGCTCGCAAGCTACGCCGCGCGCCACTTTCAATTCGAGGTTTCGCGCGCGGTGGCTACAATCATGCTCAATCGTCCTGAAAAAAAGAATCCACTCACGTTCGAGTCCTACGCCGAATTGCGGGACCTGTTCCGCTCCATGACGCATGCCGACGATGTGAAAGCCGTCGTGCTGACCGGTGCCGGAGAAAATTTCTGTTCCGGCGGCGACGTTCACGAAATTATCGGGCCGCTCACAAAGCTCGACATGCCGGGGCTGCTCGCGTTCACACGCATGACGGGCGACTTGGTGAAGGCAATGCGCGCCTGCCCGCAGCCGATCGTTGCCGCAATCGACGGAATCTGCGTCGGAGCCGGAGCAATCCTGGCACTTGCGTCGGATATTCGCTTCGGAACCGTGCGCAGCAAGACGGCGTTCTTGTTCACCCGCGTCGGATTGGCGGGCTGCGACATGGGCGCTTGCTCGCTCCTGCCGCGCGCGATCGGACAGGGCCGCGCCGCCGAATTGCTCTACACCGGCCGCAACCTGGGTGGCGAGGAAGCGGAGCGCTGGGGATTCTTCAACCGCCTATGCGCTCCGGAAAAGCTTCTGCAGGACGCGAGGGCTCTTGCCGACGAGCTTGCCTCCGGCCCAACATTCGCCCACGGAATCACCAAGAAAATGTTGCATCAGGAATGGAACATGGGCGTGGACGAAGCGATCGACGCGGAAGCGCAGGCCCAGGCAATTTGCATGGCCACCAACGATTTTCATCGCGCTTACCACGCCTTCGTCGCAAAGCAGAAACCCGAGTTCAAGGGAGATTGAGAATGGCCGCACGCAGCTTTCTCGATTGGCCCTTTCTCGAATCGCGCCACCGGACGCTCGCGCAGCGCCTGGAAGACTGGGCTGCCAGTCATCTCGGGTCTGATCACGCGAAGGATATTGACGAAACGTGCCGCAGACTCGTGCGCGAGCTAGGAAGCGCGGGCTGGCTGAAGCATGCAATCGCCGGCACCGCGTACGGCGCCGCAGCGGATAGCATCGACACGCGCTCGCTTTGCATCATTCGCGAGACTCTCGCGCGCCGTTCCGGCCTCGCGGATTTTGCGTTCGCGATGCAGGGATTGGGCTCCGGAGCGATCACTCTTTTCGGCACGGACGTCCAGAAACAAGAGTATCTCCCGCGCGTCGCGAACGGCACGGCCATCGCTGCGTTTGCGCTCTCCGAGCCCGAGGCGGGCTCCGATGTGGCGGCCATGCAATGCGAAGCCAAGCTGAGCGGCGACGGCTACGAGTTAAACGGCGAGAAGACCTGGATTTCAAATGGCGGCATCGCAGACTTCTACGTTCTCTTCGCGCGCACGAACGAAGCACCCGGTTCACGCGGAATCACGGCGTTCATCCTCGATGCGCAAACACCCGGCTTCGAAATTGCCGAACGTATTCAGGTGATCGCGCCGCACCCGCTGGCGCGCCTGAAATTTACCAACTGCCGCATTCCCGTCGCGCAGCGACTCGGCGAGCCGGGGCAGGGATTCAAAGTCGCGATGGCGACGCTCGACGTATTCCGCACTTCCGTAGCAGCAGCTGCGGTAGGTTTCGCGCGCCGCGCTCTCAACGAAGCGCTACGGCGCGCCACGTCCCGCACCATGTTCGGACAAACACTTGCCGACTTTCAGCTGACGCAGGCCAAGCTCGCAGAAATGGCCACGGGAATTGATGCCGCCGCGCTGCTGACCTATCGCGCCGCTTGGATGCGCGACGAAGGTCACAACGTCACCGTGGAAGCCGCGATGGCAAAAATGACGGCTACGGAAACCGCCCAGCGCGTGATTGATGCTGCCGTGCAAATGTTCGGCGGCCAGGGCGTGGTGAGCGAGGAACCCGTCGAGCGCCTCTATCGCGAAATCCGCCCGTTGCGCATTTACGAAGGCGCCACTGAAGTGCAGCAATTGATCATCGCGCGCGGCATTATCAAGTCATTTCAAGAAAACGAAAACTCGAATGGCTGACGCGCCGCATCCGAAAACGCAGGTGCCTGATGTCGCGCCGTGCGCTTACCGCACTGAATTCCTCGTGCGGTTCGGCGACTGCGATCCTGCCGGGATCGTCTTCTATCCGCGCTACCTCGAGATTTTCAATAACCTAGTAGAAGATTGGTGCCGCGACGAATTGCAGCTTTCCTTTCCCGACCTCATCAATGAGCGCGGCTGGGGCCTGCCGACCGTCCATCTGGATGTCGATTTCGTAGCGCCCAGTTCGTTCGGGGATTTGCTCACCGCGGAGTTGGGAGTTCGCGCGCTGGGCACAAGCTCGGTTACGCTCCAGATACTGCTTCGCGGCCGAGATGGCCGCGATCGGGTGCGCGGCAAGGTCGTGCTAGTGTTGACCGACAGAAAACGAAATCACGCGATCGCCATTCCCGATGAACTGCGCGCCCGCATTTTGGCATTCAGCGTGAGCGAATGAACGAGGCCGAATCAGCCTCGAATTTAGAGGACCGCTTAACATGAAAATCCTGCAACCGCCGCACTGGGGCCGTCCCAGCGGCTTTTCGAACGGCGTGGCGACGAAGGGCCGGATCATTTTTGTGAGCGGCATGATTGGTTGGGACGCTCAATGTAGATTGGTTTCGAACGACATCGCCGGCCAGACGCGCCAGGCGCTGAAAAACATCGTCGAGGTGCTCGCCGAGGCCAACGCCAAGCCCGAGCACATCACTCGCATGACCTGGTATCTCGTCGACAAGAGAGAATATCTCGCAGCCTCCAAAGAAATCGGCGCGGCGTATCGCGAACTGATCGGCCGCCACTACCCGGCGATGACCGCCGTGCAGGTCGCGGCCCTGATCGAAGACCAGGCGCGCGTGGAGATTGAAGTCACCGCGGTAATACCTGAATAGCGCAAGCCGCCTCCTCTCAAAATCGTCCGCCGTTGCAGAATTCGATAAGTCCCTCATCTTCTGCCCGTTGCCTTGCTTCCTTGATTGTCGTATCGTAGCGCAGCGATTCGTCCATTGATCCGGGTGGGGTCAATTTAAACGGGGGGAAATATGAATTGGATGAAGTGGTTTGCCTGCTTCGCAGTGGTAGCCTGCCTTCTCTCCAACGCTGCTCCGGCTCAAGCCCAAGCTGTGACCGCAAACCTGCAGGGTCAGGTGCTCGACGCAAGCGGCGGCGGCGTTCCCAAGGCCAAAGTTTCCGCCACGAATTCCGGGACAGGATTTTTGCGCGGAACCGAATCGACGAGCAACGGTGAGTACAGCCTCCCGGCGATGCCGGCCGGCCACTACACCGTCTCCGTTCAGCTCACCGGCTTCAAAACGGAAATCGGCGAAATCACTCTTCAGGTAGGACAAGTCGCGACGCTCAATTTCACCCTCACGGTCGGTGAAATCAGCGAAAAGGTGGTTGTGGAAGCCGCCAGCGAAGTCACCGAACCCACCCGCACCCAGATCAGCAACGTGATTACGCAATCTCAAATCACCGATCTCCCGGTGAATGGCCGCGAGTTCATCGATTTTGCGTTGCTCGCTCCGGGCGTGCAGATTGGCGACACCACCTCCGGCAGTACCGACGTGATCGTCGAGCCCGTCACCAAGATTTCCTTTGCCGGGCAGAACATCCATTTCAATTTCATCGCCGTCGATGGCGCCGACGACATCTCCACCGCCTCCGGCATCCAGCGCGGAACCCCGCCGCAGGATTCCGTTCAGGAATTTCGCGTGATCAACACCGATTACTCCACGCAATACGGCCGCGCCACCGCCGGCATCGTCAACATCATCACGAGGAGTGGAACGAACGACTGGCATGGCGCGCTCTACGAATATTTCCGGAACAACGCGCTGGACGCGAAGAGCATTCTCTCCGCCCCGGGTTTCAACGTGCTGCGGCAAAATCAGTTCGGCGGAGTGATTGGCGGCCCCATTCAGAAGGACAAGACATTTATCTTTGCAAACTATGAAGCTCAGCGCCGCGCCGAATCGCCGACTTATAACTCCGTCGTTCTTGACAACATCGACGCCATCAATCAGGTGAAGACGCAGGTCTTTGGCTTACCCGCCGAGAATCTCACCGTGCTGCGCCTCGGCAATACGGACAACGGCTTCGTCCGCATCGATCACAATTTCGACAGCCGCAACTATATCTACGCCCGCTATTTCATTAACGACGACCGACTGACGAATCAGTCACCGCTGAACAATGGCTTCGACCTTCCCTCGGCTTTCAAGAACAACTACATTCGCGATCAATCTCTAGCGGGCGGATGGACCTCCACATTTGCGCCCACGTGGATCAACGAGTTGCGCATGCAGTACGCGCATCGTAATTTCGATTTTCCCGTTGTCTCCACACAGCCGCACCTGGAAGTTTCCAACACCTTTGCCGTCGGCGTGAATCGCGGCAATCCCGATATCTACACCGAGAGCCGCTTTGAAATCGTGGACAACGTCACCCACACGTTCGGCAATCACACGGTAAGCTTCGGCGGTAATTTCGACCGCGTCAGCACCTACGAATCCTTCCCGCTGTTCTACCCCTTTGAGGCCGACTTCGCGAATCTTCCCGCGTTTCTCGGCACCGACGGCACGGCCGGCTGCCCGGAGGATGTCCAGTGCCCCGACCCGTTCGTGATTTTCTTCGAGCGCTTCGACCCGACCACCACGCCGGCGTTCAACGAAACCACTGTCGTCGGTGGCGCTGCCGTGTACCAGGGCGGCGCAATCTCTCAGGGCGTCCGAAAACAAGCGGCTGCCACTCTCGACCACACCTACAACGGCCTCTACATTCAGGACAAATGGCGCGTCACCCCGCGCCTGACGGTCAACGGTGGTTTGCGTTGGGAATTTGAGACCTGGCCAACCGGCGTTCTCAATACGCAGTGGAACAACTTCGATCCCCGCGTTGGCGTGGCGTATAACCTCGGCACTTCGCGCAACGTCGTTTTCCGCGCCGGCTTCGGTCTGTTTCACGGAATCATTCCATCGCCTCTGCTGATGTGCCAGCAGCCGTCTTGCGGCGGCGCTTCCCAGTATCCCGATCGCGGATTCGAAAACAACTTGAACTCCAATACCGGCCTGTTCACCTTTGCAAGCTCGCCGTTCATCACCAATGTCGCTCTTTCCGCGCTGCTCGACACCGGTACCTTTCCGAATGGCGTTCCGTTCAGCTGTCCGGCAGGCGGACCTCTCGCGCCGGCCGGCACGCTCGCAGGTTGCGGTTTCCTACAGGATGCCACGATCGTGCGCTTCGATCAGAATTCCGCCAATCCGTACGGAATGCAGGCCAGCGCGTCGGTCGAATTCCAGCCGTTCAAGGATTCCGTGCTCAGCATTTCCGGAATTCACCTGCGCGGCGTGCATCTCGGCAGCTTCTACAACGTCAACCAGCCTGACGTGCAGGGTACCGTGCAGGTCTTCAATTCGCATGGAACGCCGGGCTGCAAGAGCGTTTACTTCGATTTCCCGGATTCCGGGATTCCGGTGCCGCCGGAGTGCCCCGATCGCTATCCGAATGGGTTCGTGATTCCCAACACGCCTCACATCAATGCAATTCCCGGGTTCCGCGATAATCAATACAGCGTATTCTTCGAGGCCCGTTCTTCGTGGGATTCGGTGTACGACGGCCTGCTCGTGAATTTCAACAAGCGGCTTACGCATCATTTCTCAACCGAAATCAGCTACACGTATGCGCACTCGATCGACGACGGCCCGAACCCGAGTTTCGTTTTGATCCCGCAAGACAGTAACAACGGGAACTTTCGTTCCGAGCGTGCGAACTCTGCCGACGACGTCCGGCACCGTTTCGTAGCGAACGCGATTTTCTCCAGCCCGGCGGAGAGCATCTACCTGCGCGATTTCACGTTCAGCACGATTCTCACGTTCCAATCGCCAACCTATTTCACCAAGTACGCCGGCTTTGACGCCAATGGCGACGTCTTCGGAAACAACGACCGTGTCGGCTCAGAGCCGCGCAACACTTTCAAAGGCGACAGCCTGCAGACGATCGACATTCGCCTGGAACGTACCTTCCCGCTCCGCGAGCGCTTCAAGCTTCAATTGATGGTCGAAGCCTTCAACCTTTTCAACACCGTCAACGTCCACTACTTCAACACGAACTACGGAGCGGCGGATTTCTGCCCGTTTGATGGCGGAGCGCCGGGCTGCTCGGGAGCGACAAACTTTTTCCGCGAAGACTCCCCGAACCCGTCCTACGGAACACCCAGCTCGGTGTTCAACCCGCGCCAGCTTCAGTTCGTTGCGCGCTTGATGTTCTAGGCGAATTTTGCTCGGCCTGCCCGGCGCCGGATTCACGCCGGGCAGGGCCGCAGCCGCCGGCGGAGCTGATGATTGGGTCGGAGATGAATGTTTCGGCGCCGTCTGTGGTTTGTTGCTTCAGGAATTTCACGATTCGTCAGGCCGGCCACTTTCGAAGGAGCTAGCACCCCATGCGTTTCGGCATCTACGCGGAAATGCAAACGCCTCCGGGAAAATCCCACGCAACGATGACGTGGGAGATCCTCCGCCAGATCGAGCATGCCGATCAGGTCGGGTTCGATGTGTACTCGGTAATCGATCACCACTTCTTCCAGAAATTCTCCATTTCCGCGAATCCGCTTGCGCTTTTTGCCGCAGCCGCTCAGCACACCGAACGAATCCGCTTCCGCGTCGCGCTCTTCACTCTTCCTCTCGAAAATCCGATGCGGTTAGCGGGCCAAATCGCCGCGGCCGACATCCTTACGAGAGGGCGTCTCGAATGCGGGTTGGGACGCGGACACGCGTGGCTCTTTGGGCCGTCGGATATGCCGCTCGAAGAGAGCCGTCCTCGCTACGAGGAAGCGATTGAAATTCTCGAACGCGCCTGGACAACCGACAAGTTTTCGCACGAAGGCAAGTTCTACAACGTGAAAGACGTAACGGTCGTTCCCAAGCCCGTCCAGAAGCCCTATCCGCCGCTCTACACCGGCGGGACGAGTGACATCACCTACCAGATGGCCGGCGAAAAGGGATGGGGAATTTTCGTGCCGCCCCTCTTGCCGTGGAGCGTTCTCGAAAAGCCGCTCGGCATTTACAAGAAAGCCTGCGCCGAACACGGGCACAAATCGAACATCGTCTATATCCGCCCGGTCTATTTGGACGACGACGAAAAGCAGATTCGTAAAGAGGTCGAAGGCGCGCTGCACAATTTTCTGGCGTTCAATGCTTCTCCCGTCGATTCCTTGCAGGACGAAGCCAAGAAAGCCGAGCTGCGTGCCAAGGGCTACGGCTTTTACGCCAGCGGCGCCCTCGAATCGCTCACCAAGCTTTCCTACGACGAAATCGTCGACCAGGAAATCGGATTCATCGGCACTCCGGAGAAAGTAATTCGCCAGGTCCAGAACCTGGAGTCCAAGGGCGGCATCGGCGAACTGGCCATCGTCTCGAACTTCGGCGGGCTCGATCACTGGAAATCGGTCAAAACGCAGCAGCTCTTCGCGGAGCGCGTAATGCCCGCTTTCCGGCAGACTTCGGCCCGCGCGCACTCGCCTGCGTAAATGTACCGGCATTCCCTCGATGGGGGAGCGAATAGCATTCAATGAACACCCGCGAAGATGCATTCCAGCCGACCGCAGCCGCCCTCCCGCGTGCCTCGGCTCAATTCGCGCCGTTCAGCACGCGTAGGATTTTCGTAATTGGCGGCATCGCTCTCATCCTCTGCGGAATGATCCTCGGCGACATTTTTGCCGCCTTCATCCTGCACCCCAATGCAAATCGCATCGGCGAAAACCTGCTTGCCGCCACGCTCGCCGTCGCGGCGCACAATCCTCAGGCCGCGGGCGATGCCTTCCAGAATATCGGCGGCCTTCTCGAAAATCGCGGCACGAAGGTTGACGCGCATTCGCACATGATCGGCTTCGGATACATCGCGTTGCTACTCGCGCTGCTGCAGCCGTTCGTCGCGTTCTCGGAATCGGCCAGGAAATCCCTGGCGAAACTGTTTTTACTCGGCGCGGCCCTGCTCCCCGTCGGAGTCTTCCTGATCCATTACGTCGGCATGGCCGGCAGCCCGTTCGCTGCAATCGGCTGGGCAAGCGTCTTCGGGGATCTGGGCGGATTCTTCGTCTGGATCGTCTGCCTGTGCGAGTTTTCGGGGCTTTGGAAGCATTTTCGCGCGCCGCGCCACGCCGCCACTCCCGATGAGCTTCTCAGCGATCGGAGCCCCGTGAGCCGCCTCCTGCTGAGCGGTGGAACGCTCTTGATTCTCATCGGCTTCCTGCACGGAAGTTACTACGCGGGCGTGCATCTATTTCGATACGAAGCCCTCGACAACGAATTCCTTTCGGCGATGACGACAAACGCCGCCGCAGGCAACACCGCAGCGGCCCTCGAAGCCGTCGGCGCTTACGGCCAGTTGCAGGGCGCAAAAGCCGTGAACATCGCCGCTCATGCACACATCATCGAGTTCGGCGTTCTCGCGATTCTCATCGCGTTTTTCCAGCCCTACGTTTATCTCCGCGAACGCTGGAAACGAATCTGGGCGGTCACGCTGCTGATCGGTTCGCTCGCTCTCCCGCTGTTCGTTCTGCTGGAATTGCGCTGGGGCTTGCTCGCCGGAGGCATCGCCGATGCCGGAGGCCTGCTCGTGATTATTGCGCTCTTTGCGATGCTGGTTGGAATCTGGCGCTACACCGGAAAGCTCGATTCGCCCGCAGGTGCTTCATGACGGCTCCGCGCAAACTCCTGATTTTCGGCGGCCTCGCTCTGGCGGTTTGGGGAATGGGCTACGGCATTTGGTATGCCGTCTTCATCGAGCACCAGACGCTCGACGGCCTCGGCGGCGCACTAGCCACTGGTTTCATGCGCGCCGCCGAAAATCGCATCGCGGAATCGCAAGCGGCGCTCGCCGACGCAGCCTCGCGAAGCTTTATGTACGTCCGCCAGGTTGACGCGCACGGACACTGGATCGGCCTCGGCCTTCTGCTTCTGATTCTCGGAATCGCCTTTGACCGCGTTGGGTTCGGCGCGCGCGCCCGAATCTCTCTCGCGTGGGCGCTTCTGGCGGGAGCAATCCTGTTTCCGTTGGGAGTGTTGCTCGAAACGTGGAATCGCGGAATGGGACCGCAGGCCGTCGCCATCGCCGGATCGGCACTGGTGATCCTCGGATTGGCCGGAACTGCGCTGGGATTTGCGCGAGGCGATTCTTAGAGAAATCGTCCTAGTGCCCGCCGATTGAATCCCGTACCTTGCCGTACTTCCCGCCCCACAAATCGGTCATCTGATGCCGAATATCCCAAAGCTCTGGAAAAAATCGAACTCGCAATCCTTCGTTCAGCAACTCCACCGAACGCCCTTTTAACGAATTCGACCCGAGACCGATACTCCGCTGAATCAATTGCAGATGCACGAACCGGAAGCGCTGGAACAATTCGTCAAATTCCGCAAGCCCTTCCGCCACCATGTACGCATCCGAATGCGTGTAATTCGAATTGTAGATCTGCTCCACGGTCTGATTGTGCTTGTCGAGATAGTGCGTCTTGAACGATTGCCAGATATGCGGATGCATCTTCAAGAGTGTGCGAAAGCCGGGCGATTCCTGCCCGCTTCCGTTGCCGAGTTGCAACCGGATCTCCTGATACTCCTTTGGTGACATGGTCTCGAGCAGCGCGAGTTGATCGATCAGCAGCCGCATCGCCGTATGAACGCGCTGAAACAGGGTAATCACCCGGTTCGTATTTTCCTGCTGCAGGTAGTCGTCGATATCGAGCAGTGTGTAGCCGATCAGCTTCATCCACAACTCCTCCACCTGGTGGACAAGCTGGAACTGCAGCTCATCCGCGTTGCAAAAATCCTTGAAATCCTTCTGGCAGGAAAGCAGCGCCTTCGTATTTAGATACAGCTCGTAATCGAGCGTTCCTTCGCCGTTCATGATGGAATAGAAGTACTCGCGGTCCATCGCACTCCCTCTCTTTCCTGAGCGCACAGCCTTCGTCAGTCCACCTCATTCTATAGCAAGCGAACGCCGATTACCGCCCGTGTCATTTCCCGCTGCGAACCATCCGCTAGTGACTGGTCAAGCGCCCCCCGGCTTCTTCTAAGGATTCTCTAATCTTCGCCGTCCCCACTGCTTCGTCCGCACTCCAATTTCTTCCCGCATTCGCATTGCAACTGCTTTCAGGCTGCTTCGGCGCCTAACAAACCACCCAAAACGGACGATATATAGATAGCGGCGAAGCTATGCCAGGGACGGCAAAGCGCGCGACACATGCGCCTCGCCCGTGCTGCCTGCTTTGATGGTAGCGACAAGATGGAAAATCGTCCCGGTCAACGAACCACTTCCTTGGCTAATGGGAGCCATTTGTGAGCGATTCTGACATCGTCAAGGATTTCTTGCAGGAGAGTTACGAGAACCTCGATCGGTTGGATCGAGAGCTTGTCGGACTCGAGAAGGACCCACGCGACGCTCCCGCCCTCGCCAGCGTGTTTCGCACCATCCACACGATAAAAGGCACCTGCGGCTTTCTTGGTTTTGACAAGCTCGAGAAGGTAGCCCACGTCGGAGAGAATCTCCTCACGCGCCTAAGAGACGGCCAGCTGATTTTGAATCCAGAAATTACGACCGGGCTTCTGGGAATGGTCGATGCCGTCCGGCAGATGCTGAAGGAAATCGAGTCCACCGGTCAGGATGGCGACGATACCTACCCGGAGCTGCGGCAGACGCTGACGAAATTGCAGGAATCCGCCGCCGGAGGCGCGCCGCCCGCAATCGTGCCGGAACCCGAGCCGCCGGCGGAGAAGGATCTCGCTCCTGTAGAACGAAAGCTGGAAACCGCTCCGCAAGAAGCGCCCCCCGCCTCGGGCGAGCTCGCTGAAACAGAAGCGTCATCCAAGAAGTTCCGGCCGATGCGCGGGAAAGTGGGTGGACTCCTCGTCGAACGCGGACTGCTTAAGCCGGAAGCACTCGCGCGCGCTCTCGAGGAACAGGAAAAAGGAGACCGGCGCCGGCTGGGCGACATTCTCGTTGCGCTGAGCCTGGCAAAAGCCGAAGACATCCAGGCGGCGGTGCAATCCCTTGAATCGCGAGCGCGCGAAACGACGCCGGAAACCATTCGAGTCGGCGTCAACCTGCTCGACAAGTTGATGACGCTCGTCGGCGAACTGGTGCTCGGACGAAACCAACTCCTGCAATTGGCCAACACCTCTCGCGATGCGGGATTGCAAGCCGTTTCCCAGCGCATGAACCTGATCGCCACTGAACTGCAGGAAGAAGTCATGAAGACGCGCATGCAGCCCATCGGAAACATCTGGAGCCAGTTTCCGAGAACGGTGCGCGACGTCGCACTCGGCTGCGGCAAGCAGGTCAACATCGAAATGGTCGGGAAAGAAACAGAACTCGACAAGACCATCATCGAGGCGATCAAAGACCCGCTCACCCACCTTGTCCGCAATTCGGTGGACCACGGAATCGAACTGCCCGAAGTCCGTGCGAAAGTAGGAAAAGACCCGGCGGGCCGCCTCACTCTGCGAGCGTTTCACGAGGGCGGGCAAGTAATCATCGAAATTAGCGACGATGGCGCGGGGCTCAACGTCGAGCGCATCCGGCAGAAGGCCGTCGAGCGCGGCTTGATTACGGCTGAGCAAGCGCCGCGGATGAGCGAGCGCGAAATATTCAGCATGATTTTCCTGCCGGGATTTTCGACCGCGGCGAAAATCACCAATGTTTCCGGGCGCGGCGTCGGCATGGACGTGGTGAAAACGAACGTGGAGAAAATCGGTGGCACTGTCGATTTGCAAGCCGCACTCGGACGCGGCACCACCGTGCGCGTCAAGATCCCGCTCACTCTCGCGATCATTCCGGCACTCATCGTGACGTGCGCGGGCGATCGCTACGCGATTCCGCAGGTGAGCCTTCTCGAATTGGTGCGCCTCGAAGACACCAAAGCCGTCACCGGTATCGAACTCGTGCACGGAGTGCCGGTTCATCGGCTGCGCGGGCGGCTGCTTCCCGTCGTGTACTTGCGGCGCGAACTGCAGGTCAGCAGGAAGGATGCGGCTAAGAGCGAAGACGATGCGATCAACATCGTTGTGCTGCAGGCCGACGGGCGGCAGTTCGGCCTCGTGGTGGATGCGATCAACGACACGGAAGAAATTGTGGTCAAGCCTTTGCGCAAACAGCTCAAGACCCTCAAGACTTTTGCCGGCGCGAGCATCATGGGCGACGGAAAGGTGGCGCTCATTCTGGATGTGCTCGGTCTTGCCCAGCGCGCCAGCGTGGTGAGTGAAACCAAGGAGCATGCCGAGCGAGCCGCCGCGGAGGCAGCGTCAAGTGCGGCGCAGAAAAGATCGTACCTGCTTTTCTCCGGACCGGACGGCGCGCACATGGCGATACCGCTCGATACGCTCGCGCGTCTGGAGGAGTTGCCCGGCTCGCAAGTAGAGAAGACAGGGACGCGCTGGGTGGCGCAATACCGCGGGCAGATTCTGCCGCTAGTCAACCTGAGCCACGCGCTGCAGGAGCGCCGCACTCGCCGCCGAAGCGCAGAATTTGACGCCGCATCGAATCCGGATCGCTATCAGGTGCTCGTGTGCGATCACAACGGTCATCGAGCCGGGCTTGTGGTGGAGCGGATTGTGGACATCGTGGAGGACTCCGCGGAGGTGAAATTCCCGGCCAGCCGAACGGGCGTTCTCTACTCGGTGGTGATCCAGGGCCACGTCACGGAAATGATTGACGTGCCGGCGATCTTGGCGGCGGCGCATCTGGAATCGGAGCCTCATCCCGAGCCTGCGGAGGTCACGCGATAACCCATGGCGGAGCGATCGCAATTTTGTACTTTCTATCTCGATAAGCTGCTCTTCGGTGTGGAGTTGAAAGGCGTGCAGGAAGTGATTCGCTCGCTCGACATGACGCACGTGCCGCTGGCGCCCGAAGTGGTCGGCGGACTGATCAACCTGCGCGGACAGATCGTGACCACCGTGGACTTGCGGCGGCGATTGGAACTGGAGGCGCGCCCGGCGGAGGCGCTGCCGATGAACGTGGTGGTGCGAAGCGCGGACGGCGCGGTGAGTTTGCTGGTAGATGAACTTGGCGATGTCGTGGAAGTGGATGAGGGATCGTTCGAGCCGCCGCCGGAAACGCTGCGCGGCGCGGTGCGGTCGATGATCCTTGGCGTGCACAAGTTGGAGAACACGCTGATGCACGTGCTGGACACGGAAAAAGCGTGCGAGATCCCCGAAGCGGTCGTCGAAACAGCGTAAGCGAAAGAGTCGATTTACCGTAGATTAGAAGCCAAAAATTTGTTCAAACAAAAGCAGTTAAGGAAATTTCTAATCGCGGCACCGTAGATTAGAATTTGCGAAGTTTCATTTTAGTAGAGCCGGATTGAGCACAATTTAGAAGAAGGCCGGTGAAGCCCTAAAGCCACGCGGACTCCTGCCGATTGATGAACTAGGTACTAGTACCTCAGAAGCGTCGCGTGAAAATCGATTCGGTTCGGCTGCATCTTCGAATTGCTGCTCTTATCTGCCTTAGCACTTTTATCGCATCGCAAGCAAACGCAACCTGTCCGTCAACCCCGCTGGAGACTGGAGTAGCTGCGGCACCATCGAGGCCGAACTACGCCAACACTGCCGACATTCTTCAAGAGGGAGTGACCGAGTTCGAATACGGATTCTCGCATTCATGGGTTTCTGGTGGAACCACGCAGAGTGACTTGCCAGGGCTGATCCGGTTTGCACCATTCTGCAACGTCGAGATACGTCTGGGCTCGGACAACTTGATGCAGGTATCGAGCGACGGCGCGACGACGCGCGGGATAGGAGATAGCTGGCTCACAACCGAGTACGAAATTCGGCGTCAGACGCGATATTTTCCGGCGGTTGCGTTCTCTTACGGAACAAAATTCCCGACGGCGAATGAAGGCAACGGACTTGGCAGCGGCGAGTACGACCACGCGTTCGCGTTTCTAGTAAACAAGAGTGTTGGTAAGACGGTAGTGACGTTTAATGCGACTCGCACGCTTGTCGGAAGGCCGGCCGGTCCCGGATTCGATCACAGCATGTTCTGCGCGAGGAACTTTGCGCGGCCGTTGAGGGGACGAGTGGGATTTACCGGGGAATTCTACGGAGCTTCGCGACTGAACGCGCAGACGAGAGGATATGCGGGAACGCTGTGGGCGGTGACGCACACGATGAATCCACGATTCGTGCTCGATGGAGGCGTCGATCTGGGCCTTACGGCTGGGATTCCGCACCAGAGGGCGTAGTTTGGGTTGAGTTATGCGATCGGCGAAGCCTATCCGCACTTGAGAAAGACGCATCCGACACCCGCAGAGTAGCAGCGAGGAACGAACCGGCAGGCCTAAGGGCTTGCCGGTCCGACCTTGTCTTCGAGTTTGCCTCAACCGGCCTGACTTCCACCGACTTTGTCGCTGAGTTCGCCCGCATACAAGCGCTTAAAGCCTCCCATTTGAAATGCCGATAACAAGATGTTCGGCGCCTGAAGTGTCGGCCGTCTGAAGGTGAATTGACCTATGCCAAGGCCCCGCCTGAAAGGAGGAGCTTCTAATGGGGTGGTTCAGAAACTTGAAGATTGGCAAAAAGCTTGGCGTTGGTTTCGGGTTTGTGCTGGTCTTGCTGGTCGCGTTGGGCGGGCTCGCGATCACACAAATGGCAAAACTCAACGCCAGCACGGTGGACATCGAGACGAATTGGCTCGCGAGCATTCGAATACTCGGCAAAATGGGACTCGATGCGGCCCAGCTTCGCCGTTATGAATTGAACTACCTTATAGCAACCGCCGAGAGTGACCTTCGCCAAGACGAAGCAAAAATGAACGAAACGTCGGGAAAAGTTCAGGACGACATAAAGGAATACGAGTCGACGGTCAATACGGATGAAGAGAGGCGGCTCTTCTACGAGTTCAAGATTGACTGGAACAAGACCACGGACCTTCACAAGCAGGTCGTGGAGTTAATCGGCCAGAACAAGAAGAAGGAAGCCACCGATTTGTCGCTGATCGCAGGCCGGACCGCATTTCAGGAATCCCTGGAAAAGCTTCAGGAGGACATAACGCTGAATAACAAGGGAGCGCAGGCTGCTGGCAAGAGCGCCGCGGAAACCTATTCGAACTCGCGCTACTGGGTGATCGGCTTGCTCGTTTGCGGAATTCTGGTGGGCGCAACCACGGCGATGGGAACGGCGCGAATGATCAGCGCGAGCACAACCCGAATGCTGGAAATGATTCAGCAAGTGGCGTCGAACAATCTGGCGGTTGCGGACATGGACATCACATCCGCGGATGAAATCGGCCAGGCGGGAATCGCGCTGAACAAGATGAAGAACAATCTGCGGGAAATCATCCAGTCGATATCCGACAACGCGCAACACGTAGCGAGTGCGAGCGCCGAGCTATCGTCCACGAGCCAGCAGATCTCGGCTAATTCCGAAGAGACCTCGGCGCAGGTGAACGTGGTGTCGAATGCGACGCAACAGGTGAGCCAGAACCTACAGACGGTGGCTACCGGGGCGGAAGAGATGGGAGCGAGCATCAAGGAAATCGCCAAGAACGCGACGGAAGCGGCGAGAGTAGCGACGGCGGCGGTACGAACCGCGGAGACGACCAACGCAACGGTGTCGAAGCTGGGCGAATCGAGCATCGAAATCGGGCAGGTGATCAAGGTGATCACGTCGATTGCGCAGCAGACCAACCTGTTGGCGCTGAACGCAACGATCGAAGCGGCGCGAGCGGGAGAAGCGGGAAAGGGTTTCGCGGTTGTGGCAAACGAAGTGAAGGAGCTGGCGAAAGAGACGGCGAAGGCCACCGAAGACATCAGCCGGAGAATCGAAACCATTCAAACCGACACGCAAGCGGCGGTGGAGGCGATCGGATCGATCAGCACCGTAATCAAGCAGATCAACGACATCTCGAACACGATCGCATCGGCCGTGGAAGAGCAGAACGCGACGACGAACGAGATGGTGCGCAACGTGAGCGACGCGGCGCACGGGAGCGGAGAAATCACCTCGAACATCGCGGGAGTGGCGCAGGCGGCGGAGAGCACGTCGCGGGGAGCGGGAGACACTCAGAAAGCGGCGCAAGAATTGGTCGAAATGTCCGCGCAACTGAGGAAGCTGGTGGAGCAGTTCAAGATGAGCGCAGACAGCGGAAACGGGCGCAGTGTGTCGAGTTTTTCGCGAGTGAACTAACGGAATTGCGTAGCCGGACTGAAGGCCGGTTGGTGATTGAAACGGCTGTAGCGCAGGGTGTCGCGGGACAGGGCGTGAGAATTGGCGCGAGAGCGAGCCACGATGAAGAAGAAGCGATTGGGCGAGGTCTTGCGGGAGCGCGGCACCGTATCCGCAGCCGATTTGACGCGAGCCTTGCAGGTGCAGCAGGGAAAGCTAATACATCTCGGTGAACTCTTGCTGCAGAGCGGCAGTGTAGCGAAAAAGGACTTGATCGCAGCGCTCAAGGAAGTGACACCCGTTCCATATTTTGACTGCACCAACGGACGCGTGCAGCCGGAGGCGCTGCAAACGATTCCGGCCGGGATGGCGTGGCGCTTCAACGTGCTGCCGGTGAAACTCTGCGATAAGCAGCTCACGGTCGTCATGGACGAACCACAAAATCTGCAGATTCTCGACGAACTCCGCTTCAAGAGCGGGAAGATCATCGTTCCTCATTTGGGGTTTCAAGCCGAAATCCGCGCTGCGATTGAGAGGCACTACGGACGCGACCCAGGTCCTGGCGCCAGCGGCTCTCGCCCGGCCGGGCTCGTCACCGACGTGAAGGAAATGGAATTCATATCCTCGACCGAGCTGCAACGGAACGTCGATGCGATGCGGGAGATGCAGGCGGAGTTGATGCAGAAATCGAAGACGACGCCGGCAGTGTTGCTGGTGGCTTCGATGATCAAGGCAGCCGCGCAGCGAAAGGCGAGCGACATCCACATCGAGCCGCAATCCGAGGAAACGTCGATCCGATTACGGGTCGATGGAATCCTGCGGGAGTTCGAGCGAATACCACGCGCCTTGCAGAACTCGGTGGCATCGCGCGTGAAGATTCTCTCGGACATGGATATTGCCGAGCGCCGCGCCCCGCAGGATGGCCGATTCCTCGTAAAAATTGGGGACCGGCGGCTGGACCTTCGCGTTTCGACACTGCCCACACAATACGGCGAGAAAGTGGTGATGCGGCTTCTGGAGTCCGATGCGTCAACGCAGGACTTCGGAAAGCTCGGCTTTCCCGCAGCGATCGCGACCGAAATGAGAAGGATGCTGAGCCTGCCGCAGGGATTGATTCTGGTGACGGGCCCAACGGGATCGGGGAAAAGCACCACGCTCTACGCGTCGTTGAATCACGTCCGGAAACCATCGATCAATATCATCACGGTGGAAGATCCGGTGGAGTACGCCATCCCGGGATTAAACCAGGTGCAGGTAAATTCGAAGGCGGGACTAACGTTCGCGACGAGCTTGCGATCGATCCTGAGGCAAGACCCAGACGTGATCATGATCGGAGAAATCCGCGACAAGGAGACCGCCGAAATTACAGTGAAAGCGGCGCAGACCGGTCACCTGGTTCTTTCCACGCTGCACACGAACGACAGCATCGCGGCGATTACCCGACTGTTGGATATCGGAGTGCCGGGATTTCAGATCGCCGCGGCAGCGACAGGAATCATCGGCCAGCGGCTGATCCGGAGATTGTGTAGCTGCCATCAGACAGTACCGGCCACGCCCGAATTCATATCGCAGATGATGCTGGCGGGAGTAATGACGCCTCCGGCCACTCAAAATGTAGCGGCGGGTTGCGACGACTGTGACTTGGTGGGCTATAAGGGTCAAATTGGGATTTACGAGATGCTGGTGGTCAACAATCCGATTCGCGCCGCCATCCGCGAAGGCGGCCGCAACGACGAAGTCCGGTCGATTGCGCGCCGGAACGGAATGCGATTGATGCACGAATATGCGCTCGAGCGAGTGAAAGAAGGGATGACGACCCTCGAAGAAGTGCTGCGGGTGATTCCTATCGAATACAGCGCCCCGGTGAGTTGCGACTCGTGCCAGCGCGAACTGGCAGGCACCCATGCATTTTGCCCGCACTGCGGCGAGCGAGCTCAAGCCAGAGAAACAGCGCACGCGCCCGAGCGACACGCGGTTGAGCAGGGAGTGGTCAACTGATGGGACTCAACCGACAGCTCGTTGGGAAATATCACCGCACGGGTCCGAGGGTTCACAGCCTTGGAAGCATTTTCTTGAACTACGAGGGGCACAGTGAAGAGGTGTCAGCGCGTCCGCCCGACGTCAGTACGCACGGAATGTTCATTAATACGAGCCGAAATTTTCCCGAGGGTGCGGTGCTGAATCTGAAGTTTCTGCTGTCGTTGTCGGGAGTAGAGATTCAAACGAGATGCGAAGTTCGCTACTGCCTGAAAGGCGTGGGAGTGGGTGTGGAATTCGTGGGAATCGAGCCGGAAGCGGTGGAGCAAATCGAACGCGAGATTCAGCTCTGCGCCAAACCTGCGGCGGTGAATCCACGAGCGGCACGACAAAAAAAAGGGTGCGGTCGGCGAGGTAACGGAGCTGTCATGAAATTGAGGGGCCGTGGCCAGGAAGACTAATTTCGTATGAATCCGATTCGCATCCTCGTCGTCGACGATTCTGTCGTCATTCGGAAGCTGCTCTCCGACACGCTGGCGCAAGATCCCGAACTTCAAGTTGTGGGCACGGCAGGGAATGGGCGAATCGGGCTGGCGAAAATTCCGCAGCTCAATCCGGACCTGATCACGCTGGACATCGAGATGCCGGAAATGAACGGGCTCGAAGCGCTCGCCGAGATACGCAAACTGTACCCCAAAATTCCCGTGATCATGTTTAGCACGCTGACCGAGCGCGGAGCAGCGGCGACCCTCGAAGCGCTATCGCTGGGCGCTTCGGACTACGCCACCAAGCCGAGCAATACAGGAAGCCCGCTCGTTGCGATCCAGCAGATTCGAGCGGAGCTGATCCCGAAGGTGAAAGCGCTGTTTGCGCACCGAGCCGCCGCGAAGCCGTCGGGACAAAAATCGCATCCGCAGCCGGTGCGTCCGGCGCCGCGGCCGCGAACGCCATCAAGCCGGAGAATCGAAATCGTAGCCATCGGTACATCCACGGGCGGACCGAACGCGCTCGCGGAAGTTCTGCCGCAGATCCCTGCGGATTTTCCGCTTCCCATCGTGGTGGTGCAACATATGCCGCCCATCTTCACGCGATTTCTGGCGGAGCGGCTTGCCGCTAAATCGGCGATCGCAATCGAGGAAGGAAGCGCTGGCGTGACGCTGCGCCCGGGACACGCCTGGATCGCGCCGGGAAACTATCACATGACGGTGACCGGCACGACGCTGGAAAAACGGATCAACTTGAATCAGGGGCCGCCGGAGAATTCGTGCCGGCCGGCGGTGGATGTGCTGTTTCGATCGGTAGCGGCGGCCTACGGGCCGAGCGTGCTGGGAGTAGTGATGACGGGCATGGGATCGGACGGCGTGCTGGGATCGCAAAAGATTCGAGAAGCGGGCGGGGACGTCATCGTGCAGGACGAAGCTTCGTCTGTGGTATGGGGGATGCCGGGACTGGTGTACGGGGCGGGCGAAGCCGACGGCGTCTATCCGCTCAATCAGCTGGCCGGTGAAATTACGAGGCGGGTGACGCAGAGCCGAAACGCTTTTGTGGGCGCCGGTTCACGAAGCTTCGCGGTGGAGAAATCGGCGAAATGACGACAATCACGCAAGGTGCGCCGGCGGCGAGTCCATTCAAGGCATCGGAACCAGTGGATCCGGTATTCCGGCAAATTCGAGACCTGGTGTACAAGGTCTCGGGAATCTACAACGCCGAGGAAAAGCTCTACCTGCTGGCCGATGGCTGCGCCAAGCGTATCAAAGAGTTGAAGCTGAGAGGCCCCCGGGAATATCTGGACCATTTGGTGGCGCATCCCAGCCGCGACGGGGAACTACGGCACTT
>JBOGNA010000020.1:0-18771 GCA_050746925.1 Candidatus Acidiferrales bacterium
CTTTTTTATGCGGCCCGGCTTCGCCCGGCCGGGGCCGGAGGCGGTTGGTTCAAATTCAACCCCCGCAACCAAGCTATTTTAACTTTCACGAGGGCCTGCCGACCGGCGGGCCCTTTTTTTCTGCGCGCTTGGATCGCTTCATTCAATGACTTCCGCGAACGCTTTAAGCATCCGAATTGGTGATCCTTCGCGGTTGGCGAGTGGCAGGCTGCGCGCCTCCTCCGAATTGAGGGATGAGAGCGGGGCTCGAAATCAATTGGGTGGTAATTTCCGCTTCGACCTTGAGTCGGGAGCAATCTCGAAGGAGCTGTTTAGTGTACGATTGCTGCCTCGGTTCGGGCATGAAGAGCTGATGGGTGGCCGCCCGGGGAGGCTAAGTCTGGTCGGACGCACACTGGCGCACTACCGGATCCACGCTGCAATTGGCGCGGGCGGAATGGGTGAGGTGTATCGCGCGACCGATACGAAGCTGGGGCGCGATGTGGCGCTCAAGCTCCTGCCGACCGATGTAGCCGGCGATCCCGAACGATTCGCCCGGTTCCAGCGCGAGGCACGCGCCGTCGCAGCACTCAACCATCCGAATGTCGTAACGCTGTACTCGGTGGAAGAGTCCGACGGCGTCCATTTTCTCACCATGGAATTGATCGAGGGGCAGCCGCTCGACCGGCTGATCCCGGCGAAGGGCCTGCCCGTGGAACGAATCGTCGAGATTGCCGGCGCGCTGGCCGAGGCGCTGGCCGCGGCGCACGAGAAAGGCATCGTGCATCGCGACCTGAAGCCCGCCAATGTGATGGTGACGACGGAAGGCCGGGTGAAGGTTCTCGATTTTGGCTTGGCCAAAGATGTGGGCGCGGAGACTTCCGACGGCGCGACGCAGACCTCCGCCGGCCTCACGCAAGCGGGCATCGTCATGGGAACGCCGGCCTATATGTCCCCCGAACAAGTCTCGGGACGCATGCTCGACCATCGCACCGATATCTTTTCTTTGGGTGTGATCTTGCACGAGATGGCCACGGGGCGGCGGCCGTTCGTGGGAACTTCCGCTGCCGAGCTCGTCTCATCGATCCTGCGCGACACTCCGCCGCTGGTCACGGATGCGCGCGCCGATCTGCCCGGCGATCTGGCGCGGGTGATTCACCGCTGCCTGGAAAAAGATCCGCGCCACCGAATTCAAACGGCGCGTGATGTGAGCAACGAGTTTCGGGATGTGGCCAGAACCGCATCGCATCCCGCGCCAAGCCCTGCTTCGGCGACGCGCGCCACTTCGGCGCCTGATTCCGGTGCGGCGCGCGCCGGTGAGGGTTTCTGGGTCGCCGTGCTGCCGTTCCGGGGAGCGAGTGGCGATGAGAACCTCGAAGCCCTGGCCGATGGCGTGACTGAAGACGTCACCGCTGGGCTTTCGCGATTCCCGTATCTTCAGGTCATTGCCCACAGTTCAGCGATGGCTTACAAAGGCCGCGCCGCGGATATCCGCGCCACGGGCCGCGAACTCGGCGCGCGCTATGTGATCGAAGGAAGCATACGCAAAAGAGGCCGCGCCGTTCGCGTCAGCGCGCAACTGCTGGATGCGGTGAGCGGCACGCAGCTCTGGGCGGAGGCGTACGACCGCGAACTCGGTGATCGCGAAAACGACGCGGGCACGTTCCAGATTCAGGACGACCTCACCGACCACATCGTGACCGCCGTCGCGGATGGGCATGGAGTTCTGGTTCGCTCCGTGGCTGCCCCCACTCGAGATCGAAAGGTGGAGGAACTCAGCGCGTCCGAACTTGTCTTGCGCTTTTACGCCTTCATGCAACAAGTGAATCCCCACGAGCACGCCGTGCTCCGCGCCGGCTTGGAGCGGGCGCTGGAACGCGAGCCCAACAACGCCTCCGCCTGGGCCTGTCTCTCGAACCTATACCTGTTGGAGTATTTCGATCGGTTCAATCTGCTGGAAAAACCGATGGAGCGCGCGAGTGAGGCCGCCTGGCGAGCCGTTAAGATTGACCCGGCCTGCCAGATGGGCTGGAAACAACTCGCGGCGGTGCACTTCTTTCGTCGCGATTTCACCGCGTTTCGCGAGATGGCGGAGCGGGCCATGTCGCTCAATCCGCGGGACGGCACTACCTGGGCTTACCTGGCGATCATGATCGCGTTCTCCGGTGATTGGGAGCGCGGCGTAGCTCTGGCGCAAAGAGCGAGTGACCTCAATCGGCATCATCCCGGCTGGTATCACCTCATCTTTTTTCATCATCACTATCGCAAAGGCGATTACGAAGCGGCCCTGCAAAGCGCCAAGAAGATCACCATGCCGGAGTTCCATTGGGCGCAACTGACGACTGCGGCCGCCTGCGGCATGCTGGGCCGTCCGGAAGAAGCTCGCACGGCCATTGAGTCCCTGCGCCTATACAACCCGACGTTTCTCGACCTTGAAAATGTCCGTGAGGATATTGCGAAGTGGGATTCGGACAAAGAAGAAGTGGACAAGTTCTTGCAGGGAATGGAGAAAGCCGGCATGAAGTATGGCTCGCCCGATTCTGCGGCGACAACGAGCGACCCCAATCTGAAAAGCGGCCCTACGGCGGCTGCCAGATGAAGCCTTCGGTTCGGGAAGCGTGCGAGTGGATCACCACTGGCCGGTTCTGCGCCACCAGGCGCGCTGCGGAATTCCTGTCGCCGGCGTAGTTCAGTGGCGACCGTTACGTCTTACTTGGCTTCTGGTGTGAACCTCCAGATCGACGAGACGAGAACCTCGCGGTTGGCGACGACTCCCCCGTCGGGCGTCCAGGCTGCCGAATGCAGGTCGCTTGCGTTGTCGCCCGCCAGCCGCGTAATCCGGCCCGACTGCAAGTCGAGGATAGCGAGAGGATTGAACCAGGAGTCGGCCACGTTGAGCGACACCAGCATCTCGCCGTCGCTGCGAATCGTGCCGGGCGAAATGAACAGGTTAAATAGCGGGGAAGTGCGGTCGAAAGATATCGCTCGTTCCGAGCCGCCCGTGGCCGCCACGTCATACAAGCGGATTTGCGAACTTTCGTTGCGAGCCACGATCAGCGCCCCGCGGAAGGGATTCCACACCACCCAGTCCCCGGCGCAGATCTTCTTCGCTTCGCCGCCCGCGGACGCAACCGACCAGACTGATCCGCCCGCTGTGAAATAGATCGTTCCTCCATCCGGTGAAGATGCTAGGGATTGAAGGATCCCCTTGCCCGGCGAAATCCGTCCGCTGATTCGGCCATTGGAGGCGTCGGCAATCGCGATCGTTTCGTGGGGTTCGGGTCCAATCGCAAAAGCAATGCGGTTTCCGGGCACAGCGGTCATCGGTGCCGCGGATTCCTCCGGAGTGTTGACTAAAGGCGCCGGGTCCTTACCCGGCTCCACGGCCATCAGTCGTATGCGGCCCAGGGCCACCGCCGGAACCACCGGGCGGCCGTCCGTCAAAATCGCCACCATGTCCAGCGGGGAAAGCTCCGGGAAACTGGCGATCTTAACCGGTTGCCCCGGCGGTTGCCCCGGCGAATGCGCGCCACGGGGCTCGAGGCGTACGAGTTCCGCGGGACGTTCCAGTGGGCTTAGCAAGACGCTTCCATCAGGAGCCGCATCGATGGACCAGACAGCGCTGGTCACCGTAAAGAGATCCTGTGGCGCGCCCCCGTCCAGCGGAATGCGAACGATGCGCGTGAGAGCTTTCTCGCGAAACGCGCCGATCGCGGACGCTCCATCCGAGGCAAGCGTGTAGGTGGTCAGGTCGGCGTAATCCAGGCCTTTCAAGGGAATCAGCCGCGCCGAACCGACGGCCAGATCGACTTCGATCAGCGACGGATTCTGGCCGCTCGTGCCCTTGATGGTTCCGAAGACAATCGCGCGCCGTCCGTCGCGCGAGGCTTGAATGATCAAAAAACCGCTCGCGTTAATCATCTCCACCGGAAGATCCTGCAATTTCCCGGTTTCCGGCCAAAAGTGGAACAACTGCAAACGGCGTTGCTGGTTGATGCGCGACAGGAGCAGCGAACCATCGGGCAGCGAGGCGGGGTTGTCGGCATTTTCCAGAATCATGTGTTCCTCGCCGCCGAGGAACGGCACGCTGAAAACTCCCTGCGGCACATCCGTATTGCGGCTGAAATAGACAGTGCTTCCATCGAACGACCAGCACACGAAATCGACCGCCCCGCGATCGCGCCGCCGCGTCAGCACGTTCCAACTGGCGGATTCCGGCTTCATGACCGCGACTTGCGTGTTGCCGTCAACCATGGCTTGAAACGCCAGCACCTGACCATCGGGCGAGAGCCTCGGGTTCTCCGAGATCTGCGGTCCGCCCAGGCGCACGGCGGACCATCGTGTAGCGGGCGGCGGGTGCGACAACCAGCGGGTCAGCGCGAAGGTTGCCACGATGGCGAAAAGCAGTACTGCAAAATAGAGCCACGTCCGGCTCGGTGTGGCGGAGGAGATGACTGGCGCGATCGCCGCTTCGCTTTGGCTATCGCCCCGCGAAAGGGCGTGGAGCGCGAACCCGAGGTCGCCTGCCGATTGGAAGCGGTTCGATGCGTCCTTCTCCAAACAGTGCGATACCACCTCTTGCACTCCGCCGGGCACGCTATGCGGCAGATCGGGCGGCTCTTCCTGGAGAATCGCCGTCATTGTCTGGGCTGCCGTCTCGCGTTGGAAGGCGCGCTGTCCGCTCAGCATCTCGTGCAGCAACACGCCGAAGCTGAAGATATCGCTGCGATGGTCCGCTTCCTTCCCGCGCACCTGTTCCGGGGACATGTAGCCCACCGTTCCCATCACCACGCCGGGGTCGGTGCGCACCGAAATGGTTTCATCTCCGGCCGAGGGTTGTATTCGCCGCCGCGCCAATCCGAAATCGAGAATCTTCGCGCGCCCGTCTTTGGTCAGCAGCACGTTGTCCGGTTTCAGATCGCGATGGACGATTCCCGCGGCGTGCGCCGTCGCAAGGCCGCTCGCGATCTGCGCGGCAATATCCAGCGTCTTGCGCATGCCGAACTTGGCCCCACGCAGCGTCTCGCCATCCACGAGCTCGCTGACCATGTAACCGTCGCCGACGTCGTACACCGCGACGATGTTGGGATGGTTGAGCGCGGCCACGGCCCGCGCTTCCTGCTCGAACCGCGCCTGCCGCGAAGGGTCCGCCGCCACTTCCGGGGGTAGGATCTTGAGGGCCACGTCGCGCCCGAGGCGCTTATCCTGAGCTCGATACACTTCGCCCATGCCGCCGGCGCCGATGGGCGCAATAATTTCGTAGGGGCCGAAACGAGTTCCGGGAGTCAGGGGCATCGCGTTGTCGGCAGATTGTACAGTGCGCGGGATATGGATGGGAGATGAATTAGGCGCTCGGCGGGGCAGGGTTCCGGAGGAATGGCGACTGGGGAAATTAGCCGAAGTCAGCCGGCCAGCCTTTGATTCGGCGGCCTCGCCACCACCGCGGCAGGCCGGCTCCGGGTTCAACTGCTGCTCGCAATCTTTCGAATAGAAGCGCTTCGCTATTTTCGGTAATATCTCGGCACCCAGTTCGGTCCGTCGGAGCGAAGTGTCGGCGAAAGCGAGTCTTGAGTCTTTTCGAAGCTTCATCGAATCCAACTGGGTTTAGAAAACGCGAGTGGAGCAAACGATGAACACACACCTGGGCCGGAAGATCATAGTGGGAGGAGTACTGCTCGTTGTCGTGATCGCGCTCGGTGTTCTGGCCATGATGCGCCCGAAGCACGGAGCGGGAGGCGGCGGGGGAACACCGGAGGTTGCGGTGGTGCAGGTGGAGCAGAGAGACGTCCCCATCTATCACGAATGGATCGGTACGCTCGAGGGGTTCGTCAATGCCGATGTGCGGGGACAGGTGACCGGCTATCTGCTGCGGCAAGATTACAAGGAGGGTGCGTACGTCGAGAAGGGACAGCTTCTGTTTGAAATCGATCCGCGGCCGTTTCAGGCAGCTCTGGACGAAGCGCAGGGGCAGCTTGCCACGGTGATCGCTCAACTGGCGAACGCGGAAGCGATCCAGGTTCGCACGCAATTGGACGTGGAACGCTACACTCCGCTTGCTAGAGAGCAGGCTGCGAGCCAGCAGGATCTAGACAACGCCGTGCAGAACAATCTGGCGGCGAAGGCGACGGTCGCAACAGCCAGAGCCCAGATCAAGACGGCCGAGGCAGCCGTCGAATCGGCGCAGCTCAATCTCGGATTTACGCGGCTAACCTCTCCGGTTGACGGAATTGCCGGCCGAGCCCAATTGCAAGTAGGCGCGCTGATTAGCCAAAGCAGCGGCGCCGTCACCACTGTCTCCACGGTCGATCCCATCAAGGTCTATTTCACCGTTAGCGAGTCCGAATATCTCGATTTCAACCGGCGGTTTCCAACCGTCGCCGGAAGGGAAGCGGAGTTCAAGCGAACGCCGCTCGATTTGGTGCTCGCCGACGGCACCACGTATGCGCACCAGGGCACCATCGACTTCGCCGATCGCGCCGTGAATCAAGGCACCGGAGCGATCTTGATCGCGGGTCTATTCCCGAACGAGGGAAATATCTTGAGGCCCGGCGGATACGGCCGAGTGCGAGCGTCAACGCGAGTCGAGAAGGATGCATTGCTCGTTCCGCAACGGGCCGTCACGGAACTCCAAGGCGCCTATCAGGTGGCTGTGGTGGGCAGCGACAACAAGATAAAGATTGAAACGGTCGAGGTTGGCGAACGCGTTGGCAGCCAGTGGATCATTCCCAAGGGGTTGCAGCCGGGCGACCGCGTCGTGGCTGAGGGCACGCAAAAGGTGCGTGCCGGCATGCAGGTGAACCCCAAACCGTACACTCCCGAAGTCGCCGAAGCGACGGGGCGGTAATTCGCATGTCAAAATTCTTCATCAACCGGCCCATCGTCGCGATCGTGATTTCCATCCTGATGGTGATTATCGGCGCGATCACGATTTTGAGTCTGCCCATCGCGCAATTCCCCAATATCGCGCCGCCGGAAGTGCAAGTGCTGGCCACCTACGTGGGGGCCGATGCGGAGACGCTGGAACAGGCGGTGGCAGCACCGATCGAGCAACAGATGAGCGGCGTCGATAACATGAACTACATGTATTCGCTCAACGCCACCGGAAACTCGAACACCACTCTCGTCGTTGATTTCGACATCAAGACGGATCCCAATACCGACCTGATCCTCACCCAATCCCGCGAGACACAGGCCGCTTCGCAACTTCCCGTCGATGTGACGAACTACGGTATCACGGTGCGAAAATCGGTGACGGCGCCGCTCGTGCTTCTCGCGCTCACGTCGCCGCACGGCACCTACGACGCGAGATTCCTTGCCAACTACGCTTACATCAATTTGAACGATCCGATCACGCGCCTGCCTGGAATCGGCAACGTGCAGATTTTCGGCTCAGGCCAGTACGCGATGCGTCTTTGGGTAAAGCCGGATCAGCTGGCGAAACTGGGAATTACGGTGCCGGACGTCGTGGACGCGATCCGCGCGCAAAATACGGTGAACCCCGCGGGAAAGGCCGGCGACCAACCTGCGCCGAAGGGAACGGAATTCACCTACTCCGTCCTCGCGCAAGGCCGCCTTCGCTCGCCGGAGGAATTCGGTGAAATCGTTGTGCGCGAAACTCCCATCAACGGACTGGTGCGCGTAAAGGACGTTGCCCGAATCGAATTGGGCTCGCAGGATTACAGCGTATCCAGCCGAATGAACGGGCAACCCAGCGCCATCGTTGCCGTATACCAGCTTCCCGGATCGAACGCGGTGGATGCGGCGGCAGGCGTGCACAAGCTGATGGAAACGATGAAGGAGCGCTTCCCGCAGGACATGACCTACGTCGTCGCGCTCGACCAGACGCGATCGGTGACGCAAGGCATCAAGGAAATTGTCGAGACTCTCGTGATCGCGCTCGTGCTGGTAATTTTGGTCGTTTATATCTTTTTGCAAGGCTGGCGAGCGACGCTCATCCCGCTGCTGGCGGTGCCCGTTTCGCTCGTCGGCACCTTCATTTTCTTCCCTCTATTCGGATTCTCGCTCAACACGCTGTCTCTGTTCGGCCTCGTGCTGGCCATCGGGCTTGTCGTCGATGACGCCATTGTGGTTGTCGAAGGAGTGGAGCGGCACATCGAAGAAGGAATGTCCCCAAAAGACGCAGCGTTAAAAACGATGGAAGAGCTTTCAGGTCCGGTCGTGGGAATCGCCCTGGTCTTGTCCGCAGTATTCGTGCCGACTGCTTTCATTCCCGGAATCACCGGAAGGCTCTACCAGCAATTTGCCGTGACGATCGCCATTTCAGTTCTACTCTCCGCGTTTAACGCGTTGACGCTCAGCCCCGCGCTCTCATCACTTCTCCTCCGGAAGAAAGAACCGAGCCAAGGGCTGCTCCGACGATTCTTCGATTGGTTCAATCGTGCATTTGGACGGGCCACCGATGGCTACGTCAGCGTGTGTGGCGGCTTGATTCGCAAGAGCTTCGTCGCGATCCTGATGCTGGTGATCCTAACCGTTGCGGCGGGATTCTTTGGCAGCCGCGTGCCTTCCAGTTTTCTGCCTGACGAAGACCAGGGCTACGCCTACATCAACATGCAGCTTCCCAATGCCGCCTCCCTGCAGCGCACCGAGGAAGCTTCCAAAGCCGTGGGAAAAATTCTGGCGGACACACCCGGCGTCCAATATTCCACCAGCGTCGTCGGCTTCAGCCTGCTGAGCTTCGTGCGCACCAGCTACAACGCTTTTTTCTTCGTGACCTTCAAGCCCTGGGACGAACGAAAATCCAGAGCCGAGCAATTTCAGGAAATCAAAGCCCATCTGAATCGGGAGCTGAGCAAGCTTCCGGAAGGAATCGTGTTCAGTTTCTCGCCTCCGGCAATTCCGGGCGTCGGCACCTCGGGTGGATTCACGTTCGTTCTGGAGGATCGCTCCGGAAACGACGTTCAATTCCTCGCGAAGAATTTGAATACGTTCCTCACCGCCCTTCGCAAGCGTCCCGAGATTGCGAGCGCCAGCACCACCTTTCTGCCCAGCGTTCCGCAGCAGTATATCGACGTGGACCGGGACAAGGTGCTGAAGCTGGGCGTGCCGCTGACCGACGTGTATCGCACGATCCAGGCCTTCATGGGCGGCTTTTTCATCAACTATTTCAACCGCTTTGGCCGCCAGTGGCAGGTATATATCGAAGCCGAAAGCCAATATCGGGCGCGGATGGAAAATGTGGGGCAGTTCTACGTGCGCAACGACAAAGGCGAGAATGTCCCGCTTTCCGCCGTGACGAGGATCCGGCCGCGCTCCGGCCCAGAATTTACGATGCGTTTCAATGAATATCGCTCGGCCCAAATCAACGGAGCGGCGGCGCCAGGGTACAGCTCCGACCAGGCGACTGCGGCTCTCGAAGAAGTGTTCAAGGAAACGATGCCCAATGAAATGGGCTTCGACTACCTCGGCATGTCGTATCAGGAACAGAAGGCGCGCGAGGGCGTGCCGTCGTGGGCGATTTTTGCGCTGTCACTGCTTTTCGTTTTCTTGATTCTCGCAGCGCTCTACGAAAGCTGGTCGCTGCCGTTCAGCGTGCTGCTTAGCACTCCCGTGGCGGTGTTCGGCGCATTTCTCGTGCTCTGGTTGCGCCGCGTCATTCTTGGGATGTTCTATCCGTCTTACATGGTGCAGATTGAGACCGATGTGTACTCGCAGATCGGTCTCGTGATGCTGATCGGGCTGACGGCCAAGAACGCAATTTTGATCGTCGAGTTCGCGAAAGATGAATTCGAAAAGGGAAAGCCCCTCGCGGAAGCAGCCCTGGAAGGGGCTCGCCTCCGCCTTCGCCCGATTCTGATGACGTCGTTCGCGTTCATCCTCGGCTGCGTTCCTCTGTGGATCGCCACCGGCGCCGGTTCGGTGGCCCGGCAGATTATGGGCACCACCGTGATCGGCGGCATGCTGGCCGCGAGCTTCATCGGAGTCTTTCTGATTCCCGCGATCTTCTGTCTCGTCGAGAAATGGTCGGGTGCCGGCAAGGAGCCGGCCGCAGCGGGGCTTTCGGCAACACCCGCGCCGCAGGAGGGAGACTGAAATGAAATCCCCGAGCGCCGCCCGGCGAATCCTGCCTGCAATTCTCGCTTCGAGCCTCGCCGGCGGCTGCGCCGTCGGCCCCAATTATCACCGGCCCGCGGTCCAGACTCCCGCCGCGTATCGCGATCTGAATCAGAGCGCGCCAGTGCAACCGCGAGCGGCATCCTTCGCAGACCTGCCATGGTGGCAGGTTTTCCAGGACCCGCAGCTGCAGGAGCTGATCCGCACCGCACTGAAGCAGAACTACGACCTGCGAATCGCCACCGAGCGAATCAACGCCGCCCGCGCGCAAGTGGCCGTCACTCGCTCCGCGCTGTTTCCGCAGGTCTCGGGCAATGGAAATTTCCTGGGCGGAAAAGAGCAAAGGGCGCAGACAAAATTCAATTTCCTGTCGCTCACCGCTGACGCCGCCTTCCAACTCGACTTTTTTGGCCAGCTGCGCCGCGCCACGGAATCTTCGCGCGCCCAGCTGCTAGCAACCGAAGAGGGCCAGCATACGGTGATCCTGACGCTCGTCAGCGATGTCGCCAGCGCCTATTTTTCACTGCTGCAACTCGATCTCGAGCTTCAAATCACGAAGGATACGGTGGATACGCAGCAAGGCTCCGTGAAACTGACATCGCTGCGCCTCGATCACGGCGTTGCCACAAAGCTCGATGTGCTGCAGGCGCAGCAGGTGCTCGACACCGCCAACGCGCAGATTCCCGACCTCGAGCGGCAGATCGGCCAAACGGAAGATGCCATCAGCATCCTGCTCGGCAACTATCCCGCTCCGGTCCCTCGCGGCATCAAGCTGGCCGACCAGCCGGTTCCTCCGGAAGTGCCGCCCGAAGTGCCGTCGTCGCTACTCGAACGCCGGCCGGACATTCGAGGGGCCGAACAGATTCTTATCTCCGCGAACGCGCAGATCGGCGTTGCCAAGGCGGCGTTCTTTCCGCAGATTTCGCTCACCGGTTCCGGCGGCGGCGCTTTCGGACGCAGCAGCGCGTTCTCGCACCTGATGAGCTCGCAGCTGGGTATCTGGTCGTACGGCGCCAACGTCAGCCAGCCGATTTTCACGGCCGGCGCGCTCAAGGGGAATTTGCACGTCGCCGAATCGCAACACGAGCAGGCTTTGCTCGCCTACAAGGAATCGATTCAGCACGCTTTCGGTGATGTTTCCGACGCTCTGATCGGATACCAGAAGCTGCGCGAGGTTCGGGTGCAGCAGCAGCAGGTGGTGGCGGATCTCGCGGAGTCGGTTCGGCTCTCCATCATGCGCTATCGCGGTGGCACCACCGCGTATCTGGAAGTGCTCGACGGCCAGCGTTCGCTCTTCTCCGCCGAACTCACTCTCGCGCAGGCGCGCGGCAACGAGTATCAGAGCCTCGTCCAGCTCTACCGGGCTCTCGGCGGCGGATGGCAGCAGGCGCCCGCCACGCCGTAAGTAATCGGAACGAGGCGCGATTCCGCTATCCCGCGGCAGCGCGCGACGTCTGGGATCGCTTCGATTTGCGGTTCTTCGATTTACCGTACTTCGCGTGACGCGCCGTGTCCCAGCCTCCCAGCTTCAGCGCAACGGCCATGCAGGCGTCGCGCAGTTCATCCGCGAGCGCACGGTTCACCAGGGCGCGCGCGACCACCATCCCGCCCACGCATAGCGCCGCAATTGCCTGGGCCGTCGTACGCCGCGGCCGGCCGTTCGCGATCGAGCTGCGCTCCAGCACTTTCACCATCCCTTCGAATACTGCTTCGAAGGCGCGCTTTTCGGTGGCGCCACTGCGCGACACATCCGCCGGCAGCGCGACCATCGGGCACGAATTCTCGACATCGTCGAAGTGCTGGCGGGAAAGATACGCTCGCACCACTTGCGGACCCACGTCGCCGCCCGCCAAATCGACATCCACTCCTTCCCACCTGTTTTTCCAGTTGGGATCGGTAAAGAAGCAGCCCAGCACCTCGCTGTACAAGTCGCTCTTGCTCTTGAAGTAGCTGTAGAAGCCGCCGTGGGTGAGCCCGGCGCCCGCCATGATCTGGCTCACCGAGACGCTCTCGAAGCCGTGCCGGTTGAAAAGCCGCCGCGCGCTCTCGACGATCTTCGCTTTCACTTCGGTGCGATGTCCGGCAGGGTAGGGCATTGGTCCTCCTCCGTTCTTGCGGCGGCGAGTATGCACCGAACCGCGTAGCCCGTTCCACTAAAATATGACCTTGAACATATTTTAGGAGCGTGGTCTGATGCCGCCTGCATGAACAAGACTGAACGGGGAGGCACCAGATGAGCGGGAAAACGCACGTAAGCATGATTTCGAATCCGAATGCGGCCTTGCTCGCCGGCGCATCCACGCGGCGGCAGGTGATGCGCGGCCTGGCAGTCGCGCTGAGCGGCCTGGCTGCCAGCCCTCAGATTTTCGCCATCACGCAACAACAGGGAATGAAGGAAACGCCCGCCACCGAGGCGAATAAGACCCGTACGTCTCTCCACGAGGAGATCTTGTACAAAGCCAGCCCACAGCGCATCTATGACGCACTCCTCGATGCCAAGCAGTTCGCCGCGTTCACAAGCATGCCCGCCGACATCGATTCCAAAGCGGGCGGCGCTTTCACGCTGTTCGGAGGCATGATCGTGGGACGGATCGTCGAGATCGTTCCCAATCAGCGAATCGTCGAGGCGTGGCGCCCCACACACTGGGATCCGGGCTACTACTCGGTGGTTAAATTCGAACTGAAGGCGCAGGGCGCGGATACCACGCTCATTCTGGATCACACGGGCTTCCCGGAGGGTGATTACGACAGCCTTTCCTCCGGCTGGAAATCACACTATATCGAACCGTTGAAGAAATATTTGGTGTAAAGCGCGGCGTCAGTTCCGCCGAAGCGTGCTCGGCTCGGGTGCGCCGCCGATTACCAGGTGCTGTAAGGAGTATTTTCGAACGGTGATACCGCATCGGATGAGGAATGAACGCTGCAGATGCCGGTGGCGGATTGGTCGGGATCGAGCAGCGTGTCGCAATTTACGGTGACCCAGTTCTTCGTGTGGGTCATCGGGTCCTCCGGAACCGCGCCTAGATATTGCGCGGCGACAAGATCGTCCAGCGATTGCGGCGCCGCCTCTTTGTCTCTCGTGAAATTTTGAACCGCCTCGTTCAGAATCTTAAGATCTGATTTCAACACCGCTTCACGCGCCCGAACCACCGCTCCCCGATACCGGACGGTTCCAATCGTCGCCAGAATCAGAATGATCGAGATGACGATCATCAACTCGATCAGCGTGAATCCGCGCTCGATCGCCGTCAGCAGCGGCCGGCGTGCACTTGGTTTGGAATCGCGTGGCATTTTCATCACGTTCCGCATCGCGGAGAATCTACCAGTCTGAATACTTTGTGCCGTCGAGAGCTGTTCCCGTCGATTTCGAATACACATCAAACACATCCTGCCCGCCCCACGAGGTCGTGTCCGTGTCGTCCTGCACCGAGCGCATTCCCCAGTCGGTCGTGCCGGTCATGGGGTCTTTGGGTACTTCGCGGAGAAAGCGCACATGCTCGCTTTTTGCGCCCGTCAACTGCACGCCTTTCACCAGCGTGTCCAAATCCGGGGGATAGCCTTCGGTCCCCGCTTTCACCTGGATCAGGTTCTTGTCGGCCGCGTCTTTGTAACGGTCAATTGCGTTCCGCATTTCGCGAAGGTCGTAGCGAAGGTCGGCTTCTTTCCTTCGTTTGATCGTCACTCGCGCGAGAGGGATGGCGATCGTGGCCAGGATCAACAGGATCGTGCACGCCAGAACCAGTTCGATGAGCGTGAAACCGGCGGCGACCGCGCGAATTCGGCGAGCGCGCCCAGGCGACGTCGGCGATCCGTTCGCGCCAAGGATTCGGAGGGCCAAGCTGCGGTTAGCCGTGGTCATCGCTTCTCACTGGGATCTCAGAGGCGTCTCACTGCACCTGAATCGTGGCTTCCCCGGACACCATCGGAATGTTCCGCTGCTGCGAATCATGCGCATTGACCTGAAGGATTTGTAACGCGGTGTTTCCCGGGGCTACCGCTCGCACCACGATCCCCAGCAGCGTCCCCGTTCCGTTCACACCCGGAGTGTTCGGCTGGCGAGTGGCGGAGATAATTACCTCGCCGCGCTGTTCGTCGATGCGCTGAACGATCGCGATCTCCTGCGTTCCGCCCGAAAGGAAACCGCCGTTCCGCACTTCCTCCACCTGCACGATGGAAGGATTGTAGTGAATCAGAAGCGGAATCGAGTAAAGATCGTTTACGTTTGAGACGCTCAGTCCCAGCGTCACCTTGTCGCCCGGTTTCATTGACAGCGTCGCGGGATCAAATCGCAGCTGTGCGGCAGGCGCGCCACCCGTCGCTTGGAGGCTTGTCGCCACCGTGCCAGCCGCCGGGGCGCTGGGCGAGGGAATCGCGGCAGACGGCGTAGGACGTGCGCTTCCCGTGTACACTCCCGAATCCTCGCGATACACGCGGACGTTCGAATCCGTTCCGGCCGCCATCGTTCGCAGATTCTCCGCCGTGATCGACGGCATCCGAATGATGTGCGGGGTCAGGACGATCAGAACCTCCTGGTCCTGAATCTCGTTGCTGTTATCCGAAAACAGATACTTCGCGAGGGGCACCGCAACCAGTCCCGGTATGCCGTTCTGGTTTTTCGTTTCCGTCCGCTCGATCAAGCCGCCCAGGATGCTGACCTCGCCTTCCTTCAGCCGGACATCGTGCTCGATTTTGCGCTGGCTGATGACGGGCTGATTGATTCCGCCGATGTTGCTCGTTCCGGCGATCGAGGAGACGTCCACCGTCAACTTCATGCTCACTTCGTTGTCCGGATGGACGCGCGGCGTCACGTCGATGTTCACACCGACGTCGAGATACTGGAATTGCGTGTTCACCAACGGGTTCACGACGCCGGCACCGCCGCCCACGCCGACTCCGACGCCCGCTTGAAAGCTGCCTGTCGCAACCGGAACACGTTGGCCTATTTTGAGCGATGCTTTCTGTCCGTCCGTGACCCGAATCTCGGGGTCCTGAATAATCTTGGTTTTGTTGTCCGTGGCAATCGCATTCGCGGTAGCGCCCGGAAGAGTGATGCTGTAATCCGCCGTCGAAAGATGCTGCAAGTTGTTCAGAGTAACCTGCGGAATCGTTGTCGAGCTGCCTGTCGTAGAGCTGCCACTCGTGCTGCTCCCTCCATTGGGTTGCAGGGCAGTCCGTGGCGTGAACGCCAGCGACACGCTCTGCCCCGGCAAAATTCCCAGGTCGCGCAGCCGATCCAGGTTCGCCGAGAGCACTTGTACGTGAATCAGCACTTCCGGCTTGGCCTTATCGATGTCCCGGATGATTTTTCCCGCCAGCACCAGCTTGTCCGGAGTGTCGCGGATCACGATCGCGTTCTGCGAGTTCACCTGCTGGATGCGCCGCAGGTCGAGCAACTGCCGAAGCCCGGTAACGATTTCGGTGAGATCCTGCGGCGTCAGCGTGTTCGATACATAGAACGTCTTGACGACTTCATCTTCTATGTCCTTCCGCTTCTGCGGATTGTCCGGCGCCACGAAAATCACGCTCGGCGTGATCGGTTTCCAGAACGATTTGCTTTCGAGAGAGATCGCATCGAGAGCCTGCTCGAGCGTCACGTTCGGTAATTCGGCCGTAATCCGGCGCCCCGTGAAGTCCGGATCGAAAATCACGCTCAGCCCCGCCAGCTTCGCAATCGTCTCGTAAACCACGCGCGTATCGTTCGTCATCTTCAAATTGATCGGTTCGCGCGAAAGCGGCTTCAGCTCGGGCGGCGCGGAAAGCATCTCGTCATCTTCCGGATTCAAATTGATCGATTTCGGTGCGCTGGCCGCGTTCTGCGCCGCGATCGCCTGCAGCGTGCGTCTTACTTCCTGATCCGCAATCGAGCTCGAAGGGTCGATCGCCTGAGCCTTCTCGAATTCCGTTAGCGCTCTCTGCAGGTCGCCCTTTTGCGCCGCCCTGCGGCCTTGCTGGACGTGGAATTGACCGTCCTCAAAGCGCATCTGCGACGCCCTGAGCTTGTATTCCGCGTTCGTAGGGTCCGTTCGAAGCGCGCGCTCGTAGTACACCAGCGCGGTATCGTAGTCCTGGATCGCTTCAGCCTTCTTGGCGGTCTGGAAGTCTTGATTTGACTTGGGGCACCCGGCCAGCAGTACGGCCGCCAGGGCCAGGGACGCCCCCAGGGTGAGGCTTCGAGAGGCAGTACGGGCAGGCTCGACGGACCGGAATCGGCCGGTCGCAGACGCCCCGGATGAAGATATTAGTGCTTCGAAACTACGCAAAAACGCCCTCCAATGTGGGCTTGTCGAGGCCAAGGGAAGTCTAGCACCCGCATCTGTGATGCGGCAACAAATCCCAGCGTTGCCGTACTATAGAAACTAATACCCGTTTTCCATATCCAATCTCGCGCACCTCGGTTACAAACACGCGAACGCTCCATAAGTCTCCCAGAACCCCGTACAAATCTGCACCTTGCGACTTATCTCGCCCGGCGGCTATGATATCGGTCCCATGAAATCGGCGGAGAAAAAACAGCAGTACGAGGGAGTGAAGATCGTCGCCCAGAACCGCTCCGCCACCTACAACTACACCCTCGGCGACAAGTTCGAGGCAGGACTGGTACTCGTAGGCACGGAGGTCAAAACCCTGCGCGAGGGCAAAGCCGCTCTGCGCGATGCCTTCGCCGAAGTCCGCGGCAACGAGGCCTGGCTGGTCAACTCTCATATTCCCGAATACCTGCCCGGCGGTTCCCGAAATCACGATCCGCTCCGGAAGCGCAAGCTCCTGCTGAACCGGCGGGAGATCGGCAAACTCCAGGTTGCAACCCAACAAAAGGGCATGACCATCGTCCCGCTGAAGTTCTACTTCCGGGACGGCCGTGCGAAATGCGAGCTGGCGGTCGGCAAAGGCAAGAAGTTCCACGACCGCCGCGAATCCGAAAAACAAAAAGAAGCCAAACGCGAAGCAAGCGAAGCGATCAGCCGCTCTCGCCGACGATGAAGAAGATAAAGTCGACAGGATAAAATCGAAAGGAACCCATGCAAATCCAGATTGATTCCCAGCCCTACGCTTCCATTCCGTCCGAGGCGCTCGTCACCTACGTATTCGACGGCGATAACAAAATCGACGGCGCCCTCGCCGATATCGATCGCGCGATGGGCGGCCACTTGGCCGCGCTCGCGGCGAGCGGTGAAATCACCGGCAAGGCTCTCGAGCTTGTGCTCGTTCATTTCCCGCAGGGCATGGACGCGAAACGGCTGCTGCTGATCGGAGCCGGGAAGCCGGCGAAATTCGAGGTCGGCGACCTCCGCAAGATTGCCGGAACCGCGGTGCGCTATTTGAAATCCCGCGGCGTGAAGAAATTCGTGTTCCTGGCGCGCGAAGGGGAACGCGGGCCCGCTGCCGCGCAGGCCGTCACCGAGGGCGTCCTCGTGGCCGACTTTGAGTCCGACAAATATCGGACGCAAAAGCCGGGCGACAAAAAGGTCCGCGAAATGGACTCCGTCTCGCTCGCAGGATTCGAAGGCGGCCTGGGAGCGGATTTGAACTCCGCCATCGACCACGGCCGCATCATCGCCGAATCGCAGAATTTCGCCCGCGATCTCATCAACGAGCCGTCGAACCGGCTGACGCCGCGCATGCTGGCCGCGAAGGCGGAGGCCATGGCCAAGGAAGTGGGCCTGGGCGTTGAAATTCTCGACGACCGCAAAATCACCGAGCTGAAGATGGGAGCGCTGCTCGGCGTAGCGCAGGGCAGCGTCGAGCCGCCGCGCGTGATCGTGCTGCGCTACGAACCGCAATCGCCGCGTCCCGGCGGTCCCGTCCTCGGACTCGTCGGCAAAGCCGTGACGTTTGACACCGGCGGCATTTCCATCAAGCCTGCCGACAACATGGAGAAGATGAAGTACGACATGGGAGGCGGGGCGACGATGCTCGGCGCCATGCGCGCCATCGCGCTGCTGAAACCTTCCGTCTCCGTGATCGCGGTGATCCCCGCCACTGAAAATATGCCCGGTGGGCGGGCGCAGAAACCAGGCGACGTGCAAGTGGCCATGTCGGGAAAAACAATCGAGGTGATCAATACCGACGCGGAAGGCCGCATGGTTCTCGCCGACGGTCTGACCTACGCGAGGAAGTTGGGCGTCACGCACATCATCGATGCGGCCACGCTTACGGGAGCCATTCAGGTGGCGCTTGCGAATATCCACGTGGGTGCCTTCGGCACGCCGCGCGAATATCTCGATCAATTTCTCGCGAGCGCGAAGTCCGCCGGCGAGAAAATGTGGCCGATGCCGATCGACGACGAATACCAGGAGATGATCAAGAGCAATATCGCGGACATTCGCAACACGGGCTCGGGCAAGGGCGGCGGAGCGATCACCGGCGCGTGGTTCATCAAGGAGTTCGCCGAGGATACGCCGTGGATCCATCTCGACATCGCGGCCACGTGCTGGGTCGACGAAGGCCGCCCGTGGCTCGCCAAAGGCCCCACGGGCGTCGCGATCCGGTCGATCGTCGATTTCGCGCTGAAGCTTTGACGATTGACGTGCGGGCGGATGGTACGCTGAGATCCGTCGCTGCGCTCTCTTCCTTCGTCAGGGCGGCCAGGATCACAACAAGATTCACAGATCATCGATGGCGCAGTTGATTTTGTAGCGGCCGCCTTCAGGCGGGCGATTTTACTGAATGGCTCGAGTGCTGTGCTAGCGGCAGAGGGCACGGCATGCCGTGCCCCTACTG
>JBOGNA010000021.1:0-1260 GCA_050746925.1 Candidatus Acidiferrales bacterium
AAAATCGGCGTCGGGGGCCTTTTCCAGAAGCGCCCGAAGGGTCATCATCTCGTCGGTCATCGGTTGGTTCCTCGGTTGCGTTGCGATTGCAAACCGACCCTACCGGAGAATCGCCGATGACCGCCGCGCGCCGCTCGCTCGCTACGGCGCCATGAAAAAGCGCGCTTCGCGAGCGGCGTGGCCCCGTTACACCAATTCCCGGGACGCGACCTTTTGCCGAAATTCGGGGCTTTTTGAGAGATACCGATTCGCATGGATTTCCCTGCGCGTGCCATGATAGATTTAGTTTCCACAGGTCTTCGAATTGATACGCGACAATGCTGAGCGACCCCGATTCCGAATTATTGGAATTCGCAAGGATGCTCGCGGCGGGTGATTTCGCCAGCGCGTCACGGCAAATTTCGGACTTGCCTGCACTGGCGACAGCGCGCATTCAGGGCGGTGCGACCCGGCAATCGCCGAACACGTACTATTTCGATTGTACGGGCGTCATTTACGCCGGTCACACCCCGCTTCACATGGCGGCGGCGGCGCATCAACCGGAAATCGTGCGTCAGTTGATAACGAGCGGAGCAGACGTCCGCGCGAAGAACCGCCGTGGTACCGAGCCGCTTCATGCGGCAGCGGTTGGCAATCCGAACGCGCCCGACTGGAAGCCGGACGCGCAAACCGCAACTATTGCGACACTTTTGAATGCCGGAGCCGACCCGAATGCGTGCAATAATGATGGCGCAACACCATTGCATCGCGCGGTACGCACGCGCTGCGCGGCGGCTGTGAAAGCCCTTATCGATGGTGGTGCGGACGTTCATCTGAAGAATAAAGGCGGATCAACGCCGATTTCGCTTGCATCTAAAAATACAGGTTGGAGCGGTGGAAGCAGCTCGGAAAAGGCCAAGACGCAGCAGGAGAAAATTTTGCGATTGTTCGATGCTTACGACACACGCGCGTCGTAGCGCGTCAGTCGCGATCTGAGCAGCAAGTGCAAATATCGCACTCACGGATTTTGCCCAAGAATCGGGGAGTTTTGAGAGACGGTCGTGAGAGCGCGGCGCGCAAGCCATACCGTGCGACCCCCGCCAGTTTGCCAATCCTCGACAGTGTGGGCGATGACTTCGAAGCCGATGCTGTTGAGCCGTGCCGCGTACTCGTCGGGGCTTAGGCTGGCGTGATAGAGTGGGTCGCCTCGATATTGGCCAACCCCTTCCCCATGATCCGGGCCGCTATTCAAATCTTAGCTGCATTCCTGGATTCCAATCG
>JBOGNA010000022.1:0-41779 GCA_050746925.1 Candidatus Acidiferrales bacterium
GTGTTGATCGTAGCCGCATCTGTGTTCGACGAGGCCCAAGTGGCGGTCGCGGTGATGTCCTTCGTGCTGTTGTCGGAGAACGTTCCGGTCGCCGTGAACTGCTGGGTTGAATTGATGGGCACGGTGGGGTTCGCCGGCGTGACCGCGATCGACTTCAGCGTTGGCGCGTTCACCGTAAATGTGACGATGACCATCGTTGCGACGGCCGGCATCGCAAACGTGCAGCTCGTCCCCGTGGTGTTGGGGCACGGCGCGCTCCAACTCGTGAACGTCGAATTCGCGCCGAATTCTTCCGTCAACGTCACCTGCGTGCCTGCCGTCACGTTTGTAGTGCAGCCATTCGCCGAGCCGCTCGTGCAATTGATTCCCGCACCCGTCACAGTTCCGGTTCCCGTCCCCGCGGTCTGCACGGTGAGCAGCGGAGCAGCCACAGCAGTCACATTGATCGCCCCGGATGTTCCGGTGATCGATGCGGTGATTGTGTCCGTCGTCGTAATCGTCTGATTGCCGACAGTGTTCAGCGTCGCCTGGAATGTGCCGACGCCATTCGTCAGCGTCATGTTGACGGGCAGCGCCGCTGCACCGTCGCTACTCGTGAAATGAACCATGCCGGCGTAGCCGGTAGCTGTGTTATTTGCAGCATCCTTCGCCGTCACAGTGAAGCTAAACTGCGCCGCGGACGTCGCCGCGCCGGGAGCCGAAACCACGAAGTGCGTGGCTGCGGCCGACGCGCTCACGATGACCGTAGAATCCGAAGTGTTCGCCTGCGCTGAACCTCCGCCCGTCACAGATGCTGTATTCACTTGAGGCGATGTGGCATCGGCCGCGACATTCACGCTCACGGTTATGACCGGGTAGGCTGCACCGGCGGCGAGAGCGTCGGATCTTGTGCAAATGTTGGCCGAGTTCGGGCTACCGCAAGTCCAGCCCATGCCCGCCATGGACACGAGGGTAAGACCGGCGGAAGGTGTCTCAGTAACCATAGCCCCGCCCGAGCTGGGAGCGTTCACAGTAAAATCGACAGTGTAAAAGCCCAAGTTGTCACCGTACGCACCGGGCGCCCCGTTGTAAAACCCTGCATCGCTGATACCGACCCAAAGCTGCGCAGCTCCAGTTGGAATGTTGAAGGTCTGCAGGGTTCCCGTGCCGTTTCCAGTCAGGCCGTCTCCAATGAAGAACACCTGGTCGAGCTGTGGGGAAAGCGAGGTAAAGGAGGTACCGAGTCCGGTACTCGTGAAGTCTAGCGCAGCCGGCGCAGTACCTACCGGCCCACCTGCAGGAACAAAAACGCCAACCAGATAGCCTGCTCCAGGTCCGGTGATACCCGAAATGCTGCCCGTCCCGGTGTTCGAGGAAGTCACAGGCGCGGCCCCAACACCATCCGGATCGTTGGCGTTGTTTCCGGTGCCATTGTTCAGAACAATGCAGCCCTCGGTCGACGCGCATCCCGTCGTGATGGAACCTGTAACGCCGGTGAACACAACGGAAGTCGCGCCCGAAAGCAAAGTGATCATCGTCGGAGGGGTGCTACCGCCGCCGGTATCAAAGATCGATCCCGTCGATTGGACAGTGGTCGAGGATGTGCCGCTGGTTGGTGCTCCGGTCTGGGCGTTCGAAACCGTCACAGTGTACTGTGCGCCCTGCTGACCTTGCGTGAAGTTCCCGACATGAGTTTTTGAGATGGCCAGCATCGGAGTCAGACCAGCGCCCGTCACCGTGATAGCCCCCGACACCCCAGTGATTGACGCAGTCACAGTGTCCGTCGCCGTAATGGTCTGATTGCCGACAGTGTTCAGAGTTGCCTGGAACGTGCCGACGCCATTCGTCAGCGTCATGTTGACGGGCAGTAATGCTGCGCCGTCGCTGCTGGTGAAATGCACGGTGCCGGTGTAGCCGGTTGCCGTGTTATTTGCGGCATCTTTCGCCGTCACGGTGAAGCTAAACTGCGCCGATGACGTCGCCGCGCCGGGAGCCGCCACGATGAAGCGTACGGCTGCGCCGGCAGCGGCAGCCGCAGTTCCGGTGGCGGTGATGGTTACGTTGCCGCCGTCGGTGGTCAGGAGAAGCGACTCGGTGAGCAAGACGCCGGTTGCGGTGTTCGCTGTGGGCGCAAAAGTTACGATCAGCGTGCAACTGCCGCCCGGTTGCACTACGACGAGGGCGGAAGCAAGACATGTGCCGGAGCCGCTGAAGTCCGGCGAATTGCCGGTGTTCTGTCCCGTGAACCCGAGAGGGCCGAGGCCGATGTTCGTGATGGTGATGGGAGTGGACTGGGCGTTGGAGCCGGCCGCGACGGGAGTCGGGAAATTGACCGCGGTGGCAGCCGGAGACGGCTGGCCTGCAGGCGCAATGAGTGTTGCCGCAACGATGATGTTCGGATCAACGGTAGGAGTTGGATCCGAGGCGGGGCCGTTGGTATCGAGCACAGCAAACTGCCAAGGCGAGATGAGATAACCGCTCACTCCGCCGTTGGGCTGTCCCGCTGGTACGGTCATGTGCCCATTGGAAGCGACCGCGAAATTGTAGGCGCCAATATTCTGGTTGAAAAAGAGATCGCTATCGAAGCGGCTCTCGTCGGTGGTGACGTTCGTGTTGGCGGGTGCGGTGACCACTCCGATGCCGGAGAACTGCGAGCCCGCGGGCGCAAGCGCTTCCTGCACGCCGAGGAACAGATTGCCCGCCAAGGGAGATGCCGAGAATGGAGCTCCCACCTGCGGGTAGAGCGCTCCGGCTACGACGCCGGGGCCGGTTCCGAGCGAGAATCCGCGGTTGGGCGAGGCGAGGTAAATCATAACGGTCTGCGCGCCCAGGGGAACCGATGCGCGGCCGGTCGGGAGGACCGTGAGAGCGCCGCTGAGCGTCTGGCCAAGAACGAGCGCGCCCGCGGAATTCTCATCAAAGGCGAGCGAGAGATTGCCGGTGGCAACGGTGGCAAGCCCGACAATGGAATCGAAGCCGTCGCCTCCGTTCGACAAACCGTCGAGGGTCAAAACGGCGGGGCCGGTGATGGAGGAGTTCGAGAAGGTTCCGGGATTGAGTTGGCGCATGGCCGTCCCGATGTACAGGATGTTGGTGGCGGCCGTATCGGTGGTGAGCAAGACGAATTGAGTTTGCGAGATTACGTAGGCGACGCGGGTGAAGGCTCCGCCCGGAGTGACGGTGACGTTAAACGGCATGCGGCCGTTGGCGTCGGGTGCAGTGTAGTTGCCGACGATGGAGGTGACGGAGCCGGTGGCTCCGCCGATATTCACGTCGGCGCTGCCCGAGGTGATGTTCAGGTTGGCATCGAGTGTGACCAGACCGAGGGTGCCCGCGCGGGCCAGACTCGGGTCTTGACCGGTAATACCGAACACATACGTGCCGGCGACAGAAGCCGGAGTGAATGCGGTGGGATCCTGCTGGAACATGTAGCCGGAACCGAGCCGGGCGTTTGAATCGTCGTTGCTGAATTCGGTGACGCGCGCGCTGGTGGCGACGCCGCGATAGACACCGCCGACAGAGATCGCCAGAGCGATCGTTCCATTCGCGCTGGCGATGTTCACGAAGCCGCGGTTGTCCGGCCCGATCGAGTACGTGCCAGTGACGGGTACGTTCGATTGCAAGCCGCCGCTGACGTTGGCGTCCACCACGCCTGTGAGTTTGTTCACACCGTCGAAGTTCAAGCTGCCCGCGTCCGCTTCCATTTTTCCGTTGTCACCAAAATCGCGGATCAGAATCGCGTACGGTCCTTTCAGCAGGCCCGCTTGGGTATTCGGAGGCGCAGCGCCGATGGTGAGCGAAATCGTGGCCGTGGCGGACTGCGGCGCCGCCGGACTGGAGTCCGTGACCTTGATTCCGAACGTAAACGTGTTACTTACGGCGGGGCTATTGCCGAATATGTGCCCGGCAGCCACGTTGCCGTTGGCGGTGGGAGCAAGAGTGAAACCCGCGGGCAGTGTGCTGCCGTTTGCGACCGAGAACGTGTAAGGCGGCGTGCCGCCCGATACTCGAATGTCGGCGCCGTAGGGAACCCCCAGCGCGCCGGGCGGCAGGATGGAAGTGAATACGATGCCTGTGCCGGCGGCGAAGGTCGCCGTCACATTTTCCGTATTCGAGGGCATCGAGAACGTGCACGTGAAGCCGGAGACGGTGCAGGCGGTGGGTGTTCCGTTCCAACCGCTGAACGTGGAACCGTTCGTGGCTCCCTGGGTGAGGGTCACCGCTGTGCCGGCAGCAAGATTCACCGAACAGGTCATTGCGCCGTTCCCGCAATTGATTCCGTTGCCGGTCACCGTGCCGGTGCCGCTGCCGGCCGCCGCTACCGTAAGGGGAAAGGTCGCCGCAGCTACGGCAATCGTGCCGGAAGTCCCGGTGATCGATGCCGTCACGGTATCCGTCGCCGTAATTGTTTGTGCCCCGGCCGACCCCAGTACTGCCGGAAAAGTCCCCACTCCGTTCACCAACGCGGAATTCGACGGCAGCATCGCCGCCCCATCGCTGCTCGTGAAGCGCACCGTTCCCAGGTACCCGGTCACCGTGGCGTTCGAGGCATCCAGCGCCGTCACCGTGAAATTAAATTGAGTTCCGCTCGTCGCATTCGCGGGCGCAGTGACTGAAAAATGAGTCGCCGCCGGTCCGCTCACCGTGGTCGATGTGGTGGCGGAATTGTCGGAAGTGACGGGATCGGGGGTGGTTGACGTGACGTTGACGGTGTTCACGAGTGCGCCTGTGTTCGTAGGCTTCACGACGATGGTGATGGTTGCGTTTGAGCCATTCGTCATTGTGCCGAGATTGCAGGTGACGGTGGTGGTGCCTGAGCAGGTGCCCACCGTCGAGCTGGAGGAAACAAAATTCACGCCTGCGGGGAACGCGTCGGTCATGGCGACGTTGGCGGCGCTGAGCGCGCCGTTGTTCTTGACGACGATGGTGTAGGTAAGGTTGGAATTCTGCAGCGCGGGACTGGGCGCCGCGCTCATGGTCACCTGCATATCGGCGCCGCCCGACTGCGGCTGGCCGAAGACGGCGAGGCCGCCTTCAAAACCGTTGAAGGCGGAGAGGCTGGAGGTGACGCCGGTGCTGAACTGTTTGATGATCGCGCCGTTCGCGACACTGATGTGGAGCATCGTGCCGTTGATGTCCTCGAGCGTCCAGAAAGAGACTCCATCGGGATCGATATTCAGCGAGTGAAAAACGCCGGTGCCCGACTGATAGGTGTTGATGACTGTGCCGGATGTGTTGAGCTGGACGATGGCGGTGCCCGTCGCGAGCAGTACCGTTTTATCCGGCAGTTCGCGGAGGCCCAGCGCCGCCGGTCCCGGCAGATTCTGGGCGAAGTCGGGAAGGAAGATGTTGTCGTGAACGTCGAAGGCTTTCACGATGTTTCCGGCCGTGGTGTACAGCATGGTGCTGTTGTCGTCGAGCAGTTCGATCCACAGCATCGCGCCGGTATCCTGCGGCGGGAAGTATTCAGCGGTGGCGGCGCCGCCGGCAGCGGCGAATTTCAGCAGCGATTGCCGGCCGCTCTGTTGCGCGACGTACACTTCGCCCGTGGGCGCTACAACCACCGATTCAGGCGTGGCGTCGTAGCCGTTTCCAGCCGGGCCCGTACCGAACGTGGTGGGGCCGGCGCCGTTGCTGCCGAACCGCTCGACGGTGCCCGTGATGTTGCCGGTGATCGCGCTGGGATTCGCGGCGTACAGATTGCCGCTGGTATCGAATGCGATCCCGCCGATATTGCCGCCCAGATTGCCGGAGCCGAGAATTTGCGCGAGCGTGCCGTCCGGTTTGTACACGAAGATCATTCCGCCGGCGGCGCCTGCGAAAATTTCACCCTGCGTAAACGCCTGGCGCGGACCGCTGAAGACCGCGGTTGTGGTGAACCCAAAGCCGGTGAAGGTTTGGCAGGTGTTGGTTCCGAGAGAGCTGCACACTCCGAGCCAGCCTGCGAACGTGGAATTGGGCACGGTGGCTGAGGGCGTGGCGGTGAGCGTGATGAGAATGTTTGGCGCAAAAGTGAACGAGCACGTGCCGGAGGTGGCCGTGCCGCTGTAGGCGCAATTAATTCCGGCGGGGTTGCTGGTGATGGTTCCCGAGCCGTTGCCGATCGCCGAAACAACGGTCGCTCCGGGTGGCGGAGGTGTACCGGTTGTAAACGTCGCCGTCACGTTTTGCGCCTGCGTCATTGTCACAACGCAGTCCGCCGTTCCGCTGCAGCCCGCTCCGCTCCATCCGGTGAAGGTGAAGCCGGAGCCGGAAGGTGTCGCGGTCAAAGTCACTTGTGAATTCTGCGCGAAAGAAGCGGAACAGACCTGCGCGGGAGACACGCCGCAGGAGATTCCGATGGGCGTGCTGAAAACGAAACCGTCCGCATTCGGCGTGACGGTGACGGTGAGTGTTTCCGGCGTATTCGTCGCCGTTCCCGACAACGGAAAGCTGAAGCTCGGATTCGCGGGATCGTTGGTGGTCAGCGCCAGCGTTCCGTTGATAGTTCCGGTGGGCCCGCCCGCGAGGGGCGCAAAGGCCACGTCGATCGTTCCCGATTCGCCGGGAGGAACCACGACAACGCAGGGAAGCGCGCAAGTGCCGAATTGGATTTGAAAGGCCGAAGTCTGCAGCGGAGAGGTGACGGTCAGGATCAAGTCGTCGAGTCCGCTATTCGAAAAGCTGATCGCCTGGTCCGGCCCGTTAAATGCGAGGGTTCCGTTGAGTGTGGGAGGAAACGCGGTGAATGTTCCCGACTCAGTGGTGATCGGCAGCAGATTCACTTTGCGGACGCGCTGGAGCCCATCGGCAATGTAAAGATTGTGGGAGGCATCGAGCGTCGAGCCCAGATTTCCGATCAGCGCTTTCACCGACGGGCCACCGTCGCCGCTGAAACCGCCGCCCAGATTCTCGATGTCGCCGGCCACGGTGATGATCGATTGGTCCTGCGCATCGACGCGGCGCACCACGTTGTCGATTCCGCCGCCAATGTAGAGATTCCCTTTGTTGTCGAGCGCCACCTGCTGCGGAGTCGTCATGCTGGCTTCGAGCGCCGAGCCGCCGTCTCCTAGAAATCCGGGGAATCCATTGAACGCATACGTGGATATCGTGTTCGTGCTATCGATTTTTCGAATGACGTTGTTGCCGGAGTCCGCGAAATAAAGATTCTGCTGCGCATCGACGGCCATTCCAAAGGGCTGGTTCAGCGTGGCAAGAATGGCTTCTTCGCCGTCGCCGGAATTGCCCGTCTGGCCGGTGCCCGCAAAATTGCTGATGTCGCCGTTCGCGTCCACCTTGCGGATGCGATTCAGAGCCACGTCGGAAATGTAAAGGTTGCCGAGCGTGTCCACTGCAATACCCACGGGCTGCAACAAACTCGCGCTCGTGGCGGCGCCGCCGTCTCCGCAATTGTTGCCGTTCGTATTGGGATTGCCGGCTTCACCGCAGCGCAGGCCGTTGCCAACGACTGTGGAAATCGTTCCGGTGGTATCGATCTTGCGAACCACCGCGCCCATGAAATCGACGACGTAGAAATTTCCTTGCGCATCCAGGGCGATGCCAAACGGGTCGATAAACGTACCGCTCGTCGCCGGACCGCCGTTGCCGTTTGTGCCCATGCGCTCGCCCCGCGACCCGGTACCGGCAAACGCGGAAATTTTGTGCGTCGCTCCGTCCACTTTTCGAATGCGGTCGCCGTACTGCTCGACGATAAACAGGTTTCCCGAGCCATCGACAGCCATACTATTCGGCAAGCCGAGAATGGCGCTGGTGGCGGCTCCGCCATCCCCGCCGGAGGCGCCCCCGGCAAACGCAGCGATATTGCCGCCCGTCACGATCCGTATCCGCTGGTCGCCGTAGTCGGCGATCAATAGATTGTTGCTGCCGTCGAGGAATACGCCAGTGGGGTGATTCAGCGCGGCGCTCGTGGCCGCGCCGCCGTCACCGCAGGCGGAGGCAGGGCTGAAGCAGACCGGGATGCCGCCGGCGACCGTATTGATCACATGAGTGGCCGAATTGTCCGCCTTGCGAATTCGGTCGTTCCCCGTATCGGCGATATAGAGATTGCCCACACTGTCGAGAAAAATATCCGCGGGATTTTTCAGTCCTGCCGATGCAGCTGGCCCACCGTCTCCGCCGAACGTATTCTGGGTTGCCGGGCTTCCGGCATAACTCGTGATGATTTTTGTAGTCCCATCCACGCGGCGGATCACGGAATCATTGGAATCTGCGATATACAGATTGTCGCTGCCGTCCACCACAATTCCGATGGGCATGTTGAACTGCGCGTTCACGGCTTGTCCGCCATCGCCGTTCGGCTGGCCGGGCGTGCCGGGCAGGCCGTTGCCCGCGTAGGTGGTGATCACCTGAGTGTTCGCATCCACCCGGCGAATCACGTTGTTGCCTGAATCCGAAATAAAAATGTTTCCGTTGCTGTCCACCGCCACGGCGTAGGGTGTATTCAATCGCGCCAGGGTGGCCAGGCCGCCGTCACCCGTGTAGCCCCCGATGAAGGGATCTTCCGATCCGGCTACCGTAGTGATGATGTGAGTCGTCACATCCACCCGCCGAATGCGGTTGTTGTTGAAGTCTGCGATAAAAAGGTTTCCGTTCGCGTCGAGCGCCACGCCCACCGGAAAATCGAGGCCCGCCGACGTTGCCGGGCCGCCGTCGCCGCCCACGCCAAAAGTCCCGTTCCCGGCGTAAATGCTCAGCGCTCCGGCGGGAGTCACTTTGTAAATCACGCAAAGAATGGGGTCCGAGAAGTACGTATTGCCGGCCGCATCCCGGATCGCCTTTGGAGGCTGAGTCAGAGTCCAGGTGTTCGCCGCGCCCGAATTCGTGCCTCCTCCGGCCACGGTGGTAATCGTGTTCGGCGCTTGCGCATTCGCGCGCGTTGCTGCCAGCGCGAAGAGGAGCGTAATCAAAAGGAAGGCGTTCCGCCGCATCGTAAGACCTCTCATGAATAACATTGATCGGATTCGGCAGCTGAGGAGATACCGGGATTGCCGCCGCGAATGAATGGAGCCCTTCCGGGATTAATCTCAGGACGATGGCCGCGAAGCTGCAAAACTTTGCACATTAATAGTACGTTACTTCATCCCACACGCAGCCCTCGCACCCGTTCGCTGGACGTATCTTTCTGACGCAACGAGACTTACACCCCGACCGATACACCCGATTTCATCAACCAGCTCTGTTGATGTCCCGGAACGTGCAACTCTGAATCCATAATGGGACTGTTCGCCACTCGGCCAGTCTTTCCGCGTCGCTAGTTCACGTGGAAATGTACCGGGGCCGCTGAAACCGTCTGTCCGTTCACTGTCGCGCTGATGGTCAATATGTAGTCACCCGGCACGGTGGCACCGCCCGCGCCACGCGGCAGCGAGTTGCAAGCAGCGCCGCCGATCGCAATCAGCACGAAGAGAGCAAACGAAAGCGCCCAGCGCGGATTTTTCCTGTACGTCCACGCCGATCCGGCGAGCATCGTCGCGAACAACAGCAGCGCGAAGCCTCCTCCGAGTCCGCCGGGATTTACTCCGATCGGGGCCAGGAAACCGTTGCAGAACGTCTCCACTACAATCGCAATCTGCGAGGGACCATTCCGCGTGATCGACACGGTATTCGGATCGGGTTTGCAGGTAATGGATGACACCGGCTGGCCCTCGCCATCGGTCACCGTGCAACTGAACGTCACGTCGCCCGTGAAGCCGGGATCGGCCGTCAACACCACTCCCACGGGAAGCGTGCCGCCGGGACTGACCGGGCCGAACGATCCGCTGGAGGGAGGCGTAATCATGAGTTGGATGGGAACATTCGAAACGGTGAGAAGCGCCATGCCGGAGATTCCCGTGCCGACGGCGGTTGCTCGAATCGTCACGGGATCGTCTGTGATCGCTACGCCCATAGCCACACCGGTCTCGGAATTGATCGTCGCATTTTCCGGATTTGAGGAAGTCCAATTCGAGTTGATCGTTATGTCTTTGGTCGAGCCGTCCGAGAAGTGTCCCGTCGCCGTGAAATGAATCATCCCACCCACCGCGACGGTCGCGGGATTCGGCGTCACCGTGACAGAGGTGAGTGTCACCGTGTTCGCCGTGACGGTCAGCAACGCATTTCCGACAATGTTGCCGTCCGTCGCCGTGATCGAGATCGATCCGTCGGTTACAGCAACGCCCGTGGCCAATCCGGTCGCCGCGTTGATTGTTGCCACCGACGTGTCCCCAGTGGTCCACGTCGATTGCGCCGTAACATCCTTGGTCGATTGATCGGAGAACGTACCGGTGGCCTTGAACTGCACCTGTCCATTCACCTGCACAGTCGCGGGATTCGGCGTCACCGCAATCGAAACCAGCGTCGCGGTGGCCGCCGTTCCTGTGCCCGTCAAACTTACCGATTGAGGACTACCGGCTGCGTCGTCGTTCACCTGAATCGTTCCACTGATAACGCCCGTAGTGGTGGGCTTGAAGGTCGCCTGGATCGTGCATGTTCCATTCACAGGAACCGTGCCCACGCAATCGTCGCTTTCACCGAATCCTGCGCTCGCGACAACGCTCGAGATCGTGACCGAGGTGTTGCCGGTATTCGTCAACGTGATCGGCTTGGGCGGATTGCTGGTTGTTCCCTGTGGTTGAGTTCCGAAGTCCAAGCTCCCGGGCGACAATTGAATCTGCGAGCTTGTGAAACTTCCAGCCTTAATAAATACGTTGGAGTCAACGGCGAAGTCTTGCGCGTCAGCAATCGCCAGCTTGATGTGGTTCGTCTGCCCGGCGACCACTTGCGCCGTCGCTGTGAGAACCACGGTTAGGCCGTCCATTTCGGTATCGACAGGGGGAACTGCAAGCTGATCGATATCGTTGTTGATGTAAAACTGCGGATTCGCCGTCAGGTTCACCGTGTTGATGGATACAGGCGTCGGTGGTGTAATCCCGGGAAGCAGCGCGATATTGTTGTTGTTCAAAAAGAAGGCGAACACGTCGTTAAATTCGCCGACGAATTCGTTGTACTCATCGGAGGCAAACACGTACTGAAACGTGAGCGACGATGTCAGCGGGACGAAATCGAATTCCAGCACGGCCGCGTCGTTGGATGAACCGGCGGCTCCCAAAATGACATCCAACTGTGGATCGCCGGCCGTCTTGTTCTCTCCGTCGATTTCATCGGTGCAGTTTGGACCTACGACGGAGCGGACCGACCCGGTGCTTAATACGATTCCGCTATTGAACCCGATAATGTTCGTATTGGTCGAAAAAGTTCCAGCAGCGACGGCCGCTCCCGTATACGTAACATTGCTGACTTGCACGCCGGTTCCCACAAGCTGCGCTGCCAACTTGTCCGGAGTTAGCGTCGTGTCGGTGAGGTTTTTGATGGAGAAATTACCGTCCGATCCGAATCCCTCGACACCGAATTGAAGGGATGCTCCATCCAGCACGGGATCATTGTTGGCCACATCAATCACCCCTTCGAACGGGCCGTTCACTCCTGCGCAAACCACAGGGGAAGTAAACTTCACAAAAACATTGCAACTCGCTCCGGGCAGCAGCGATTGACAATCCGTCGTCACCGTAAACGATCCGGTGCTCACAGGATCCAGCGTCACGCCCGATATGGTGATCGTGTTGGTGGCGGACGCATTGAATAGAGGAACTGTCAGGCTCGGACCGCCCGTCACAGGAATCTGCTTGTCGTCGGTGAATTCAGGAATCGAAACGAGTCCCGTCGCGCCGGGCACTACTTGAGGTTTCACCGAGGAGAAGCGAATGCCGCTCGTTTGACCCTGATGGCGCGTTGCCGACTGCTGGTGCGCGTGTCGCCGATGCGCAGCCTTTTGAGCATTCCGCCCCGCCAAAATCTTTCGTGGTGCGAGCCCGATAAACGCGAGGGCCGCCGCAAGAATGAAAAACACCGAAACGCGTAGCATGCGCATGAGTGGGACCCCTAGTATGTGTCGTTGTACGAAGCGGGAACGGTGGGCATTCTCTTGCGCCGAGGCGCTTTCCGTCAAGCGAAAGTTTGAATTGTAAAGCCCCGGAGAGTCCCATATCATGCCGCCCACTCGGCTCCGGCTCGATGTCAAAAACTTCTGGCGAAATCAACCCCGCGCCGCCCCAGGAAGCCGGCGCTCGCCTCCGTCAAATCGGATTTCTCCCGCTGCTTGCGCTCTTCTACGGCTACACCGCCGGCGGTCCCTTCGGCTACGAGGAAATTTTCCACAGCTCCGGCCCGGGCATGGCGCTCGTGTTCCTCACCTTCGTTCCCCTCTTCTGGAGCATCCCCATTTCCTTCGCCGCCGCCGAGCTGAACAGCATTCTTCCCGTGCAGGGCGGCTTCTATCGCTGGAGCCGCGCCGCATTCGGCGATTTCTGGGGCTTCCAGTGCGGCTGGTGGAATTGGACCGGCACGTTCCTGCTGAACAGCCTCTACGGCGTGCTGCTGATGGACTACCTCAGCTCGTATTTTCCGTGGATCACGGGCAACGTGAAATGGCTCGGTGCGTGTCTGGCGCTCTGCGCGCTTTCTTATCTCAACGCGCGCGGCATTCAAGTAGCCGGCTGGCTTTCGATCGGACTGCTCGTCGCCGTGCTGATTCCGGTGGCGTGGCTGTGCGTCGCCGCGCTGTTTCAGTGGCACCATAATCCGGTGCTGCCGTTCACGCCGCCCGGCCAGCCCTTCAGCAACGTCTTCGGCAAAGGCCTGGCGCTCGCGATGTGGAATTACGCGGGCTACGAACAGCTCTCCAGCATGACCTGCGAGATGAAAGATTCGCAGCGCACGTTCGTGCGCCTCCTCGCGTGGATGTCGCCGCTGAACGTTCTCACCTACATTCTCCCCACCACGCTCGCTCTCGCCGCGCTCGGCAATTGGCAGGAGTGGAAGACGGACTACATCGTCACCGCCTCGCGCCTGATCGGCGGCCCCTGGCTCGGCGCTGCCATGCTGATCGCCGCGATGATCGGTACCGCGTCGCTTTCCAACAGCACCATCCTCTACACCACGCGCATTCCCGCCACCATGGCCGAAGACGGCTACCTTCCCGCGTGGCTCGGCAAAATCCATTCGCGCTACCGCACGCCTGCGCGCGCCATCGCCGTCTCGACACTCGTGTACTGCATCCTCGCGAAATATCCGGTCGAGGATCTCGTCAACATTTACATCTGGACGCGCATCGCCACGACGCTGCTGACGCTTTTCGCCGCCTGGCGCATGCGCGCGAAATTGCCACACGCGCCGCGCAGCTTCCGCATTCCGGGCGGCTCGCTTGGCCTCGCCTATATTTTGATTTTCCCGGTGATTTTGTGCGCGCTGAAAGTGGCGCAGAGTGAAAACTACGTCTGGAAGTACGCGCCGTGGCTCTTGGCGTCAGGCCCCGTCGCGTATGTTGTGCTGCGCGGCGTCTTCAAAATGAAGCCCGCCCCTGAATCAAACTATTCCGCCACCGCGTCCTAATCGAACTCCGCGATCACCGCAACGCGTCGCATACCGTCGGTGACTTTTGTACCGCCGGCATCCTGCCGGCTCTTTTGAATTTTCCCGATGTTGTATCGGCCGCTTTTTTACCTTGAGGGAAGCGAAGGGCAGGCGGGCGTCTTGTCTCGGTTTTTGGTACCGCCCGTTTACCCTAATCACGGCGCGCGACGAGCGCGCCGCGCCCAACACCGCTCTGTCATCCCGAGCGAAGACTCGCGTTCCTGCCTTTCCTTCGCGGAGCGAAGGCGCGAGTCGGAGTCGAGGGATCTCTCTTCGGCGTCCGGAAAGGAATCAAAACCGCCGGCAGGATGCCGGCGCTACAAAACCAAAGGCTGCCGGTCCCGTTACCCCGACCGGGACGCAAACAACGCGTCTGAAGACCGCCGCTACAAATGCAGAACGGCCGACACGGAGCGCCCATCGCTTGGCGCCGGTTAGGCGCCCTTATCGCGTGGCCCCTTCCTTCTCCGCAATCGTCTTCGCCTGCAAAAACAGCAGCAGATAATCCTGCCCGCCGGCCTTCGAATCCGTCCCCGACATATTGAATCCGCCGAAAGGATGCGCGCCCACCATTGCGCCGGTGCACTTGCGGTTCAGGTACAAATTCCCGACGTGAAATTCCTCCGCCGCCCGCTCGATCTTCGCCGGGTTCTGCGAATACACCGCGCCCGTCAGGCCAAACTCCGTATCGTTCGCCATCGCCAGCGCGTCATCAAAATTCTTCGCCTTCGACACGGCCAGCACCGGCCCGAAAATTTCCTCCTGGAAAATTCGCGCCTTGCGATCGATATCCGCAATCACGGTGGGCTCGATGAAATAGCCGTCGCCCTCGGCGCGCTTCCCTCCCGCCACGAGCCGGCCTTCTTTTTTCCCCGCCTCGATGTATCCAAGAATCGACTCCATCGCCGCTTTGTTGATCACCGGCCCCATGTAATTCTGCGGATCCTCGATCGGCCCCACCTTGATCTTCCGCACGCGCTCGACAAGCTTTTCGAGGAACTTGTCGTAGATTTTTTCCGACACGATCGCGCGCGAACACGCCGAACACTTCTGCCCCTGATATCCGAACGCCGAAACCGCCACGCCCTCCACCGCCGCGTCCAGATCCGCTTCCTCATCGACCACGATCGCGTCCTTTCCGCCCATCTCCAGCACCGTGCGCTTGATCCACAGCTGCCCCTTCTGCTTGCGCGCGGCCTGCTCGCTGATCCGGAGGCCCGCTTCCATCGATCCGGTAAACGCGATGAAGCGCGTCTTCGGATGCGTCACCAGCGCCTCGCCCGCCGTTCCGCCCGGCCCGGTGAAGAAGCTGACCACGTCGCGCGGCACGCCCGCTTCGAACAAAATGTTGATGAAGATGGCCGCAATCGTCGGCGAATCGCTCGAAGGCTTCACCACCGCCGTGTTTCCCGTGACGATTGCCGCCGCCGTCATCCCGCCCATGATCGCCGCCGCAAAATTCCACGGCGGAATAATCACGCCCACGCCCAGCGGGATGTACTTCAGGTAATTTTTTTCGCCGCGCTGCGGAATTAATTTCTGCGGCGCCGCCAGACGCAGCTCCTCGCGCCCGTAGTATTCGCAGAAGTCGATCAACTCGGCGATGTCCGCGTCCGCTTCCGGCCAGGTCTTGCCGATTTCGTAGCAGAGCCAGGCGTCCAGCTCGAATCGACGCTTGCGCAAAATATCCGCCGCGCGATAAAGGCACGCCACGCGCTCCTCGACCGGCACCTTCTTCCAGCGTTCAAACGCTTTCGCCGCCGCCTCCACCGCCTGATTCGCCATCTCCACGCTCGCCTTCTGAAACACGCCAATTACTTCCTTCGGATTCGAAGGGCTCGTGGACATGATTTTGTCAGTCGTGACGAGGTTCTTCCCGTCGATGACGAGCGGATACTCGCGCCCAAACATCGCGCGCACCTGCTTCAGCGCGTCCTCCATAGCCTTGCGATTCTCAGGCTTCGAAAAGTCGATGAACGGCTCGTTCACAAATTCGCCGCGCGAGTGGATCAGCGCAGCACCCGATTTCGTAGCGGTGTTCGTCGTGGCGGAAGAAGCTGTCATGGTTGGTTCACCTCGAGTGGATGTGACTAGGAATTGTAGCCTGCGCGACGCCTCCCCGCAACGCCAGCAACCGGGAGGCAGGACGCACGGAGGCAGGGAAAAGCGGACGCGCACGTGCCGTTGCCTCTGCTGTTCGTACCGCTTGCCGCGCCGATTTTTGGCGGGCCGGCCTGCCCTGAACGCAGTGAACGGGTATCCCTGCTTGCCGCGCCGATTGCTGGCGGGCCGGCGCCTTTGAATCTTTCCAGGCTGATTTCTGGACTCATCCGGCGCAGAAATCGAGCCCCGATTCGGCGAAGAATCGCGATTTACAAATCGCATTCTATTTGCGATTAGAAACTGCATCGGGCCAGTGTTTTCAGTAGTTTGCATGAAATTCTAATCCCGTATTTGCGATTAGAAATTGGGCAGGTTTTCGGAGCCGGTTTTGGTCGTTTGTGCTGCGCCGTGTCGTCATAGCTCCGAGCCGAAAGTAGCACGACGGAGTGGCAAAAATCGACTGGCCAAAGGATTGGATTGGTACAGCCAGTCCTAGAACTGTACTTGTCGGGGCCGTGTTGAGTCGAAACTCTGCACCAAACTGCCCCATGCTCCCAAAATGAAGAATGAGTCGGCCGATTCAGGTTAACTAAGATTTTCGGGCGCTTACGACATATTCAAAAAGTTCCTTCTTGGAGGTACGTTTCCTGATGACCTTGACATTGGTTTCCACGAATCCTGCCGAAGAAAACAGGCTCGCAAAGATCTCTTGTACTGGGAGCACGACGTCGTAAAACTTCGAGTTCCCCACGACGTAATGAATTGAACCACCGGACTTGACCACTTTCGATAAAGAACCAATGTGGCGAACCATATCGCAGAAGTACTTGTTCACGTACCGCGATAGCAGTGGGCTTGTGAGGGCGATTCGCGAAAGAATTGAATCGAATTCCCGATATGTGACTACCCCTTCCGCCGGCGGCTTCCATCTTGTTAGATTACTTGTTGCGCAACCCCACGTCCCGCCAATCGCTTCCCAATCCATTTCGCCTGCATCCCTTCCGTTGTTGATATACCCGAGCCAATACATATACGGGCGTAGTTCTCGGATGTAACTCATGCGGTTTGGGTAAGGCGGCGATGTCACGACGCAGTCGAACGAGTTGAGAGCGAATTTCGTGTCAAGAGTGCGAGCGTCGCAATGGACAAACCGGGGAGTTGCAATTACCTCTGTCAGAGCAGCATTGAGTATGCTGCGGGTTGCCTGCTCCCACTTGGCGACAACGAACTGAGTCTCGTCGGTTCCGAAATCCATCATGAGCGTCGGACCGGGCTTCTTAAACGACATGGATTGGTGAGCGAAGCTAACATTCGCTAGATCGATCATTGTCCGGCAGAATGCGAGCTGGAGCAACGATGTCGCATCACGTCCTAGTTGGCCCGCCTGATTTTCGATACCGCAGCGAATCCTTGCTAGTTGCTTAAGCGCATGAGGTTCCCACCATTTTTCAATATGGTGCAGTTTGGGAAGCCAAGGCTGCTTGTTTTTCCATTTCAGTAATGAATCAACTACAGCATCCGCTCCAAGACGTGCCTTTTCGACATCTTTGGTCGAGTAGGGGGCGCACTTTGCTTCTGCTAGCCAGAGCAAGAACGGATTTATGTCTGCACTTTCGCAATGGATACCCTCTTCTGCGCAAACAAGTGCAGTCGTTCCGGTCCCGCAGAAGGGGTCAAGTACCCTCGCCGTAGGCGAAAGTTGCCGGACGTAGTCTGCAACGAGATGCACCGAGAAAGCGGGAGTTAGTCTCAGCCATCCGTAGCGGGTCTCTTTGCTGTTGCCCCGATACGTCAGATGGTCAAATCTCAGAATCGTCTTAGTGGCCATCTGGCCTGAGCAGCATTTTAAGTACCATATCTAGTTCGTCCTTTAGGCGCTTCGAGTTCCTCTCGAAAAACCCCGCCAGATCATATCCGAGAACATCCCGGCAGAACGCATATGTGCTATCGATGGGAGTACCACGATTCGTCCCTACAAGTAATAGCCAGCGAGCCTCGGTGTACCGAGTCGCGATGTCGCCGTCGATCTGCAACGACAGGAGCACTACAGACGGCATATAACCCGAGACGTAAGCGTGTGCAGCATTGGCGATGTCGGCGTTCTGACGTTTTGAGTCTTTGCTCTTGTACCCCTGCCGAACCTCGAACACAACGCCCTTCCGAGGAGCGTTATCGGTTGTAGGATCAATCTTTAGGTGCGTCAAAGATTTCTGTATCCAAGTCACCACACGGTCGCGCTTGTTTTTGTCGGCCACGTCGGCCAGTTCGACCCTTCCGTCCAAAGACAGTTTACGTGTCCTACCATCTGAGGTCGGAACCTCATAGGTCCAGTTGGCCTGCGCCTCATTGAGTCCAAGGGTGTGTTGCAATACTTTATTAAAGATCCACTGACCGCCGATTCCGATCTGCCGATAAATCGAAGTCATTCCTCCGGAGGCTTTGTGAGCCGCGTACATCATTGGCGAATCGAGGCCAATCCAACTGTAGAAAGGGTCAGCTCCGTACATTTTGCGGAACTGCTGAAGCGTCAGGCCGCCTGTGCGACCTTGTCCGAACATCGGTTTATACTCGGAACAGACCCTCAATGCGCCAGCCATTATTTCAAAATATTCTTCGTCGTGGAGAAGTTGCGGATCCTTCGGCGGGGTATCGGCTGCCACTTCGAGAGCCTACACCATCCAAGAGTTTGTTCTCAAACGGAATATCCGAGGACGGACCACAGACCCTGGCATCGCCGCGACCCTCGCGGTCTGTCCAAATGACCCTTGTGATAAAATTCACATGGATGCCTGCGAATCTTTGAAGAAGCTAGTCGAGGTACAGGGATGAGTCGAAATTTCTTTCTTGGATTCAAGAAGGGTGAGTCTGTCTGTATCGGCTTCGTTCGAATCTCTTCAGGGAGCTTCGAGGTTCACGGCAAGACTCCTAATGGATACTTTGCTGCGGCTTGGGGGCCGAAGTTCGGCCCAACCAGTTCTAAAAAGAATCTAACGTATCTTCCGTTGAGCTTTCACAAGTACAGTAAGGGCGGCATCGGAGGAATGATCCTCCCGTCGTCGATTTCACATCTTGGAGAGATCAATTGCCAAGGCAGAGTAATCGAGTCCCCAGATGGCGTGAAAGTATCCACGAAGAAAATGAGTGGTGGATTCAAGGTTTATCTCACGGTTCAATCGCAAAAAAAGAAGAAACGAGCGGCCAACCAACTGCGTCGCCCTACTAGGAGTCTCTAGATTTCTAGTGTATCCCGCCTTTCCGCCGGTCACCTAAAAGATTAGCCGTTTTGACTCTGCAGCATTATTGGCCATAGCTCTGCGATTCTGAAGCGAATACGAAGACTGACCCCGACATAGGCACCCGAAGGATCAATCCATCTGCTCGGCGAAAAATTGACCTGGCCCCACTCTAGTCCTCGCGCCGCGCGCGGCAAGCAATTTCAGCTCGTAGGTCGGGGGCTCGACCCCGACAAAACAGACCGGTGCGCAGCACACACCGCTTGCCGGGCTTTTTCCTCTTTCGGCGCTGCTGGCGCCGGCCGGCATGCACTTACATATCGACGACGGCGCGGAGCGCCTTCCGCCTCTGGCGGACTTCTTCTTGGCGCGAGCTTGTCGGAGCGTCCGCCAGCGCGCTCCCGGCTTGGGCGCGCACGTTTTTGCTAACCCTTGCGCTTGCTGCAATTCCCTTTTCGGAACCGATCGCGCGTCCGCCGCTGCCACTTTTTCTCAGTTGACAACTAGTTACTCTTATGGTAACATGGTTCGTGCAGATTGACGGCAACTCGGAGCGGGACTTCAAGGTGCCCGCCATCACGCTGCGTACGGTTCTAATCGGCGGTTTGCCGATTAGAAATCTCCGCAAACTACCTCGAATCAATGCGATCCATTTTTCTAATCGGCGGTGTGGCGGGCCTCGTCGAATCGGGCGCGGCTACGCAGATCCGCATACACCCGAAGCGGTGCTCGTCGCGTCAGTTCGAGGGCGGTGCTGGAGGCGTTGCGGGCGTTGGCTTGGGCGGATCGGCGTCGGGATTGTCTCGGGCGTGTTCGGCTGGGGTTTCGACGACGAGGGAGAGGCGATGATCGGTGAGCCTGGGGTTGTTGTCGAGGTAGAGCGCGACGTAGAGGTCGGCGGACTGCCAGACGGTGAGGCGATTTTCCCACTTGGCTCCGGCGGCGTTTTGCGAGGGGATGGATTTTTCGCTCGTGGGGCGGCCGAGAGTCTTGAGCGCGTCGGGCGCTTCATTCACGAGCATCGAGATTTTGACGAGCTTGCCGCTGTCGAGAACCCAATCGGTGGTTTCGCGATCGCCTTCGGGATGGTCGGTATCGACGGGCGCGGAGGTGGAGATTTCGGCGCGCTTGTTGTCTTCGACGGCGTCGAGCAGACGGCCGCAGGCGGGGCGGTTGGGATTTTCGTGGCAGACTTCCACTTCGCCGCGAGCTTCCAGCTCGAGGCGCAGAAAGCGCTTCACGGGCTCGCCGATCACGTGGCCGTGGATTTCAAACGTGCTGGCCGCGGGCGCTGCCGGCTGCGTCGGCGCGGATTGTTGCGCGGGCGCGGATTGCGAAGTCGTAGTTTGAGAAACCGGTGTTTGCGCGGAAAGCAGGGCAGCGAGAGGCGCGCAGAGCGCGGCGGCGGCGAGCGCGGCGAAGCACACGAGCAACGAGCGAGAAGCGATTCGCGTCAGCAATCGATTGACCCCGGCGGACAGAATATCGCGGCGGCGGAAAAGGGATGCGGCGGCGGCGCGCCGTGTCGCGGAACGATTAACACGCAAGTCCAACACGTCAATCGATTCACGCGGCCAGTCGTTCCGTAACATCTTCCCGCGACACGTCGTTCCGCCCTTACTGGCAAGGCGCAGAAAATGCGAAAGCGCGCGCCGGGGCGTGTCGTTTTGGGCAGCGGTGCACGGGGATTCTGCGCCCGGCCGAGCGGCTCGGGCTAGGATGAAGGCAAGGTGGCGGAGTACTCAGCCCGGAATTGTGTCCTGCGGGCTGACCCTTGTACGCCGTTCAACAGGAGGCTAGCCCAAATGCAGCAAACATTTGCCGCGCAAAGAGTGGAAAACCGCATGGCGATGAAGACGACCGCGCTTTTGATCGGGCGGCACGGCAAGCTCGGCGTCGAGAAAGCGATCACGGAGAACGTGAGCGCGCGCGGCGTGCGGGTGATTTCTGCCACCGAATGGTACACGGACGACACGATCCTGGTGTCGCTGCCCGCGGGGCACTTCACGACGGCGGCGCGAGTGACCTATTGCGACCCGATCAGCAAAGGGCAGTTCGTCACAGGGCTCGAGTTCGTAGGCAAGGAGCCGCTTCAGTTGAGTACCCTTGCTGCGGAGTCCGCGGTATCTTGAACGGCGAGGCCTGTCGTGACGCTTGTCGTGACGCTTGTCGCGACGCTCATCGCGACGCCGTCAGCAGGTCTTGCCGGGGGAATCGTCACTCCGGCTCTCCGGCGCCGGACGCGTGGTAATCGTCGGCGGGACGTACAGGCGCTTCATTTCCGCGCCACAGACGCAGCGAGGATTGGCGATGTTGACCGCGGGTTCACGGGTGATCTGGATCTCGCCGTCGCACTGCGAATTCTGACAATGAAAACGCTGGCCCTTCCTCGCAGAAAGAGACATTTGGCCCCCTGGGAACGTGGACTCGAACGGGTAGAACTTGAGTTGGGAGAACGTCATCTAAAACACGCCCCGACTGATAGATAGTGAGCGAGAGGGCAGAATCGTTTCAAAATGGAACTGGAATTCCATTATGGAACTGACGTGAGGCGGGAATGGGCGGTTACAGCTTTCAGGGGCGGATGTTCGGGAAGCACGTGCTGTGGGGTGGATGATTGGGCACCGGGCGCTGAAACACGTGATTTAGGCGTGCATTTACAGGCGGGGTGTGGTAGAGTTCGTTTGCGCTTAATACCGCGGTTGTGGTTGTGCGGTCTCTGATGAGCAGTAAGTCTGAGAACACCCGCCTTCAGTTCTCTCCGATGTCTTCAGCGTAATCTAAACAAAGAACTGGCTTTACAGGTTGTTCGGGTGCTCGCGCGGAAGGTCGTGTGTGCGGTCGAAAACGCCTCCGCCAGACAAAAAGGTCAATAGAAATATGGAAAGTTTTACAGCAACATTCATGCAGATGCCGGTCTCCGCTTATACGAAAGAGCGGCTGGCGTCAGCTGGTTTTACAACTCCGACTCCGGTGCAGGCTGCGGCGATTCCGCAAGCGCTCGCGGGGAAGGATGTGCTGGCAACGGCACAAACAGGGACGGGCAAAACGCTCGCGTTCCTGATTCCGATTATGGAAGGAATGCTCCAGAGCAACACTCCGGGAGTTGCGGCGCTCGTGCTGGTTCCCACGCGGGAGCTGGCGATGCAGGTGGTGGAGCAGTACAACGATTTGAGAGGCAAGCAGTTGGGACCCGCGGCTTTGGTGGTGGGAGGCTTGGCGGAAGGCGCGCAATTGACGGCGCTGCGCAAGGGTGCGCGGCTGATCGTTGCGACTCCGGGGCGGCTCGAGGATTTTCTCGACCGCAAATTGGTGAACTTCCGAAGCCTGCGCGTGCTGGTCCTCGACGAAGCGGACCGCATGCTGGACATGGGATTTTTGCCGGCGATTCGCAGGATTGCGTCGGTGCTGCCGAAAGAGCGGCAGACGATGTGTTTTTCGGCGACGCTCGAGGCGTCCGTGGCGCATCTGGTTCACGACTACATGCGCAGCCCGGTGCGGCTGGCGTTCGGATCGACGCTGAAACCCTCGGAAAGCGTGAGGATTCAGGCTTTTGAAGTTTCGATCGATCGCAAACAGGCTTTGCTGCAGCACCTGCTATCGCAGGAGCCGGGGCGCTGCCTGATTTTCGCGAGGACCAAGCGCGGAGCCGAACGGCTGGCTTTGAGCCTGGCTCGCGAGGGGTTTTCGGCGGCGATGATTCACGGCGGCCGGACGCAATCGCAGCGAAACGCGGCGTTGGCCGGTTTTCAGCAGGGGCGATACCGGATTCTGGTGGCAACGGATGTGGCGTCGCGCGGCATCCACGTGGAGAACATCGCGCACGTGTTCAATTACGACCTGCCGGAAATTGCAGAGAATTTCATTCACCGAGTAGGACGCACGGGGCGTGCAGGCGAGACCGGAGTAGCTTCGACCCTGTACGGCCGGGATCAGCGAAACGATGTATTGCAGTTGGAGCGGACGCTTGGTATTCGAATGGAACGGGTACCGGTGGACGGGTCCATAAGTAAAAGAAACGATTTGGTACCCCGGCAGCATCCAATAGAAGTGGATATGGGGCGTCTTGGGCAAATCGTACCGGGAGCATCGGGCAGAATCGCCCGGCTTCCGGGGGAAGTGCTGCAAATTCAGATGGATAGCTAAGGCCCGACGGGGGTTGGCTAGGCCGTACCCGGGCCAAAGCGGCTTTGAAATCGGTCATTCATATCGCAAACCGAGAGGAGGAGAGAGTATGAGCAAGGAGAAACTGAAGGGCCAGGGACGGCTGGTGCCGACTCGGCCGACTGGCGTTGAATATCGAGTGGAGTACGGCATCGTGCTGGTTCCCGAGGTTCGGCAGCATGGCGTGGCACCGGCAGCGGCGCGGGCGCGATGGGCGAAGTGTTCCGTGCGCTCTCCCAACGCTCACCGGATTCCCGACGGGACGTATTTTCTGCACGCGGATGAGGGACGAGTCCACCAACTGAAGTCCAAGGATGGGAAGTGGGAGTATCTCGCGGCAGCGTGAGGTAGCTCACTCTCTCATCGGGCAACAAGTAAAAGCCCCACCAGGCTACGTGCCGGGTGGGGCTTCTGTTTTTCAGAATGCGAGAATCGGGCGACTAGTTACCCGAGGTGTTTTTCGGGGAGTGCTGATTCAGGGTTGAAATCAGGAGCTTGGCGGACGGCGGAGAAGGAACGGCGCCTTTCAAGACGATGTCCGTCGCGTCGAGCTTCTTGCCATAGAGAGCTTCATTGGCGCTGTTGTCCGGGCGGAGAGTGGAGCCGGAGAGCGAGATTCCGGCAAACAAACCGCGAGCGCGCGAGTAGGTGAGAATCTCGGCGCGCAAGGTGACGTCGGTCTCGGCGGAGGCGGTGCGGCCCACCGGTCCCGCGGCGGCTGATGCGTCACCGCCGATTTTTACTTTGCTCGCGAGAATGCTGCTGGCCGAGCGGTCGCTCATCAGGAGCAGGACGAAGTCAGTCGCCTGGCCGCCGAGCTGCAATCCAAAGCTGCCGCCTTCGAGAGCCATCATCGTGGGAGCGCCCCACGGGCCTTTGAAATTGTCGCCGCTGCGGCAGGTCATGACGCCGCGACCGTAGCTGCCGCCGATTCCGATGGCAAACTTCAAAACGGAGGGAAGAACGACGACGCAGTCTGCTTTGTCGATGACGCTCTGCGGGATGTCATCGGGAATGTCCATGATTTCTTTCATGACCTGGCCGGCATTTTCGACGCGGTCCTGCTCTTTCTTCTGCGCGGACGCAGGGAGCGCGAGCGAGGCGATCAGCGCGAAGCCGAATGCGAGTTTCGTAAATTTCATCTTTTCTCCTCAGAGGATTAGGATGCTTCGAAGCCGCCCTTGGTCAGCCTAGAATATAGCACCGGTGGAGACTTTTCCGGGCTCTGCGCGAGTGGTAGCGGGTAAGGAAGCGCCGTTTCGCTCCGTTCGTACGATCGCAAGGCTATATCACGCCGTCGTTAAATCATTCACGGCCGAGGTGAAGATACTGGTGTGCTTATCGATGTCGGCTGCCGTGGTGGCCGGGGACATCAGCGCCATATTGTGAAAGGGAGTGAGCAGGACGCCGCGATTGAGCGCGTAGAGATGCATGAAGCGCTCGAGCTCGAAATCAGCGGCGGCGGCCGCATCCCCTCCATTGCGCGGCGGGTGCGGATGGAAGAGATATTCTGCGCGGCAACCGAGGCGGGTGACGTGCCACGGGAGCCCGGCGGTAGCAATCGTTTTGGCGACGCCGTCAGTGAATCGCTCCGCCAAAGGAATCATGTGCGCGAACGCTTTCGGAGTGAGTACATGTTCGAGCGTGGCGCGCATGACGGCGAGCGAAAGCGCGTTGCCGGCCAGCGTGCCGCCGATTCCGCCGGTGTCGCAATCTTCGAGGTGAATGCGACGCGTGATCTTGTGGGCGACTTCGGCGGTGCAGCCGTAAGTGCCGGCAGGGAGTCCACTGGCGATGGGCTTGCCGAGGACGAACATGTCGGGCTTTAAATCGTGTTCGCGTGTGTAGCCGCCGGGACCGGCGCAGATGGTGTGCGTTTCGTCCAGGATGAGGAGCGTGCCATAGCGGCGCGCGAACTCGGCCGCGGATTGCCAGTAGCCGGAATCAGGGTGGACGATGCCAACGTTGGTCATCACGGGTTCAGCGAGAATGCACGCGACGTCTTTATGGGCGAGAGCGGTTTCGAGCGCGGCGAGGTCGTTGAATTCGACGACGCGCGTGGTTTCGACGGGATTGACCGGCGGGCCGATATTGCCCCGGCGCGGGCCGGCGACCTCGTTTGCGATCGAGATGAAGCTTTCGTCCACGCTGCCGTGGTAGCAATAATTGTAAACGAGAATTTTCGAGCGGCCGGTAATTTCGCGCGCGATGCGGATCGAGAAGCGGTTCGCGTCCGTGGCGGTGAGCGTGAACTGCCAAAATGGCAGGCCGAAGCGGCGCGCCAATTCCTCGCCGACCCACAGCGCGTCTTCAGTGGGGAGCATGAGCGTGATCCCCTGCCTCGATTGGCGCGCGATGGCTTCGGCGGCTGGAGCGGGAGAGTGGCCGGTCATCGCGCCGGTGTCACCGAGGCAGAGATCGACGTACTCGTGGCCGTCAACATCTGTGAAATACGCGCCGTGAGCTTCGGCGACGAACACGGGAAATTTGCCGGCCCATTTTTTCATCCAGTTCATGGGAACGCCGCCGAGGAGGGATCGCTGGGCGCGTTCGTAGAGCGCGGCGGACTTCGGGTGAGCGGAGACGAAATTGTTTTCTTCGCGCGCCATCAACGCGGCGAGGCGAGCGCGATCGATGGCGCGATGGGGAGCTGGAGACGGTTCTGGCATGGAATTCTTCATCGGCGATAGTGGTAGCGGGCAAGCGAGATCACAGGGTATTTACCCTCCAATGCGTTGACGAGTTTTTCGTCGGCCGTGACAAACTGGGCAGCGGACAACTGCGCTAATGCAACATACACGGAATCGTAGACGGTGCGGCCACAGGCAATGGCGATTTCGAAGGCTAAGCGTAAGACGGCCACGGACGGCACCGTGGGAAACTCCCGCTCTGCGATTCTTGCCAAGGCAGTTTTCGCATGATCTTGCGTGCAACGGCCTGCGCGCGCCGCGCTCCATAGCAAATTGCCGACCTCAACCCAAAAGAGATCTGGAACGAGAATTTCGATCTGTTTGTTCGTGTAGCCGTCGAGCAATCTGGTCGCGATATCGACAAAAGGCTCATCAGCGGGAGGGAGGAGCCACTTCGCTGCCACGCTGGCGTCCACAACAAGCCGATTCAACGTTCTCTATCCTCGCGAATCATTTCCTCAGTGGAAGGAAACTTGCGTGCGGACCTCCTTCCTACTTGTATGCTCCTCACGTAGCTCAGAAACTCACGCCGGTTTTGAAGTTCTCGTTCGGTAACGAAGCTGGATTCGAGCAGCAACAAGATTTCCGAGGCAATCGAGCGGTGATTGTCCTTGGCTTGGCGGCGGATGGCGTCGTAGATGTCATCGGGGACGTTTTCGACGTACAGAGTGGCCATAGGGATCTCCTAGGGAAAGCATAGCATAACCCTAGACGAACCAGGCGAATTTCGAGATCACGAAAGTAAAGAGACGGCAGGATGCCGGCGCTGCAAGCGGGCGGCGAATCGACGTGCGCAGGACAGCTGCACCCGCGGGTCCGCATTTGGAAGGGTTATCTCGCGCCACACGAGGGCACGGCATGCCGTGCCCCTACTGGAAATCGCTGGGCCCGCTGGATGTTACTTGCGGAGGGAGCGGAGGATTTCGCGGGCGGCGTTGGCGCCGGACGCGCCGGTGACGCCTGTGCCGGGGTGCGTGCCGTTGCCACAAAGGAAGAGGCCCTTCACCGGAGTGGCGTAGCGAGCCCAGCCGAGCAGCGGGCGCATGGTGAAAATCTGGTCGAGGGCGAGTTCGCCGTGGAAGGGATGTCCGCCGGTGAGGCCGTAGGTGTCTTCGAGATCTTTGGGCGTGATGATGTGGCCGCCGAGGATTTTGGATTGGAGATCGGGGGCGTATGCGGCAAGCGTCTTGACGATGGTGTCGGCAAGCGCGTCGCTGTGCTGCGCCCAGTCGCCCGCTTTCAGTTTGTAGGGCGCGAATTGCATGTAGATCGACATGACGTGCTTCCCCGCGGGCGCAAGCGAAGAATCGAGAAGCGACGGAATCGAAATGTCGAGGTAGGGCGCGGGCGAGAATTCGCCGTACTTCGAAGAGTCGAAAGCGCGCTCGAGATAGTCGATGCCGGGGCCAATGTGGATGCGCCCGCTAAGCGCGGAATGATCGCCGGACGATTGCTTGAGCGCTGTGAACGTGGGGAGAGCGTCGAGCGCGAGGTTCAATTTCGCGGCAGTTCCCTGGGCGCGGAAATGCTGCATCTTCACGACGAAGCTCGGCGGCAGATGGACCGGATCGAGCAGGCCGAGCAGCGTTCGTCGAGGATCGGCGCCGGAGACGACGCACTTGGCGGCGATTTCTTCGCCGTTCGAAAGGACGACTCCGATCACGGCGCCGTGCTTCACCAGGATTTTCTGTACTTCGGCGTTCGTGCGAATTTCGGCGCCGGCTTGTTTCGCGGAAGCGGCCATGGCAGCGGTGAGGGCGCCCATGCCGCCGCGCGGAATGGCGGAGTTCCCTACCGGATAGGGGTCAGCTGCAGCTCGCAAGAGCAACAGAGCCGTAGAACCTGCCGACCAGGGCCCTAGAGCGGCGCCAAAAATCCCGCGAGCAGCGACCGCAGCGCGGAGAAGGTCCGTTTCGAAGAATTCCGCGACGAAATCGGCGGCCGCCATCGGCCCCCAGCGCATCAGGCGCATCATTTCTTTCTTGCCCAGCCCGCGGACTTTGCGGCCGATTTTCAGGAGCTTCCAGAGATCCTCGTTCGAGGGATCTTCGATGACGGGAGGAGTGAGAGCGAGAAGTTCACCGACGATTTCGCCGGCGCGAGCGAGCGCCTTATGAAGATCGACGTAACTGGCGGCGTCCTTCTGCGAAAACTTGTCGATTTCCCTGGCGGAAGCGGCCGGATCGGTGAAAAGAGTGAGCGCGCGGCCGTCGGGCGACGGCGCGAAAAGACGCACGGGCGATTCGAGCCGTTCGAGTCCAAATTTCGCGAGCTGCATGTCACTGAGGATGGAAGCGAGCGGCGGTCCACCGGCGTGAGCGAGCGTGGAGCAGCGGAAACCGGGATGAAATTCTTCGGTGATGGCGGCGCCGCCGACGATGGAGCGGCGTTCGAGGATGAGGGGCTTCAGGCCTTTTTTCGCGAGGTAGAACCCGGTGACGAGAGCGTTGTGCCCTCCGCCGAGAATCACGATATCGCGCTGGGCCGGCACTTATTTCTTCCCCGTGTCTTTCAGAATTTCAAGAGCGGCCAGGCGTCCCGGCGCGCCCATAATTCCGCCGCCGGGATGCGTGGCGGAGCCGCACATGTAGAGCTTGCGAATCGGAGTGCGATAGCGCGCCCAGCCCGCCACGGGGCGCAAAAAGAAAAGCTGCTCGAGCGAAAGTTCACCCTGGAAGATATTGCCTTCGGTGAGGCCGGTCTGGCGCTCGATATCGAGCGGGGTGATGAACTGTTTGCCGACGATGATGTTTCTTATGTTGGGAGCGTATTCAGCGATCGTGTCGATGACGGTATCGCCGAAGGCTTCGCGCTGCTCGTCCCACGTGCCGTGGCTCAATTTGTAGGGCGCGTATTGCACGAAGCAGGAAAGGATGTGCTTGCCGGGAGGCGCTACGGAGGGATCGGTGAGCGTGGGGATCACCATGTCGATATACGGGCGGCGCGAAAACTCGCCGTACTTGGCCTGATCGTAGGCGCGCTCCATGTAGTCCATGGAAGGCGAGATGGAAATTGCGCCGCGCAGATGGCGGCCGGGACCGGGCATGCAGGTGAAGTCCGGCAGGGCGTCGAGAGCGAGGTTCACTTTTCCGGACGAGCCGCGATATTTGTAGCGGCGGACTTCTTCGAGGAAATCGCCCGGGAGGTCGCGGGGCTCGATGAATTTCAGGAACGTGAGATTGGGATCGACGCTGGAGGAAACCACGCTCGCATGAATTTCTTCGCCGCTTTCGAGCACGACGCCGTGCGCGGTGCCGTCTTTCAGCAGGATTTTCGAGACGGGGGCCTCCATGCGAATTTCAACGCCGGCCTCGCGGGCCGCGTCGCCGATCGCGTTTGAAATCGCGCCGGTGCCGCCGCGGCTAAAACCCCAGGAACGGAAGGCGCCGTCGATTTCGCCCATGTAGTGATGCAAGAGAACGTAGGCGGTGCCGGGCGAACGGATTCCGAGAAAGGTGCCGATAATTCCGGAGGCGGACATCGTCGCCTTGAGCGCGTCGGTCTCAAACCACTGGTCGAGAAAATCGGCGGCGCTCATGGTCATGAGCTGGACGAGGTTGTATTTGTCTTCGGCGGGAAGCGTCTGGAAGCGCTTGCCAAGAAAGGCGAGTTTCTTTAGGTCGCGCGGGTCGAGCGATGTGGGATCCGGCGGAATCATGCCGAGAATCGGCTTTACGAAGCGGCACATCGCGACCATGGACTTGCCGAATTCTTCGTAGGCTTCCGCGTCGAGTTTGGAGTGGCGTTCGATTTCGCGGCGCGATTTGGAGTGATCGTTGACGCGCCAGAGATGATCGCCGTTGGGCATGGGCGTGAGAGTGCCGTCGAGCGGAAGAATTTCCAGGCCGTGGCGCGGGAGATCGAGATCGCGAATGATTTCGGGACGCAGCAGCGAGACGACGTAGGAGAAAACGGAAAATTTGAAACCGGGGACGATTTCTTCAGTCACCGCGGCGCCGCCGAGAACGTAGCGGCGCTCGAGGACGAGAACTTTTTTGCCGGCGCGCGCGAGGTACGCCGCGTTCACGAGGCCGTTGTGGCCGCCGCCGATGACAATTACGTCGTATCGCTTCGCCATGAGGATTTTGCGCGAGTCCCCCGCGGGAAAAACAGGTGCGGAAAGAGTCGAAGCATTCTACAAGCGCGGATGCAGAGTCACAAGGCGGAAGCGCAGGCACCACTGACTTCGAGTCACGAAACGCCGATAGAATCGAGCGAAATCGCAGCTCGCTGGAGGCAATATCCGAGTTCACCTTGCGGCAAACGCGAGGCGCACACTATAATCACGCGCCGATATTTCCAGCATTTACAAGATCGAGGAGAGGCCGTGCCGATCGGAACAGCGGTGCACGAAAGAACATTGAAGCTTTGCGAGAGCATGAACTTTCGCGAATGGTCGGGTTATTACGCGGCGAGCGTGTACGAAATGCACCACGAGCACGAGTACAACGCGATTCGCAACGCCGCAGCGCTGATCGACGTGACGCCGCTTTTCAAATACCGGATTACCGGGAAGGATGCGACGAAGCTCGTGAATCGCGTGATCACCCGCGATATCAACAAAGTGGCCGTGGGGCAGGTGATTTACTGCTGCTGGTGCGACGAGCAGGGGAAAGTGATCGACGACGGGACGATTTCGCGGCTCGAAGAGAACGTGTACCGCTGGACGGCGGCGGATCCGAGCATGCGCTGGTTCCATCAGAATGCGCTGGGGCTGGATGTGGAAATTGAGGACATCTCGGACAAACTCGCAGCGCTGGCGTTGCAGGGGCCGACTTCGGGACGATTGCTGAAACAGATCGCCGATGCGGACATCACGAATTTGAAATATTTTCGGGTGACGCACGGAAAGATCGCGGGCGTGGAAGTGGATATTTCGCGGACCGGTTACACGGGCGATTTGGGATATGAGATCTGGATTCCGTGGAATGAGGCGCCGAAGGTTTGGGATGCGCTCGTGGACGCGGGGAGGGAGTTTGACCTGCACGCTGCGGGGATGCTGGCGCTGGATGTGGCGCGTGTCGAGGCCGGACTCATCCTGATCGAAGTCGATTACTTCAGCAGCAAGAAGGCGCTGATCGAAACGCAGAAGTATTCGCCCTACGAAATCGGGCTGGGCCGGCTGGTGGATTTGAAGAAGGAATATTTTATCGGGCGGGCGGCATTGGAAGAAGAGCAGCGTCTAAAGCCGAAGCGGCTTTTGATGGGACTGGACATCAACTGGGACGACGTCGAGCGGCTGTACGACACGATCGGCCTTGCGCCGCAAGTTTCGAGCACGACGTCGCGAGTGCCGGTGCCGGTGTACCGGGGCGGATTGCAAGTGGGGAAAGCGACTTCGACCACATGGTCGCCGACACTGAAGAAGATGATCGCGCTTGCAAGCATCAACCGAGAACATGCGGCGGCGGGGACCGAATTACAGATGGAGCTGACGGTCGAGGCCGTGCGTCATAAAGTGCGCGCAACGACGAGGGATCTGCCGTTCTTTAATCCCCCTCGGAAGATGGCGACGCCGGTCGTTTGAGATTTGCTGCAATCAGGGATGAACGCGGTCCCGGGCGTGGGCTGCGGACAATCAGACGGAATTCAATCTAAGTGAATGAGGGGAACAGGATGCTGGATTGTTCGCACAGGAATGCCTTCGCAGCGGTAGCTCTGGTGATTGCGGCTCTCTTCGGGCCTATACTGCCTGGAGCGCACGCTGCGTCCGGGACGATTCGTCTGGCGGTGGACGCACGCCAGGCACCGCAGAAAATTCTCCACGCTCATCTGCAAATACCGGTGCAAGCCGGTCCGCTGACTCTGTATTACCCGGAATGGATTCCCGGCGAGCACATGCCGGATGGCCCGATCATTGAGGTTTCCGGGATGAAGTTCAGCGCCGGCGGCAAGACAATTCCCTGGCGGCGCGATCTGGTGGAGATGTTTTCGCTCCATCTGGATATTCCGCAGGGCGTGACTTCGCTCGACGCCGATCTCGATTTTCTTTTGTCCGCGCCGGCCAACGGCTTTTCCGCGGGCGCCTCCGCGACGGCGTCGCTCGATTTGCTGAGCTGGAATCAGGTGCTGTTGTATCCGAAGGGATCCCCGGCGAACGAAATTACGTTTGCGCCGAGCCTGAAGCTGCCTGCCGGATGGAAATACGGAACCGCGCTGCCGGGCGCGAAAGAAAATGGCGACACGATTGAGTTTGATTCCGTGACGCTGACGACGCTCGTGGATTCGCCGGTGATTTCGGGAAAGTACTTCCGCGCGATTCAGCTCACGCCCGGCCAGCAGCCGCCACACGAGATGGATATCGCTGCGGACAGCGCGGCGGCGCTGGCGATGCCGCCCGATCAGGAAACGCATTTTCATCAGCTGGTGCTCGAAACGGGAGCTTTGTTTGGCGCGCGCCACTATCGCGATTATCATTTTCTCGTGACGCTCAGCGACGATGTGGCGCACTTCGGCCTCGAGCATCACGAATCAAGCGACGACCGCGTGAACGAACGCAGCTTGATCGACGAGCCGCTACGCATTGCGTTCGCCGGCTTGCTTCCGCACGAATTCGTTCACTCGTGGAACGGCAAGTACCGGCGTCCGGCGGGCCTCGCGACCCCGAATTATCAGGAGCCGATGAAGGACGACTTGCTGTGGGTGTACGAAGGTCTGACGGAATATCTCGGCGATGTGCTTACGGCGCGGAGCGGATTGCTGACGCCCGAGCAGTGGCGCGAGTCGATGGCGTATCAGGTGGCGATTTACACGCACCGGCCGGGGCGCGACTGGCGGCCGCTGCAGGACACCGCGGATGCCGCGCCGTTTCTTTACGATGCGACCAGCGACTGGTCCAACTGGCGCCGGGGAACGGATTTTTACGAAGAAGGCGAGCTGCTCTGGCTCGACGTGGATGGAACGCTCCGCAAAATCACCAAGGATCAAAAGTCGATCAACGATTTCTGCCGCATTTTTCACGGTGGATCGAGCGGACAACCCGAATTGAAGACCTACACCTTCGAAGATGTGGTGGCAACGCTCAATGGACTCGCGCCCTACGACTGGGCGGGTTTCCTGCGTGCGCGGCTCGATGGAACTTCGACGAAGACTCCCATCGAGGCGATTGAAAATAGCGGGTGGAAGCTTGTGTACAACGAGCAACCGAACGACATCCAGGCCAACACGGACGCGATCGGTGGGCGCCTTGATCTTTCGTTCTCGATCGGCTTGACGGTGAGCGAAGACGGCGCCGTGGGAGACGTGATTCACGGCGGGCCGGCGTACGACGCTGGAATCGGGCCGGGCATGAAGATTGCCGCGGTGGATGGGCGGCAGTTTTCGCCGGAGGGCTTGCGAGATGCAATCGATACGGCGAAAGGCTCTACGTCGCCTATTCAGCTCCTCGTCTCGAACGGAGCGCAATTTCAAACCGTGGCCGTGAACTACCACGGCGGATTGCAGTATCCCCACATCGAACGGGACACAAAGCATCCGGACTATCTCGGTGAGATCATTCAGCCTTTGGCCACGCCGAAGGAAGCGCGAAAGTAGCCGCGGACGTCGGCGATATGCGCCGGGCCGGGCCGGGTAGATTCGAAAGCTCGCGGAGCGCAAGAGTGAAATTTAACTCGCTGGCACTCGTCGGCTTGTTGTTGGTCGCGCTCGGGATTGCTGGGCTTGTGCATCCGAACGTGGTGATGCCGGGGCACAAACAGGAGCTGCAAATCGCCGGTAGCAAAGTAATTATGGAAACGCGGAGGGTGATCACGATCCCGGGTGTGCTCGGCGTTCTGATAATTGTGGCGGGGGCAGCCGCGGTGCTGCTCAGTCAAGTGGATCCAACTAAGACAGCACGGGGATCAGCGCGGCGTCGTTGAGGGAATGACCGCGGAAGCACCGATGCTCCCGGCCGAAAATCAGTAGTGCGAACGGCTGTCGCCATCCGAAGAGTTTACTTTTCCCGACACACTGCGGTAGGCGTGAACTGTGTAAGCCGTCGCGAGCGCCATTCCGATTACCCACCAAATCAGTCCGATCTTCAGGCCGTAGTCGGCTGCCTTCGAATTGGCAATCGTGAGACTAAAAAATGGATTCGTGCTTGCCGGCAGCACGTTGGGGTAAAGGCTGAAAGCGACGCTGGTCAGCATTCCAAGCAGATACGCACACGAAGCGCCGAACGCCATTCCCTCTTTTCGTGTGCGAACGAACCACTGGATGCCGAGCAGTCCAGCGACGGCGAGTATGGGAAGCAGCAAGCCCCAGGGGCGAAGGCGGAAGCTTTCCGTGTGATGACGCAAGAGGCGGAAGGTGGTGATTGTAATCACGACGGTGAGCGTTGCTACGAGCCACCACAACCGCGACGCCCAGAGCCGCGCGCGCTCGTTCAGCGCTCCCTCCGTTTTGTAGGCGATCCAAGTAGCGCCGTGGAGCGAGAGAGCCGCCAGAGCAGCCACCCCGGTCAGAATCGTGTACCAATCGAGGATGCCGGTGTTGCCGTGGGGTACAAAGTTCGTCCAGAGCGGCTCGAAAAAAGTTCCGCTTGCGTCGAGCGGCACGCCTCGGACAACATTGCCCAGCGCGGCGCCGAAAAAGATAGCCAGCAGAATGCTCGCCAGCGCAAACGTGCCGTCCCAGAAAACGGACCAGACGCGCCCGCCCACGTGACTGCGAAACTCGATTGAAATTCCGCGCAGGATCAGAAGCCACAGGACTATCATCAGCGGCAGGTAAAAGCCGCTGAAACTCGCTGCATACAGCGCGGGAAAAGCAAAATAGAGCGTGCCGCCGCCGGCGATCAGCCACACTTCATTGCCGTCCCACACCGAACCGATCGAACGAAGCACGGCGCGGCGCTCCGCTTCCGTTCGGGCGATCCAGACATGCAAAATGCCCACACCGATATCGAAACCGTCGAGCACCACGTAACCGGCGAGCATAATCGCGACAAGACAGAACCAAATTGTGCCCATCGAGTTCCCTTTTCAGTTACCGGTTTCGACTGCGACTCCGGGACCTTCTTCAATTTCGCGGTACACAAGAAACAGAAACAGAATTCCGAGAACCGTGTATAGACCGAGAAATCCAATCAGAGTGAACCACGCGTTGCCTGCCGATACTTGCGCTGAGACACCGGCTCGCGTGCGCATCAAGCCGAAGATGAGCCACGGTTGCCGCCCGACTTCGGCAGTAATCCACCCCGCTGTATTCGCGATGAACGGGAACGGAAGCGCGAGCATGAGCGTCCACAGCATGATTCTCGATCCGTAAAGCTTTCCTCGAACCAGAAGCCACGCTGCGAGCATGAGAATCGCAATGAATAGCGTCCCGAGCCCGACCATGATGTGGTAACTGAAGTAGAGGAGCGCGATATTGTCGGGCCAGTCGGATTGCGGAAAATGATCGAGGCCGTCCACTTTGGCGGTCCACGCTTTATAAGTGAGAAAACTTAACATCCCGGGAACCACCAGCGGATTATCGAGGCGCTGATTCGGCACATCGGGCTGGCCCAGAATCACCATCGGAGCGCTTTCTTCCGTGCGAAACAGTCCCTCCATCGCCGCGAGCGTGACCTTTTGGTGCTTTGCGATCATCACGCCCTGGCCGTCGCCGGTGGGGTAGAGCTGCAGAACAGCAGCAATCACGCCAACCGTGATGCCCGTGCGCAGAAACAGCTTTCCGAATTCGATGTGAACATTTTGGAGAATGTAGTACGCCCCGACAGCGGCCATCACGAAGCAGCCCGTTTGAACCGCGCCCAACATCGTGTGCGCGTACTGCCACCGCGCCCAGGGATTGAAAAGCAGCGCCCAAAAACTTTGCAGCTCGTAGGATCCGTTGGGTCCGAGCGAATAGCCGACGGGATGCTGCATCCACGCATCGGTGGCGACGATGAGATAGCCGGAAAGCCAGGAGCCGACGAACATCATGAGCGAGCTGAACCAGTGAGCGCGCGGGCCGAGGCGCTTTTCACCGAAAAGAAACAGCCCGAGAAAAGAAGACTCGAGGAAGAATGAGAACACGCCTTCCATCGCGAGCGTCTGACCGATCACGCCTCCTGCCGCTTTCGAAAATTGCGCCCAGTTCGTGCCGAACTGAAATTCCATCGGGATGCCCGTCACCACACCGAGCGCAAAACTGATGCCGAAGATTTTTGCCCAGAAGCGCGCGGCATGATTCCAGGTTTCGTTACCGGTGCGAAGAGCAGCCGTCTTGAGGATAAAGATCAGGAGGGCCAGGCCCATTGTCAGCTGCGGAAAAATGTAGTGAAACGTGATGGTGAAAGCGAAGTGGAGGCGATGTATCGCTAAAGCGTCTTCCATAACCTTCCTCGAGAAGGGTACGAGTGACGGCAGCGAGTTTACATTCGATTTCCGAAGCCGGCGCCACTTAATTGTGAGAATCGCAAAAACGGAGAGAGTAGCGCTTGGCAAGCAAAGACGGAAGTGCAATCATCACACGATTTCGTGACGAGCGTCACAGCTGCAAGTTCCTAGGAGGAAGGATGAGGAAGCGAACGGGCGCATTCGGGGTTGCAATTCTTGTGCTGATTGGGGCGACGGCCGTATCAGCACAGACGCAGCAGAAGCGCCCAATCACGTTCAAGGACCTCGCAGCCATGCGCCGATTGAGCGGGCCTCAGATTTCTCCCGACGGCAAATGGATCGCGTACGAAGTAGGGACGCCGAATCTGGAAGCAAATCGGGTGGCGCACGATGTCTGGCTGGTCTCGACCAGCGGCGGCGAAGCACGGCAAATCACGCGCGGAGGCAGCGACATGCGGCCTCGTTGGTCGCCCGATGGAAAGCGGATTGCATTCCTCTCGTCGCGGGACGGCGAGCAACAGATTTATTGGATCACGCTGGACGGCGGCGACGCCAGCCGGCTCACTTCCCTTTCCGGCGGCGCGGACAATCAAATCTGGTCGCCCGATGGAAAATGGATTGCGTTTGTATCGAGCGTCTATCCCGATTGCAAGGATGAGGCTTGCAACGCCGAGCGCAGGGCGGCGCGCGAGAAAAGCAAAGTAAAAGCTCGCATCTACGATCGCCTGCTCTACCGGCACTGGAAAGCATGGTCGGACGGCACGAGAAGCCATCTCTTCGTGATGCCGGCCGGGGGCGGGGCGGCGCGCGATCTGACGCCCGGCGCGGATTACGATGTTCCGCCGTTCAATCTAAACGATCCGGACGCAATCGCATTTTCGCCGGACAGCAGCGAACTGTGCTTCACGGCCAATACGGATTCCGACGCGGCGCTGAGCACAAACGGAGATTTGTTCACCGTGGTGGTGGCGGGCGGCGGTGCGCCGAAGCGGATCACCACGAATCCCGGCAACGATTGGGGCCCTCAGTATTCGGCGGACGGAAAATGGATCGCCTATCGCGCGCAAACGCATGCGGGATGGGAAAGCGACCGCTGGCGGCTGATGCTCTACGATCGCGCGAAACACACGCCGATCAATCTGACCGAGAATATCGATCGCAGCATCGATGAGTTTGCATGGGCCCCCGACAGCAGCACGATTTATTTCGCGACGGAAGAGAAATCCGAGATGCCCGTTTTCTCGATCGCCGCGAGCGCGGGCAGCGCTCCCAAGCCGGTGTTGCCGGATGGCTTCAATGGGGAAATTGCAGTGAGCGATGACGGGCGCGCGCTGGTGTTCACCCGCACGAGCCTCACGATGCCGGCCGAAATCTTTATGGCGGATGCCGACGGGAAGAACGTGCGGCAGATCACGCATCAGAATGATGCGCTGGTCTCACAACTGCAGCTTTCGCCGATCGAGCCGTTCTGGTTCGCGGGCGCCGGCAAGACGCAGGTGGAAGCGCTGATGGTCAAGCCGCCGAATTTCGACGCGTCGAAAAAATATCCCATGCTGGTGCTGATTCACGGCGGTCCGCAGCAAGCGTGGACCGATGCGTGGGGCTACCGCTGGAATCAGCAAATGATGGCTGCTCCGGGATACGTAGTGGTGATGATCAACCCGCGCGGGTCGCCCGGCTATGGCGAGAAATTCGAAGCCGAGGTGAGCCGCGATTGGGGCGGCAAGGTGTACGAAGACATCATGAAGGGCGTGGACGCCGCCATCGCGAAATATCCGTTCATCGACGGCACGCGGCTTGCGGCCGCGGGCGGCTCGTTTGGCGGCTACATGGTGGACTGGATCGCGACGCACTCGGGCCGCTTCAAATGCCTCATCAGCCACGCGGGGTCGTGGAATCAAGTGAGCATGTACGGCGCGACCGAAGAATTATGGTTCATGGACTGGGAATTCGGCGGCCCACCGTGGTCGAAACCCGAGCTGTACAAGAAATATTCGCCGCATGAATTCGCTGGCGCGCTAGGAAAATACAAGACGCCGACCCTGGTGGTTGGCGGCGAACTCGATTTCCGCATTCCCTACACGCAGGACCTTGAATTCTTCACCGCGCTGCAGCGTCAGGGTGTGCCCTCAAAGTTGCTGCTCTTTCCCGATGAAGGCCATTGGGTGCTCAAGCCGCAAAACAGCGAACTCTGGTACAAGACGTTCCTCGATTGGCTGGGCAAGTATTTGCAGTGAGTATTTACAGCAATTGAGGATGCGTGGCGCGAATGCGGTCGCCGGAAGCCGCTGACGGTGTGCGTGAAAGCCGCTGGGAATCCGTATTTTGACGTAGTTCCCGTAATTGACAACGAGCCTGCACGCTGTGAGATTGGCTTCCTGTCCCTAATTTTCCGGGAGGCCCTCGATGCAGGCGCGCAGGCGACCTTACTTTCGTTTATCGGTTGTCGCGCTTATGTTCCTTGCATTTGCCCCCATACTGCGCTGCGAAACCTTTACAATTATAAGTACGCCATCTGGCGCAACGGTTGAAATCGATGGTGTCGTTGTCGGAACTACCCCCTACACTGCGAAATTTCCGAGGGGATACTTTCACAAACCCCACGTCGTGTTTGCGTCGAGGCTTGAGCATCCGATTGTCATTCGTGTTTACAAGGACGGATTCACGTCCCAAGAAGTCACGGTAACTGAGGGGCCCCACGAATGGGTTGCCCTTAATGGAAAAAACTACGGCCGCTACTGGCTTCTAAAAGGCAAGGAAGCGCAGTTCGCCTTGAAGCCGGTTTCCGCCGTCTTCAACGGCAGCGTGAGAACCACTTCAGCCTCAGGTGCGACGATAGACTTGACGCCTGAGATGCCTATCGAAAACGTCGTTCAAACTGCCAGTCCAGCGGTGGTGCTACTTCGCCGACACCAGGTCACGGGGGCAGGGTTGCTTACGATCTCGGGGACAGGATTCCTTGTAACATCCACGGGCGTCGTCGCCACGAATGAGCACGTGACGAAGGGAGCCCCTACGATAAGTGTTGTCTTGCCCCAAGGAACGGAATTGCTCGGAAGAGTCGTCTACTCAGATCCGAAAATGGACCTAGCATTGGTTAAGGTTGAAGGCGAAGGATTTCCATACTTGCCGCTGGGTAACATCACCGGAGTGCACGCTGGACAAACAGTGATCGCCATTGGCAACCCGGGAGGAGGGGCGATAAATTCCGTAACAAAAGGTATCGTGAGCGCTGCAGGGTCTAATCGGATCGCCGGAGAGGGAACTTGGATACAAACCGACGCTGCGATCAACCCGGGCAACAGCGGAGGGCCGCTTCTAGACACACACGCCAGGGTACTTGGAATCACTACGTCCAAACCAATCGGATCCGACGGCACGGTCTTACAAGGTGTTGCATTCGCACTTAGTTCCGAAGATCTCCTTCAAGTTCTTCGACGTTTCTATCCCGCGACGACGCCCGATTCGCCGCCGCGCCCCGCGCAACCCGCTGGAGCAGGAACAGTAACGATTTCTTCGGCTGGCGCAACTCTCGAGATTTATGTGGACGGGAAGTTTGTGGGGCAGTCACCTTCGGTATTTTCGCTGCCGACGGGGCCGCACAAAATCGTTATCAAGGCCAGTGGTAGCAAGGATTGGGAGCGCGACCTGGATGTTTTAAGAGATAGCCAGGTGGCGTTGCACCCGGTGCTAGAACCGCAGCCTTGATTCCGCGACAGCAATCAATCCGGATTGGTAATGTCCACCTGAGTGCGCGTCTTCCCGAATCCAGCAACTGAAAGCGCACGCCGCAGATAGCTCTCGAGTTCGGGGACTCGCAGAATTTTCAGCGCAACACAAAGCACGGCAATCCCCGCCGTGCTGGCAATCACGAGCAACAGAAGAGACCCGAGAGGCCCCTGCCACGCGATGCGAGTCTCAAGCCAAGTTGTGAGCCGGTAGCACGCCAGACCCGCAACCGCCGATGCTGCCGTTACCTTGCAGAAAAACGCGAACAGGCCGGCTTCTTCGTGATTTTTCGTGCGCCGATTCAGCAGAACAAAAAGCACGATGGTATAGGCAACGATTCCGAGCGAACTGGCCAGCGCCAGGCCGACATGCTGGGAGCGGCGCACGAGCCACCAGTAGAGCGGTAAATTTACTGCCGTCATCACGGTGCCGACCACGGCGGGCGTAATCGTGTCGCGCGTGGCATAAAATCCGCGCGCCAGATTGTACTGCGCGCCCCAGGCGAACATTCCGATCGAGAAAAACGCGAGACAAACTGCCGTGGCCTGCATATCCGGCGCGCGCAGGCGCGTGTGCGCAAAAACGAGGTGCACAAGCGGCAGGCTCTGCGCGATTGTCAAAGCGGAAATCGGCACCAGCAGGAAAACAATTCCCTTGAAAATGGAATTCAGAATTCGATTCAGCTCCTCGAATTTGTTCTCCGAATATAATTGCGCGAGAATCGGGAACGACGCCACGCCGACTCCCTGCCCCACAATCCCCAGCGGCACTCTCATCAACGTCTTTCCGTAGCTTAGCCAGGTGATCGATGCGGGCTGCAGATACGAACCGAACCAGCGGATGATCCAATCGTCCGTGAAGGAGAGCGACACCGCCAGCATAATCGGCACGGAGAGCTTCAGAAAAAGCCAGAATCCGGGATGGCGCACGTCAAAATTCGGGGTGAACTTCGCGCCAGCACGATAGGCACCGTAAATCTGCAGCAGAAAGTTTCCGGCGATCGCGCCACACAGCACGCCCACGGCAAAGCCTGTCATTCCGATACGCGATGCCAGAAGCACGCCGCCCAGAATGATTCCGACGTTGTACACGAGCGGGGCGAGCGAGGGAATCACGAACTGCCCTTTGGCATACTGCACCGCACTCAAGATGCTTCCTTGGTAAAAGAAGATTTGCGCGGGCAGCATCAGCCTCGTGAGGAAAACCACCCGTTCCCGCTCGGCAGGACTGAATCCGGGAGCTATCACCATCACAAGTTTGTGCGCAAATATCTCGCCCAGCACGACGAGCGCAACCAGCGCAAATCCCATCACCGTGACGACCGTCGAAAAAACGTGCCAGCCTTCGTCTTCGCTTTTCTCGGCTACATATTTCGCAAATACCGGAATGAAGGTGACGCTCAGCGAGCCGCCGGCGATGAGATAGTTGAGAAAATCAGGAAGCGTGAACGCAGCGTAGTACGCGTCGGTGACCGCATTCGAACCGATCTGGTGCGCGACGGTCCAATCGCGAAAGAAGCCGAGGACGCGGCTCAGCAGAACGCTCGCCATTACAATGCCGCTGGCTGCCGCGATCCGCCGATGAAGGGTTCCGGTGGTCACGACCGACATGGTAATGGGTTTGGCGCTGGCCGACTAGAGGCTTGGAGACGAGTGTTTCCGCTGCGATTCGTTCTTGCAGCAACGCGGGAAGATTCTTCGGGCGCGGACTAATCGGTGCCGGCTTTTCGCTCAAGCGTCTTTCGCGTGCCCTCGGGCAACTCGGCCGGCTCGCGTGGGGGAGTTCCGGCCGGAGCGGCGCGCAAATATTGCACTGGCCAAGAAGCGGCAAATCCCTCGGCGTGCGCCACATTCAGCGGCCAGTACGGCTGGCGCAGGAACTCGCGGGCCATCGACACCACGTCTGCACGTCCTTCTCGCAGAATGGCCTCGGCCTGCGCCGCTGAACTAATCATCCCGATCGCGCCGGTAAGAATTCCCGTCTCGCTCTTGATTTCGTCTGCGAACGGCACCTGATAGTTGGGAGCGACCGGAATTTTCGCGTTGGGGGCAATTCCGCCGGACGAGCAATCGATCAAATCGACGCCGAGCGGTGCGATCTGTTGAACGAGCTGGATCGATTGGTCCAGGTC
>JBOGNA010000023.1:0-64494 GCA_050746925.1 Candidatus Acidiferrales bacterium
GGCTTAAGCTTCGAGGCAAAGTGATCCGCATCATCGCAAACGCTTTCTATGACCGCGAGCAGCCCCACAAATCGAAGTGAACCGATGCTCAATCCTTTCGTCACTGGTCTTCAGACCGCCGTCCTGAATCGGCTATGAGGAAAAAGGTTGTCCTATTAGAAATCCCCATGCATTTTTTCTGAGCCCCTTCAAGGGAGGGCTACAGAAAATGAAAAATGAAAAGCTAATCGCGCTCTATGCCAGGGTATCTACCTCAAACCATGGTCAGGATCCGGCAATGCAAATTCGTGAACTAAGAGAATACAGCCGGCTCCGTGGATGGAAGATATACGACGAATATATAGATCGCGGTATCTCCGGAACGAAAGAATCACGGCCCGAGCTTAATAGGCTTCTGAGCGATGCTCATCGACGGAGATTTGATGTTGTTGGGGTCTGGAAGTTTGATCGCTTTGCTCGCTCCGTTTCTCATCTCCTGCGAGCACTCGATGCTTTCCGTGCTCTGCGAATCGATTTCGTTTCGGTGACTGAGCAAATCGACACGAGCACGGCCGCTGGGGCGATGGTGTTCACGGTTCTTGCTGCCTGCGCAGCGCTTGAGGTTTCCCTGATATCCGAACGCGTAAAGGCTGGCCTCCGGAATGCCAAGGCAAATGGCAAGAAGCTCGGCAGACCTCCGCTTCGAGAGCTTGGGACCCCAGAAATTCGGCGGTTGAGACAGGAAAGGCGAAAGGGAGCGAGCTTTAAGGCGCTCGCTCAAAGTCACGGAGTCTCGGTTTGGACGGCCTTTTATCTATGCAAAGCAAAGGCTTAGAAATCGGCAATTTCCTAATGCTGTTTTTGGAAAGACATAACTGGTGATTTTACTAGGTCTCGTAAGGCGAAAAAGAGCGGGGATTTCTAATCCTTCGGCGAGGAGAGCGGCGGTGGGTGTCTACATCCGGAAATTTCGAAAATCAGGGCGGAAGATCTGGTGGATCAGCTACACCGCAAGTGGACGTCAAATATTCGAATCGAGCCATAGCACCAACAGGCGATTCGCTGAGAAATTGCTTAGCATCAGACAGGCACAGGTAACAGAGGGTCGCTACGATCTTCCCCGCAGTAATCCCCCAACTCTGGAGTCCTGGTGCAAAGACTGTATCGCTGCCGTACCGAACCTGAATACCCGTCGAAGATATGAAACATCGCTTAACGGCATCATTTCGTTTTTCGGCCAAGCAAAGGTCTCACAGGTGTCGGTCGAACGGATCGAGTCCTTCAAAAAAGCCCGACGCCTAGCGAGAGTCAAATCTGCAACGATCAATCGCGACCTCTTTCTCTTGCGATGGTGCTTGAAACAAGCCACGCGCCAACGGTACATCGGGAAGAACCCCTTCGACAATGTGGACTTCCTTGAAGAGCGCCTGGAGCGCCGCCAGCCCAAGATATTGACGCTCGAGGAAGAGCTCAATTTGCTGGCCGAGTGTAGCCCTCTGCTCCGCGCCCTCTGTGTGTTGTTGGTCGAGACCGGCCTGCGCATTGATCGCGAAGCACTGGTACTCAAATGGACCGACCTTGATCTTGAAGAGGAGATAGTAACAGTGCACCAGACGAAGACGCTGGCCGGACGTCGGACGATCCCTCTCTCCGACTTCTGTACGCGAGAGCTGATGATATGGAAACGCTTGACCGGGCCAGAATACTCGCCGTTTGTCTTTCCCGCCCCATCTGATTCATCCAAACATCTCGAGGGGGTGCGCCGATCTTGGACGAGTGCTCTGAAGAAAGCCAACATCCTTTTCTTTCCGATTTATAATTTGCGTGCGACGTTCGCCAGCCGGTTGAGTGCAGCCGGCGTCCCGGATGTATTTGTTGGGCAGCTCATGGGTCACTCGGGCGGACTCCTTCAGACTTATTCGAAGGCGCTTCTGGAGTATCGTCGCGACGCTATTCGCAAAATGGAGGAATTTAGACAGAAACAAGTCCACCTAGAGACCAAGCCGCACGACGACCTCATCATTCAATGACAGCGACGACTTCGCGTGGCGGGCGACTAGCGCGATACAAAGGTCGTGGGTTCGATCCCCACCGCCCCTACCAAAATATCTTCCGTGTAAGCAATCGCTTACCTTGCTCATCATCTTTATTCACAACTAAGGTCTATCGTGGGAAGGACACCTGGCCAAAAGCAGCGATGGTCTCTGCTGTGATGGGGGGAATATCGGCAGTCGTTGCGTTGCTGCTAAAACCTTAGAACGAACGTTAGGGTCAGCGCTTCGAGAAACAACTCAAGACAGAAGCTATCGATCGACTTTCTCGAAGCGGTGCTGCGACGGCATCGCGAAAAATCGTCAAGCCGGCTGTAGCTGCAGTTCGCCTAGTGCCTCACAAATTGCACCGAGTTACTCTGCAGGATGTCCGCATAGACTAAGGGCCCAAGGTGCCTTTGAAGGTCTTGAAAATTAGCCGGGAAGGCATGGTCAATGGGACCTTGCCAATACCGTTCTGCACCATCCGATAGAGAGTGAGAATACTGCTTTTCACGTCGGAGTTACTCTGAATGGTAGAATCCACTGTATGCACTGGCTTGACAATAACTACAAATGGCTGTTTGACGGTATTGGAGCGACCATCATTGCTCTCTTGGTCGGATTTCTCGTTCATCGGCGGTGGAAGCCTTCGCAGCAATCAGCCAGTCAATCGTCAAACGCAACCTTAAAGAGTGGAAACGCTTCGATGAGCAATTCACCTGTTGCGAGCGGTTCAGGAAATAGGCAGGTGGTCTACGCTCCCATCGTGAATCTAAATGTTGAACCTCAGCGTACAAAGCCCGCCGCAATGCCACCAGCACATTCAACCAAACCGCAAAAGGTGCTTCCCAATATCGTTCAAACAACTGTTCGGTCACTTGGGTTGAGGCACGACGACGAAACGGATGTGTGGAGTGCAACAGACTATTCGGGTGGGGAAACTGTCAAAGGCATTTGCATACGCTTTACGAATGAGGCCAGAACCACGGGTGGTAACGCAGGGGCTTGGGTATCAGCATCGCTGGTCTATCGTAACCAATCTGGCGATGAGCGCGAGCGTATCAGCGGGTGCTGGGTCAATGATGCGTATGCCGCGATACAGTTTCGGGTTGAACGAACGTGGGATTTAATCGTTGGCATTGAGGGAGTAGACTCGAAATTCTACACAGTTGAGAATATCAGAACGAACTCCAGCGGATACTCAGTACATCTCACTCAAGTGATTGCGCTGGACGACCTACAAGCCGGGACGCTAGATGTTAAACTAACGGACGCTGACTCCGGTGACATCCTCTATCGTGGGCAGTTTTCCATCGAGACGAATCCGCTAAAAGTGTTCCCCAAAAATACCGTACCCGTTCTCCCGTCGCCGGCTGCTGTAGCGCGGAACGAATCGGAATGGTGGCCGGACATTTTGTTACAGTGTGAATGGCCACAGCTTTTCGGAAATGCCTCCGAACCTCCGCCGGCCCCTCCGGTGAAGTACATCTTGAGAAATCGAGCATGGACCCTAAGTCATCCAGGTGGCGGAATCGTTTACAACGTCCAGATTCAAGACATCAATTTCGGCGGATACATCGTTACCTTTGCTCGGGTCCACTCCCTAAGAGACCAGCCCGAAATTGTCAGACCTCAGATTTTTGAAGTCGCCTCCAAACGGGTGGTCTTCAACCATGACATGGAATCGCTTATGTCGTATCCGGCACACAATTTCGATATCGCGCAATTTGAGAAGCCGGAAGGTGGCGACCGACTCACTGCCGAGGTCCCAGTGGTCGTAACCTACTCGGATAAGAATGGCTCAAGCTACCGTGTCACCTACACCTTGCACTATGACTTTTTCTTCCAAAAGGGACATATGGTACGCACGGGCGGAATCGAAAAACTTTGACGAAGAGTTTTACGATAGTAACCACCACCGTTCGGTGTTTTCCCGTTTTCCTGCATTCCTAGCCGTTCTCCACACGAAAATACCGCTGACTTAGCGCGGATACCGAGTAGAGGCGGCGTACGAAGGAGGAGTGACTGGAATGGAGGTCGATTGGGCAAGTGGTGATGACACTCCTTGCCTATCTGCCGACAATTCAGGCTCGGTACTCACGCTTGAGATATGACAGTTCTTTCAGACCTACGGCCAAGGTCCGAGCCATCGGTCGATTAACCACCAGCGTTCTCCGAATATGACAATTTCCCCTGGCTTAGGGTTCGGCGTGTACTTGCTTTTTACTCCGGATGGCGACTTACCTACGGCAGCGCCGTTCTTCATGACGGATTCCGTGTCAAAGACTTCACCCTCGAACCCGGTGAATTCGTACAAATCAAGCCTGAACATTCTCGGCGCTGGATTGGGAATGCAATATTGCGCGCTTCCTTGCTTGTCGGTCTTGCCAACGTCTATTTCTTTTTCTTCCCAAGGATTGTCTGTGATGAGGTACATCCCCACCCAAACACCTTTGGCAGGCTTCGCATTTTTCTTTTTGAGAACACGCACCGTAACGCAATTCGTCCCTTGAAGATTGGCGGCGTGGGCGCTGATGGCGGCGCCGTGTTTAGGGTCTCGCAATGGGTCCCGCGACGCACAGCTCGTAAGCAGGCAAAGCGAAGCACTTGCAAACAACACAAGGACGGCTCGTATCGTTCGCATGCCGACAACATTATCTGAATCGCAGCAGTTGCCGGAGCGTGTCTATGACACTTTCGTGAGTGTCACATCCAGGAGACCGCTATTTCAGAAGCACATTTGGGTAACTGTTGGTATATCCGGTTATCACCATCAATCCTAGGAATGACCGATTTCCCGTATCTTTGCGGTTTCCTGCATTCCTAGCCGTTTTCCACACGAAAACACCGCAGACTTAGCGCAAATACCGAGAACAGGTGGCGTACGATGGGGAGTGACCGGGGAATTTTGAGGAGATTTGAGATAGCCGATGGACCAATTCGTAGCGAAGCAGATGTCGAGGTCGTCAAAACGAGAGGTCTGAATTGTTCAGCCAGAGAAATGAGCGCGGAGGCTTGCATATTTGCATCACCCAGTCATGCTCACCATCTTCCACGCGCCAGACCCAAACTCGCCAAGGTTCGGGACATTGGATTTTCCAAATAAGAAGGCCACCTAAGCTGCCTTGTCCAGGGCTACCGCCCGTTTTCGTGTAGGTCAGGTAGCGCGAGTCCGGAGACCATTCCGCGGTTGTCGCGTCCTTAGTGCCGAAGAGCTTCGTGCGGCTGCCGGTCTTCGAATCTAGCAAGACGTAATGCTTACCGTCGCTGAATCCAATCCATTTTCCGTCGGGTGACCAACTCGCTTCGTGTCCGAACCCGAGGTCGCGAACCGCCTTGGTCACCGAGTCGTAAATTTTGACCGATTCACCCTTCGAGTAGACGACTTGCTTTTGGTCCGCCGATAAGCAGCGACGTGAATAGCGGTCTGCAATGTTGGTCTGTCCGGCTTCTTGAAAGACGCACGGCGCTGTCCCTTTGAGAAGTTCTTGTTTCTCCCTTATTCTGGCTGTCGTAAAGGAGCGGTCTGCGAAGGAGACGACATGAACCTCTCCCCTGTAAACACCCCAAAAGTCCACAAGGGAATATCCTGAGAGGTGTTGTCGTTCGGCTAGTTCCTGGCGGACGGGTCGATTCGCAGTTTTGGAATCGGAGACACCCAGGCACATGAGAGCGAGCACGGCAATTGTTATTAGCCTGGCCACGTCACGCAGCCTACCATACGGGACACGTATTGGAGTATCAGGGGCAACTGTTGATAAATCCCGTTACCACCAGCAATCGAGCAACGCCCGGTTTCCGCCGTTTCCCCGTTTTCCTGCATTCCTAGCCACTTTCACCATGAAAATACCGCAGGCTTAGTGTGGATACCGAGAACAGGCGGCGTACGATGGGGAGTGACCGGGAATTCACAAAAAAATAGCTCTCAATGTTTGACATGCTCATTGAGGAATTTGAAGACGTCATCCTCCCAATACGGCATAGCCTCGTACAACATGTTGTGACCATCTTCGGATGTCTGGCCAACCGCTGGGTAAATCTTGAGCAAGAAGGGCTTGTGTAGACGCTCGAACTCATTTGCCAACGCTCGGCCAGGTGCCGTGGAGTAGTCGTTCTCAGCGTGAGTGAGCATGATGGCAGCGTTAATTTTGGGAACGGCGGAGAGTAGCCTGTCCCGCAGTTCGGACGAACGCTCCCAGGAATCGGCAGCAGCGGCGAAAGTAACGGCGGCACGCAAAGTGGTATCCCGTTCGGCGGCAAGGAGAGTCAGTTGGCCACCAAACGAGTGGCCTACCAAAGCAATACGTTTGGCGTCGATTTCTGGGAAAGTTTTCAAGAAGGACAAAGCCGCAAGAACGTCGTCAAGTTGGTCGGTGGTCGCCAAAATGAACTGCAGATGTTGGCGGGCTTCTTTCCCATTGGCAACCTCCTCGCGTTGCAAGAGGTCCCGCATGAAGGGAGCTTGGCTTGCTGAGAGTCCCTGACCTCGACGGAAGAGATAAAGGAAAACGTAGCCGTGCTCGACGAACAGTGGCGCGAGTTTTTCAGCCGCATCTGTCATCAACATTCCCGCGGTATGTGCTGCATCGGGACCTCCCGAGCCGTGATTGAAAAGTACGGCGGGAAAAGGACCAGGGCCCGTCGGTTTCCACAGGAAAGCATTAAGGCGAAGATTCCCACTCAGGACTACAACGGTTTCAGGAGGGAGTGCGTGCGGCACTTGGCACTCAACCACGCCAGCAACCAGCAGGGCGAACACGAACATGAAAGTCGTCTTCATCGTACCGAGAGAACTCCAAGTCAACTCACTGTAAGTCGGACGCTGGGAACTGACAAATAGATTCGTTCTGCCCCACTATGCATCGTTCTGAGCAAGAAACTATGACACTTTTATGACACTGCACTGCTTTCGGGCATCGCCCTCACCCAGCGAAAACACGTAACCGCTTGAAACGAAAAGCGGAAGGATGGTGGGCCTGGGGAGAGTCGAACTCCCGACCAACGGTTTAGGAAACCGCTGCTCTATCCATCTGAGCTACAGGCCCGTTCCGAGATCTTTGATTTTATCGTGGGTCGCGGCGTTGCGGCGAACTTTCGGCGCTCGCGCGGTCCACGCTAGCTTGGCGTAAACGCGATCTCACTGGCGGCCTCGGGCAGATCGCGTCGCACGTCGAATGCGCCGGCGTCAGTCGCTAATTCAGTGGCTCATCAGTTCGACGAAGATATTTTCAAACTTCGCGACATCCACCTTGATCTCTACGCTTGCGGGATGAAGCTGTTCGGGTGGCGTTAGATGCCCCGCCCACTTCGCGTCGTCGCGTGGGCGCGGTCCGCTGTAGGGCAGAAAAAATGTAGGCACCTCTTTCGGCTGCGTCCACACGACCGTGTAGCCGTACTTCGGCCCGTGCTCGATGTCCGCGTCGAGATACATCGTCTCGGATTCCCGAATCACCGACGGATCGATCAGCGCTGCCACCAAAAGTTCATCCCACATCGCGGACCACAGCGTGGTGCCCGCCGGCGGCTGGAAATCGATGTAGAGCTGCTTCACGTGATTTGCCAGCGGGCCGCCGGCGTCCACTACGCGCTGCATCAATTGCCGGCTCGACCACACTTGCCCGCCCGCTTCACCCGGGCTCACCACAATTTCCTTCCACGGTTCGCGCATCACGATGGCCGCTGCTTCCGGATCCCACCACCAGTTCAATTCAAATCCACCGCGGCTGCTGGCACCCATGATGTAGATCGCCTTCGTGAGCGCGACAATCCCCGGATCCATTCGTACGGCAAGCGCGATGTTCGTGAGCGGGCCCGCACAGTAGAGGACCACTTCGCCGGGATTGGCGCGAATCGAGTCGATGATGAAATCCGCGGCGCGGCCGGGCCTCGCTTTTACGTTTGGATATCCGCCGGGAGGCGCCCACGTTTCGCTCGGAGCCGGAGCGTCGGGATTAAGCGAGCCGTGCCAGGTGGGATGCGAAACGTACAATTTTTCGAGCAGCTCCTGCTCGCGTTTCGTGTGCAGGAGCGGCATCTGGGCGCCTTTGATTACCGGAACGTCGGTGCGGCCGGCCTGCTCGGTAGCCCAGAGCGCAAACACGGTGGCGGGCTCCACCCACTGATCGCCGCTGACCGTCGTGATTCCCAGCAGATCGATTTGCGGCGCGCGCAGCAGCATCAGAAGCGAAAGGAAGTTCGTGCCCTGCGGGCCGGCGCTGTCTTGATCGGCAATCACCTTGATTTTCTTCCGCGCGCTTTCCGCATTTTGCGCAGCCGCTTTGGCGGGGAGCGCCGAAAACCAGAGAATCGCGATCAGCAACATCAAGAGTCGTTTCATTGGGCCTCGTTTCTTTGGCTCGCCGTGGCTTGCAGGCACGCAAATCGGGCCGGAGCAAGCGGCAATCAAAGAAGCGGGATTGTACATGAGAGCTTCGCGCGCAACGTGCGGAAAACACCGCGCGCGGAACAATCCTGCCGGGGAGGACTGCTGCGCTGTGGCATAATTAACAGGACCCGGGAAGCGGCTATTCATACCGTTTCCACAGCGCGAATTCGCCGATTCAGAGCGTTTGCGCCGAAAACATCATGACGCTGACCAAGAAAATTCGCAGGAAGCTGCTAGCGGCGCACCGAAAGGCGCGCTCGCTTCGCATGATTGCGAAGGGGCTTGCCTCCACGCGCCATCCGCTCCTCGTCCACATCATTCCCACGCGGCGCTGCAATTTGGCCTGCACGTATTGCAACGAATATGACGACGTTTCGAATCCCGTGCCCACCGAAGAGATGTTCCGCCGCATCGACCGGCTCGGCGAAATGGGCACCGGAATCATCACGATCAGCGGCGGCGAACCGCTGCTTCACCCCGATCTCGACGCCATCATCGCTCGCATCCGTGCGAACGGAATCATCGCCGGACTGATCACGAACGGCTATCTGCTCGTGGCCAAGCGAATCGAACAGCTGAATCGCGCCGGCCTGGAATATTTGCAGATCAGCATCGACAACGTGATGCCGGACGACGTCTCAATGAAGAGCTTGAAGGTGCTCGACCAAAAACTCGAACTGCTGGCCCAGCACGCCGACTTTCACGTGAACATCAATTCCGTGCTCGGAAGCGGCGTCTGCAATCCCGAAGATGCGCTGAAAGTGGCTCATCGCGCGATCGAGCTGGGCTTTACTTCGACCGTCGGGATCATTCACGACGGCAACGGGCAGCTCCAGCCGCTCGGCACACGCGAACAGGAGATTTTCGAAGAGATCATGTCGCTCGGGAAGAAATCGTTCACGCGGCTGAATCATTTTCAGCACAACATCGCGAAAGGCCGCGAAAACGAATGGCGCTGCCGCGCCGGTTCGCGCTACCTCTATATCTGCGAGGATGGGCTCGTTCACTACTGTTCGCAGCAGCGCGGCTATCCTGCGATTCCGCTCGAAAACTACTCCTACGAGCAGCGCCAGAAGGAATTTCTGACCAAGAAAGGCTGCGCCCCGCGCTGCACGGTATCCTGCGTCCATCAGATTGCCGCCGTCGATTTCTGGCGCGCACCGCAAACGATCGATCCCGGCTCTGATTCCGCGCCCGGATCCCTCGTTCAGCTGACCGGTTCAACCACACGCAACTAGCGTTCCTGCCTGATTCGGTTCGCCGTTAGGCCGTATTCTTCCGCTCCTGTCGGCTCACTCGCTGTTCATTTAGTCAAGTTCACCGAATGAGTGAAAGTTTTCTATTGCAATGGGATAGGGGCTGGATTACAAGTCCTCATCAACCGACTCGGGATCCTTCCGGGATCGGAGCGTAAACTCCGGTGTCTCTGGCGCTTGGGTGGGCGGGCGGCTCAATGGCCGCAAATCGAAGTTCGCACGGAAAATTCGGGGAGGGTGTGCCGATGCGTCTTGCCAAGTTCGCGTTCGTCGCAATGATTTTCGCAGGATTCGTTCTCGCGCTATCCAGCCGCAGCCAGGCGCAAGTGAATACCGTGAACCTCTCCGGCACGGTGCTCGATCCGCAGGGCCTCGCGGTAAAAGACGCAAAAATCGTTCTGAAGCACTCGACGAACGGCTCCCAGCGAGAAACCGTCAGCGACGCGAACGGCCACTACGAAATCATCGGGATTCCTCCAGGCAACTATTCGCTCACGGTGGAAGCGCGGGGCTTCGCTACGATGAAACACGAATCGCTGACGCTGGCCCTCGGCTCGTCTCCTGAATTCAATCCCCAGCTGCAACTCAAAACGACCAACGAAACCATCAGCGTAACCGCGGCACCCGATCTGGTTGAAACAGCCAAGACGGACGTTTCCACCACCGTCAATCAGAATCAGATCGAAAATCTTCCCATCAACGGGCGCAACTACATCAACTTTACGCTGCTGAATTCACAGACCGCTCGTGACAATACGCCCTCGATCGGAGCCGCGCCCACCAGCGGCTTGAATTTCGGCGGCCAGCGCGCCCGCTCGAATATGGTTTCCGTGGATGGCGCCGACGCGGTGGACAATTCCGTGAATGGCGTGCGCGCGACCGTGTCGCAAGAAGCCGTGCAGGAATTTCAGGTAATCACGAGCAATTACATGGCGGAATACGGGCGCGCGATGGGCGGCGTGGTGAACATCGTTACCAAGTCCGGCTCCAATTCGGTGCATGGAGACGTTTTCGGATTCCTACGTAATGGCGCGATTCAAGCGCGCAATCCATTTTCGGTGGAAGTAGTTCCGAATGAGGCGACGGGATTCGAGGCGATCCCGGTGAAGCAGTCCTACACGCGCGTCCAGGGAGGCGCGACGATCGGCGGTCCCATCCAGAAGGACAAGACATTTTACTTCTTCAGCTACGAAATCACGCGCCGGCAGGAGACTGGATTTTCCAGCATCGGACAGAATAACTTCGGATTCGAAAGCATTCCGGCTCCGGCGCCTTGCTTCCCTGGTCAAACGAGCGGTCTAGTGACTCCCGAACAGGCTACGTTTATCGGCGCAAATCCAAACCTCCTCGGAGCGCAGTATTTCTGCGCCGCTTCGATCAGCGCGCAGACGGCGCTCTTCGGCAACACCGGGGCCTTGCCGCCGCCGCTGAACATTTTTCCGTCGAGCAATGCGCCCGTACCGTCCTCCTACGTGGGACTCGCTTCGATCATCGGAAACTTCCCGACGTCGGAAGGAACCAGCCTCTGGTCGCTGCGGCTCGACCACGTGTGGAACGCGAAGAACAGCTCGTTCATTCGCGCCAACGTTTCGCCCTCCACGATCACCGGCATCGAAGTCAACGCAGAAAATCAGAACTTCGGCCAGAACGCCGGTTCGCGCACTTCCGAGCAGCAGAGTCGCGACCTGGCGATCGTCGGCCAGCACACCACTTCGATCAGCAGCACTCTGTTCAACGAGTTTCGTTTCCAATTCGCGCGGCGCGGATTGCATTACGGCTTCTCGCCGCTTCCGGGCGGCGATCTGCCTGCCGTGAACATTACCGGCTTCGCGTTTTTCGGCCGCGAGCCGTTTTCCACGGTGGATCGAACGGAGAAGCGATTTGAATGGGCCGACAACCTTACCTGGATCAAAGGCGCTCACACGTTCAAATTCGGCGCGGACACGAATTTGATTCAGCTGCGGTCGTCGAAATCGCAAATATTCACACTCAACTACGGCGGCGTTTACTCCTTCGGCGGACTGGATGCCGGCTCGATCGCGGATGCGTTTGGAGCGGCGGGAGCTCCCGGATTTTCCGCCGTGCAGGCGTATGGCTTCGGACTTCCCACCTCGTTCATTCAGGGAATCGGCCAATCGGACCGCCCGTTCAACAACAAGACGCTCGGCGTGTTCGCGCAAGACAGCTGGAAAATCAATCGCAAGCTCACGCTCAACTATGGCGTTCGTTACGACATCGAATGGCTGCCGGTCTTCAAGCCCACGACGGCGCTGAACGCCGCGGGCGAGCAGGCCTTTGGCGTCGTCGAAGGAATTCCGACCGACACGAATAACATAGCTCCGCGCATCGGCATCGCGTGGGATCCGTGGGGCAACGGCAAAACCGTGATTCGAGCCGGCTACGGTTTCTTCTACGATCATCCGGCGCTCGCGCTGGCGTTCCTTGCAACGGCGGAAGATGGAGCCACATCCGCGCTTCTGGAAACAGCGGGCGGAGCTCCGTGTTCCGGCAACGTGCCGGCTCCCAACACGTGTCTCGCGGACGTGAATCCTTTCGCGTTGAACGCAACCAATATCTTCCAGGGACTGCTGACGAGCACCGGCGGAGCGCTTACCGGCTGCAATCCGGCGCCGCCGGCTTTGCCTTTTGTGATGTGCTATCAGCCCGATCAGCAGCGATTTAATCCATTCCAGGCAAATTCGATCTTCACGAACCAGAACTTCATCACCGCAGGCTATCCGCTTACGCTGCTGCCATTCACGATTCCCGTGACCAAGAATTTCCAGTACGCGCTCGCGCAACAAGCGAACTTAACCGTGGAGCGCGAGCTCTCGAAAGACTGGAAAGTGAGCCTCGGCTACAACTTCACGCACGGCACGCACCTCGATCGCACGATCAACCTCAGCGTCGCCGAGCCGCGCATTCTGACCAGCAACGACAACAACGCGGTGCTCGCCGGCCTTGTTTCCCCCGGGACGAATCCTCAGGGCATTCAGGTTCCCGGGACCGGGGACATCAATACCGCCTGCGGGCCATTCCCCGCTTCGAACACACCCGGCGGAGGAAGCATCGTCTTCGGAACACCGGGCGGCCCGCTGGCACCCAGCATCCTCGGATTCGGGTTCACCGGACCGAATTGCGGAGGCACGCCGGTAGGATTTATCGGCAGCGCCGCCGTCTTCAATTTCTTCCGGCCTTCGGGACCGAATCCATCGTTCGCGCCGCTGGTGCCGGGCGGATATCCCACTCTGGTGGCTTTGGCCGGAGCCGCCGGATTCCCCACCGGTTTTCCGGGTGTGCAGGTTCCCTGGAGCGACGTGAACCCGCAAACGTCCACCGGCAATTCGATCTACAACGCGTTCACGCTGACGGTAACGAAGCGCTTCTCAAACAACTTCGAAATGAGTTCCAGCTGGACCTACTCGCACACAATCGACGACTCTACCGACCTTTCGACACTGCTGAACCCGCAGGACAATAGCTTTCCCAATCTCGACCGCGGCAACTCCAATTTCGATCAGCGGCACCGCTGGATTACGAGCGCCGTGTACCAGAGCCCCTTCCACCAGAGCGATTCGGGCTTCTGGAGGAAATTCCTCGCCAACTTTACTGTGTCGCCGGTGATCGAAGTGGCGTCGGGCCGACCCTACAACGTGCTGATCGGCTCGGACCCGAACCTCGACTTCGGCACGGCCACGAACCGGCCGTCGTTCATCAAGACGAACGACCCGCCGGAGGGATCGGTAACCTCGCCGTTCATCAAAGGATATGCTTTCGTTCCGCCGGACCGCTGCATCGGCAGCGACGGGACGCCTTTCTCGTTTCCCGAGGTTCCTTCTCCGTTCTATGGCTGCACCGGGACGCTGGGGCGCAACGCGTTTACGCGGCCCGGATTTTTCCAGATCGATCTGCGAATTTCGCGCACGATCCCGATCACCGAGCGCTTCAATCTGCAGATCATCGCCGATGGATTCAACATGCTGAACCGGTTCAACGTGAGCGACGTGAACCCGCTGTGCGATCCGATCTCCGGCACTTGCTCGGCCGGCACGCCGACGGCGGCGTCCGATCCGCGCACGTTCCAATTCGCGCTCAAGGTCAACTTCTAGTTCGTCGCGCGGTTGTGCTGAGCTATTTGCGGGGAATTCTCGCCAGCTTTGGCGCGGAACTCCCCTTTTGCTTTCCGGGTAGAAAGGCTTGCATGGAGGCTCGCACGGTGCGAGCCTTGCAACCACTTGGCATCGTGCTACCCTGACTTGATGACGTTTCCAACTCTTGAATTGCGGAAAGCGTTTCAGTCGTGAGCCCAGTGGTGTGGTTGATTGCCGGCGTAGCGGCCATCGCGGTGGTTGCTGCGATCGTGTGGTCGGCCGCCCGGCGCACCGATACGCAACTTTCCTCGGTGCGGCAGGAGATGCAGAGCTCGCTGGCGACGCAGTCGCAAGCCGTCGTCGCGCAGATGAACAACCTGGCGCAGTCCGTCACGCAGCAACTCGGACAGGTGCGGCACGAACTGCAAGCTGGCGTGGCGTCATCCGGCCAGCTCGCGAGCGCCGCGCAAACCGCCATGGCGCAGCAGCTTCAGGCGTCGAGCGAAGCCATTCGCAAGATCAGCACACAGTTGGGCGAAGTGCAGCAGGCCGGGCGCGATCTTTCGCAAACAGCGCAAACACTGCAAAACGTTCTGGGCGGAGCGAAGACGCGCGGTTCGCTCGGTGAAGTGGCCCTCGAACGCCTGCTGGAAGATGCTCTTCCCCGCGGCGCCTACGAAACGCAATTTCGCTTCGCATCGACGGGCGCGATCGTCGATGCTGTGGTGCATCTCGGCGAGCGCGACCTTCCGATCGATTCGAAATTCCCGCTCGAAGCCTATCGCAGGCTCGTCGAGACGGGCGACGACGCGGCGCGGCGCGAGTTTTGCACGGCTGTCCGCAAACACGCCGACTCCATCGCGGAAAAATATATTCTTCCCGACGAGCACACCTTCGACTACGCGCTCATGTTCGTTCCCTCGGAAGGTGTTTACTACGAGCTGCTGATGAGTGAGGATGCGAAATTCGGCCAGCTGGATGGCTATTGCCGCAGCAAGCGCGTCTTCCCCGTTTCGCCCAACACCTTTTATGCGTGCCTCAGCGCCATTGCGAGCAGCCTGCAAGGGCAGAAAATCGAAGAGAACGCCCGGCATCTGATGGCCAACCTGGAAGGGCTCAAGAAACAATTTGAGACATTTGGAGACGTGTACGAAAAGCTCGGCAACCACCTTCGCCACGCGCAGCAGAGTTACGAAGACGCCGATAGCAAGCTAAGTCGCGCGCGCAATTCGCTCGAGCAAATGTCGCAGGGCGCGCTGCCGGAAGGAAATGCCAAAATCCTCGAGCCGGCGTCGAGCGAATAACTAGAGAGCCGAGCGCGCCGCTTCGAGAAGGACGCGAAAGTTTCCCGGGATCGTCGTCGAAATCATCTTTATCACTTCCTGCCGCACTTTTTCCTGATCTTTCGGATGGCTCGCGAGCCGGTCCGCCCAGGCTTTCACGTGGCGCTGTAAGTTCCTCGACGCAAGCGGCACCGCGGCTCGCAGGTAAAGCTCAGCTGCGGATACGTCCGGGGGGAGCAGCAGCTTTGCGTTGAATGAATAGTCGCCCGAGCGAATCGCGCTGATCTCCACTTGCGCGATGTTGCGGCTGCCTCCAGTCGTCTTCAGCTCCTGCGAGTCGCCGTGCAAAAATTCCACCACGCCGGGCGTCTCGTTCTGGATCACGATCGCGAGCGGAGAATCCGAGCCTTCTACGTGAACCGTCAGCCCGCTTTTCCTTCCGGGCACGGGTGCGGGTTGCGGAGCTTCGAATTGAAGCGAAACGAGAGTCACCATTGCGGTTCGTGACGCGCCGGACGATTCGACGGACAGCCTTGCCGCGCCGGGCGTTGCTCTCGGGCTCGGCAGCACCACGAGGCATTCCGGCGAAGCGGCGACGACGAGGGCCCGATCGCCGTTCATCGTCACACGATTGGCATCGGCATCTCCCCGAAACCCGCCGCCGCAGATTGCGAAGCGATCTTTCAGCGAGATTACGGGCGCTGTCGTCAGTCCGTTCGCGCCGCCTTCTGCCGCCGCGTGAGAATTGTTTTCGACGAGCGCTACCGTCGATGTGCCAGATGCTTCCGCGAACATCGCACCCGGCGCCGTAGGCGCTGCGAAGAAAGCACGGCCTGTGGCGTCTGTTTTTACGCTTATCCCGTTGCCCACCGTGACGGTCACATTGGGGGCAAGCCTACCGTCGGCCCCGAAGACCGCAAGCGTTGCCGGAAAACCCGCGACGACTTTCGGAGGCAGCACGATCGTGACGAACCAAGTGGCCGAGGGCGCCGATTGCGCGTCTGTTGCGTTCGGCAACGCGAGAAAAATGAAGCTCGCGGCAAAAAACAGCAAGCTACCTCGCGCGTGATACGAGAGTGCGGTTGGTGCATTACGGCGGAGGCGCGGATGAGACCGAATCGTCATGTTCAGGAAGACCGTGCACCGTGTTCGTACACGCGAGCTTCGCGAAACAGGCGGAACAATTCGGGATCGATCTCTTTCGCGCGCACGCAGTCATCAAGGATTCCGAGTGCGCGATCAACGGCAACGGCGCGCTTGTATGGGCGGTCCGACGCCGTCAGCGCATCGAAGATATCGCAGATCGTCATTATTTTCGTCGGAAGCGGAATCTGATCGCCGTGCAGTTTGTAAGGATAGCCGGCGCCATTGAGTTTTTCGTGGTGGGCGCGCGCGATCTCCGGCACTTTTTTCAGCTCGCTCGTCCACGGAATCTGGTTCAGGAAATTGTAGGTGTGGATCACATGCGATTCGATTTCGAGCCGCTCCGCTGCATTCAGACTTCCCTTCGGAATCGAAAGCAGTCCCACTTCCTCCGGCTTTAGATACGGCGTTTCGACGCCCTGGCGATCGGAGAAAAACTGCTTGGCGATTTCCTGCAGCCGCCGGGTGTGCGTTTGTTCGAGCAGAGTCGGCTCGTTCGCATCAATGATCACTTCGAGGTAGTGGTCGATCGTTTTCTGGCGCTGCTCGAAATCCTCGCTCAGCCGCGCGATTTCCTGCAACGCATCGCCGCGATCGCGTTCCAGATACACCTGCAACTTGCGCCGCACCATGCCCGCTTCCAGTTCCTTGCGGATGTAGTTGAACCGCTGCCGCACGACCTCGAGTTGCAGCGGATAGAGCTTCTTCGCCTTAACGAGCACTTCTTCCCGCACGCCGACTTTGCCGAAGTCGTGCAGCAGCGCGGCGTAGCGGATCTCCTTCATTTGTTCGCGATCGAAGCGGGTGGCCGCGTAGGGGCCGCTCGCGGTTGCATTCACGGCTTCGGCGAGCGATTGCGTGTACGACGCCACGCGAAGCGAATGCCCGGAAGTAGTGGGGTCGCGCTGCTCGATGGCCGTGACGGCGGCGCTCACAAATCCTTCAAACAGTGCCTCGATTTCGTTGTAGAGCTTTCGATTCTCGTAGGCCACCGCGGCTTGCGACGCCAGCGAAAGCGCCAGCCGCTCGGATCGCTCGCGAAAGGGCTGCACGTTCTTCGCCACGTCCTCAGCCGTTCGCAATCGCGCAGCCGGGTTGCGTTTTGAATTGATGAGCTGCAGCACGCCAAGTACTTCGCCTTTCGCATTCTTCATCGGCAGGGCCAGAAGCGAGCGTGTGTGATAACCGGATTCGCGGTCGTAATGATCGTTGAAGTGGAACGGCCGGTCTCGCGGAATCTTGTAGGCATCGGCGAAGTTCAGCACCTCTCCTCGCAGCGCCGTGAAGCCCGCCATCGAGTCTTCCGCAAGCGGAAGCGTGAACTCCTGGAAAGGAAATTCGAAGCTGTCGTTCTGCGTGAGCATGAATCGCAGGCGCTGGCCGCCGTGTCCGTCGCCTTCCACCAGGTAGAGCGAGCCGGCATCGGCAGCGGTGATGTCGCGGGCTCTCTTCAGAATCAGGCTCAGCAGAGTGCCGATATTTCGCTGAGAGGAAAGCGCCACGCCGATCTGGTTCAGCTCTTCGCGTTCGCGCTCGGCAACCTTCAGCGCTTGACGTGCCGCACGAAGCTGTCCCGTGAGCTTTGCGGTATTTGACGGAGCCCGATGCGAGTTTTTTTTCTTCGCAGCCATGTTGTTCTCAGGCGCGGGACAGTATATCGAAAGCAAGCCGCTGAGCACAGCAAACGCGCGTCGAACGCCGCTTGCCACTGATCTTGCCTTGAATGAAACGCATTCGTTTGTTAGCCTTGCGCGGAATTTGTTTCCCCTCATCCGTCACAACTGTTTTCACGGCAGGTATGGCGAACCGCAGCGGCAAAAAACTCGTCAGAATTTTTCGCGAATGGTGGAGCCACAAGGGATCGTTCGCCATCAGCTTGATCGTGACGTTTGCCGCCCTCGCGATCTATTACGTCACGTTTTTGGGCGAGAAGCCGGTGCCGTTCTTCGACTTCATCACCCGCCTCGAACTCAGCAGCCTCGACTATCGCTTTCAAGTGCGCGGCCGCACCACTCCCGATCCGCGGATCGTGATCGTGGATATCGATCAGCAATCGCAGGAAGTTCTCGGCCACTGGCCGTTCCCGCGCTTCTATTTCGCTCGATTGCTCGACAATATTCGAGAAGACGGCGGACGAGTGGTTGCGTTCGATATTACCTTCAGCCAATCCGACAATACGGCGAAGCCACTCGAAAAGCTTTCCGCGGAACTGGCAGTGCAGCAAAAGCATGGCCAGCCGGCGAATCCTGCGCTGCTGGCCCAAATTGACGCGCTCCGGAAGGAGTACGACTACGACCAGCAGTTTGCCGAATCGATTCAGCGCTTTGGACGGGTCGTTCTCGGAAATTACTTCCTCTATACCAAGAACGATTTGCAAGGTGTGACGCCGGAAGCGCTCGATCGTTATGCAAACCTCATTGCCTTCTTCCCGTTTCCGCAGGTTCGTCCCTTGCCTTCCTTCGGTAGCACACCGGCGAACGAGCGGCTGGTTGAACTGATCGACAAATACGAGCAACAACGGCTCGTGCCGCGCGGGGCAGAAGCCAATAGCGATTTACTGACCGGCGCCGTAGCCGCGGAAGCCGGAGGCACCGGTTATTTCAATGTTCTCGTTGACGCTGACGGCGTCGTCCGCCATGTGCCGCTCGCGCTTCCCTACGGCCTCGATGCAGACCGCTCCAATTGGGATGTCTATGCATCGGTGGATGTGCAGGCGCTGCGCATCTATCTCGGCCTCCCAAAAGAACAAACGGTCCTGAACTACGGACCCGGCGGCGTCTTCAATATCGAATTTGGCCGCAAGCTCACCGTCCACCCCGACTACGTGAGCCGCATGTTAGTGAACTTTCATGGTCCGGCGCGAACGTATCCCTACATCTCGTTTGCCAACGCTGCTTTGAAGAAATTCCAACCCGGTGCATTTAAGGACAAGATTGTGTTGGTCGGCGCGTCTGCAACCGGAATCGGTGATCTCCGCGTAACACCGTTCGGCGGACTCGATTTTCCCGGCGTCGAAGTCCACGCCAATCTGATCGATAACATCCTAAACCATCAGTTCCTCACCCGTGGCGCCAAACAGGGACTCACCGACATCGGCTTCATTCTCCTGTTCGGAATCCCGCTCGGAATCTGGCTGGCGGTGGTGCAACCCCGCTGGATGGCGTTCGGATTCGCGCTTCTTCTGCCCTTTGCCGCCATCGTGTATTGGGCGTTTCTGCACGGCTGGTGGCTCAACTTCATCATGCCGGCGCTTTTCACGCTGGTTCCCAACGTCAGCCTCGTCGCGCTCTATCGCGTTTTGATTGAAGAGCAGGAAAAGCGCAAAGTCCGGTCCGCCTTCCAGCAATACGTCAGCCCCGAAGTGATCCGCCGCCTTCTCGCCGATCCCGAGCGCGTGAAGCCGCGCAAATCTGAAATCACGGTGCTCTTCAGCGACGTGCGCGGATTCACCACGATCTCAGAAACCCTCGATGCTCAGGAACTCGCCGACCTGCTGAACAACTACCTCACCGAAATGACCCGCATCGTTTTTCGCAACCAGGGCACGCTCGATAAGTACATCGGTGACGCGGTGATGGCGCTCTGGGGCGCTCCCTTCGACGAGCCCGACCATGCCACCCGCTCCTGCGAAGCCGCGCTCAGCATGCTCGAGCGCCTCACCGAGCTGCAAAAAGAATGGCGCGCGCAGGGACGCCCGGTGATGGATATCGGAATCGGCATCAATACCGGCGTCGCTTCGGTGGGAAATATGGGCTCGTCCCTGCGCTATGGATACACGGCGATGGGCGACTCGGTGAATCTCGCCTCGCGCCTCGAGGGCCTCAACAAGGAGTACGGCACGCGCATTATCATCAGCGAATCCACCTATCGCGAGCTGCGAAGCACTCGCACTCTCGTTCGTGAGCTCGATCTGATCCGCGTCAAAGGCAAACTGCTTCCGGTGATGATCTACGAAGTGCTCAATGCGGAAGCGCTCGGCAACGACGGAAAGGAACTGGTGGAAGTTTTCAATCGCGGCATTGAATCGTACAAGAAGCGCGACTGGCGAGGCGCGGGCCAAGCCTTCGAACAAGTTCTCGACCGCTGGCCCAACGACGGCCCCGCTCGCGTTTTCCTCACCCGGTGCGAGGAATATCTCGCCGAGGAGCCCGCCTCGAATTGGGACGGCGTGTACACCATGAAGCACAAATAGAATCGCACCACGAGTGCGAAGTTATTCGTCGAGCCGAACGACAAACGTGGTGAACTGCTCGCTCTCGTGCAATTGCTCGGCAAGCCGCCGCGCGGCCTCTTCGCTTGGCAGCCGGCCTACCCGCACGCGATAAAAAGTTCCATTCGCAGATTCAAATCGAACAGTGGTCACCGGCGGATACCGCGATTCCAGTTGCGCCTTCAACCGATCGGCATTCTCCTGCACCTGGAAGGCGCCCACCTGCACTCCGAAATATCCGGCGGCCGGATTCGGGCCGGAAATCACTTCGAGCCGCACGGACGCAGTTCCCGGGCCAACCATCTCGATGGCCTGCGCGGCAGACAGCGAAAGATCGATGACGCGATTCGCAACAAACGGCCCGCGATCGTTGATGCGCACTTCCGTCTGCTTGCCGTTGCTCAGGTTCGTCACGCGAACCACTGCGTTGAACGGGAGCGTCCGATGCGCCGCCGTGAACTCGTGCATCTCGTACACTTCGCCGTTCGACGTCCGCCGTCCCTGGAACGGATAGCCGTACCACGAGGCGACGCCTTCTTCTATGTACGCGCCCGGGACTGAAGTCTGCTGACGAGTGGTCGAAGGAGGCGCCGTCGATGGCGGAGGTTGCGGCAGCGGCTGCTGCGGAGCGGGCGCCTGCGCGGGCGCTCTCGTGGTGCGTGATGGGTGCGTGCAACCGGCTACGACTAGCAATATCGTCGAAAGCGCTAGCGCAAAGAGTGCATGCCGCCCAGGTCGATCGCCGCAGGAAATATGGCTCAGATGTCTCTGCAAAACTTCGGTCCCGATGCGCCGGCTCACACGCGAACCCGATTCACTTGTTTGGTCTCATTTTCGGTATTATAGGAATGCGCTCACGGCGGCGCAAGGAAGCGTATTGAATTCCCACTCAGCTGCACAACAGATTGGATCGGCTTCGTGAACTTCGGATTCGCCAAACAATGAGCGGTTTCTTCGGCGGCAGCAAGCAGGGACGCCCGCAGCTTTGCCCGTCCTGCGGCACGCTGGTTGGGGCGAACGCCACGCGCTGCCACCAATGCGGCGCGAGTCTCACATTCTCGATGGCAGCGGCTAGTCGCTCACTCGGAAATTTGCTGCCCGCCACGGCGCCCGCCACCTACGGCATTCTCGGATTCAGCTGCCTTCTCTACATCGTCAGCCTTCTCGCCACGATTCGCACCAACGGCTTACTACCACCCGGGGGAGGCGGACTTTCTGCGCTTCTCGGAATCGGCAGCATCGACGGCAGCGTGCTGCAAAAATTCGGTGCTTCGCTCCCGCTACCCTACGACATTCAACAGCCCTGGCGATTCGTCATGGCCGTCTTTCTCCACGGCAGCCTGATGCACATCGTCTTCAATATGTGGGTATTGATGGATATCGGACCCCAAATCGAAGAGCTCTACGGCTCGGCTCGCTTTTTTTTCATCTATGTCCTGACGGGAATCGGCGGATACGTCTTGAGCAGCCTTGTCGGACACTTCAGCGTCGGCGGCTCTGGCGCACTCCTCGGATTGATCGGCATTCTGCTCGCAATCACCACCGGGCGGCGAAGCGCCGGGATGCAAATGCTTCGAAGCCAGATCTTCCGCTGGCTCATTTACATTGCGATCTGGGGATTCGTGTTTCCTGGTATCGACAACTTCGCGCACTTCGGCGGGCTCGCAACCGGATTCGGACTCGGTAAGATAATGGCGGACCGGCCGCCCTCATCTCCCGAAGAGCGCAACCGCGCGAACGCATTCGGATGGGTGACGGCGCTGGTAGTAATCGCGAGCGTCGCGTTCATGATGAAGGGCCTTCTGCAAGCTGGCTAGATTTCAATCGCTAGCCTCTCCGCAGCGTGCTCGAGTCACACGCCTGCGTGAAGCTGCCGCGATACAACGATGCTGTAGTGCAAACCCGATAGCGCTACGAACGCCGCCACCAGGTACGTGCACGCGTACCGTGTGATCCACAAGAACCGGTTATCCCAGATCGCCAGCACGAGCACCAGCACCACGAGCAGGATCTCGAAAAATGTGTTCGCCTTTCCGAAGATGCTGGGGGGAAACGGCCGGTAGCCCACCGTAATCAGAATCACGGCGCAGGCGACGAGGATCAGCACGTCGCGGCCGAGCACCAGAATCGTCAGCCACCACGCGATCTTCCCCTTCAGCGCCAGAATGAAGTAAGACGACGACAGCAACAGCTTATCCGCAATCGGATCGAGATACGCGCCGAGCGGCGTCTTCTGGTTGAGCCCTCGCGCCAGCAATCCGTCGAGCCCGTCGCTGATTCCCGCCGCCACCAGAATGCCGAGCGCCAGCCCATAACGTTCGTACTCGATCGCGATTAGGAACACGGGCAAAAAAGCCAGGCGCAGAAAGGTGAGCTGGTTCGGAACGGTCAGTATTCGGCTGCGCATAGGTTTGGTGTGCGAAATGAAATTACAATCGGATCAAGCAAACTGCGCCAGATAGTCCGGCAGCGTGCGGCCAACTTTTTTCGCGAACACTTCGGCAAGAGAGGGAATGGAACCGCGCGCCTCGTCAAGCGCGATCCGTTCGATTCGCACCATGGGGAAGAATAATGTCGGCAGCCCCATGCGGTCGCCATCAGGATGCAGCACCTGGCTCACGAAATCGTCAAACGAGCTCAAATCGATTCCCCGCAGCGTCACGCCCGCATTCGAAATATCCACCAGCTCGCCCCATAGTTTCTCTTTGGGGCTGTGCAGGCTGATGACGACGATCGATTGAGGCTGCATTCCGTCTCCTTGGAACCGTTGCGCGTATGGTATCGCAGGTGGGTTGCTCGCGCACAGCGCCGGGACGCAAAGGTCAACCGTACGTGTAGCGCGTTCCTTGCTTCAGGTTGGCATCGTTTTCAGGTCGGGCGCGCGCAGTAGTGTCGGCTCGGTTGCTTTCTGCACGTCTTCCGGCGTCACCCCGGGCGCCACTTCGCGAAGCACCAGGCCCTCCGGCGTCACTTCGATTACGGCGAGCTCTGTTACGATCGTATCGACAACGCCGACGCCCGTGAGCGGAAGGCTGCACGCCTTCACGATTTTCGGCTCGCCTTCCTTCGTGGAGTGCTCCATCGCGATGATCACGCGCTTGGCGCCGGCCACCAGGTCCATCGCGCCACCCATTCCCTTCAGCATTTTCCCGGGGATCGCCCAGTTCGCGAGATTCCCTTTTTCATCCACCTGCAGCGCACCCAGCACCGTGACGTTGATGCGCCCGCCGCGAATCATCCCGAACGATTCCGCGCTCGAAAAATAGACGCAGCCGGGAATTTCGGTGATCGTTTCCTTTCCGGCGTTGATCAGGTCGGCGTCTTCTTCGCCTTCGTAGGGATAGGGGCCGATCCCCAACATGCCGTTTTCGGATTGCAGAATCACTTCCACTCCCGGAGGCAGATAATTCGGGATCAGCGTCGGCAGTCCGATTCCGAGATTCACATAGTAGCCGTCGCGCAGTTCACGGGCGACGCGGCGGGCGATCACTTCCCTTTTGTCGATTTCTGCGTTGCGTTCTGCCATGCGATCTCCCCGTTACCGGCGCTTGCGGACCGTGCGGCGCTCGATTCGCTTTTCGTAGCTCGCGCCCTGAAAAATTGCGTCGATGAAAATTCCCGGCGTGTGGACGCAATCCGGATTCAGCGAGCCCAGCTCGACGATCTCTTCCACTTCCGCGATCGTGTAGTCGGCCGCCGTCGCCATCACGGCGTTATAATTCCGCGCCGTCTTGCGATACACCAGATTTCCCCAGCGGTCGCCCTTCCATGCTTTGATAAATGCGAAATCCCCGCGAAGCGAGGGAACGAGTACGTGCGGACGCCCGTTGAATTCGCGGACCTCTTTCCCCTCCGCCGCCATCGTGCCGTAACCGGTCGGCGTGAAAAACGCGGGGATTCCGGCGCCGCCGCAACGGATGCGTTCGGCAAGAGTTCCTTGCGGATTCAACTCCACGTCGATTTCTTTCTTCAGCGCGAGCTGTTCGAAGGTCTTATTTTCGCCCACGTAGCTCGCGATCATTTTCTTCACTTGCTTGGACTGCAGCAGCAGACCGATGCCGAATGTATCGACGCCGGCATTGTTTGAAACCAGCGTGAGATTTTTCGCGCCTTTTCGCTGGAGCGCGGCGATCAGATTTTCAGGGATGCCGCAAAGACCGAAGCCGCCGAGCAAAATCGTGGCGCCATCTTGAATTTTGGCCACCGCCGCGTCGGCGCCCGCAACTCGCTTATCCATTTATTGCTCCTGAACTGGATTCCGGCGCGCGGCGGCTCACGCCCGCGCGGGCCGCGTGCTTCAGAATGCGGATGCGTTCGGCAACCGCTGCGGCGGCCGCTTCGGGGGATCCGGCGTTCTCGATTTCCGAAACAAGCGCTGAGCCGACCACGGCGGCATCGGCGATTCCGCCGAGCACGGTGACATGCGTCGGCAAGGAGATGCCGAAACCGACAGCGATCGGAAGCGAGGTGAATTTACGAACACGGCGAACAAGCCCCGGCAACTCCGCGGGAAGCGCCTCCCGCGCGCCGGTGACGCCTGCGCGGGAAATCACATAGAGGAAACCGCTCGAGGCGTTCGCAATCTGCTCCAGCCGCGAATCGGTTGAGGTGGGAGCAACGAGGAAGATCGTATCGAGGCCGCGCGCGTGCAGCAGCGCTCGATATTCGTCCGCCTCCTCGAGAGTCAGGTCGGTGGCGAGAACGCCGTCGGCGCCTGCTGCGGCAGCTTCGCCTGCAAACTTCTCAAGCCCCATCTGCAGGATCGGATTGAAATAGCTGAAAAGCACGAGAGGAACATCGGTCTGCTTGCGGAGGCGACGAACGAGATCGAGCACTCCGGCAAGCGTGGCGCCTGCGCGCAGAGCGCGTTCACTGGCGCGCTGGATCGTGGGGCCATCGGCAACGGGGTCGCTGAACGGCACTCCCAGCTCGATGACGTCCGCACCCGCTTCCGCGGCGGCGAGCACGATCTTCTCGGTGGCGGCAAGCGATGGATCGCCTGCAGTGACGTAGGCAACGAGCCCGAGCTCCCCTTTTTCGGCCAGCTCGCGGAATCTTCGCGCAATTCTGGTTCCGGCGTGCGCCGCGCTCTTCAGCACGGCAGCCGAATTTGAAATGGCCGGTTCAGACATAGCGCGAGAGCGTCTCCATATCTTTGTCGCCACGGCCGGAGACATTCAGGATCACAATCTGGTCCTTCGGCATTTTCGGAGCGCGCTTGATTAACTCGGCGATTGCGTGGGCCGACTCCAGCGCGGGAATAATTCCTTCCAGCCGCGCCATAGTCTTTGCGGCTTGAATCGCTTCTTCGTCGTTCACCGCCGTGTATTCCGCGCGCTTTTGATCGGCGAGCCACGCGTGTTGCGGCCCAATCGCAGGATAGTCGAGGCCTGCCGAAATCGAATGCGTCGTGGAAATCTGTCCATCGGTGGTCTGCAGCACATAGGTGAATGTACCCTGTAGCACGCCGGGGCGCGCGCCGGTGAAGCCCGCCGCTGCTGCGAGGCGAGCCGCATGCTCGCCGAGCGATTTCCCGCGCCCGCCTGCTTCGACGCCCAACAATTTCACGTTCGTGTCGCCCAGGAACGCGCTAAAGAGGCCGATTGCATTCGAGCCGCCGCCGACGCATGCAACCAGCAGATCGGGAAGACTGCCTTCGGCCTTCAGAATCTGCGCGCGCGCTTCTTCTCCGATCACTTCGTGGAAATCACGCACCATCTGCGGATACGGATGCGCGCCGAGAACCGAGCCGAGGAGGTAGTGCGACGTTCCAATGTTGGACACCCAATCGCGCATCGCCTCGTTGATCGCGTCTTTGAGCGTGCGGCTGCCCGCATCGACACCGATCACTTCCGCGCCGAGCAGCCGCATGCGGAAAACATTCAGGCGCTGCCGCTCCATGTCCTCCGTGCCCATGTACACGGTGCATTCAAGTCCGAGCCGCGCTGCAACCGTAGCCGTGGCGACTCCGTGCTGCCCGGCGCCCGTCTCCGCGACAACGCGGCGCTTGCCCATCCGAACGGCGAGAAGTCCCTGGCCGATGCAGTTGTTGATTTTGTGCGCGCCGGTGTGGAGCAGGTCTTCGCGCTTCAGGTAAATGCGCGGACCGCCGAGATGCTCGGTCAGCCGCGGCGCAAATTGCAACGGCGTGGGTCGGCCGGCAAAATTGTGCAGCAGCGAATCAAGTTCCGCTCGAAATTTGGCGTCCTCGCGCGCTTCGGCGTAGGCGCGTTCGAGATCTTCGAGCGGGGCGACGAGCGTTTCCGGAACGTAGCGGCCGCCATAGGGACCGAAGCGGCCTCGCGAATCCGGCATGAGTTGAGCCGCCGATGTCATTTGGATTTCCTCTGCGCGGCTTTCACGGCGCCCATCAGCGCGATAACGCGCGCGGGATCTTTTCTTCCGGGGTGCGCTTCGACGCCACTGCACACGTCGATCGCGTATGGATGCGCGGTGTGGATCGCCTCCGCGACGTTTTCCGGCGTCAAACCGCCCGCCAGAAATACCCGGCGCGTGCGATTCGAATTGCGAGCCAGCTTCCAATTAAAAGTTTTCCCCGTTCCGCCGTATTGCCGGAAATCAAACCCGTCGAGGAGCAATGCGAATGCCCGCTTGAACGAAGAAAGCTGAGCGGGCCGGAATGAAGCGCGTACTCTGATTGCTTTGATGACCGGGAGCTTGCGTTTCAGGCGTGACACCAACTCGGGCGATTCGTCGCCGTGCAATTGCAGGCAGTCGAGGCCGACTTTGCGAGCGATCGCGAGCATGTTCTCTTCCGGCTCGTTCACGAAAACCCCCACCGAGGTGATGCCTTTGGGCAGCCGGCGAACGATTCGCCGCGCTGCAGCGGGCGCGATATAACGCGGGCTCGGCCGGTAGAAATTGAATCCGAGGAATTGGGCTCCGGCTTCGACCGCTCGCCGCGCGTCGGTCCAATTCGTGATTCCGCAGATTTTCACTTTGACCTTGGGCATCGGCGTCTCAGCGATGCGCGCTCTCCGCGACAGGAACTCCACGCAAGGCGCGCAGCGCTGCACCCGGATCGGCCTCTCGCATCAGATGCTCGCCAATCAGGAAAGCGTCGAATCCCGCGCTACGCAATCGCTTGATGTCGGCATGCGAGCGAAGCCCCGATTCGCTGACGGCGATGCAATCTTCCGGAATCTTTTCAATGAGCGCGAGCGACATCTCGATGTGGACTTCAAAATTACGAAGGTCGCGATTATTGACGCCGATGATCCGCGCGCCCGAAGTAATTACGCGTTCGAGCTCTTCGAGCGCGTGCACTTCGACGAGCGGCTCCATTTTCAGTGTGCGGCCGAGCTCGAGCAGCTCTTTGAGCGTGGCGTCGCTGAGGATCGCCGCGATCAATAGAAACGAATCAGCGCCTGCCGCGCGGGCTTCCCAGACCTGCCACGGATCGATGATGAAGTCTTTGCGGAGTATCGGAATTTTTGTCGCGCGGCTGGCTTCTTTCAGGTCGGCGAGCGAGCCATGAAAGAAATCCTCTTCCGTCAGGACGGAGAGCGCAGCGGCGCCTGCCGCTTCGAATCCCGATGCAAGAACAGCCGGAGCGTATTCTTCACGAAGAAGGCCCTTCGAGGGCGAGGCCTTTTTCAACTCGGCGATGATGTTGATTCCGTCGTGGGTGAGCGCGCCCGGAAAATCGCGCGGCGGAGGGACTTTTTTTTCGACCGCGATTTTCAGCGCGACGTCCGGAAGCACGCGCTTGCGATGCGCGATCGATTCGCGGCGCGCATCGACGATGCGGTCGAGAATACTGTGCGCTCGCGAGTTCATTGGCCGAGAAGCGGTTGCGAAAGACGGATGGGAATGCCGAAATTCGAGCCGCCGAATCCTTTGAGGACTGCGTAGGTGACGCCGATCACTTTTCCCTGGCGGTTGAAGAGCGGGCCGCCCGAGCCGCCGGACGTGGTCTGCGCGTCGAAGACAATCTTGTCGGGGAGAACATCGCCGATGTGGCCCTGGGTGATGAGCGGATGAATCAAATTGCGCCGGGCGATTTCATCGAGAATATCGGAAACATCACCGCTGCTTTTTTGCAGGATCTGCTGCGCGGAGTCTTCATCGGTGCGCGCGAGAATCGCCGCAAGACCTGTGGCATAACCCATCAGGATGATGGGCTCGCCGGTAGTGGCTGCGCCAGTGCTGGTATCGACCGAAAGGACTGTCCGTTTCAGATCCTGCACATCCACGCGCATCGTGGCGAGGTCCGTGGTCTGTGAAATTTCCTGTATTTCGGCGTGAAACGCGCGCGCATCGTTGGGAAAGTACGCGCGAATCAGGGAAATCTCGGGCTGAAAACCCTGGTTCACCAAATCGCCGAGCTCGTCGTTCTTCCACCACGGCTCGGCCACGTGACGGTTTGTGAGCACTCGTCCGCCGGGTCCGACGAGAAAGCCAGTGCCAAAAATATCGAACTTCACTTCCGGCCCGTTGCCTTCGAGAGTGAGAATCGGATTTCCCTTGCTGTCCTGAAGAGGATCGCCCTGCGGATTTTTCCCGGCATAGCGCAGGCGCTTACCGCTGTCTTTGTGCCGGAATGCAACGGAAACGTGGAGGAGGCACACGCTTTGCACGTCCGCCGGGATCAGAGTCTGAGCGGCGGATCCTTCTTTCTCGACGCGCTTTAGCCGCTCGTTCGTTTCCTGGAGCTGCTGCTGGAGCGACGTCATTTCGCCTGAATTCGCGCGGGCCATTTTTGACTTCAACTCGTCGGCGTGGCGCTTCAACTCGTCCTTGCTGGGCAGAACGGCGGCGGTCTCCGGCCCGGCTTGCTCGCGGAGCTTGCGCGCCTCGGCCATCAAGTCCTGCTGGTGGACGATGCCGCCTTCCAGTTTGGCGATGGTGGCGTTGGCGCGTTGCGTGGCTTTCTGCGCGCTGCGGGCAAAACCGAAATAAATGATCGCCATGATCGCGGCGAGCGCGAAGACGGCACCGAAACCGATTTTCAAGCGGCGATCGAGGATGAAGGCATCGCTCGTCATTTTTTCCGTGACGGCGAGCGCTTCAAAGGCGGTGTGCGCGATCTGCTGGCCTTCTTCGGCGAGGCGCATCTTGTCGCGAAGCTGTTTTTCGGCGCGCTGCATCCGGAACTGCGCGCGAGTCCGCGCGAGCAGTTCGCTCGATTCCCAGGGGCGCGAGATGGCGTCGTCAGCGCCAAGATCGATCGCAGTGGCGCGCTCTTCGGCGCCCGGACCGACGAGGAGAATTACGCGGACTGCTTCGGTGGCGGCAGAGCCGCGAATGGTGGCAAGAGCTTCGCGGGCGCTGGCGTCCGGCAACCGCGAATCGAGGAGCAGCAGATCCGCGCCGGTTGCGTGGATGGCGTCGAGGCCTTCGTGAGCGGTGGCGAAGGCAGTGGCGTCGTAGCCGGCACTCTGCATGCCAGCCTGCAGGGATTCGCGGGTCGCCGCGTCAGATTCGAGGATTACGATTCGTTCACGCGCATTCGCCATGGGGTTGAGAGGCTCCGGGGAGTAGTGAGGTGCTTATCCTAGTGGAAAGCCGCGAAACCGCAAAGGCGGTTTTGACGGCGGGCGGCTGGCGGCGGGTGCGTGCGGCGCCGAGCGCGCGAGGCGAGGCGTGGCCCAAGATGCAGTCGGCATGGAGCCTCGAGATACCAGAGTTGAAAAAGCCCCTTTTACCGTAGATTAGAATGGGTCGCCGAGTCATGTTTTCAACGATTTACGGGGATTTCTAATCGCGCCGCCGTATATTAGAAATGCGCTGAATCGAGGTGAATGACCGGTGAAGAGCCAGGTACTAGTTCCTTCCCGGCCGACTATTCCCCGGCATCGACGGCTCTGCTGCCCGGCGCCGATTTGACTGTCTGTCTTCATGTGACCCTTTTCTCCCTGGCGAAAAATCGCCCAGAATGACGCTAGCAAAGTGCGGGGTGGGGTGCAACTGGTTGTTGGTGTGACGATTTTGAGGTTGGGCGATCACAGGTGCTTTGGATGTGCGGGGCGGAGTGACGGTTTCGTGGTAGCGTTTTGCGGGGAAGAACTGTGAAGACTCGAGAAAAAAAGAAGGGCGAGTTGCTCGTTGCGCTGAACGAGGAGATCGTTCGGTGCCGGAAGTGTCCGCGGCTGGTGGAATACCGCGAGCGGGTGGCGCGGGAAAAGCGACTGGCGTTTCGCGGGTGCGAGTACTGGGGCAAGCCGGTGCCGGGATTTGGAGATCCGAAGGCGCAGTTGCTGATTCTGGGACTTGCTCCGGCGGCGCATGGTGGCAACCGGACAGGACGAGTTTTTACCGGCGACCGGTCTGGAGATTTTTTGTACGCGGCGCTTTACCGGGCGGGATTTGCGAATCAGCCGGCGTCTCGAGAGCGAGGCGACGGACTTGCGTTGAAAAATGCATACATCGCTGCAGCGGTTCGCTGCGCGCCGCCGGCGAATAAGCCGCTGCCGTCGGAGGCGGCGAATTGTCGCCCGTATTTCGAGCGGGAGCTTGAGATACTTCGGCCGCGAGCGGTGCTGGTACTCGGGAATATTGCGATGCGGACGTATCTCGGGTTGCTGAAGGATCGCGGGGAGATTTCCGGATTTGCGGCGTTTCCGTTCCGGCATGGGGCGAGTTATGAGTTGCCGGGCGGAAGCACGCGGCTTTTTGCGTCTTATCATCCCAGCCAGCAGAATACTTTTACGGGGAAATTGACGGCGGGGATGATGGGGAAGGTGTTGCGGGATGTGAGGAAACTTCTTGAGCGGGAAGGAGCGCGGAAGTAGCGCTGCGATTGATGCAAACGCCCGCGCGGAGTGAATTCCGCATGGCATCCGGATAAAACAAGTTCCAAAGAGCCGGCAGGATGCCGGCGGTACAAAATGCGGTTGGTGGCGCTCGCGAGCGAACATTAGTGGTCCCCGTGAAAGTGGGTGATTTGCGCGAGAGTAGGTGACCCGCCCGAGAACAGGTGATCCGCGCGAAAGATGATTCGTGGCTTGGTGTAGCTTCGTCGGAGCACAAGCAGGAGTGCATGTGCCACTGGGGTCAAATGCGGGGGCGGGGCATGATGACGAGGTAGACGATGAAGGAGACGGCGAAGCCTACGAACCAAGCGTATTGGTAGAGGCTGTGAAGCGCCGGGACGGCTAGGCCGATGAGGGCGACTACGATGCCCGCGGCTAGGGCTGCTACGGCGCGCCAGTTGAAGCCGTGGGAAAATTCGTATTCGCCGCCGCGCTTGAAAAGGTCGTCCGGGCGAAGGACGCGCTTCCGGAGGATGTAGTAGTCGGCGATCATCACGCCTGCGATGGGTCCCAGAAAACTTGAATAGCCGACGAGCCAGCCCATCACGTAGGTGCCGTGGCTCGAGAGCCAGCGCCACGGTTGCATGAGGAGGCCGACGAAGCAGGTGATGATGCCGCCGAGTTTGAAGCTGATGCGGCTAGGGTAGAGATTCGAGAAATCGTTGGCGGGGGAAACGACGTTGGCGGCGACGTTGACGTTGAGTGTGGCGAGAAGCAGCGCGAGCATCGCGATTACGACCGCGATGGGATTGCCGAGGCGGCTGAGAACGACAACCGGATCCCAGATGGCCTGGCCGAAGACGATGACGGTTGCAGAAGTGACGGCGATGCCGATGAAGGAGTAAAACGTCATCGTGGTGGGAAGGCCGAGGGCCTGGCCGAGCATTTGTTCGCGCTGGCCTTTGGCGTAGCGCGTGAAATCGGGGATGTTGAGCGCGACGGTGGCCCAGAAGGCGACGACGCCGGTGAGCGACGGAATGAAGAACGCGAAAAATTCGCTGAACGTTTGGAATTTTGACGGCGCGGACAGCATCGGGCCGAGGCCGCCGGCTCTTGTATAGGCCCACCACAGCATTGCGAGGCCCAGGATCAAAAGCGCCGGTGCGGTTATGCCCTGCAGAAAGCGGATCGTGCCGATGCCGCGCAGGATGACGGCGGCGTTGAGGGCCCAGAAGAGAAAGAAGCAGAACCAGACGTGGTTCCAGCCCGGGATGACCGCAGCCAGGAGCGTATTGATCGCTTCACCGCCGATCCAGGTTTGAATCCCGAACCAGCCGCAGGCGACCAGAGCGCGAAACATCGCGGGAATATTGGCGCCGAGCACACCGAACGAAGAGCGCGCGAAAACCGGGAACGGAATGCCGTATTCGGCGCCGGCGTGGGCATTGAGGAGCATGGGAATCAGCACGATTACGTTGCCGAGAAAAACCGTGAAGAGGGCCTGTTTCCAGTTCATGCCGCCGGCGATCATGGCGCTGGCCATCAGATAAGTGGGGATATTGACGCTCATGGCGACCCAGAGGGCGGTGTAGTTGTACGTTCCCCAGGTGCGGCGTGCCGGTGGGATCGAGGCGAGGTCTTTGTTCCAGAGCGAGGCGGAAGCGCCAGGTGGCGCGTAGGCAATCGTTTCATGCATGGCTGAATTTTTAGTCATCGAATTTCGTCTGGATTTGTGAAGCGTGCCGATAATTCGCGCCGCTTATACTCTGCGCGGCGGTTTGGGAGCAAGAACTATTCGCGGTTGGTTTGAGAATTAGCGATGGCTTGTATGGACCAGCGCCCCGGGGCAAGGTGCGATCTTTGGCATGCGTCTGCTCGACGTGAACGCGGGCGGGTCCCGCCAAAGGGCTGGCGGGCAGACTTAGACCCGCCCCTACTGGAAAATGCGGGAGGTTCGTTGACACTTTACATCGGGGCTTGCTAGCCTCGGGGCCGGTGCGACACTTCTCTCGCGCATCCTCCGCATGACTTCCCATACAACTTCCGGGGTTGGACGCGAATCTGTGATCGAATTTCGCAGCGTTCATTACGCGCTTGGCAGCAGGCAGCTTTTGAATGAAGTGACCTTCACGGTGGCGCGCGGTGAGACGCTGGTACTGCTCGGGCGGAGCGGTGCAGGAAAGACGACGGCGCTCAAGATGATCAATCGCCTACTCGTACCGAGTTCCGGCGAGGTGCGGGTGGAGGGAAAAGCAACGGTCGAGTGGGACCCAATCGCGTTGCGAAGACGGATCGGATATGTGATCCAGGACATCGGGCTCTTCCCGCATTACACCGTGGCGCAAAACATATCGCTGATACCGCGATTGGAGCGCTGGCCGGCGGAGCGCGTTCATGCACGCGTGAAGGAAATGCTCGAGACCGTGGGGCTGCATGGCGGGAAATTCGAGCACCGCTATCCGCATCAGCTTTCGGGCGGACAACGGCAAAGAGTGGGAGTTGCGCGGGCGCTTGCCGCCGATCCCGACATTTTGCTGATGGACGAGCCGTTCGGAGCGCTGGACCCGATGACGCGGGGCGAAATCCAAAACGAATTCAAGGCACTCGAGCGGCACCTGGGAAAAACCATCGTGATCGTGACGCACGACGTGGGCGAGGCGCTGGTGCTGGGAACGCGGATCGGACTGATGGAAGCGGGCCGGCTAGCGCGAATGTATGCGCCGCGGGAATTCGTGCGGGCCACCGATCCGATGGCGGCCGCGTATATGGCGCAGCTTCGCGTGTACGACGAAGCCAAAGGAGAAAAATGAGCTTGCTCGACTTTTTCCTGAGGCACCAGCACGAAATACTGCAGGCGACGGTGGAGCACGTCTGGCTTGTGGGCTTGACGATGATTTTTGCGATTGCGATCGGCGTGCCACTCGGAATTCTGGTGACGCGGAAGCCGTGGCTATCCAAGCCGATTCTGGGCGGCGCGAATATCGCGGAGACGATTCCGAGCCTCGCGCTCTTCGGTTTTCTCCTGCCGGTGCCGTGGCTGGGCGGGCGCGCGGACCGGCTGGCGATTGCGGCGCTGACGCTATACGCGCTGCTGCCAATCATTCGGAACACATCGGCGGGAATTACGGGCGTGGATCGCGCGGTGCGGGAAGCGGCGCGCGGAATGGGCATGACCGACCGGCAAATTCTGATGCAGGTGGAGCTGCCGCTCTCGTTTTCGACGATGCTGGCGGGGATTCGCGTGGCGACGGTACTGACGGTGGGAATAGCCACGATCGCGGCGGCGGTGGGAGCCGGCGGGCTGGGCGAATTTATTTTTCGCGGGCTCGCGATGGTGAACGATCAGTTGATTCTGGCGGGAGCGATTCCGGCGGCACTGCTTGCGTTGGGCGCGGATTCCCTGCTGGGCGTGCTGGAGCGGCGGATGCGGCCGGCGCGGTGAGATTTGAAGGCGAACGGATTGACTGCATGAATAAATTTACGGCGGCGCCGGTGGTCGAGAGGGCACGGCATGCCGTGCCCCTACGGAGAAATTTCTGTTCGTGAGGAGAGTTTTTTGCGCCGGGTTGTTGATTTGGGTGATGGCTTCGCTGGGTTCCTGCAGCGGAGAGCGCGGGAATACGATTGTGGTGGGCTCGAAGAATTTTTCCGAGCAGGCGCTGCTCGGCGAAATTCTGGCGCAGCACATCGAGGCGCGGACGCATCTGCCGGTGACGCGGCGGTTTTATCTGGCGGGCTCCTACATTTGCCAGCAAGCGCTGCTTGCAGGGCGGATCGACACCTACGTGGAATATACCGGGACGGCGCTGACGGCGATTCTGCACGATCCGATCGAGAAGGACTCTTCGGCGGTTTTGGGGCGGGTGCAGAGCGAGTATCAGCGGCGATTCGGGCTTGTGGTGATGCCGTCGCTTGGATTCAACAATACGTTTGCAATCGTGATTCGCGGCGAGGATGCGCGGCGGCTGAAGTTGAAGACGATTTCTGACGCCGCGCCTTTTACGCCGCAGTGGCGAGCAGGATTCGGGTATGAGTTCATGGAGCGGCCGGACGGGTTTGGCGGGCTTGCGCGCGTCTACGGGCTGCGCTTTGCGGAGACGCCGCGGATTCTGGATCTGGGGCTGCTGTACCGCGCGCTGCTCGATAAGCAGGTCGATCTGGTAGCGGGAAATTCGACGGATGGGCTGCTTTCGGCGCGGGATCTTGTGATCCTCGAAGATGACAAGCAGTATTTTCCGCCTTACGAGGCGGTACCGGTGATTCGCAACGATACGGTAGCGCGGCACCCGGAAGTGCGAGCGGCAATCGCGGAATTGGCGGGGAAAATTTCCGATGCGGAGATGCGGAAGATGAATTACGCCGTGGACGGGGAGCGGCGGGATGCGAGCGAGGTGGCGCGGGAGTTTTTGCGGGCGAAGGGATTGGATTGAGGCCGAGCGGGCGTGGACGGGCGGAATGTTCGGCGGTGGTCTCGAACGACACAGGAGAGGGAGTATCAGTCGGTGGTTGAGACTTTCGTTTCCGGGGTGGCGATGACGGGGTCGTCGCGGAAGGTGTATTCGTTCTTGAGATCGGCGAAGGGTTTGCCGTCGAGCTCGGCGTAGGGATAGACGAAATAGTTGAGCGGATCGCCTTTTTGCAGCGGCCTCAGGCGGATATCGCGACCCATGGTGAACATCACGCGGTTCTGATCGGTGGCGCCAAAGAAATAATCGCGCTTGTCCTTGTTCTTCCAGCCTTCTGATGCATCGACAGGAATCCAACCGATGCCTTTCACGTAGAACTGCGCCCAGCAGTGATAACCAATGATGACGCCTGCACGGACATTCGTGGGCAGCGAAAAACCGATTTCGAAGCGGGCGGGAATTCCAGCGGCGCGCGCCATTCCAATAAACAGCGAGTGAAAATCGGTGCAGTTTCCGTGTTTCGAACCACAGGCCCAGACGGCGTCGCCGCGGCCCCAGTCGGTGCCGTCGTGATCGTAGTGCATGGTAGTGATGACGTAATCGTAAATGCGGCGTGCTTTGTCGATCGGTTGGGTGACGTCTTTCGTTTGCTGGTCGGAGAGCTCACCAATGACGCCGTCGATAGGCACGAGGCGATCGGGGAGCAGGAAACGATCGGGAGAAACGAGCGACTGGCCGAGCGGCTCGATGGAAGGCTCGAAGGAAACGCGATGCTCGAAGCGCTCGACGTGGAAGGAGATCTTGATGTCGAACGGTTTTGTGGCGTCGGCTGCGTCGATAGCGATGTAGGCGTAGCGGTCGCCATATTCCCTGTCGCGCTGAATCTTGTAGCGCGCCGGGCTTTCGATTTTGAGATGCGCGACTCCCTGTGCGCGGTCTTCGTACGGCAGAGGCAGCCAGAGGCGCAGTTCGCGTGAGCCAGCCGGAAGAGCGGGAACGTGAGTGATACATGTGAAAACGAAATTGCGAGAGACGGAGGAGGTTTCATCAGCGGCGGGCGCGGCCGAAGAACTAGTTGCGATGGAAACGAGAGCCAGAGCGAAAAAGATTCTGGTGAGAGGCACCATCCGCGTCATGCTTCGATTCTCCCGCGGAACCGGCGAAACAAACGCGGAAAGTTTGGCACCGACGGACGTGAAAGCCAACAGCCGGTGAACGGAAGCGCATTTCAGAAGGAGACGCTCCGGAAGAATCAGGATTTTGCGACGATCAATTTCTCAAATTCCTCGGCCATTTCTTCTTCGCTGACCATGCCTTTACGAAGGAGAATTCGGAGAATCGCTTCGAGAACCTCCTGCGTGGTGGGGGCGAGTTGCGCTGCGCGTCTTCCAGCGCCATTGGAGCGAGGGGCCGGTCCCGGGGATTCTGGATGCGGTTTTGCGCGCTTACGTTCAGTCGTTTGGGGAGTGGGCGGAGCGATTTCGCGCAATTTTTCGAAGTCTTCTGGACTGATGGCAGTGAAAGCGACGCTCATCCCCATGCCCATTTGCGCGACGAGCACTTTGCCGCGCGCGTGAACGGCGCCCTGCGCGGTAGCGAGCGTGAGTTCGACGGCGGAATCGACGGGAAGGGGCGAGAGCATCTCGGCGTAGCATCCGCCGAGAGAAATATCCGTCACCTTAACGGGGAGATTCATCGAGCTGCCTACATCGGCGACGGTGGCCTCGATGCGGCAGGAGACGCGTGGAAAACGGCGGTGCTCGGAGCGAGGAGCGGACGGGACGGCGTAATCGACGGAAGGAGCGAATGACGTGGCCGGCGGGGGAGGCGGGTTATCGGGATCGTAGTTGTCCGGCACCCATTCCCCGAGCGGAGCGCCCCAGATGTAATTGCCGGGTTCGAGGCATTTCACGCCGGCTTGGCCGGAACGCGGCGTTCCGATCTTGCCGATCCACTGGATGCGGAACATCGCCTTGCGTCCCTGATATTCGATTTCGATTTTTGAGCCGACGTCAGCGACGCCCTTCAGGCCGTTGAGAGAGGCGCCGGTGGCGGTGACGTCGTGGGTATGCGCGTTGACGACGAACGGACTTCCCCGGCTGTCTTTTCCGCGGACGAGAATCGGAACACGCAAAGCGATTCGCTGCTCGCTGCGGCGCCCCACAAAACCTCCGGAAACGCGCGCCTAGCTGATGCAAACCGCCTGCAACTGAGAGGTGAATCCAGCGTAAACGGAGGAACGTGGCGGGTCAAGACGAGCCGCGGCGGATTTGCATAGGAGTAACCTTTCGGCCGCTTCGTGGGCCGCGCTGCGGCGGGCGGAATTTCGCGAGGAGGAGAGGCTACTCGGATTCCTGCTGCGTTTTGAAGTGAGCTTCGAGAGCGGCGCAGTATTGGTGCTCGGCCTGAAGTTCGGCTTCGAGTTTTTTTACCAGAAATTCCAAGCAGCGAATTTCGTTGCGCAGTTTTTGAACTTCCGCGGTGGAAACCGCAGGAGGCCGCGCTGAAGCCGGCGGTGCGGGGGCGGCGAGCGGATTCGGGCGTTGCGCGGGAGGCGCAGCCGCTGTTTCGACGCGCGGCGCCATCGGAGCTGTGACGCCGTACGGCGCGGGAGTGGCAGAGAAAAGATTGTTGAGCACGCGGGCGGCATGCTGATTGGATTCGTGTGATTCCTGGGCGTAGGAGACGGCCGCGGATTTCGGATGAAGAAGATTTTTGACGCGCGTGATCAAATCCTGGGGCTGAAATGGCTTGCGGATCAGCTCGTCGGCTTTCACGGCGGTGGCGCGCTCGGCGACCGTTCGATTGACGACGCCGGACATCAGAATCACGGGAATTTTTCCGAGCTGCTCGTGCTGCTTGATGAATTCGCAGACTTCGTAGCCGTCTTTATCCGGCATGATCACATCGGTGATGACGATGTCGGGAGCGGTGTCGCCGAATTGCGCGAGGGCGGTGCTTGCATCGGGGCAGGTGATCACGTGGATATTTTCCTTGCGGAAGGCGATCTTGATCACTTCGCGCATGGTGGCGCTATCGTCGATGAAATACACGGTGGGAACGCGCGCTGCCGTGAGAGTCCCGGTCTCGCTCATGTCGACTCCTTTTCCAGACTGTCCCTCTCGCCTTCGTCGAATTCGCGCATGGCATCGAGCAGCAGATCGGTGGCTGAACGAAGGACGGTGCGCTGCGTGGCAGCGGCGCCGTAAATGAATTTGTAAACGCCTTTGCCGGCGGACTGGCAGTTGCGCACAACTTGGGTGACGGCTTCGTCGCCAAACAGCATGCCGCATTCGGCGTGCAGAATTTCGCCGCCGCCGAAAAAGATGATGCCGTCGGTATCGCCTGCGTTGATGTGCAGCGCGCCGGTCTGGCGCGCCTGCTGGAGCATCTGGATGACGCCGGGAAGATCGAGATGCGAGAGATTGCCGCTCAGCGCCGTGTCGGAGGTCGAGAGCATCTGGGTGGGCTGAAAGCCCTCCTGGCGGCTCACGAGAAAACTGCGGACGTGCGCGGCGATGTCGGCCGGTGAGCGGCGGCGATCGACGAAATCGTCGCAACCAGCGCTGTAGGCTTCAAGCAGCGCCTTCGCGTCTCCACCGCCGATCGCGATCAGGGGAATATTCGCGGTTTTTGCGTCGGCGCGAAGAATCGGCGCCATTTCGAGCGCGCCCATTTCGCGCAAGTTCGTGGCGCAGAGAATCGCGCTGGGAGCGTTCCATTCGAGCATCGTGAGGGCGTAGGCTGCCTGCGTGCTCACCGTAACTTCAAATCCCTGCTGCTGCAAAGCGGCGCTGACGCGCGTCGAGAAGTAGACGTTGCTGTCGATGAGCAGGATGCGAGGCGCGTTGGCGGCCAGAGACGTCACGATCGAGCCTCCGCGCCGGTGGACTCGGTTGCGTTCGAGCCGCCTGCCGAAACGAGCGCGTCGAAATCCAGAACGTCGATTGAATCGCCGTCGATCGCGAGCTGTCCCGAAACGTAGGACGGGCGGCCCTCACGCGGCGGCTGCCGGTCGGCCGTTGTCAGCTCGCACTCTCCGCTCACGGGGATCGCGCTGGGCTCGGAGCCGGCCTCGAATTTGCGGCGCGCGATCAGATAAAAGCGGTGGACGGAAGAGCTTCTGCCGAGGAGAACGGAGGCGACGTCGTAAATCGGAACAATGCGCCCGCGGCGGACGATTACGCCCGACACGAGAGGCGATTTGTGCGGGAACGTATGCAGTCGCACGGGCGGCGCGAGTTCCGACACGATTCCCGCCGGAAGCGCGAAGCGGCGGTTGCCGATCTGCATCAGGACGTAGGAATCGGCGCTCGTGTCTTGAATTTCCGCGATCATGCCGGCAGCGCTCCTTCGAAATCGTGTCGCGCCGCGCGCGAGGTTCGATCGAGACGCTGGAATTCATCGGAGGTGAGGAATCCGGACGGCTGGATCACGGGTATCACGTGATCATCAACGTAGGTGAGGCCGCGATACCAGCGGCGTTCATCGCCCGCAAACGCATGTGGAAGAGCGTGAACGGTGGCTATTTCCGCCATGCGTTCGATCCGGTCAACCAGGACGGCCACACGCAGGCGCCGCAGAATCAAAACCAGAGTGGGCCGGGTGACGGGCAGGCCGAAATGCGCTCCCGCATTGACGACGTAATACGTTTGATGGCTGCGTTCGAGCGTATGGCGCACCTTCGGGATTTCAGAGTGCTCGATTTCATTCGCCGAGCCTGCCAGGCTATCCGTGCTGCGAATTTCCTGCACGGAATCCGCGGCGATCGCAAACATTTGCTTGGCGATTACGAACAGAATCATCTGCTCGGAGGGGCGTGCGCGCCGCGATTTGCCAGTCTCTTGAGCGGCGATCTTCATCGCACTTCCACCGGAACCAGACGCGCCAGCTTCGCCACGCGCTTTTCAATGGCCGCGCTGACCGCATCAAGAGCCAGCACTTCGTTCACGACGCCCGTCTTAATGGCTTCTGCGGGCATGCCAAAAATCACGGAGCTCGCTTCGTCCTGTGCGATGACATAACCCGTTGCGGCTTTGATGGCCTTCACGCCTTTTGCGCCGTCGTTGCTCATGCCGGTGAGCACAACTCCCACCGCAAGCCCGCGCGCATACGCTGCAACCGATTCGAACGCAACATCCGCGCACGGGCGATAGCCATCGACGCGCGGGCCCGGGTCCAAAACGATTTTGCCGGTCGAGGAGAGCCTCAGGTGGTGCGAGCCGGGGCACAAATAGACCATTCCCGGCTGGGCGGCCTCGTGCGATTCCGCTTCCTTTACGGGCAGCGAAGCAATTTCCGCCAACTGCACGGTGAATTGCTTGGTGAATGCGGCCGGCATGTGCAGCACGAGAAATACGGCGCCCGGAAAATCTTTCGGCAGTCCGGCGACGACGCGCATCACGGCAGCAGGCCCGCCGGTGGAAGCGGCAATCACCACGATCGGAAACTTGCCGCCAATCTGCGCGGCAATCGCCGAGGCCGCCGCATAACTGGAGGAAGCTGGAACCGGGGGATGAGGAGCCGGCAGTTTCGAGCGAGTGGCGGTGCGGACCACGCGAACCTTCGATGCCATCTTGAGTTTGCGCGTCAATTCCTCGCGCACGTTTTTCATGTCCAAATCGATGCCGCTGGACGGTTTGGGAACAAAATCGATTGCGCCAAGCTCCAACGCGCGCAGAGTGGTCTCCGCGCCTTCGCGCGATTCCGAGCTGACGATCACGATGGGCCGCGGATTCTGCGACATGATGAGCTCGGTGGCCTGCAAGCCATCGACGTGCGGCATGTTGATGTCCATCGTGATGACGTCGGGCTGGAGCGATTCCGCGAGCGCGACGGCGTCGCGTCCATCGCGGCCTTGTCCCGCGACTTCTAGTTGCGGGTCCGCATTGATGATTTCGTGCAAAACTTTGCACATGAAGGCAGAGTCGTCCACGATGAGCACGCGGATTTTCTTGTCGGCGGGTTTCATCATTTCAAGTCTGCCGCACCGGCGCGAGGATTCCCGGCCGTCCTTCGGGCGCTTCCGCTTCCAGCAAGTTGGTTACCGTAGCGATCAGATGGTCTTCCTGCACCGGCTTGGTTAAAAAGCCGGATGCGCCTTCCTTCATCGCGCGATCGCGATGCTTTGCACCGGCGCGCGACGTGACGACGAGCACGGGAATTCGGCGCGTTGTGGGATCCTGCCGCAGATGCGCAAGCAATTCGTATCCGTTCATGCGCGGCATTTCAAGGTCGGTGATGATCAGGTGGCAGCCCACCTGGGCGACGATTTCGGAGGCTTCAAGACCGTCGGATGCAAGTTTCACGCGATAGCCGGCCTTTTCCAGCATGCGTCCTACAAACTTGCGCACGCTGATCGAATCGTCGGCGACAACGACTACGCGATCGTTTTCCACCGGATCGACGGCTTCGGCGGGAATACTCCCCGCCGCGACGGCCTCCGCGCCCGGCGCAAACACTCTCGCAGCAGGAGACGACGAAGGCAGCGCGTGGCGATCGGCCGTGTCCGCGGACACCAGGCGATTCAGATCGATCAGCAGGATCAGGCTGCCATCGGGTGCGATGGTGGTGCCGGGGAACAGCTTTACGCGCCGCAGATAGTCGCCAAGATTCTTGATGACAATTTCATCCTTGCCGAGGACTTCTTCAACGACAACTCCGACATGCTTCCCCGCCACTTTCACGATGACCATGTGGAAGTAGCCATTCAATGGCTCAAGCGGCGGCAGAGCGAGCTGCAAATCGAGGCGAACGACCTCGGTGACCGCGCCGCGAACGCGGGTAAGCAGCTTTCCACCCACATCTTCGATTTCATCGGGGCGCAGGCGGCGAATTTCTTCCACGAAGGCGAGCGGCAGCGCAAACGTCGCCGTTCCACAGCGCACGAAGAGCGCTTGCGAAATGATCAACGTCAGCGGGACTTTCACGGTGAAACACGCGCCTTGTCCCGGCTCCGAGCGGACTTCGATTTCACCGTTCAGCGAGTGAACGTTCGAGCGCACCACGTCGAGCCCCACGCCGCGCCCGGCCAGTTCCGTCATCGATGAGGCGGTGGTGAACCCGGGGCGGAACAGGTATTCGCGCAACTCGCGCTCGGAAAGCTCGCTCGCCGCAATCGGTGACAACTCGCCCGACTCGGTCACGCCCTGGCGAACACGCTCGTAGTCGATTCCGCGGCCGTCGTCTTCGACTTCGATGAAGATGTGATTTCCGCGATGGTAGGCTCGGACGGCAATGCGGCCCTTTTCCGGCTTCCCTGCTCCGCGGCGCGAAGAAACATTTTCGATTCCATGGGCCACGGCATTGCGCACCAGGTGAATCAGCGGATCGGAGATGTGCTGGATGATGTTGTTGTCGAGCTCGGTTTCGGCGCCTTCGAGCGAGAGTTCGATGGGCTTGCCGGTGGATTTTGCGGCGTCGCGGACGGTGCGCGAAAGGCGCGTGTAGAGATTGCCGATCGGCACCATGCGCGCTGCAGTAATCTCATCCTGCAAATGGTGGGCAAGCTTGGTGAATTCGTCGATGTCGGAATCGACGCGGCCCATGAATCCTTCAAGCTGCGTGAGGACTTCCGTGACGTCCGCCGAAATTTCGGTGAGCGAGCGGGAAAGAATATTCACGTCGTCGTAGCGATCCATTTCCAGTTCGCTGAACTCGAGCAAATCGTCCGACATGATCGCCGGCGCGGCCGTGAAGCTGCCGCGGAACGTATCCATTTGTGGAGGCTGGCTTCCCGGCATCAAGCCGACATGCAAGCGGCTGAACTCGTGCTTGTCCTGGAACTCGGAGACTTTATTTGCGAGGCGAGCCTTGGAGAACGTCAGAACTTCCACAAGCTTCGCCAGTTCGGACAATCTTCCGAGCATTCGCGTGCGGTTGATGACGAGTTCGCCGACGGCATTCATCATGCGATCGAGGCGCTCGAGCGAAATGCGGACCGATTTTGCCTGCGGCAGCGCTTGCGATGCCGGCGCTCGCGCCGCAACGGCCTTGGGCGCGGATTCCTGCATTTCTGATTGTGCCGTGGCGGCCGTAGGTTCTCCGGCGCTTTCCGTGACCTCTTCAGGGACGAGCTCCGCGATGCGCGCCAGCAGAGGATCGACGGAGGCTGCCATCTCTGCGGCATCCGTCCATTGCCGGTGCAGTAGTTTCTTCAGGACGTCCACGGATTCAAGACAGATGTCCACAATTTCCGCATTGGGTTGCAGCGCTCCATCACGGAGCTGTCCGATCAAATCCTCGACGCGATGAGCGACGGCAGACAAGCGGTGCAAGCCAACCTGCGCCGCTGATCCCTTTACCGTATGCATCGAGCGGAAGAGCCGGTGAATTTCTTCCGGATTCGGTGCCGCTTCGAGCGCGAGGAGGCACTCGGTGACGGCCTGCAAATGTTCTTCCGCTTCGGGAACGAAAAACTCGAGAACCTCTTCCGGGACTTCGCCATCTTCCGGCAGGCGATCGGCAAAGGAAGGCGCAGGAAAAACCTCGGGAACCGGCTCGCCTGATCCCACTCCATTCGCAGCAGAATCACTGGCGAGCTCCGGAGCGGGAGCCGCGGGAAACGCAAAGGCGTAGCGCTGCTTGAACGCGGCGATGTCTTCCGTCGTCTCGGCGCCTCCCGAGCTGATTTGCAGGAGATCGAACTCGAGCACGGAAATCGCGTCGGAAATGAATTCGGTGAGCGGCCCGTGCATGTCCGGCGTGAGGGTGGCATTCATCGCATAATGAAAAATATGCGCCATCTTCGCGGCCACTTCTGAAAATTGCGGGAAACCGTAGCTCGCGGAGGTGCCTGCGAGCGTGTGGGAGGCGATGTAGAGTTTTTCCAGGTCTTCCGGTTTGGTGTGAGGTTCCTGCAGCAAACCGGAATACTCCCGCAGATACTGGAGGTTCTCGGAAGCCTCCTGAAGGAACAGCTCGATCGATTCCTGGTTGGGCCCGTTCACAGGCTCCCCTCCACCAGCGCGGGCGTGCGACGCAGATCGACGGCAGCCGAAACAGGCTTGCGGTAGATCAGGCAATCGCCCATCACGATCGATTCAAATTTCATCGGCACGTTCGAAAGAGTCTCCGAATGCCCCAGCAGAAAATAACCGCCCGGCTCGAGGGCATCGTAAAAGCGCCGCAGAATCGAAAGACGGCGCTCTTCCGAGAAATACATCAGCACGTTCATGCAGAAGATGCAGTCGAGTTTGCCGACGTACACGGGATCGACCAGATTCATCTGCGCGAACGAAATGATCCGGCGAATGCGGGGCCGCACCTGATAGCCATGCTTCGTCGCCGAAAAATAGGTCTCCACCTGGTGGAGCGAAACTTCGCCGAGGCTGCGGCGCGAATACGCTCCGCGCTCGGCATGGCGAAGGGCGCGGCGGCTCACGTCCGTGGCAAGGACCTCGATCTCCCAGGCCTCCGGGAACTTCAGGGCGTCCGAAAGCGTGATGGCAATCGAGTACGGTTCTTCGCCCGTCGAACAGCCCGCGCTCCAGATTCGCAGCGAGCGCGGGCTTTCCCAGAATTTCCGTTCCTGAATTTCCGGCAGAATTCGCTTCTCGAGCGCTTCGAACACGGCCGGATAGCGGAAGAACGACGTTTCCTGCGTCAACAGCCGCTCGAGCAACGCTTCGTACTCGATGCTCGACCCGCGGACGACGCGCAGCAGTTCGCCGCCGCTCGCAAGATTCTTCTCTTCGAGATGCTCCCGGATGCGCGTCGAGAAAAATCGCTCGCGCGACGCATCAAACAGAATGGCGGAGCGCTGCTCGATGAGCGTGCGAATCTCGTCGAGCTCAGGCTCGGTGAGTTTCGCGTTTGTGGCTGGATGCTGTCTCATGTTCGGCACACGTCAGCAGCCGGCGGTGATGCGCGCCGGCAGTGAAGACCAGCCTGGATCTAGCGGGCGCCCACGGGTGCTGCCGGGCGCTGTTCCTCAGACGCCTCCGACTGCCGCGACGGCTGTGCCTGCGATCGGAACTGCGCGAGCGCTTCGTTCAATTGCTCCGACAGCTTCACCATGTTGCCCACCGTCGATGCGGTTTGCCGCGCGCCCTGCGTCGTCTGGCGCGTGATGCCGGAAATAATCTGCATCGCGTTGGCGACGCCTTCCGTGCCGCGCACCTGCTGCTTCGACGCGAGCGAAATTTCCTGAACGAGTTCGGCCGATTGGCGCACGACGCTGGAAATCGCTTCGAGAGCTTTGCCGGCTTGATCTGCGAGCCCGGCTCCCACTTCCACTTCGCGCGTGCCTTCTTCCATCACGACCACGGCTTCGTTCGTCTCCGCCTGAATCGCTTTGATGAGCGCGGCGATATCTTTCGTCGCACTGCGGGAATGTTCGGCGAGCTTGCGGACTTCGTCGGCAACCACCGCGAAACCGCGGCCTGCATCTCCGGCGCGAGCCGCTTCGATGGCCGCGTTCAAGGCCAGCAAGTTGGTCTGCTCGGTGATGTCGTTAATCACGTTGATGATCTCGGAAATTTCCAGCGAACGATCGCCGAGGGACTTGATTTTCTTGGCGGTCGCCTGCACGGAAGCTCGGATGCGCTGCATGCCTTCGAGCGTGTCGCGCACCGCGCGGTTTCCCTGCTCGGCGGCGTCGAGCGCGCGGCGGGCTGCTTCGGCGCTGGCTTCGGCGTTGTTCGACACCTGCTTCATCGATACGGTCAGCTCTTCGACGGCCGAAGAGGTGTTGGTGATTTCCTGGTCCTGTTGCGTGGCGCCTGCGGTCATGTCGTCGGCCGCGTCGAGAATCTGGTTGGCGCTCGCGCTCACGTCGATGGCGGCTTTGCGAACGCGCTCGAGAACTTTCGTGAAGTTGTCGAGCATGAAGTTGACGGAGTCCACCACGTTGCCCAGCGCGTCGTTGGTGACTTTGCCGCGAATGGTCAAATCGCCGCGAGCGACTTCCTTGATCGTGGTCAACAGGTCGGTGATGCTGCGCTGGAGGGATTCCTGGGCCTGCTGATTCGTGATGGCGTGCGCCACCTTCGCGGCGCTGCGATTGAAATTCTCAGCGATAAATTCGAACTCGTCGCCCGATTCGATTTCGGCGCGGGCGCGCGAGTCGCCGGCGACGATTCGCTCGGAGAACTTCGCGAGTTCGTCCACCGGCTTCAGCACACGCTTGCTCAGCACCCAGACCACCGAGACGGATGCGAAGATCGCCAGTGCAGCCGCGCCGAACAAGGCTCCGCTAGCGTTGGCGCCTGAGGAGGCGGCGTCGGCGCCTGAGTGAATGCCGGCGTAGTAGGCGAGACCCAAGACGCCGAAGAGCGCGACGCTGGTCCACAGGACCAGCAGCCAGACTGCAGAACTCAAACGAGCTTTCATGACTTCCTCCCAAGCACCTAGAAACGTGCGCGACCCCTCGCGCCCTAAATCACCGGAACTGGAAACACATCCGTCAAGCGCCGCAAATCCACCACCAGCGCGAGCCGGTCATCGTGCCGCAACATTCCGCGGCAGTGCGGCACGTCGCTCGGCGCCTGATCGAGCAGCGCTTCTTCGGTGGCCGAAAACGTGCCGATCACTTCGTCCGATGCGATGCCTACTCGCAAGTCGTCGCGCTGCGCATCGCCTTTGAGCGCCGCGACCACCACATGCTTCGGCAGCAAACCCGGCCGCCGCCCTTCCGTAAACGCGATATCGACCAGCGGCACAATCGTGCCGCGAAGATTGAAGACTCCCATCAGAAACGCGGGCGCCAGAGGAATCCGCGTCACGATCGGCCAGTCCACCACTTCTTCGACTTCGAGCACCGAAAGACAAAAGCGCTCGCGGCCGGCGCGGAAAACGCAGTACTGCCGCTCGGGCAGCCGCTCCTCGGAAAATGTTTCGCTTTCGAGAAACTCTCCCCCTGCCAGATCGAGAGGCAGCGCTGCGTTTTCCCTCGCGTTTTCACGCTCACCAGCCATCAAGCAAACCTCTTCACCGCACTGATCAGTTCTTCCGGCGTAAACGGCTTTGCGACGTAACCGTTCGCGCCCTGCTGTTCACCCCAATAGCGATCGCTCGGCGCCGACTTGGACGTCACCAGAATCACGGGAATTTTCGAGTACGGGCCCTCGCTCTTCAGGTCGCGGCAAACCTGAAAGCCGTTGCGCAGCGGCATCACCACGTCGAGGAGAATCACGTTGGGCCGTTCCTTCTCGATCGTCTCCTCGATTTTCGTAGGATCGGAAATCCCGACAGAATGAAAGCCCCCCTGCTGCAGGAACGACTGCATCAGCCGGATTTCGGCCTGCGAGTCGTCCACGACCAGCACTTTCGTCTGCACGCACGCACCTCCGCAAAGTTGTCCTGAACAAATAAATGCAACTTCAACGCCATGCCCCGCGTTCGTTTCGCATCCTGCGACCGGAACGCAATCGCCTTGTTTCCGAGACACTTACGGCCGATTCGATCCCAATGGCCGCCGCCTTTCTCGCGGCTAGGAGACCAGCTCCGTCTCAGCATGAGATTCTTTCTCACCGGCCCGCATTTCCGCCGCCAGCGATGAGAATCGCTGCATCACCTCGTTCAAGCGCAGCGCCATCGCGTGAATCGTCCGGATTTGTTCGCGGCACTCGGCTGAAATCTGGCCGGGTTCGAGCAGCAGCAAGTCGGCATTTCCGATCACAGAGGTCAGCGCGTTGTTTATTCCCGGCCGCATTTCGAGCATGTAGCGGCCGAGAGTTGCCTGCCGCTGCGATTCAAGCGCGGTGCGTTCGGCACGCTGCGCGCGACTGACTGCTTCCACGCGCCGCAGCGCTTCGCTGGAGAGCAGGATCAAAACCTGCGCCCAGCCGTCCTGCTGGGGGATTACAAGGACGTGTGAGTTTCGCGCGCGCAACGCGGGGATTTGCTTCTCGTCTTCCGCCACGCAGACCACAGCGGTGGAAGAATTCGCATCGAGGGAGGAAAGAATGGCGCCGGATTTTTCGTTGCGCACCGGGCCGACGATCACGAGCGCGTACCCATTTCCGCTCGAGGGATGCCACAGGTCGCTGGTGACGAGCGTGACTTCCGGAACGTGCCGCTCCGCCTGCCAGCGCGCGGCGACAGCGCGCGCGAATTCCGTGTCGTCCGAGACGATCAGGACGCTGGCTTGATTCAAGAGACGCCTACCCCCTTGCTCAAGGCTGGAGCTTTTCTGCTTCTTCGATCGTGGAAAGCAGCCGCTTCGTGCTGATCCCCAAGTTCACGGCAGCTTCCGTATTCTTGGCGCGCTTCGCTTGTTCCACGCGGCCCTGGAAATAAGAGACCTCACTCCGAGCGTGAAGTAGCGCCGAGACGAGAGCGCTCTCTTCGCCGGAGCGCTTTCGCTGGTCCATCGCGACGGAAAGCAACGCACGCGCCGTCACCGCGCGGCGCAGGTCCTCTGCTTCCTGATCGCCTTCCGCGACGAATGCCGCTACTTCCCACGACGAAAGCAAAACTTTCGTATCCTGCAGCACGACGGTTGACATCGAACGCCCGCGCGAGGGAGGCGCTGCGATCAGCTGCTCCCAGATTGCTTCGAGACATTTTTCCACTTCTGCTGCGGCCGTCGGCACTGCCGGTGAGTCCGAGGCAGGCTTCGCAGACTTCGGCGCTGATGGCGCATTCGGCGAGCTTGCTGCCTTGGTGGGACCTGGTTCTCCGATTCCGGCGATGTCCATGGGTGGTGCCGAAGCGGGAGCGGCGACGGCCGAGCCGGACTTGATTTCGGCGAGCTTTTCGGAAGATGCCGGTTCATGGCGCGCACTACGGGAAGCAGGCAAAACCGAAGCAGCGGACGCAGGCGCGCCACCGTGCAAGCGCGCGACAGCCTCTTCCAAATCAGCGCGCAGGGCCAGCAGTTGCTCGAAGGCGCGGCTGACGGAGCTTTCGGTGTAGTCCTTATGGAAGGGTTGGCGCCAGTTTTCGGAATAGTAGCGAAGCCGTGCGGTGGTTTCGGCGGCGGAAAAGCCCGCGCGCCGGCAGTCCACGCTGTTGACTCCGCTTGCTTCGAGCGCCTCGACCGCCGACTTCACGGCGTTCAAGTCCGCGTGCAACATGCGAATGAACGCGCGCCGCAAAGAGAAATTGAAGCGGCAGAAAGCCACCAGTGCTGCCGGATCGTAAAACATGGCGCCTGCGGAATCCTTCACCAGTCGCCCTTGCTCCAGCAGCCCGTTTTCCATCATGTCGCGCAGGCTATGGCAGTTCTCGAGCGTGTCAAGAATCCGCTCGAGCGGTTCGCACCATTCCAGCGGAGTCGCGTCGGCTTCCACCAGCACCGGCTGCAGTACGCGCGCCACGTCAGCGAGCTTGATTTCTTCGCGATACAATTCTTCCGGCGCGCACAAGGCGAAATACTGCACGAGCAGTAAATCGATCTTGTCGCGATCGGCCGTCGTCTTGTCCGGCCGTTTCAGCAAGCGCTGAATCAATGCTCGAAGCGCCTCTTCGCTCGCGTTCAGGGTTTCGGGTGGCAGCTGCCGAATCTGAAACGCGCGCACCTTTTCATCAATCGCGTCAAACCACGCAAGATCACGATCGAAGACTTCTCGCGTTGGCCGTGCCGGCGGCAGATCGCCCGCCGGATAGGGCGGCTGCGCGAGCTCGAACTGCACGGCGAGCGCCGCGTACAGTGGATAGGCGAGCCGCGCCTCGGTCCAGCGCGCTGCAAATTCCGCGGGACCGCTGCTGCCAAAGTTCTGCGTGCCTGCTGGTGAACTAAGCGTCGAGCTGGGCGTTTTTGGCGTCATGGCTTGATGATCCAGTTCCCGACTTCGCCCACGAATCGCGCGGCCACCGCTTTGCGGCCGTCGTGATAGCGCACCGCGACTACCGTGGCGCGCGCATCGAGGGAGCCATCGGAATTTAGAACTCGTACTCGGTCTTCGAATTCGAGCGGCAGAGTGGATGCGAACAAGACTTCGTGCGCCGTGCCGAACTCGATCACTGTCTGCTCCTCCAGGCGCCGCTGTCCGCTCCCCAGTGCAACCACTCGCACCGGCAATCGCATCGGCGACACGCTTGGGAACAGCTGAGCCAACTTCTCAACGCAAGTCTGCACTGCTGCAATCGACTCAACTGCGGCTTCACGTGACACGTAGCCCCCGATTCTTCGCCGGCTTCGACCCCATGCCGCGAGCCAGACCGGCACCGAAACTGAACGCACCTGGACGAATGCGAACCTGCCCGAGCAAGAGATTGCACGAGCGCGGCCAAAGCCCATTCACATTTACTCTCTGTAAGGTGTTTAGTTTTAGGGGCTTGCGAGGATGGTACGGATGCCGGGCATCGACCGCGTCTCAGCCTGAAACACGTCGTCTCACGGCACGGCCTCGAATAGGGTTGCCGGCGATATTGTTACTCCGAAAAAGCCCTGGCCAAATGCGGCTTCGATTTCCTAAGTTAGTGATTCGACGGGCTGTTTCGAAGTGGAACGATGCGGGATTTGATAACGCTTGAGTTTGCGATACAGCGTCGCGCGGCTAATCCCAAGCATTCGTCCGGCGAGCGCTTTATCGCCGCCGGCCTGCTCGAAGACGCGAAGAATCGTCATCCGCTCGAGATCCGCGAGCGCCGTAGTGGAAGCCGAGGCCGACTCTGCGCCGGAGGCTGCCGCTTCGTCCGCCCCGCCGATCGCAGCCGGCAAATCGCTCACGTCGATGGTGCGGTGATCTCCCAGAGCTACTGCGCGAGCAATGCAATTCTCGAGCTCGCGCACATTGCCAGGCCATTCATACGCCAGAAAACTCTTCATCGCAGCCGCCGTGATCTGAATATTTTCTCCGGGCGCGTAGCGGTCCAGAAAGCAATGCACGAGCTGCGGAATATCAGAGCGCCGCTCGCGCAGACTGGGAAGATGAACCGTGACCACATTCAGCCGGAAGTAGAGGTCCTTGCGAAATGTACCGGCGCGATACGCCGCTTCGAGATCCCGGTTCGTTGCGGCGACTACGCGAACATCGACCGGAACCTTGTCGTTGCTTCCAACCGGTCGCACCTCTTTCTCCTGCAGCACGCGAAGGAGCTTCGCCTGCATCTCGAGCGGCAACTCTCCAATCTCATCGAGGAAAATCGTCCCGCCATTCGCCGCCTGAAACAAACCCGGTTTCGATTTCAACGCGCCGGTAAACGAACCCTTTTCGTGGCCAAAAAGCTCGCTTTCCATGAGCGTCGGCACGAGCGATCCGCAATCGACCGCGATAAACGGCATCTGGGCCAGCGGTCCGCGATAATGCATCGCACGCGCCACCAGCTCTTTTCCCGTTCCGCTTTCTCCCGTAATCAGCACCGGCGTGCGCGTATCCTTGAGCCGCGACACCATTCTCATCACGTCCTGGATCTTCGCGGATGTTCCGGTGATTCCGTCGAGCTGCGTTTCCGTATTGACGCGCTCGCGCAGGAATTGGTTCTCCGTAACGAGCCGCACCTTTTCCGCCATTCGTTGCAATAGTTGCCGCAGCTTCTCCACGCGGAACGGCTTTTCGATGTAGTCGTACGCTCCCTGTCGCATCGCATCCACGGCGGATTCGATCGAGCCGTGCCCCGTCATGATCGCCACCTCGGCGCGCGGAAGCTGCTCCTTGATTTTGCGCAGGAGGTCAACGCCGGAAAGATTGGGAAGCTTCAGGTCGGTGACGACGATGTCCGGCAGCGCTGTTTCGAGTGACTCAAGCGCCGCTTCGGCCGTCTCCGCTTCCGCGCACACGAACCCCAGGCCCTGGCCCACGGTCATGCAAAGCCGGCGGATGCTCTGCTCGTCATCCACAATTACGAATCGAATTCTCAGTTCGTCTTTCATGGTTTTCCGATCGTCTTTTCCACCGCGGCCATCAGCTGATGAACGCGGAAAGGTTTTTCGACACAGGGAGTGCCGGCCTGCGCCAGCAGTGCAATGGTTTCGTCGCTCGCCGTGTCGCCGGTGATGAAAATGATGCGCGAAGCCAGCTCGGGCCGGTGCCGCTCGAGCCAATCATGCACATCGGCGCCGGTAATGCCGCCCGGCGTGCGGAAATCGGAAATCACTCCGCGAAAATCGCCCGTCGCCAGCAGTTGCAATCCTTCCACGGCCGATGGCGACGGCACCACTTCATACCCGCGCCGCTCGAGTGCGATTCGCAAAAATGCCGCCACGGACGGCTCGTCCTCGATCAGCAGAATTTTCCCGCGCGCTACCGCCGCGGTTCCGCTCGCCACCATCATTGCCCGGCCTCCGCGACGCTGACCTCAGCACCCTGCTTCACCACCGGCAACCGCACCATGAACGTGCAACCCACGCCGTCCTGGTTGTTTCGTGCCGTGATCTCGCCGCGATGGGCTCGCACGATTCCGTAGCAGATGCTCAATCCCAGGCCCGTGCCCTTCCCCACTTCTTTTGTGGTAAAGAACGGGTCAAAGATCCGCTCCGGCTGAAGGATTCCCGGACCGTTGTCGCGAATCAGCACTTCCAGCTCATTCGCGCGCTGCTTCGTGACGATTTCGATTTTCCCTGGCCGCCGCGTCTCCTGAATTGCGTCGTACGCATTATTCAAGATGTTCAAAAAAACCTGCTGCAACTGGTGCGGGTCACCTACAACCACGGGCAGGTCTTCTTCGTAGAGTTCGATCAGCTCCACACCGTGATTTGAAAAATCATACGAGCGGAGTTTCAGCGTCTGTCGCAACACCGAATTCACCTGCACCGGCTCGCGCTGCGCCGGCATCTGTCGCGCAAAGCTCAGAAGATTCTGGACGATCACCCGCGTGCGTTGCGCTTCCTGAAGAATCACGCGCAGCTCTTCCTTGGCCGCGTCCGGAATCTGCGGATTTTCCAAAAGAAGATCCGTGAAGCCCACGATCGCCGCCAGCGGATTATTCACTTCATGAGCGACGCCGGAAACCAGCTGCCCGAGCGCGGCCATTTTTTCCGTGTGCATCAGCTTCGACTGCAAATCGGCGGCGTCGGTCACGTCCGTCATCACCACGACGATGCTATTGATATCGCCTTGCTCGTCGCGCATCGGACACAAGCTGATCGAGAATTGGCCCGCGGTTCCGTTGCCGCGCACCACGGGCACTTCCACGTTATCGACGGCCGCACCGTGAAGCGCGCGTTCGAGCGCTTCCTTCAACACCGGCCTGCGCGCCGGAGAAATCATGTCGGTCAGCGAATTGCCCAGCAGATCCGTCTCGCGATAGCCCGCCTCAAAACACCGGCGATTCGCATAGCTGATCAGACCCGCCGTGTCGAGCACCAGAATCATGCTTTGCGTGTTGTTCAGAATGTTCTTGTTGAAGTCGCGCTCGCGGCGATAGCGCCGCTCGGCTTCGCGGCGGTCGCTGATATCTTTCGCCACGTGAATCGTGCGCAATTCGTCGTCGTGCCCGCTGTGAATGCGCGATGCGGAAACCAGGTAGGAGCGGTCGGCCGCTTGAAAAATAAATTCCTCCTGCGGCGCTTTCGGATTCCGGCAGAACGGGCATCGGCCGGCCTGGACGCTCGAACCGAGAAGCTCGAGCTTTCCCATATCGCGCCCGATCGCTTCCGTCGGCTTCACCTTCAGCAAATCAGCGAGAGCGCGATTCAATCGCAGCACTCGATTGTCCGCATCGTGCACCACGATCAAATCCGAAATGGCGTCGAAATCCTCCACCCATTGCTTCCGCGATTGCTCGATCCGCGAGAATAGCCGCACATTCTCAAGCGCTACCGACGCGTGCCCAACCAACGCGTCCAGCAATTGGCGCTCGGTTTCCGACATCCCGCGCAAATCCACCAGGCATAGCACGCCGAGCAGCTCGCCTTCGCTCCCCGTCAGCCGCGCCAACACCACGTCTCGCCAACCGAGCGACTCCGCCAGCTCGCCACCGAACAACGTCGCGGCGGATCCGGACCGCAAGTCCACCGCAGGAACCGTCGCCTGCTCCGCCAGCGCGCCGGCCAGCCGGTGCTGCACAGTCGCATCCCACCGATGAGCCGGACCGCTCAATCCGGCAATCGCCCATTCCGAGTCGCGCGCCACCGCCAGCACCGCCGCGCGCGCTCCCAGGATCTGCGCCGCGCGTGCAGTCAAACGCCGGGCGAATTCGGACGTGCCTAAAGAAGGATTCAATTCCAGAGTGGTGGCGGAGAACTGGGCCAGCAGGCTCTCCAGCGAGCCGTCGAGACCTGAGGATATTTCCCGAGTTCGTTTCAATGCACGCATGGAGGACTTAGGGGCTTGCGCGCTCGTGTTGCCCAATGACGTTACGTTCTCATCTCATTTTGAGTCAAGGCATGTGGCCGCCCGTGTTGCCGAAAGGAGCAATCTGAGATTGTCGCAACGTGAGACGCTAAAATGGCGCGCGCCAGCCATGTGAGACGAATCGCGTATTCTCGCCCTCATATTTGCCTTTCCAAGATTTCTCGCATCACGCTTTTTATCAATGGATTAGCAACTAAATTAGCTGTTTCGCCGCTCGCCCGAAGTTGCCCTCGCGCATGGCATCCCCGTTGCATTTTCCGTAGCCGGAGCTATCCCTGCGCGGAGGGGGTAAGCATGAAATTGGGGATTCGAACCATCGGGTTGGGAATTCTTCTGCTACTGGGCAGTTCTGCGATGCTGGCGCCAAAGGCACTTTCGCAGGAACCGGTCTCAGAAACCGCGAAGCGCAAGGTCAAGAGCAAGACCGTCCCGGAGTACCCAGCGCTCGCGAAGCAGATGAACGTGACGGGCAAAGTGAAAATCGAGGCGACGATTTCGGCCGATGGCCGCGTCACCGCCACGAAGGCCGTTGGCGGCAGCCCGCTGCTGGTGAATGCAGCGACGGATGCGCTGAAGCGCTGGCGGTTTGAAGCCGGCGCCAAAGAAACAACCGAGATCATCGAGTTCGATTTCAACTAGACGCGAGCGCTCTTCCCGCGGGGGCAACTGACCGGGAGGCGTTCCGATGGGCAGGCAGTGGAGGCGTAAGTCATGACGATTAGCAGAAAGTTGTACTACGGTTTCGGCGCCATCCTGGCGATCATGTTGGCTCTGTTCGTCGTCAATATCTTCACCGTGATGCGCGAGCACAACGCGCGCTCGGCGGCAGCGGCCACGCTGAATGACGTCCAGACCATCGAGAACATCCGTTTCCAGATGATGGAGAACCGCCTGTTTCTCGAAAATTATCTGCTGAGCGGCGACCTGCGCGACGAAGAAAAGACCAACAAGGGAATTTCCGATCTGCTTGGCCTTCTGCGCGACGGCGAGAACAAAGGCAACGATTCGAATCTTCGCTCGGCGCTCGGACAGGTGGAAGAGAACGAGCACAACTGGGCGGACAGTTTCGCGAAGCAGATGATTGCCAAGCGTCACCAGGTGGATGCCGGCGACGCCACCGTGTCCGATCTTCAGATCTACTACCTTCAACACGATCCGGCTTCCTGGACCACGAAATCAGCCAGCGTGCTGAACGATGCCAATACGAATATTCGCAAAGCCCTCGATGAATCCAGCGCATCGGCTGCCTCGGCCACTACATTCAGCACGATCATCACGACCGTGGGAACACTTATCGCCACCTTGCTCGGAGCCTGCATCGCCTTCTTCACCGCGAAATCCATTCGCGAGCCGATTCATGAATTGATTGACGTCGCGCAACGCATCGGTGAAACGGGCGATTTGGATCAATCGATTGCGATTCATCGCAGCGACGAAGTCGGCATGCTCGCCGAGAATTTCAACAAGATGATCGTTCACCTGAAAGAAATGGCCGCCGTTTCCGCGGCAATCGCCGAAGGTCAGCTCTCCGTCAGCGTGCTGCCGCGTTCACAGCAGGACACGATGGCAAAAGCGTTTGCGCGAATGACGCAGGGCCTCCGCGATCTCGTCCGCCAGGTGCGCGACAGCGCGGCGCAAGTCGCGAGCGGCGCCGGTCAAATGGCCAGCGCTTCCGACGAGTCCGCGAAAGTGAGCGTGCAAGCCGCCTCTGCCATCGATGAAGTCACCAGCACGATGCACGAGATGAGCATCAACGTGCAGAACGTGGTGAAGAACACGCAGGTGCAGGGCTCGAGCGTCGCGGAAACTTCCGCCTCCATCGACCAGATGGTCACCTCGATTCAGCGCGTCGCGGACACTGCGAAACTGCTGGTCGATATCTCGCACCGCTCGCGCGACGAAGTGCAAACCGGAATGGTCACGATGGAAAAAGCCACCGCCGGATTGAACCGGACTAGTCACGCGATTCAATCCTCCGCGGAAATCATCGACGTGCTTGGCCGCCGCGCCGACGACATCGGCAAGATCATCGAAGTGATCGACGATCTCGCCGAGCAAACCAACCTGCTTGCGCTCAACGCGGCCATCGAAGCCGCGCGCGCCGGCGAACATGGCCTCGGTTTCGCCGTCGTCGCCGAAGAAGTTCGCAAGCTCGCCGAAAAATCCACGCAGTCCACGAAGGAAATCTCCGAGCTGATCGAAGGTATTCAAAAGGAAGCGCGCGAGGCCGTGGACAACATGGAAAAGAGCACCTCGATGGTGCAGGAAGGTCTCGTCCTTAACAAGGATCTCAGCACCGCGCTCGAAAAGATTTCCGCCGTTGTTTCCGAGGTTTACAAGTTCTCCCAGGAAATCGGCGCAGCCACCACCGAGCAATCCAGCGGCTCTTCGCAAATTGCCAAAGCCACGAATCGCCTCACGGAAATCACGCAGGAAATTACTTCGTCCGTCGAGGAACAGGCTTCCGGAGCGCAAGGCGTGGTACGCGCCATGGAAAAAATGCGCGAGCTCGTGCAGCAGTCCACTTCGAGTTCCACCGAGCTTGCCGCCGCCGCCGAGCAGATGTCGAAGCTTTCCCGCAACCTGCTCGACTCGATGGATCGGTTCGTTCTCGACGATGGCCACTCCGACAGCCGCCGCTTTCCGCCGCGGCGTTCCGGATCCGGCTCGGATCGCCCGAGCGGCTCGCACGAATATGCTGAGATGGCGCGGTCCTGAGCGAACGCACAACCATGGATAAGGAACTCCAGGTCGTTGGTTTCCGGATCGGCCGCGAGACGTTCGGGCTGCCGATCTCAATCGTGCGTGAAATTGTCCGCGTCCCTGAAATCACGTCGGTGCCGAACGCTCCCGATTACATCGAGGGTGTGATCAATCTTCGCGGCCGGATCATTCCCATCATCGACCTGCGCAAGCGGTTCAATGAAAAATTTACCGAGCCCGGCAAGAAGAACCGGGTAGTTGTCGTCGAACTGGAAAGCCGCCGGATTGGCCTGATCGTGAATTCCGCCTCCGAGGTGCTCAGGATTCCGCCTTCGGAGATCGAAGCGCCGCACGCGGTTTTTCAGGAAGGCGAGCTCGACTACATCACCGGCGTTGGGAAATTAAAGGGCCGCCTGGTGATCCTGCTCGACCTCAACAAAATCCTGCAGCGCGGGGAGCTGCGGCGCCTGGAAGAATTTTCGGAACCGGCTGCCGTTCCAGCCGGTAGCGCCGCGCGAGACTAGCACACCGTTCCAGGGAGAAATTTCGACGAGGGGCGAATGTCCACACTGAGCACTCAAGTTCCGCTAACCGATCCCGAATTGAAGCTCCTGCAGACTCTCGTCTATCAGGAGTGCGGCATGTATTTCGACGAACGCCGCACGCACTTCCTTCGCGATCGCCTGCAGCGCCGCCTCAAAGCCTGCCAGATGGATTCCTTTTATAGCTACTACCGCCTGCTCACCAGCCGCGAAGGCAAGCAGGAGCTCACCGCGCTCCTCGAAAATCTCACGGTGAATGAAACGAGCTTCTTCCGCATCCGTCCGCAGCTCGATCTCTTCCAAAAAGTCGTGCTCGAAGAAATCCTGAAGCGCAAACAGGAGCGCCGCGATTGGTCGCTGCGCATCTGGAGCGCCGGCTGTTCCACCGGGCAGGAGCCTTACACCCTGGCGATCATGGTCTGCGACGCGCTCGCCTACTACTATTTGCGCAATCCTCTGCCCTTCGACATGCCGACTCCGAAGCCGCTGATTCCGCCGCCGTGGAAAGTCGAGATTCTCGCCTCGGACATCAACTATTCCGCGCTCCTCACCGCGCAGCAGGGCATCTACACGGAAGCGCAGATGGAGACCGTTGACTACACCTGCCGGCTGCGCTACTTCGACAAAGTCGCGGACAAATACATCGTCAAGCCCGCGCTGAAGAATCTCGTCCAGTTCGATTTCCATAATTTGAAGACCGAATATCTCCCGCAGCGCAACGACGCAATTTTCTGCCGCAACGTGATGATCTATTTCGATGAAGCCGAGCAGAAGCGTCTCGTTGAAAAGTTTTACCGCTGCTTGAATCCGGAAGGCTATTTGTTCGTCGGCCACGCCGAGAGCCTCTTTGGCCTCACGAAAGCGTTCCACATGATTCATCAGAACAATGCCACCGTGTATCAGCGCGTCGAGGGAGCTCAGTGACCTTTTTCCCCGACGAGCGCGCCGCCGAACTCCGCGATCTCTTCTTCGAGAGCGCTGCGGAGATTCTCCAGGCCATGAATGAGGCCGGGCTCGCGCTCGAAGAGCGCCCGGGCGACAAGGAAAGCCTTCGCAGCGTCCGCCGCGCGGTTCACACGCTGAAAGGCGACTCCGCCGCTTGCGGATTCCGCGAGCTGAGCGAACTCGCGCACGATCTCGAAGACGTCCTCACGCCCGAGTTGGCGCAACAGCACGCGGGTCTGATCCCCGAGGTGGTTCTCGCAGCTGCCGACACCTTTCACGAGATGCTCGCAGCGTACTGCAACGATCTGAAGCCTCCGGCCGGTGGCGCACTGCGCGAGCACATTCAGCGCCTGTTGACGAAACCCGTCGCGCCGCAGCCGCAACGAGTCGCGCGCGAAGCGAAATTCGAATGGACCGAGTACGAGCGCCTGATGATCGCCGAAGCGTTCCGCCGTGGCGAGCGCATCTACAACGTCGGAATTCATCTCGACCCGGAATCACTCCTGCCCGCCGCTGCATTTGAACTCGCTCGCAAAGCTCTCGAAGGCGCCGGAAAAGTTCTCGCGCTGCACCCCGAAAAAGCTTCCGAGATCGAGCAGGCTGGAGTGATTGAAGCCGCGCTTTCCACAGCGAAGCCTGCTGACTGGATTCGCAAACGCTGCCACGTGCCGTCTGTCGTCGCGCGTATCTCCGTACAAGAGCTCAAGGAACAGCAAACGCAGCCGCGCGACCTTCTCGACATTCTTCTCGAGTCCGAAGCCGCGGCCGTTTCCGCGGGCATCGGCAGCGCTCAACACGATCCGCCCTCGAGCCACGCCGACGACTCTCATGCGGGCGGCGCGGCTTCCGGCATGTCGCACGCCGCCGAAAACACTCTGCGCGTCGATGCCACGCGCATCGAAACGGTGATGAACCTCGTCGGCGAACTCATCATCGGCAAATCGATGCTGCAGCGCACCATCAACGAGTTCGAGCGCAGCCACTCGAAAGACCCGCTGCGCGGAAAGTTCTCCGACGCCCTCGCCTTTCAATCTCGCGTCCTCGGCGAATTGCAAAAATCCGTAATGAAGATTCGCATGGTGCCGGTGGATCAGCTTTTCCGCCGTTTCCCCCGCATCGTTCGCGATGTCGCCAAGCAGCAGAACAAAGACATCTCGCTCGACTTGTCCGGTCAGAATACCGACCTCGACAAGAGCATCCTCGACGCTCTCGCCGAGCCGCTCGCGCACCTGGTTCGCAATGCGGCCGATCACGGCATCGAATCTTCTCCTGAACGAGAGGCCGCCGGTAAACCGGCCCGCGGCACGATTCGCCTCGATTCCTATCACGAGGGTGACCAGGTCGTGATCGAAGTTTCCGACGACGGCCGCGGACTCGATCGCCAGAAAATTGTCGAGCGCACCATCGAACGGGGCATTCTCACGGCTGAAGAAGCCTCCCGACTTACCGAATTCGAAGCGCTTCACCTGATCTTTACGCCCGGCCTAAGCACGTCTGATGAGATCACGGAAATCTCCGGCCGTGGAGTGGGTCTGGACGTGGTGCAGGCCGCGCTTTCCAATCTCAAGGGTGCGATCGAACTCGAAAGTGAGCCGGGCAAGGGCACGAAGTTTCGCCTGATGGTTCCTCTCACGCTCGCCAGCATCCAGGCGCTGCTCTTCCGCGCCGCTGGCCGCCTTTATGCCGTTCCGATTACTTCCGTCGTCGAAATCACCCGCATTACCGACGAAGAAATCCACCGCGTGGACGAGCACGAGGTCTTTCAGTTGCGCGAACAGGTCCTCACGCTCGTTCGCATCGAGCGCCTCGAATCGAAGCAAAGAGCGGAACGCGCCAAGCGCGTCTTCGTGATCGTCATCGGCGCCGGCAATCGCAAATTTGGACTCGTGGTGGACAGCCTGATGGGCGAAGAAGAGCTTGTAATCAAGGCGCTGGAAGATCGTCTCGTCACCTCTCCGCTTGTCAGCGGCGCTTCGATTCTGGGCGACGGCACCGTCGTTCTCATCCTCAATGTTCCCGCGGTGATTTCGCACCTGTCGCGAATTCCCGCAGTCGGAGCCACGGCATGAGCGGCCGCATCCGAGTTCTCGTCGTGGATGATTCCGCGCTGATGCGCAAGCTGATTCCGCAGGCGCTGCTGCACGATCCTTCCATCGAAGTCGTCGGCACCGCGATGGACGGCGAAATCGGCCTGAAAAAAATCGCTGAGCTTCGCCCGCACGTCGTCACGCTCGATCTCGACATGCCTCGCATGGACGGTGTGGAGATGCTTCGCCAGATCACCCGCAAACATCGCGTCCCGGTCATTGTCGTCAGCTCGCAAACCGACCGCGGCGCCACTCTCACCTTGAAAGCGCTCGCCCTCGGCGCGTTTGATTTTGTCGCGAAACCGCAAGATGCTGCCGCCGGCCGCATCGACCAGATTGCCGCCGAGCTTGCCATCAAAATAAAAGTTGCCGCATCCTCCGGCGCGCCGAAAATGATCATCACGGTCCCTTCCTCCCGGCGGAAGGAACCTCGGCGCTCGTCGATGCCCCATTGGCCCACGCGCATCGTCGCGATTGGCGTGTCCACCGGTGGCCCCAACGCTCTTCAATATCTTTTCTCGCAGCTGCCCGAAGACTTCCCCGGCTGCCTCCTCGTGGTGCAGCACATGCCCGAAGGCTTCACGGAAATGTTCGCGCAGCGCCTGAATGAATCCTCCGCCATCGAAGTGAAGGAAGCTCAATCGGGCGACCTCCTGCTCGCCGGCCGCGCGCTCATCTGCCCCGGCAATCGCCATATGAAAGTTCGCCGCATGGAGCATGGCAACGTCGCCATTCTCGTCGATGCCCCGCGCGTCAACGGCCATCGGCCCTCCGTCGATGTCCTGTTCCAATCCGTTGCCCAGGAATTCAAAGACAACGCTCTCGCCATTCTGATGACGGGGATGGGTGACGACGGCGCCGCCGGCATGGGCGCCGTCCAGTCCAGCGGCGGCATCACCATCGCGCAAAGCCCGGAAACATGCGTCGTGGACAGCATGCCCCGCGCGGCCATCGAACGCGGCTTTGCCGGTCGTGTCGTCTCACTTTCGAATTTAGCCGGTGTGATGCAATCGAGATGCTTGCCGGAGCGTCCGGTGGCCGAACCTGTCGGCGCCGATCGGGAGATTTCTCGAAGGAGATAGTTATGAAACAGTTCGACGCACTCACGCGAAAAAAAGACAATCAGCCGGCTCGCTACCTGATCGTTGACGATTCCGTCTTCGCCCGCAAAAGCCTCGCGAAGATGGTCGAATCGTTCGGCGGCCAGGTCGTCGGCGAAGCGGGTGACGGCTGCACCGCCATCACCGAATACGCCCGCACCAAGCCGGACATCGTCCTGATGGACATCACCATGCCGCAGATGGAGGGCATTGAAGCCGTCGAGCGCATCGTCCAGGAACATCCCGAGGCGCGCATCGTGATGGTTTCATCCGTCGGCTACCAGGACAATATCCTCGCCGCTCTGCAGAAAGGCGCGCGCCACTTCGTCCAGAAGCCCGTGAAGCCCGACGCGCTCTACGAAATCATCCGTTATGTTCTCAATGACGACGGCGTCGCATCGCCTGTCCACGCCGGAGGGGAGAAAGATCGATGAGGATGGATCTGATTCAGCCGTTCATCGGCTCGCTCGACGCAGTTCTCGCGGAGATGATGAAGACGTCCCCGCGCATCGTCGATCTCACCATGGAAGAAGAAGGCTATCGCCGCAAGGGTCTCGCCGCGTCCGTCGCCTTCAAGGGAGAAATTCAGGGCCGCGTGATTCTCGACATGGACCCGCAGGCAGCCACGCAGGTCGCCAGCTATCTCGCCGGCGATGAAGTCGATTCCTCGCAGCCGATCGTGCGCGAAGCCGTTTGCGAGCTTGCAAACATGGTCATCGGCAACGCCGTCACGCAGCTCAATGACCGCGGCTTTCAGTTCAAAGTATTCCCGCCGTCGGTGCTGACAGACGAGCAGGTCGCCGCAGCCGGCCAGGACACCGAAGCCACCATCCTGTGCTTTGAAACTCCCGCCGGCAACGTGCACCTCAACATCTCGATGCAGTATCACCGCCGCCGCTCGCGCGAGCGTTCTCCCGTCGCCGTCGGCTAGAGCGGTCGCGAACCTTCAGCGACAGCATGATTCTGTCATTCTGCTTGCCCTGACGAAGGAAGGGAGGCCATCCGGCCAGGATGGCCGAAGAACCCCAGCGTCCAATTCATTTACCGCGCAGTGCACTGCACTGTTACTCCGGCCGCGGCACCAATCTCCGATACTCCGTCCCATGCCGGAACAATCCCGCTTTCGGCATCTCCTCGGAATAAATAATCCGCGCCGGCAAAAAGATGTTCGCCGAATCCGGCGCGTACGGCACCGCCACGTCGATCGACGCGTTCGCATCAAACCGCCGCTTGCTCCGAAAACACATCCCGATCGGCGAAATATCCTCGCACACCGCCAGCTCGTCGTCCGCTCCCGCCTGCCGAATGCACGCCGTCAGCCGCGTCTTCATTCGCATTCGCTGCCGCTCGCGCTGCTCTCCGCCTGCCGGCAGTACATCCTTCAAGTCGCGCCGCGCCCGCGCCGCTCGCGAGTTTAATTTCTTTTCATCCTCGTGCGGCGCCTGGGTCCAGATGCTGGGCACTCCGCACACTTTGCAATGCCGCGCAATTCCCCGGTTCGACTCAAACCCGCGCAGATCGAGTTCGTTCAGATAAACCACTTCCCTCCCGCGGCAATAGCTGCACTCCAGCAACATCCGCGCCACTGCTTCTTCGGAAGTCGCAATCGGCGGAAATTCCACTCCCCACAAATCGCTTTGCTCATTGAGAATCTCGACGCCATAGAGAAAGCCATCCTTCTCGCGCCCGAACTGCCCCACCACCCGCACGTCCGCTTCTCGGTGCGCCTCGTTCGGCGATTTCCTCTTCAAGTGCACCGGCTGGTCGTTCTTCAGCTCTCGGTCGAGTACGATCACCGCACCCGTCTGGTTGATCTGCAAGGTGCGCGTCGCATCCGTGAACGCCTTCCCGTGGCTATCCGTCCCGGAAGCTTCCAGAAGCAGTGTGAGCGTTACCCGGTCGCTGCGGCGCAGCGCTGCGGAAGATGCCATGCGAATCGCCTCCTGGAAAGGACCTACCCCGCCGCCAAGATTAACATACCCCGCCCACTCCTCCGTTCAGCCTACGGTTCGCAGCCACGCAACCTTAACCATGGCCCCATGAATCACAGTGACGCGGATCGTTAAGGATTACAGTGATGACCGTGAGGGTTAGCGTGAGAACGATCGTGCGGATTTCGCGGTTGTAGCTGCCGGGCCCCCCGGCTCTCTGCGCCATTCGTATTAATGCTTTTAGCCTTTCTTATCAGCACTTTACGAGACATTCACACCAACAACCGCTTGCACTTTCGGGCGACTTCCCGTCTAATGTACGCGCTATGTTTTTGATTGGACGAATGTGGGGGCCCTGTACACCGGGAGGCGGCAGTCTGCCCGGCCAACCGCCCGGGGCGCACCGGAGTTCTAATCGCGGCTGCGCGATTAGAAATTCGAATAACACACCTGGAATTAACAACTTACGAAATTCTAATCGGTCCCGAACCGGGCGGTATGGGC
>JBOGNA010000024.1:0-3761 GCA_050746925.1 Candidatus Acidiferrales bacterium
GCATGGTCGTTACCAGAATTTTAGTTATAGTACCTACAGTACTATTCCGCGCCGCAGTGGCGTTTGTCGGAATCATCTCGACGAGTGCCTACGACGATGGTCGCGACGCCAAATCCGCCAAACAGAAAGTTTTTACGTTGGTCGGCGCTAGATAAAGCAATTGGTCTTCCAATCGAAAAACATGGTGGCTGATGTGTGGGTTCGCTACTCCGGACTGGCCCACTTCGATGATCAGAAGTGGCCCACCTATATATTGATAGTTTGCCTTGAGCGTCGGTAAAAGTCCAGAGAGACTCAAAGTGAAGGGTTGACAGATTTCCGGTGCTAGGCCGAAAATGATGACTGGCCGGTGAAGCGGAGACGGGCAATGCTGGAGAGCAACCCGTCAAGGAATAGCCGTCCGCAAACTCATCCAGACGATGACACCGGGGCCGGGCTGGGAACGGTCCGGCGCCCGGTTTGAGGAACAACATCGGATGGATAGATTTGCTCATGCCTTAAAAACTCATACGCTTCCTGTTTCCACCGCGCGTCGAGGCGGAAGCCTCACTGCTTTTTCTTCCTCCTTTCCATGGTCCGGCGAAACCGGAACGACTCCGTCCCGGTTTCAATAATGTGCGCTCGATCCGTAATCCGGTCGAGCAGCGCCTTGCACAGCCGCGGATTCGGAAACACCGATGTCCATTCCGAGAACGGGAGGTGCGTGGTTACAATCCTCGCCGCGCGCTCGGCCCGTTCCGAGATCACTTGAAACAGGAACTCGGCCCCGATATCGGCGAGCGGCACGTATCCGACTTCATCCAGGGCGATCAGCTCGTACCTCAGCCAACGCGTCATGAGCCTCCGGACCTGGTTGTTCTGTTTGGCTTCCACCAACTCGTTCACCAAGGCCGCTGCCGTCGTGAAGCGAACGCGCCGTTTCTGGCGGCAGGCCGCCAGACAAAGACCCGTCGCCAGATGGCTCTTGCCCGTGCCGCATTCTCCGATGAGCACCACGGGCTCGTTGCGCTCGATGTAGCCGCCCTCGGCCAACTCTCGAATCTTCGCCGCCGGAATCCGCGGCGCTTGCGTGAAGTCGAACTCCTCCAGGGTTTTCATACGCGGCAGCTGCGCATCGCGAGTCCGGTTCCCGATCGCGTGCCGGTCGCGCTCTTCACACTCGATCGCCAGCAGGGCTTCGAGATATTGAATGTGGCTGTGGTTCTCCTTGACGGCCTGTTCGGCGAGCGAAATGAAGTTGGCTGCCACCGTCGGGACCCGAACGGCTTTGCAGTACTGCCGCACACTGGCGTGCTCCAATGCGTCCGTCTGGTTCTTCATTGGATGCCTCCCGGTGTGCCGCCCAGCAACAAGCCGTAGTCGTCCCTCGCCGGCATCGGGCGTTCGAACTGCGTCAGCTCTTCCGCCAAGGTCAGGGCATATTGGCGGCGTTGTTCGGGATCGGGCATGTGGAAAATGTGCAAGACGGCGGCTGCGTCGCCGACGCCCAGGCGTATCGCTTCTTTCACCGCTCCGATCATCCGGTCCCAGGCTTGCCCCGAACCCGCGCGCACCCGCGTGATCATCCCGCGTGTTCCAGCGCTTTTGCCGTGCCGGTGTTCGAGTTCCCGCCAGATCTGGTCCAAACATTCGGGCCAGCGTCCGGCCCGCCGCCATGGTTCCAGCGGTGTGGAACCCGCCATCGCTCCCGGCTTTTTCTCCAACACGTCCAGGTAATGCTCCAGGTCCAGGATCCGATGACCCCGTCCATAGCAGCGCGGGTGCCGGGCCACCAACTCGCCGCCGCGCTGGATCTCGACCGACAACGGCCAGACCAGCGCCGTCGCGCGCGTCCCCGGCCACAGGGGGGTCGAGTACCAGTTGGTCTTCACCTTCACACGGCCCTTCCCCTCCACCGCCAGCGGATACAGAATCTCGTGGATCGGAAAGCCTTCTTCGGCCAGGGGCGACAAGCGCGTGCGTTCGTGCCCGCTGGCTTGGCCGATGGTCATGCTCTTGCCGCCGATCGTGCGGCTCCGGTTCGCTACACACGCCGCCAACAACTGTTCGTTCAAAGCCGCCAGGTCCGCGGCTTCCGGCACCGGCACCAGACAGTTGCGCCGGTACCAGCCCAACTCGCCTTCCACGCCACCCTTTTCGTGGCCGCTGGCCGGGTTGCAATATTCGCTCCGATATCCCCAGTGCGAACGGAATGCAATGATCCGGTCCGTCTCGATCCGCTGCCGCCCTCTCAGAATCTTCTTCACCACCGAAGCCATGTTGTCGTAGCGCAGGGTGCGGAACACGCCTCCAAAATAATGGAAGGCGTGTTCGTGCGCTTCGAGCAAGGCTTGCTGCGTGGCGCGGGTGTACGCCCGATGGAACGCGTCGCCCGACCCCATGCTGCGCATCGCGAAGAACTGCGGCTGGCAGGGTTCACCTCCCAGTTTCGCCGCCGCCTCAAACCAATCGACCTGACCTTCCTGGCCCCAGTCGTAGCTCTGCGGCACGAACACTTCCCGGCCGCTGAGCCCCAGCTCTTGTTTACGCAGCCGCACATATCGCCGCACGGTGGGCTCTCCGATGGGGTGCCCGGATTGCTCCTGTCGCAGCCGCGTCCAGATCCGGTGCGCCGTGTGCCGCTGCTTGCGCGGCGCTTGCCGGTCGGCTTCCAGCATCCGGTCGATGTGCTCTTTCACCGGCGCCAGTTTGGGCGCCTCACGAACGGACTTCCTCTTCTCTGGCGGGATCGCGCTGGCGACCGCTTGGCGCACCATTCTCCGGTGCACTCCATGTTTCTTCGCCAGTCCCAGGATCGTCTCTCCCGCCGCGTGCCCGCGCCGGATCTCTTCGAATAGTTCCACTCCGGTTCTCCTGTCCCTCCCCGAATCGTGTCATCCGGGATTGTTCAGGTGGGCCAGTTCAGACGATCAAAGTGGGCCAGTTGAGACGAGCGAACTCAGCTGCGTCAGCCCCAGGAACCCCGACCAGTTCAGGGTTCGTCGCATGATCAGGTCTGTAAGTCAGACACCCCCCGCAGAGCGGGTGGCTTGATGAGTTGGGCCGCCTCAAAGGCGGTCGGGCCATTGGTCTAGGCGTCGCGCGTTGCGCGCCTATTGCTTAATTCAGAAGCTCCCGTCATTGCCATCCGCGGCCTCCTGCTCGCGGATGTATTGTTTCACCTGCTCCAACTCGAAACCAACCGTGGACACCGCGTAGCCGCGGGCCCAGAAATGTTCACCCGAGAAGTTCCTCTCCTTCCCGCCCAGTCGGGCGATTGCAATAGCGCTCTTCCCCTTCAGAAATCCGATCACCGAGGCGACCGGATGCTTGGGTGGAATCGCGATACAGATATGCACGTGGTCCGGCAGCAAGGGTCCTTCCAGAATCTGACACTCTTTCTGCTTTGCCAACGCATGGAAGATCGCGCCCAATTGGCGGCGGATTTGGCCGAAAATCGCCTTACGCCGTCGTTTGGGCACGAACACTACGTGATACTTGCAGTCCCATTTGGAATGGGCTAGGCTCTGATAAACGTCTGACATAACATCCTCTCCTTGTGGTTCTCATCAAGCCACTTGGAGAGGATTTTACGCTGGGGAAGACTCCCGGAACGGTCAAACCTGTTCAAGTCTCACTGGTCGAACCAGTGGCTTGCTCATTCAGTCACGATCGGATTGGACTTGGGAGACCGCAGTTGCTGCTGGTGCGCGGTGGGCGCCGATGGGGAAGTGCTGGCGCGGGGAGAAGTGGTCAGCGGGAAGCAGCCGCTGGAACTATTC
>JBOGNA010000025.1:0-4537 GCA_050746925.1 Candidatus Acidiferrales bacterium
CCCCATGACCCTGTGTTTGTGGTTTGCCGCCGAAGTCTCGGCGATGGCCACCGACCTGGCCGAGTTTCTCGGAGCGGCGTTGGGATTCTATCTTTTGTTCGGAATCCCGATGCTGCCGGCAGCGATACTGACCGGCGTTTGCGTGATGCTGATTCTCGCTCTCGAACAACTGGGGTATCAGTGGCTCGAGCGCGTCATCATGGCTTTCGTGGCGGTGATCGGAATCGCGTACGCGTTTGAGATGTTTCTGAGCAAACCGGCATGGGCGCCCATTCTGAAGCACGTCGTGCTCCCGGAAATTCATTCGTCTTCGATCTACATCGCCGTCTCGATGCTGGGCGCCACCGTGATGCCGCACGTGATTTACCTCCATTCGGCTCTCGTCCTGCCCCGACGCGACCCGCTCGACCGCGTGGAGCACCACCACCGCAAGATGGAATTGATGGACGTGATGCTGGCGATGAACGGGGCGTGGCTGATCAATTCCGCCATGGTGGTTATGGCAGCGGCCGTATTTTTTGGCAGCGGCATGCACGTCTATTCGATTGAAGAGGCGCACCACACGTTGACGCCTCTGCTCGGAAGATTTGCCGGCACGGCGTTTGCCGTGGCGCTGCTGGCTTCGGGGTTATCGTCTTCCACCGTGGGCACGATGGCAGGTCAGGTGATCTTGCAGGGATTTCTGAACCTGCGCATCAGCATCTTCTTGCGGCGCGTGGTGACGATGATTCCCGCCATCATTGTCATCGCGGTCGGTTTGGATCCCTTGAAGACGTTGATTCTGAGCCAGGCCGTGCTCAGCTTCTGCCTGCCGTTCGCGATGATTCCACTGCTCGTTCTCACCCGGCGGCACGACCTGATGGGCACGCACGCGAATCGTCCGCTGACGAACTATCTGGCGTATGTCGCGACGGCTGTCATTCTGGGCATGAACGTGTGGCTGCTGATGGCGATCTTCAGTGGGAAATCGTAGGGCGGCGTGCGAAAATTCTCCGGCGAGTGATCTTGCGAAGGGCCGGAACTCCTGAGAATGCCAGAACGCGACAGCCTTCCATCTGACAAACCACGAAATCTGCTGGCGCCCGTGCTGGTCACGTTTGTGATTGTAGCGATCGCGGGCGGAATCGTGCTGTATTCATTCAGCGATTTCGGAGGGCGAGCGCGCGCGAAGAAACTTCAGAATCCGGTTGCGGCTACGCCGGAGGCCATCGAAGCCGGGATGAATGTTTATACCGAGCGCTGCCAGAATTGCCACGGAGTGAATGGGGACGGCCGGGGACCGAAAGCGGAGCAATTATCCGTCGCACCCGCTGACTTCCGCGACGCGCGCGCGATGGCAGCGATCACGGACGGTGAACTCTACTGGAGGATTACAAAGGGAGCGCGTCCGATGCCCAGCTTCGAATCGCTGAGCGAAGAAGAGCGCTGGCAAGCGGTGGATTACATCCGCACCTTTGCGCAGCGCTCCTCCCCGAAATAACTTCCGACGAAGAGAACCGCTACTTCACCGTTGCCAGCGCGTCCGCTACTTCCTTCAGGTCCGGAACGACGGGAATATCGTAGTTCTTGAACCAGGCGACGTTACCGGAGCGGTCAACGATCGCAATGGCGCGGCCGGTGATTCCCTTGTCGGCGAGATAGACTCCGAATTTGTCGCCCACGGCGCCGCGCGGTTGAAAATCGGCGAGCAGCGGATAGTGAATGCCCATTTTCTCGGCGTAGGCCTTGTGCGACCACGCGCTATCTACGCTGATGCCGATCACCTGCGCATCGAGCTGCTCGAATTTTTTCATGTCGTTCACGAAGCAAGCGTGCTCGTTCGTGCAGGTGGGGCTCCAATCGAGGGGATAAAATACGAGAACGACGTTCTTCTTGCCCTTAAAATCGGAGAGCTTCACTTCTTTTTGGCTCTGATCTTTCAAGGTGAAATCGGGCGCTGCTGCTCCCACCGAAATTGCCATGCTCATTCCTCCCTATTTGCTTGCGCGTGATTTTTCAGACTGCGAAGATTGCAGAGGCCGCCGCGCTGAGGCATCCATCATATCCGAACGCGGCGGGACGAACAAACGTGGCGGGGCTCGACCTAGGTTCGAGTTTCCGTTTCGTCTTCTGCTACCATACGCGGCGGAACGACGGAGTGAACCGAGGATCGTGGCGAGAGCTTCGTATGACGAGGCGTACCCGCGAGTCGAGATTCTGCCCAGCAGCCGCAATTGGTGGGCGCGGCTGAAGGGAACGCCCGCGGAATGCGTTCACGTGCGGACGGAATGCGCGTGGATGGCGACGCTTCTGCCGGACACGCTCTACCTTCGCGGAAAGCGAGCGACGCGCCGCGAACCGGTGCGGCCGGAAGTGACGCTGTGTCGCGATTGCCTGCTGGATACGGTTGAAGGCGAGCTAGCGGCATTTGAAGGGCGAGTTGTGGCGTTTGAACCGGATGCCGAGAGTTTCACCCAGTACTTTTTTGTAGCGGCGCCGGATTTCGAAGCGGCAGGAATTGCGCCGGAAACGGCGTCGGCGATTCACGAAAGGCTGGTGCAAGCGAGTGGAACTTGCGCAGAATGCTCGCGGCCGGCGGCCTGGCTCTGGATGCTGCGCGGGGAAGTGGCGAGCCTCGACGAAGTGGAAAAAATTAGCGAGGCACCGGGCGAATGGCTGTGCGCGATGCATGGGGCGCAGAAATTGGCTTCGGCATTTGAGAAGATTGCCGAGGCGAACGTGTTCTACATGAATCTTCCGTACGGCGAAGCGGGCGCGTACGTTTGGATCTGACAAATGTCGCTTCGAGAACTGATTCAAAAATATCTGGCTGTGTCGGGCGGCTACGGCAAGCCGGTCGCGATTTCGTCGCTTGGGTTTTCGCGGGGGGACGCGGAGTCTGCGTTTGACATCCTCGATGAGGATTACCACATCAGCCGGTTCTTTCAGTTCCGGAACGAGGGCGGCGAGGCCTACCAGATTAACGGATTTCCACAGACGCATGTGGCGATTGATTCAGAAATTGAATCGATCTTGTAGGCCCGCGCGCTCGCGTCAAAGTGCCGCTTTACAGTAGATTAGAAACGGACTCCGTCCTTTGTTTTCAAGCAGTTACGCAGATTTCTAATCGCGGCACCGTATATTAGAATTGCTCCACTCGGCGGCGATTCGGGCCGCTCCTTCGAGCGAATCGGCGAACTTTTGCAGCGCGAGACAACCCCGCGCTGCGGTGGAGATTCTGAGTGGTAGTCGGGGAGCGGGCGCCCGGTCGGATTGAATTGCTTGGCGAATGTTGAGCGGGCGGCGCGTTCGTTGTATAAGAGACACGTACATGGTTCCCAATCGAGACGCGCGCAACCGCTTCAGCCTCGTGCTCGTGATTTTTCTGTTGTTCTGCAGCTTGTCGGCAATCGAATATCCTGAATTTCTCCGGCTCACCGACGACACTTCGAACGACTTCACTCTGCTTGTTTCCGGCCACTCAACGGCTTCCGCTCACGCCTTCGAAAAATCTGCGAATGATTTAAGCGCAACGCAAGACACTCAGAACTCGGCCCTCGCGATCGCCGGGCCTACTTTCCAATTTCCCGTTCGCACCAATCCCGTCCATTCTCCGACCGGCTATCGGCACCTGCTGTGTATTTACCGAACGTAGCGTAACCCTCCACGCCTGAATCGGCGGCTCGTCCTGCACGCCCATTTTGCAATTCAATGATCGTGCCGGCTATTCGGCCAACGGATTCGCAATCTGTTCCGCCAACACCCGCACTGCCAGGAGCGAAGGAGATGAGAGATGGACCCTATTTCGGATCTTCGAAGCAGAAAGAACCTGGAAGAATACCTATTGGATTTGATTTGTACGGTTGCTTCGCCGGAAGAAGTGAGCGAGCTGGTGAACGCGCTGATGGTTTTGCAGCAGCAGTATCCTGTGAACGAGCTTGCGAAAGCCGGCGCGGGACGCGCCTAGAGGAAGAATCCAGAAGATTGAGGAGTTGTCATGAACTGCAGCCACGACATGCTCTCGACGTACGACATTTTCAAGCGGCTTCCGGACCAGGGGCCAGTCTGGGTGGGGGCGGTGAAAGGGGAGGAGCGAGTGCGGAAGGTGTTGATCAGCCTGAAGTCGAATTCCGCCGAAGCCTTCTTCGCGTGCAATGCGAGCGCGGGAACGATTGTGGAGTTGCTCGTAAATTAGGTTGGTTTGCAGAAGTGGCGTACCGGAGAGCGCGGGTACAAGGGAGCACGTGCAACGGCGGGCGCAGCGAGCAGCGCCCCTACGGATTTTCTACGTTCCGGCGAATTGGTGGTACGAGGTCACGCGGGCAAAAAAGAGCCGGCCCGCCAGCAGGCGGCGCGGCAGGCAAGATGCCGGCGCTACAAGAACCGGCGGAGCGAATCGGCCAATCGACTCGTAGGCGGTGATTACTTGGGGGCGACGGCGACGCGCTGAAGCCTTTCGGCGAGGGCGTCGTGCTCGGTGCGGATTTCAGCGGGTAGGCGCTTGCCGAATTTGTCGAAGAATTTGGCGGTGGCTTCGAGTTCTTCGGCCCAGTCGTTG